>JBEKMJ010000145.1:0-18754 GCA_050008575.1 Bryobacteraceae bacterium
CAATTGCGGGAATTCCCCGCAAGTTGGTAGAATCGAAAGCACGGGCCACCCTAGCTCAGTTGGTAGAGCGGCTGATTCGTAATCAGCAGGTCTCCGGTTCGATCCCGGAGGGTGGCTCCATAACTCACACTAAACACAAGACTTCAGAGCGGTTGCTGCATAATACGTTCCGGGGTCCCAAGTCATGGGTCAAGTCTCCAGGCAGACAAACCTGCCGCGCGGAAGAAATCAGGCGACGTCCGCGATTAGTCGGCCACGGGCCGGACGGCTTCAATCTAGTGCACCTGCGTCGTGGCAATCGCTCCCGCGGCGGACCGGCAAACGTTAGGGTGGGTTATTAGGATCGCGGACGCCGGTTGCACGAAGCTGGCGTTAGTTTGAGCGGTCAGCTCGCTTTCCGTAGTACATCCTCTACCGCCTCCGGATGCTTGGCGATCACTGCCAGCAGCACGCGCGTGGGAGCGTCCGGCCGCGACCGGCCTTGTTCCCAGTTGCGCAAGGTTGCCGGCGGGAAACCGAACTTGGTGGCGAACTGCGCCTGGCTGAGACCCATCTTTGTCCGGACCTCGCGCACGTCAACCTCGGGTACCTGGAGCAGCGTGAAGCGGACATCGCTATTCTCGCCGCGCGTCCACGCGATCGCCTCCTGCAGTCCTTCGATGATGCTTTCGCCGACTGTCTGACGCTTCCGCGCGCCCGCCGTTTTCTTCGCGGCCCTGGGTGTTTTCTTTGTAACCATCTCAGATCTCCTATGCCTTCTTCGGATAACCCGCGACGAGAGCCGGCGCCAGTTTCTTCATTGCATTCCGCTCGGCTTCGCTCAGGTTCTCCTTCCTGTTCTTCGCATACGCAGAGAGCAGGAAAATTGGAAGTTGCTCGTTGTGATAGTAGTAGATCACGCGGGCGCCGCCACGCTTACCCATGCCCGACAAAAGCAACCGGGGTTTCCGCACGCCACCAGTTTCCGGGATGATCTCTCCGGCTTCCGGATTGGCGCCGATGATAGCCACCAGGTCGGCCCGCGCCGAACCGGACATTGGCGGCTCGCCTTCCGCAGGAACGCTCGAGTCTCAACGACCGTCATCGGCGCGTTCGCCATGAACTCCAACTATACGCAATCTGCGCACAACAAACAAGGAGGATGGTATGAAACACGTGATCCCCACATTCGTAATTAGCCCGGTTCAAGCCCGGAGGGTGGCTCCACTCCATTCGATGCTTTGCACTGGCGCTCTGTCGGAAGTGTCGCGAGGGCTTTCATCAACAAGTCGAGCGCGGCTCCGTTATCTTCCCGTTGCTTTCGAGCCGCCGGCAGCCAGGATTCGCCGATAATCGGATTCGTCGATAATCGTAGGATACGTGGAACTGGAGATGAAGGCATGGATGGACCGGCTTTTTGGCGAAACCGCCAACACCGGCGCCGCGAGGCTCGTCGAGCTCGATGAGTTTTGTGGGCCGGACCTCATTACTCTGCAGCGATTGGCCACCTTGTTCGAAAACTGCGCGGCATGGTTGGCCCCGTACTCCGACGAACGACTCAATCGGGCATTCTGGGATCTGAGCGGCAACGTTCTGTTTGTTCTGGGGGACGATTCGATTGAATGGGCATTGCGTCAGCGCGTCATTAGCTCTTTCGAGATACTATTCCGGGAGTTCTTTGCCGTGCGCTGCAGGCCTGTTTTGGGGCATCTCAGCGAAGCAGGGAGCCCGTTGAACTTGGCCTGCTATATGTGGTGGGATTTCGATTGCTGGTATGCCACGCCCGGTTCGGCACTTCTGGCGGTGATGCGATCCAGTCTGGCGATCGGCCACGTTGCTTGCCAGGAAAGCGCTCTCCACGGGCTTGGTCACTGGTACCATCGCGGGCAGGCTGAGGCGGTGCGGAGCATTATCGACGAGTTTCTCGAACGTGAGCCGCACATTCGCGCAGAATTACGCGAGTACGCATCCTCGGCACGCAGCGGGTGTGTGCTTTGACGGGAAAACCATACGTGCTCCGATCCTGATCGGAACGTCCGACTACAGGTTGGCATTGGGTTCCAGGCTGCGCCAAAGATACCAGGCGGCCACGGTGCAGTAGGGATGCCAGCGCGCGCCCATCGCTTCGATCTCGGCCGGTTTCGGCAACTCCGGAAGGCCGTATGCCTTTTGAATCGCGGAGCGAATCCCCAGATCGCCCGTGGGCAGCACATTGTGGCGGCGCAGGGCGAAGATCAGGAACATGTGGGCGGTCCAAACGCCCACGCCTTTCACCATGGTGAGGCGCTCGATCACCTCGCCATCCGGGAGCGCGGTCAGCGCGGCGAAATCGACGGTACCCTCGCGGGTGTGGCGCGCCAGATCCCGGATGTAAGCGGTCTTTTGTTTCGAAAGGCCCAGCTTGCGCATCCTGGCGGGGCGCAACGCGAGGATGTTTTCCGGCGTGAGCAGTCGTCCGGGGACCGCGGCCACCAGGCGCTCGAAGATCACCTGCGCGACGCGTCCGCTAAGCTGTTGGTATACGATGGACTTGACCAGCGTCTCGAAGTCCGGATCGCGAAATTCGATGCGATAAGCGCCGACGCGCTGGACGATGCCGCCCAGCACGGGATCGGCCGCTTGCAGATGGCGGATGGCTTTGCGCATTATTGTAACAGGGCTGCTGGCAGCCACGTCCGTCATTGTAACCCTTATGGCCCTGACCAACGTCGCGCTTCAGCGCGCAATTGTATCCTTGATCCTGCTGGCGCCGCCCGTCTGGCCGCAGCAGAAGCCCGCCGACAAGCCGGAGGAAGAACCGCCGCCGCCCGCCATTTCCGTTGAGGTGGCGCTGGTCAACATCCTGGCTTCGGTGCATGACAAGCACGGCGGCCTCATCGGCAACCTGACGAAGGACGACTTCACCGTCATCGAAGACGGCAAGCAGCAAACCATCAAATACTTCACGCGCGAAACCGACTTGCCGCTGACCATCGGCCTGCTGATCGACGTCAGCGCCAGCCAGAGAAACCTGCTGGATATCGAGAAGCATGCCGCGCACCAGTTCTTCTCGCAGGTGCTGCGCAAGAAGGACGAAGCCTTCCTGATCAGCTTTGGCGAGGATTCCGAGCTGTTGCAGGACTACACGAATTCGCCCAAGCTGCTGCAAGCGGGGCTCTCGCAATTGCAGGTGAACTCCGGGGTGGGCGGTTTCGGGCCGGGCCCGGTGCCGACCATCAGCCAGCCGCGCGGCACGGTGCTGTACGACGCAGTCTATCTGGCGGCGAACGAAAAGCTGCGCGCCGAGGTGGGGCGCAAGGTCATCGTATTGATCACCGACGGCATCGACGAGGGCAGCAAACTGAAGATCGAGGAAGCCATCGAAGCGGCGCAGAAGTCGGACGTAGTCATTTATAGCATCGACTACGCGGATCCCAGCGCGTACGGCCCGTTTTCGTTTGGCAGCGTCAGCGATTTCGCGCTGCAAAGGATGTCCGGCGAAACTGGCGGCAGGGTGTTTAAAGTGGACCGCAGACACACCCTGGACGACGCCTTCAAGGAACTGCAGGACGAGATGCGCAGCCAGTATTCCATCGCCTACACGTCGAGCAATCTGGAACAGGACGGCCGGTTCCGCAAACTGGTGGTAAAGGTGGCGGACAAGAACCTGAAAGTGCAGGTGCGCAAAGGCTACTACGCGGTTAAGCCCGAGAAGAGCTGACATGCCTTCGTGGGGCGGGCTCGCATCCCGCGCGGGCCTCGCAGGCCCGCTCTTCGGAGAGCAAACCGCGGCTGAAAGCCGGCTGCGGTTACCCGGGACGCAGGACCAGCTTCTCGCGCGCCGCGAAGTACAGGCGCAACGCGTCTTCGAGCGGCGGCATCGGATCGAGTCCCGCGCTCTCCATCTTGGCGTTCGATAGCGCCGAAAACTTAGGACGGTGCGCGGCGGTGCGGTATTCGCGCTCGCTGGTGGCATGCAGTTCCACGGCCTGGGCCGGCCGCGCCACGGCGAAGATCGACTGCGCGTAGCGATACCAGGAAGTAGGCGTGCCGCCGCCGATGTGGAACACGCCGGTTTGGCCCAGATCCACCAGATCGAGGGTGCGGGCGGCCAACAAGGGCGCGTAGGTGGGCGACGCTACATGATCCTCCACTACGCGGATGGGCTGCCCGGAGCACGCCAGCCGCAGCATCACTTCCACGAAATTGCCGCGCGCGGTGCGCAATCCGCCCGGGCCGAAGACGCCCGACGTGCGCACGATCAGCGGCGCATCCAGGTAAGCCTGCGCGTAAAGCTCGCCGGCCAGTTTGGAGACTCCGTAAGCGCCTAACGGGTGCGTTGAATCGCTTTCCACATACGGCCGGCCGGCCGCTCCGTCGAAGACGTAATCCGTTGAGAAGTGCACGAAGTGCGCGTCCAGTTGCCGGCAGGCTAGCGCCAGATTGCGCACCGCGAGGGCGTTCACCAGGAAAGCCGCCTGCGGTTCGCTTTCGGCCACGTCCACTTGATTGTAGGCGGCGGCGTTGAAGACAATCTCCGGATCCCACGGGGTGAGCACGCTTTCCACCTGCTGGTTATCGGCGATGTCCAGTTGGTTGCGGTCCCATCCGATGGTGTCGTATCCGCGCTCGGTCAACTCGCGGACCAGTTCCACGCCGAGCTGTCCGCCACTTCCGATTACCGCCGCTTTTCGCGCCATAGATAGGTAAAACAGGCCGTGCGGCCTGTGTCTTGGCTATTCTACCAGCTTCCCTGGCGAGAGGGCTGAATCGGCGGAGCGGCGCAACCGCGGAATCCACCGCGGCACTTTCGGGGAATATTTTTCATAGGCGGATTCCCCATCGACCAAAACACACATGCCATCGAAACCTCTTGTGGGGCGGCCAATCATGGCCGCAGCCGCCTGTTAGGCGGCCGAGCCGGCTGAAAGCCGGCTGCGGGCAGAATTGCCCGCCCTCCAATTCGTGCAGAATCGGGGCCAACGGCATTCGCAGCGCAAAATGATCACATATGCAGGCTGGCCAGCGTCGCGGCGCGCAAAGCGGGGCGGCCGCGGAAATCGCCGGCGCTGGAAAATGGCGCTTTGGCGCGTTCCGCGATGAAACGCGCGATCTCGTCCTCCGAGACTCCGGGCACCAATCGCAGAATGCCCTCTTGCACTGTATTCACGTCGAAGCGCAGCGCTGCATCTTCACCGAAGGCCACCAGCCGCACGCTGACGGCGGGTACCGTACAAACGATCTCCGGCCCGATGCGCGAGTAGAGCACTTGCGGATCGGCCATGACCTGCTCGCGCCAGCGCTTGCGCGCCGCATTGATGGCGTCCCGGTTCAGATGTTCCAGGTCCAGCCGGAGGCTCGCCAGATAATGCTCCCGCCACAGCGCAGCCGCGCCCGGATCGACGAACACGCCGTGGCTCAGATCGTTCAAAGCGTCCACGATTTCGGCGCGCTCCTCGGGAAACAGGCGCATGTATGCGGTCGCCACATCGAGCAGCCAAGGCGTGGAAATATCCGTTTTCACCGCCGCGAATGTGGCCGCCATGGCGCGCAGCATCTTCTCCTCTCGTTGGGCTACGGTTTCCTCGGTAGGCAGGTCCGCGCCGCGCATGGCGAACAGGAAGAAGAAGCTGGCGTAGAAGCCTTCCGATTGCAGCAGTTGGTCCGCGTCGCGCAGGGTGGAAAAATCGCGCGCCTTCTCCAACTGCACGCGCAGGTAATCCGGTCCGTGGAAGGCGCTCTCGAATGCGAAATAGTTTTCGCGCACGTCGTAGTAGCGCGCCAGGTCTTGCGAGAAAGTCGTCAGATCGGACGCGCCGTGGTAATACTCGTTCTGGCGATAGGGCGCGTCTCCGAATCCCACGGCGCGATGCTGGTAGCGCCAGCGCAGTCCTTCGCCTCGGGCCAGATGGGCGGCGAGGGTTTCCAGATGAATGGCATAGCCTTCGCTGAACGCGGTGGTGCGGTCCGAGAGCGCGGCGGTGCTGTGGGGAATGGAGGCGATTTCCAGCCCGTCCAGGCGCCGCCCGCCCGCCAGCATGTCCATGGCGACATGGCCGGTCTCGTGATACATGGTGGTCTCGAACCATTCGGGTCCCGGTTCGAGCAGGATGTATGCCGTGCGCGGATATTCCTTCACGCCATCGGCCGTCTCCAAACGGAATCCAACGGCTGCATGATTGCCGCCCGGCACCAGCGCCACGTAGTAATCCGGCACATTCGCGCCCGGCGCGGCGATGCGGGCCGCCTGCCCGTACAGACGCAGCGCACGTTCGGCCGATTCGTTATGCAGCCATTTCTCGTATTTCGACGCGTCGGCCACGCGCCGGTACAGCGGCATACTCTCGCGGATCTCGGCGGACGCCGTGTTCACCTTCCCGGCCGGCTCGAGGAAGACCACGTTAGGCAGTTCCGCGGCGGCGGCGCACGAGGCCATCAGGCACACCCACAGCAGGCGCATATTCCGTAGACGATTTTACCCCGTTACTATTACCGGCTCCGGATTGGGGACAATGGTTACGCGATGGAATTGAATGGAGAGCATCTCACAATAGAAGGAGTCTGCGCAGTGGCCGGGGGCCGCGCGGAAGCGGCGCTGGCGGCGGATGCGGTAGAGAAGATGGAACGCTCGCGCCGGGTCGTGGAGCGCCTGGCCGAGGGCGACGCGCCGGTCTACGGAGTAAACACGGGCGTCGGGCTGCTGGCGGATGTGCGGATCGCGGCTTCCGATCTGGATCGGTTGCAGCGCAATGTGGTGCGCTCGCACTGCGCCGGAGTCGGCGATCCGCTGGCGCGAGAGGAAGTGCGGGCCATGATGCTGATCCGCGCCAACGTGCTGGCGAAAGGTTATTCGGGCATCCGGCCGGTGGTGGCCGAGCGGTTGTGCGATCTGCTGAATCGCGGGGTGACGCCGCGGGTGCCATCCCAGGGCAGCGTTGGCGCCAGCGGCGATCTGGCGCCCCTGGCCCATATGGCCGCGGTGCTCATCGGCGAAGGCGAAGCGGAGTACGAAGGCGCGGTCTATGCGGGCGGCGAGGCCCTGCGGCGCGCGGGTCTGCAGCCTCTCACGCTGCGCGCCAAGGAAGGCATCTCGCTGATCAACGGCACACAGGCTATGCTGGCCATCGGTTGCCTGGAACTGGCGGCGGCCGAGATCCTGGCGGACTCCGCCGACGTGATCTGCGCCATGACGCTCGACGCCTTACGCGGCACTCCGCGCGCGTTCGATCCGCGGCTGCATGCCGCGCGGCCGCATCCCGGGCAGATCCAGAGCGCCGCCCGGCTGCGGCAACTGCTGGAAGGCAGCGAGATCCGGCAATCGCACATTACTTGCCGGCGGGTGCAGGACGCTTATTCGCTGCGATGCGCGCCGCAGGTGCACGGCGCGGTGCGGGATTCGCTGGCAGAGGCGCGCCGGATCTTCGCCATTGAGCTGAACGCGGCCACCGACAATCCGTTGGTGCTCGACGACGAAATCGTCTCCGGCGGCAATTTTCACGGCGAGCCGCTGGCATTTCAGTTGGACTATCTGGCAGTGGCGCTCACCGCGCTGGCCGGCATCTCCGAACGCCGCATCGACCGGCTGGTGAACCCGGCCCTCAACGAGGAGCTACCGCCCTTTCTGGCGGGCCACCCCGGCCTGGAATCGGGACTGATGATGGCGCAGGTAACGGCGGCCGCGCTGGTGGCGGAGAATCGCGTGCTTTCGCATCCGGCTTCCTCGGGATCCATCACCACCAGTGGGAATAAAGAAGATTTTGTTAGCATGGGCATGACTTCTGCGCTAAAATATAAAAATATCGTGCGCAACACCCGCGCCGTGCTGGCCATTGAAGCTTTGTCCGCTTCGCGCGCGCTTGATTTGTTGAGACCCTTAAAGAGCAGCTTGCCCATAGAACGGGTCCGGGATCGCATCCGGGCGGTGTCGGCGCCGCTCGATGGGGATAGAGCCCTGCACCACGATATCTCCGCGTTAGAGAAGCTACTGGCGGGCGATGGTTTCCGCCAATAGCGGTTGTTACAACAAATCATATTCTGCCAGTGTTTTGCCTTCCATTGATCGTATCGGTGGGCGTCACGGTTGACGCATATTCTTGAAGAATCGCAATTGAATACCAGCTTTCAAGTTTTGGGCCTCTACCTGCTGTCAGGCTGCCCATCATTTTCAGGCTAGTGAGACACAACCGTAAAGGGGAACATATGAGACACCTACTCGCGTGTGGTGTATTGCTGTTATGCGCTGTTACTTCCGGATACGCACAGACATTCCGGGGTTCCATCAATGGAACGGTGACTGACCAGACCGGAGCGGCCTTGGCCGGCGCTGTCGTGAAGGCAACCGACACGGGGACCGGCATTGTGCTCACTACGGCCACCACGGCCGAAGGCCAGTTTTCGTTTCAGGACCTTCCCGCCGGCACGTATCAGGTGGCGGTTACGTCCGCTGGATTTTCGCCGGTCACCGTGGATAAAGTCCCGGTGACCGCGGGAGCCATCTACACCTTGCCTGTCACGCTCAAGGTAGGACAGCAGGCCACGGCCGTGGAGGTTTCAGCGGCAGCCATTGCCGTGGATACCACCACTGTCACCCAGAGCGATACCATCCCGGACGCCGCGCTGCAGGACCTTCCCATGAATGGGCGCGATTTCTCGCAGTTGATCGCCATAGCGCCGGGTTACGCGGGTTACTCGGTGGGCGGCTTTGGATCGTTGAACGGGACGCGCGCCAACCAGATGAACTGGCAGATCGACGGCACCGACAACAACGACTTCTGGCACAATATTCCGGCGGTCAATCAAGGCGGAGTATCGGGAATCGCGGGCGTGGTGATGCCGCTCGACGCCATCGACGAATTTTCGGCACAGACCCAGTCGAACGCGGAAGGCGGACGCAACGCGGGCGGCACCGTCAATCTCACGATCAAGAGCGGCACCAACGAACTGCACGGCAGCGCGTACTACTACAACCGCAACGAATTCTATGCCGCTCACTCGCCCTTCTTCGTGCCCACGGCCGATTTCCCGAAAGCGCCGCCGCTGCGCAACGAGAATTACGGGGTGAGCCTGGGCGCCCCGATCGTCAAAGACAAAGCGTTTTTCTTCGGCGCTTTCGAGAAGCAGCAGTATATTTTCGGCCTTACGGGCTTATCCACCGAACCGTCCACGGCGTGGGTCGGCCAGGCTGAGAGTGTTTTGAAGCAATACAGCATCCCGGTGAATCCACTGTCGCAGACGCTGCTGTCGACGCTCTGGCCCAGCTCTATCCTCAATCTTCCCGCAACCGTCAATAACTATTTCGCGACTGTTCCGGGGACCGGGTACAGCTTGAACGGTGTCGTCAAGTTCGACTATAACTTCAACGCCAAACACCATTTCTCGCTGCACTGGTTCGCGGGAGAAGGCAGCCAGACCCAGCCTCCGGGCGCCAGCCTGGCGCTGGCCACGGCGAGTTCTAACCTGGGATACTACTTTGAAGTGGCGCCGCTCCACGTGCAGAACTATTCCGCTGTTTTGAATTCGGTTTTCACCGAGAAACTGACTAACCAACTGCTGTTCGGCATCAGTTACTTCAACCAGGTGTTCCACGACTCCAACAACAGCTTCGACAGCCAGGCCTTGGGCCTGTATACCAGTCCGGACGCCTCCATTAACGGACACCCCATCATGGGCGCGCCAAATATTCAAATCGCCGGCTTCGACCAGGTCGGCATCACGCCTCCGGAAGGCCGCAGCGATCCTACCGGCCATCTCACGGATATCGCTTCCTACATCACAGGCAAGCACCAGTTCCGTTTTGGCGCGGAGGTGCGGCAGGGCCGGGTGGATGAGTTCTATCACCGGCGCTCCCTGGGCAGTTTTTCGTTCGACGGAACACAAGGACCTTGGGCGGCGGATACGGCCGTTAGCTCGAATGTGTTGGCGCTCGCCGATTTTCTGGCCGGCTACGTCTCCGCATCCGACATCGCCGTGGGAGATCCGGAACGGTTTGTGCGTGTCAACGGCTTCGATTTCTTCGCCCAGGACAACTGGCAGGTCACACGTAACCTGAATGTCAATCTGGGACTGCGCTACGACTATATGGGACCCCTGTATAGTGTCAACCAGGACTTGGCGGTCTTCATTCCAGGGGAAGGTCTGAAGGTTCAGGGAAATGGGATCAACCGCATCTTTCCGGCGGACTGGAATAATTTTGGGCCACGCCTCGGGTTCGCCTACCAACCCACATCCAAGAACGATCTTGTGGTGCGCGGAGGAGTCGGCGTGTTCTACGACCAGATCAACATGAATCCGTTCCTGGACTACCGCGGGAGTGGGGCCGATGGTCTACAGGACAATCCGATCGGGCCGAAACCGGTCGACAACTACAGCCTCTCGAATTACACCTGGCAGTCCGGCCAGTATATCTTCCCCGGAATCACTTCTTGCCCAACTCTGAGCGGCTGCGGCAGCAATGTCTATAACGTATACTCCGTCAACCAGGATTTCCGCACACCCTACTTCTTCAACTACAGCCTGAATATCGAGAAGGCTTTCGGCAACGCCGTGGTGTGGCAAGTCGGCTATGTCGGCAGCTTGGGGCACAAGAGTTCGGTGATGTTGAATCTCAACCAGAATGGCAGCTACGATACCGAATATCCGAACATCGGCTCCATTTACCAACTCAATAGCATGGGT
The DNA here is from genome assembly GCA_050008575.1 of Bryobacteraceae bacterium. Lineage (GTDB taxonomy): Bacteria > Acidobacteriota > Terriglobia > Bryobacterales > Bryobacteraceae > Bog-159. The sequence continues at coordinate 10,633 of JBEKMJ010000145.1, forward strand.
AACTCAAACTACAACGCGATGCAGAGCACGCTCAAGATCAGGTCCTGGCACGGGTTAACCGGACAGCTTGCATTTACCTGGTCGCACGCCTTGGACGATGTCACCGAGTACCGCGGCGTGATCCCATTGGATAGCTTCAACCTGGCCCAGGAGTATGGGAGCAGCGATTTCGACACACGCCTGAACTTCACCACGTTCCTGACTTACGACATACCCGGTTCGTCGCACGGCCCGAAGTGGCTCTCGCACGGCTGGCAGTTGAGCAGCCTGTTCTCGTTCCACAGCGGACAGCCGTTCAACTTCGACGCCGGAACGCAGCGCCCCGGGCTGAACGTCATTGGCAATCCGTTCGAGGGCGTTAACCGGACGTTTGTCCCGGGCGTCGGCGAGCCGTATGTGAATCCGGCGGCGTTCTGCGTGCCGGGAGCGGCGGGCTGCCCGGGTACCACGAACCCGGACGGCGATCTGTCTCGGAATTTATTCGTGGGGCCGGGCTTCGCCGATGTCGACCTGTCGGTGATCAAGAACATTCCGATTCGCGAACGATTGGCGATTCAGCTTCGCGCGGAGATGTTCAACGTCTTCAACCGGAAGAATCTGGCCAGTGGAGCCGGGTCGGTGGGGTCGAACGGCTATCTCTACGACACTATCGGGGACTTCAATGGGGCTCCCGGGCTTGGGCCGGGCGAGCCATTTAATATGCAACTCGTGGGAAAGATCGTCTTCTAGCCGTAGGGCAGCGCCATGCGCTGCCCCGGGCTCTTAGTCCCGCTGGGAACGACCCTGCGGGTCGTTACCAAGATCGGAGAACCGGCGCGGGGACGTGGCGCAGGCACTCATTGCCTGCCGCGCTGACACTCGTGTCAGCGCAGGCGAGCTTCGCTCGCCTCCACAGGCTAAAGCCTATGCCACCAAGCCCTGCAAGAAAGCCAGCCAGAGCTTCGAGGCAGGCGGCCTACGAGGCCGCCTGCAGGCTGCGAGCCTGCCCCACCAAAAGGCCAATCTCCAGCAGCGGGACGCTAGTCCCGCTAGCTATAGCTAGCTAGATCAGTGACTTGCACGATGGTTCTCTGGAGAGCCTGTGTTCGGCGAGCGAAGCTCGCCCCGGCGGGTCCGGAGACCCGCCGCAGGCGTAGACGCCTGCCCCACTAACTTACGGAAATTCGATTTCGGCGCTGTATATATCCGAGAAACTTCGCTCAATATCGATCACCGGCACGTCGCCTCGCGCGAGAGCGGCGAAGTTGCAGACCAGGTTGCCCGCATTCAGCACCCGGTCGAACCGCGCCACTGTTTTCGTTGCCCCGGTACGAAGGTCGAAAACAAAAACCGGAATACCCTCCGCGCGGGCGTCCTGGTAGAAAAGCCGGGCGCCGTCCGCCGACCACACGGCCCAAGTGAGGGATGTGCCCCGCGCAGCCACTCGCCAGCTCCGCCGCACGAAGTCGTAGATCCGGATCTCTCGCACATTCGTCGAAGTCGCCGCCAGAAATCGTCCGTCGGGCGACCAGCGCGGCAAGCTCAGGTATTCCGATCCGGGAATATCGGTGAACTGGCCCCGCGCGCCGCTGGCGATCAGCACGAGTAGGGATTTCCGTGGCTCGATATCCAAGTCGCGGACAGCCACGATTTGGGAGCTATCCGGCGACCAGTCCGGATCGCGCAGATTGCTCACACCCGGCAACACCGGCGTTGCCACACCGCCGTCCGCGGCTATCGTATAAACGTTGGACGCCCCTGCCTGGTCGTCGCCCGCAAAAAGGATTGTGCGCCCATCCGGCGACCAGCGCGGGAAGAAGGCTTTCAGACCGGGTACCGCGATCGGTTGCACGCCTTCGCCATCGGCGCGGCTGCGCCAAAGCGTCTCCCGTTCCGAATAAACGACCTGCTGGAAGTCGCGGGAAAAGCTGAGCATCGAAGGCCGGCGCCCGGGCAGAAAAGGCGAGAGCCTGTGCGTCCGCGGGTCCATAAGCTGCAGATCGGCGCGAGGCGTGCGCCCCCAAAAGAAAATATGCCGGCCGTCGCGACCGGCCCGCGGACTCCAGGCCCCCATCGGCAGGGAGGGTAGCGGAAAGGGTCCGGCAGATCCGCGCCGCCACCATTGCGGCTTCTCCGGCAGCGCCCACAAACGGCGGGCTACGTTTTCCACGAAGACGTAGTAGCGCCCGTCCGCCGTCCAGACGCCACAGCAAATGCCCGCCGGATTGTTCCAGCCGGGCAGTATCCGCCGCAGGCCGGCGCCATCCACACCAATCTCCCAAATACTCAACGGGTCCTTGCCGTTCGCCCCCAGAGTAAAGCGAATCCGGTTTCCGGCAGGAGACCACGCGGGCGCATCCACGCTGCTGGCGAACAATCCCAGGCGGCGCCTGCCCGCGCCGTCCGCGTTGGCCACCCACAATTCGTTGCGAATGTGAAAGGCGATGCGTTGGCCGTCCGGGGAAAAGGCGGCATCCCCCGAAACCAGATCTCCCAACTTGCTGGGCGCGCCTCCCGTGGCCGGCCAGCTCCAGAGCTGGGAAGGCTCTCCACGGAAAGCGAAGGATCCGGTCAGGTACCGCGAGCCGTCCGGCGACACATCCCAAATCACGGTGTTCGTGTTCCGAAACGGCGCGGTAATCCGCTGTTCTTCGCCGCCGTGGACCGACGCTTGCATCAGGTCGTAATGCGCGCCGGCCTTGCGCACATAGAACAGCCGGACTCCGTCGGTAGCCGGGCGGACCAGAAAGTCCTGCAGGCCCGACTCGGTTATCGGGAACCACCCCACCACGCGCGGCGCGGGTACCGGGTTCGACCACCAAACGGCGAAGGCGGCCAGAGGCGCCACCAGCGCCGCCGCGGCTCGCCGGAAACGCCGCGCGGCCAACACCGGTACCCGGCGGCCACCGACCGTTTCGAACTTGCCCGATATCCCGTTGCGCTGCAAGCGCTTCAGATCCGCGCGCATATCCGCCGCATGCTGATAACGCAGGTCGCGGTCTTTCTCCAGCGCCTTGCCGATAATGCCATCCAGTTCTTGCGGAAGACGCGCATTCAGCGTGCTGGCCGGCGCTGGCGCCCGCTGCAGGATGGCCGCTTGCATAATACCCGTCGTCCCGCCGCCAAACGCCTGCTTGCCCGCCGCCATTTCGTACAGCACCGCGCCCAGACTGAACAGATCCGTGCGCGCATCTAATTCTTCCCCGCGCGCTTGCTCCGGCGACATGTAAGGCACCGTTCCGACCGCCATGCCCGGCCATGTCGGGTACTCCTCCGCCGGCAGACTGGCGGACAGCGACGCGACCTTGGCCAATCCGAAATCGAGGATCTTGGGCTGTCCGCGCGCGGTGATGAAGATGTTCGCCGGCTTGATGTCGCGATGCACGATCCCGGCGTGGTGCGCCGCCTCCAGCCCGTCCGCGATCTGCGCGGCCCAGTCGAGCAGGTCGTGCATGGTCAAAGGCTTGTCCGCTATGCGCTGCTTCAGCGTTTGGCCTTCCAGCAACTCCATGACGATAAAGGGCTGACCCTGGTGTTCGCCAATTTCGTAAACCACACAGATATTCGGATGATTCAAGGCGGCCGCCGCGCGCGCTTCCCGTCGCATCCGTTCCAGCGCTAGCCGGCCTCCCGACTCGCCGCCGGGCAGAAACTTCAACGCCACCAGGCGCGACAATACCAGATCCTCGGCGCGATAGACAACGCCCATCCCGCCCCGCCCCAACAAGCCCACGATGCGGAAGTGTCCGCGCACCAGATCTCCGGGAGACAACAGCGGCGCCGCCGCAAATTCCGGGTCGGGCGCCCCCAGGAAACCGCTGGCCTGGGCATCGCGCGAAATCAACTCGCGCACCTCGGCGACCACGCTGGGGCTCTCGCCCGCTTGTTCCAGAAGCGCGGCGCTTGCGGCCGGGGGATGGTCGAGCGCCTGATCGAAAAGGGACTTGACCCGCTGCCACCGTTCCGGGCTGATGCGCGCACCGGCTTGGACTGCCAGACAAGCCTCGGCCTCCGGCTCGCCATTACTGAAGGCGCCGGGTAAGCGGGTTACCTCGCTATCCAGCCTCTCTGGCATTGCTCTCCCCCGATGCCATAGTGACTTTCAAGGGCCGGGCATTTCATGTGAATGGCAGATATCCTCGGCTATTTTCGATAAGCCGGATCGAAGTTATCCACGATCCACACATCCGATTTCGTTCCCACGAGGTAGTAAACAAGGGTTTGGTGGATGCGCAAGAACTGGGGCCGTAACCGAACCGAGAAGGGCGCGTGCGCAGGCGGTTCTCACCAGCGTCTTGTGCACCGCGCGGCAGCAGGATAAAGACGGCGTTGGCTTTGTGGGGCGGGACTCCAGTCCTGTCGGGATGGGCCTACGGCCCACCAATCGTGATGAAAACCCGCGTGGGGCGGCGCCATGCGCCGCCCTCAAGTTTCTTTTGCGGTTGGGGGGCGGGCTTGAGCCCGCGCGGGGCTTTAACCCCGCCGGGGCGAGCTTCGCTCGCCGAAGAGCGGGCCTGCGAGGCCCGCGCAGGCTGCGAGCCTGCCCCACGGCGGCGGACAGAATGCAGAAACGCACTGGATTTTCGACCGTGGGCGCCGACGTCCACATCGGCCCGAGCCGCGGGTCCCGGAGGACCGCGCACGGTCGAAAATCCACTCCGCGCTGCGGTGGGCGGGTCTGGAGACCCGCCGCAGTCGTAGACGCTGCTCCACCGCTCAACAAACCAAGTCTGGTAAGATGGTACAGTAACCTCCCCGGCAGATCAAGACTCATGAAATTTGGCGTTATTGTCTTTCCCGGCAGTAATTGCGATCACGATGCCTGGTTTGCGGTGAACCACAACCTGGGCCATCCCGCTGAATTCATCTGGCACGATTCCCCAACCCTCGGCGATATCGACGCGGTCGTGCTGCCCGGCGGCTTCGCCTATGGCGATTATTTGCGGTGCGGGGCCATCGCCAAATTCTCGCCGGTGATGGCGGCCGTGCGCAGGTTCGCGGCGGATGGCGGACTGGTGCTGGGCATCTGCAACGGCTTCCAGGTGCTGGTCGAAGCCGGCCTGCTGCCCGGCGCGCTCATGCGCAACCGCAACCTGAAATTCATCTGCCGCGAATTGCGGCTGCGCACCGAAACGCTGGACTCGCCCTTCACCGCGGCCGCCGCGCCCGGCCAGATTCTGCGCCTCCCGATCGCCCACGGCGAAGGCTGCTACGTGGCCGACCAGCGCACCCTCGACGAGCTGGAATCCGAGGATCGCGTGGTCTTCCGTTATATGGATAACCCCAACGGCTCCGTGCGCGATATTGCCGGCATCCTGAACGCCCGCCGCAACGTGATGGGCTTGATGCCCCATCCAGAGCGCGCCACCGAGCCGCTGATGGGATCGAGCGACGGGCTGGTGATTTTCCGCTCCATGCTCTTGGCCGCCGCAGTGGCCTCCCAACCGGTGGCGCTCCAGGCATGAGCACCGTCGCCATCACCCCCGATCTGATCGCCCAGCATCAGCTCACCGAACCGGAATACCGCAAGATCGTGGATATTCTGGGCCGTGAGCCGAATTATACGGAGTTGGGCGTCTTCAGCGTGATGTGGAGCGAGCACTGCTCCTACAAAAGTTCCCGCCTGCACCTGAAGAAGCTGCCCACGCGCGGCAAGTTGGTGGTGCAGGGTCCCGGCGAAAACGCGGGCATTATCGATGTGGGCGGCGGCTACGTGATCGCCTTCAAAATCGAATCGCATAACCACCCCAGCTTCATCGAGCCGTTTCAAGGCGCGGCCACCGGTGTGGGCGGCATCCTGCGCGATATTTTCACCATGGGGGCGCGGCCCATCGCGGTGCTCGATTCGCTGCGCTTCGGCCCGCTGGACGATCCGCAGGCCGGCCCGCGCAACCGCCGCATCCTGCAGGGCGTGGTGGCGGGCATCGCGCATTACGGCAATTGTTTCGGCGTGCCCACGGTGGGCGGCGAGTGCATTTTCGAAGCGTGCTACAACGGCAATCCGCTAGTGAATGTGTTCGCGCTGGGCGTGGCGAAGAAGGAAGACATCTTCTACGCGAGCGCCGCGGGCGTGGGCAACCCCGTGATTTACGTGGGCGCCAAGACCGGCCGCGACGGCATCCACGGCGCGTCCATGGCGTCGGCCGAGTTTACGGAGGAGTCCAAACAGAAGCGGCCCAACGTGCAGGTGGGCGATCCGTTTCTCGAGAAGTTGCTGCTGGAGGCCTGCCTGGAAGCCATGCAGACGGGCGCGATCGTCGCCATACAGGACATGGGTGCGGCGGGCCTGACGTGCTCGACGTGCGAGATGGGCAGCCGCGGCGGCACCGGCATTGAAATCGAATTGGACTTGGTGCCGCAGCGCGAGACCGGCATGACGCCGTACGAAATCATGCTTTCGGAATCGCAGGAGCGCATGCTGCTGGTGGCGCGGAAGGGCAGGGAAGACGAGGTCTTCCGGGTGTTTCGCAAGTGGGGCCTGGACGCCGTCGGGATCGGCACGGTTACCGGCGATGGGCTGTTGCGCGTGATGCAGCACGGCCGCACCGTCGCCGAAATTCCCAACCGCGAACTGGCGGATGAAGCCCCGTTGTACGATAGGCCGCATCGCCCGCCGGCCGCGGCTAAGGGCGCGAGGGGGCGAGCGGGCGAGGGGGCGATTCCGGACGCGCAGGGCGCCCTAATCGCGCTGTTGGGGTCGCCGGACATCTGCTCCAAACGCTACATCTGGGAGCAGTACGATTACATGGTGCGCACCAACACCATCGCCGGTCCGGGAGCCGATGCGGCCGTCGTGCGCATCAAAGAAAATGGAGTGTCCGTGGCTATGTCGCTGGATGGCAACAGCCGCTACTGTTACCTATCGCCGCGCGCCGGCGCGCAACTGGCCGTGGCCGAATGCTGCCGCAACCTGGCGACCGTAGGCGCGCAGCCGGTGGCTGCCACCAACTGCTTGAATTTCGGAAATCCCGAGCGGCCCGAAATCATGGGCCAGCTTGTGGAAGCCATTGAAGGCATGTCCGAAGCTTGCCGGTTCTTCGAGACCCCCATCACAGGCGGCAACGTCAGCCTGTATAACGAAACGCTGGGTGAAGGCATCTGGCCGACGCCGGTGATCGGCATCGTGGGATTGATGCAGACGGCCGCGCCGGTGACGCGCGACTTCAAAGCGGCCGGCCGGACGATCTTTCTGCTGGGCGGCAGCGGCCAGTGCGACGAAGTCCGGTTCGGCGGCACCGAATATGCGAAGACGGTTTTGCAGGAGCTTTGGGGCCTGCCTCCGGCGCTCGACATGGATTACGAGAGGCGGGTCCACGACGCCATGCGCGAAATCGTGGCGGCGGGCCTCGCGGAATCCGCGCATGACGTGAGCGATGGCGGGCTGGCGGTGGCCGCCGCCGAGTGCTGCCAGGGGGGTGTGGGCGCGGCGCTGCATTTCGAATCCGACCTCAGCACGGAGTACTTGTTATTCCACGAGGGCCCCTCGCGAATTTTGATTTCGAGCGCCAGCCCCCAGGCGGTTGAGGAAATCGCCGCGCGGCATCGGGTGGCGGCGCCGCGCGCGGGCATCACCATGAACTACGCCCTGGTCATTGGCAATCGCGGCGCAACGTTGATTTCTGTTACTATCGACAGCCTCAAAGCGATTTACGAAGAGTCGCTCGAAAAGCGGCTTCGCTCATAGATGGGCTATAAAACATGTTTGATAAATTCCATGACGAGTGCGGCGTAGTCGCCATTTACGGCCATCCCGAGGCCTCCAAGATGACCTACCTGGGCCTGTACGCATTGCAGCATCGCGGCCAGGAAAGCGCGGGCATCTGCTCGAGCGACGGCGCCGAAATCCACTGCCGGAAATCCATGGGGCACGTGGCGGAAATCTTCACCACCCAGGCGCTTGCCGAACTGCCCGGCAAGCTGGCCATCGGCCACACGCGCTACTCCACCGCGGGCGACACGGCGCTGCTGAATGCGCAGCCCTTCTCGGTGGCCTGCAATAAAGGCAAGGTGGCGGTGGCGCACAACGGCAACATCACCAACGCCATTGAGCTGCGCGCGGAGCTGGAGCGGCGCGGCTCCATCTTCCAGGCCAATAGCGATACCGAGGTGATCCTGCACCTGGTGGCGCACTCCTCCGAGCGCA
>JBEKMJ010000146.1:0-26060 GCA_050008575.1 Bryobacteraceae bacterium
GCTTTTCCTCCGGCCCAACGCGAAAATCAAAACCGAATATTGGCCGCCGATGAACGCCGATGAACGCCGATAAAACACAAATAAGCCAAGCCTGAATCCGGCCAAGGTATCCGACTTTTCTGTCGCGCGCCCCGCCGACACGGGGGCCTTTACAAACATTTACGGACCGCTTCTTTGGAAAAAAGCTATACTCGCGGAAGCATTTGTTCGTGAGGAGGTAAAGCCCGATGAGTCCATGGCAGCTTCTTGCCCACGTCACACTCGGTGCGTTGTTTGTGCCCCTTTGCGCGGCCCAGACCGGTTTCAGCACGCTGCACAGCTTCACTGGCGAAAACGGCGACGACGGCGTGCTCTATGGCACGACGGGCGGAGGCGGTATCTGTTGCGGTACGGTCTTTCGCTGGGCGCCCTAGCGCTCCCTCACGGACGCGGCTCGGTAAGTTACGGCAACTACGTGTGCACGATTCTGAGCCGCGCCCGTCAGACTAGCTATAGGTTAGCTATAGGTAGGCTGGCTGAGAAGTGAGTATGGCGTTTGTGGGCGGGCAATCCTGCCCGCAGCCTCGCTTTCAGGCGGCCTTTGCGACCGCGACGAGGCGCCGTGAAAGCAGGAGCCGCCTGAAAGGCGGCTGCGGCCATGATTGGCCGCCCCACGGTGCAACCGAACTAAGCAACCGCGGCACTGATGGCTTCGAGCAGGTGCTCATTGCGGATGGGCTTGCCCAGTACACAGGCGACCAGCTTCTCTTCGGGCAGATCGCAAAGCTCTTCGGTCCAGCCGGAAAGCACGATGATCTTGGCGGCGAGGTGTTGCTCGTCGACGCAGCGGATGAGGCTCAAGCCGTCCTTGAGTTTCGGCAGGCGGAGGTCCATCACCAGCACGTCGGGAAGCAGTTCGGCGAGCAGGCGGCGGGCCGCGGGAGCGTCCTCAGCCACGGCCACTTCGTGACCGGCGGCTTCGAGCAACAGCTTGCGGATGCCGAGCTGCTGGGCATCGTCGTCGGCTACCAATAGGCGGCACATCAGAAGTGCATTCCGCCGCCGCAGATCAAGACTTCGGCGGTCACATAGTCGGACAGCGGCGAGCAGAAGAACAGCACGGCTCCGGCGGCTTCTTCGGGCGTGCCGGCGCGGCCCAATGGGCAAACGGCTTTGAGCGCGTCGAGCATTTTGGGCTGCACGCCGACGGCGATCTGGCGGCCCTGCACGTCGATAGTGGCGCCCGCCTGCGTGAGCGGCTGCGTCAGGCGCGTTTCGATCAGACCGAAGCCCACGGCGTTCACGTTTACGTTATAGCGGCCCCACTCCTTGGCCATGGTCTTGGTGAGGCCGATGACGCCCGCTTTGCCCGACGAATATCCGGCCTGGCCGGGATTGCCGTCGGTGCCGGCGATGGAGGTGATGTTAACGACCTTGCGCATGACGCGGCGGCCTTCGGCGGCTTCGCGCTTGGCGGCTTCGCGGATGTGCGTGGAGGCGGCGCGCAGAATGCGGAACGGCGCGACCAGGTGGATGCCAAGCATGGCGAGGTACTGGTCGTCGGTGGTTTTTTGGATGACGTTGTCCCAGGTGTAGCCGGCGTTGTTGACGATGATGTCGAGGCCGCCAAAGGCTTCGAGGGTGGCATCCACGAGCTTCTGGGGAAAATCGGGCGCGGTAACGTCGCCCGCGAGGTGCGCGGCGGCCCGGCCGGATTGGCGGATGGCGGATTCGGCTTCGAGGGCGGGTGCCGGGTCGAGGTCATTGATCATGACGGCGGCGCCGGCGGCCGCGAGTTGCTCGGCGATAGCGCGGCCGATGCCGCGGCCGGAGCCGGTGATGAGGGCTACTTTGGAATCGAGGGTGAAGGGCATACAGAACTATGGAACCACAGATGGACACGGATAAACACGGATCAAGAACGCCGCAGACTACCTTAACAGATCTTCGAGTTGGATTTTGGCGCCGGCGACGGACGGCTACTTTGGAACCGAGGGTGAAGGGCACAAAGTGGAACCACAGATAGACACGGATGAACACGGATAAAGAGCGCTTGCGGACTACGTTTGGAGGTCTTCGAGTTGGATTTTGGCGCCGGTCCAATTCTTGCGAAGGGCACACGGATAAGGAGCGCCGCGGACTACCTTAGCAGGTCTTCAAGTTGGATCTTGGTGTCGGTGCGGCTGTCGCGGTACTTCACGATCACCGGGGTGTAGACGGAGATGCCCCAATCCTTGCCGGGACCGGCGGCGATGGCGCGCGCGCCGGCTACGATTACGGCTTCTTCCGGGATGATGAGCGGTTCGTCGTCTGTGGCCTTGTAGACCATGCCGCGCACCAGGTCATAAACGGGCGTGGAGCGATTGAGGATGGTGCCCGTTCCGAGCACGGCGCGCTTCTTGACTACCGCGCCTTCGTAGACGCCGCAGTTGCCGCCCACCAGCACTTCGTCTTCGACGATGACGGGCAGCGCGCCGACGGGTTCGAGGACGCCGCCGATTTGCGAGGCGGCCGAGATGTGGCAGTTCTTGCCGATCTGCGCGCAGCTTCCGACCAGGGCGTGGGAATCGACCATGGTGCCATCGTCCACATATGCGCCGACGTTGATGTACATGGGCGGCATGCAGGTGACGCCTTTGCCGATGTAGACGCCATCGCGGATGCTGGAGCCGCCGGGGACGATGCGGATGCCGCTTTGGGGCGTGAATTGTTTCACGGGGAAGGTGGACTTGTCGAGGTACGGCTGGCGCGTGGCGTCGATCGACATATCGACCACGCCGCCCATGCGAAAGCCCAGGAGGATGCCCTTCTTGACCCAGCCGTTGGCGCGCCAGCCGCTGGACGCGGACGGATCGGGCTGGGCGGCGCGGATGCGGCCCTGGTTCAGCGCTTCCTTGAATTCGTAGAAGAGCCGGAAATGCGCTTCGGTGTAGGCGTCGGGCCGGTGGTCGAAGAGTCGTTCGATTTCGGCTTCGATCTCAGTTTGCAACGGTCACTCTCCCTTTGGAATCGATAAAGAACCATGGAACCACAGTTGGACAGGGGGTGGCGCGAATGGATCGCGGGTGCTTGACCGTTTTGGGAAACCGCTCCCTGACGGTCGCGGCCCGGTAACAGTCAGCTCGGCGGCACGCCAAATCTGCTGGTAGCATAGGAGCATGCACGCGATCTCCCGCCGCTCGTTTCTGACTACCGCCGCCGCGGCAACGGCCGCTTCGCTCCAAGCTCGCGCGTTGCCCGTGGTCGGCGTGCAGCTTTACACCGTCCGCCGGGTCCTGCCCGGCAAACCGCTGGAAACTTTGCGCGCCATCGAGCAGATCGGTTATCGCGAAGTGGAATGCACCGCGGAACATCTCGACGACATCTGGCCCATGCTGAAAGAGACTTCGCTGAAAGCCGTCAGCGTACACCTGGACGAGAAGTTCTTCATCCACCAGCCGGAGAAACTGCCGGGCGTGCTCGAAGACGCCCGAAAGCACGGCTTCGAATACGTAGTCTGCCCCTGGATCGAGCCGCGCGACCGCGGCGGCGTGGAGATGATTCGCAAGCTGGGCGAGACGTTGAACAGGGCGGGCGAATTGTGCCGCAAGGCCGGCATGCGTCTTTGCTATCACAATCACGCTTTCGAATACCAGCCGACCGCGGACGGCAGATTGCTCGACGTGCTGATGAAGACCGCGGATCCGAAGCTGGTCAGCCTGGAACTGGACGTGATGTGGGCGCAGGTGGCGGGTGTCGATCCGGTGAGCGTCCTGAAACAATACGGCGACCGCATTCCGCTGGTTCACTTAAAGAATGTCGCGCGCGGCGTGGAGCCGCGCTTCAACGAGGAGATCCCGCGCGACGCGTTCCACGACTTGAGCGACGGCGCGGTGGATATTCCCGCCGTGCTGCGCGCCGCCCAGCAGGCCGGCGTGAAACACTACTTTGTGGAGCAGGATGAGACGCCCGGCGATCCGATCGACTCGCTGCGCAAGAGTTTCCAGTACCTGGCTGGCCTGAGCTAACGCTTGAGTTAACAGGCCCGGCCGGAACCCGATCGCGCCGGAGGCCGTCTGCTGAATTTGCAGCCAACCGACTTATTCGTTATCGGAGGTGGGCCCGCCGGGTTGGCCGCGGCCATCGCCGCGCGCCGTAAGGGAATGAATGTCACACTGGCGGATGGCGCGCGTCCGCCGATCGACAAACCATGCGGCGAAGGATTGATGCCCGATGGCCTGGCCGCGCTGCGCAGTCTCGGCGTTACGCTGGACGAGACGGACGCGCAACCCTTCCGCGGCATCCGATTCGTGGACCGCGGCGTTTCGTTCGAATCGAATTTTCCGGAAGGCCACGCGCTGGGGGTGCGGCGCACGGTATTGCATGCGAAGCTGGTGGAGGCCGCCGCCGCCGCGGGTGTTCATATGCTGTGGGGCACGCCGGTCTCGATGGCGGACCAGGCCATCCGCGCCCGTTGGATCGTGGGGGCCGATGGCTTTCATTCCCGCGTCAGACGCTGGGCCAGACTTGGCGTCGCGGCGCCCGCGCGCCCGCGCTTCGGCTTCCGCATACACTATCGCGCGGCGCCTTGGAGCGACTGTATGGAACTGCACTGGGGCGCGGGCTGCCAGATCTATGTGACGCCGATCGGTCCACGGGAGGTTTGCGCGGCGCTGATTTCCCGCGATCCACACTTGCGCCTGGATGCGGCGCTGGGGCAGTTTCCGGAACTGGCCGCGCGTCTGGCGGGTGCGCCGCACGCGAATACGGAACGCGGAGCGATCACCGCGAACTGCACACTGCCGCGCGTTTACCGCGGCAATGTCGCGCTGATCGGCGATGCCTCCGGTTCGGTGGATGCGATCACGGGCGAAGGGCTGTGCCTTTCCTTCCACCAGGCGATCGCGCTGGCCGATAGCCTGGCGTCCGGAGATCTGGCGGGCTACCAGGCGGCACATCGCCGTTTGGCGCGCCGTCCCACGCTGATGTCGAAACTGATGCTCAGCATGGGTCGGCGAACCTGGCTGAGGACGCCTGCGTTCCGCGCCATGGCGTTCGAGCCGCGCATTTTCCAAGCGCTGCTATCCTTCCACTTATGCGTTCCCCACTTCTCCTGATGGCGCTGGCGGTTTGCGGCGCGGCAGGCGGCCAGGAAATCGTCCTGAATCCGGACCCCGCCACCGCCACTGTGCAGTTCAAGCTGTCCGCCACGCTGCACACCGTGCACGGCAGCTTCAGGCTGAAGGGCGGCGCGATCCGCTTCGATCCGGCCAGCGGCAAGATCTCCGGCGAAGTCGTGGTGGATGCCGCCAGCGGCGCGAGCGGCGACGAGGGACGCGACCGCAACATGCACAAGGACATTCTGGAAAGCGCGAAGTATCCGGAGATCGTCTTCACGCCGGACCGCGTGGACGGCGCCGTGGCAGCGCAAGGCGGGTCGCAAATTCAGGTGCACGGAATGTTTCGGATCCACGGCGCGGCGCACGAGGTGACGCTGCCGGTTCACGTGCAAGTGAACAACGGCGTGGTGTCGGCGAAGACGAGCTTCACCATCCCTTATGTGAAGTGGGGAATGAAGAACCCCAGCACCTTCCTGCTGCGCGTCGGCGACAAAGTGGAAATCGAAGCCGCCACGGTTGCGCTACCCTGAAACCATGTCCAAACGCGAAACCACCACGCTGGCTGGGGGATGTTTTTGGTGCCTGGAAGCCGTCTACGACGGTATGGAGGGAGTGCTGTCCGTGGAGTCGGGATACATGGGGGGACGGCAGCCGAACCCGACGTATCGGGATGTTTGCACCGGCCGGACCGGGCACGCGGAGGTGGTGCAGGTCACGTTCGATCCCGATGTGACTACCTTCCGCGATATTCTGGACGTGTTCTTCGCGATCCACGATCCGACGACTCTCAACCGGCAGGGCAACGATGCGGGAACGCAGTACCGCTCGGCGATCTTCTATCACTCGGACGAGCAACGCGCGACGGCCGAACAAGCGATTCGCGAGCTGACGGCGGCAGAGGCTTTCCACGATCCGATCGTGACGGAAGTTACAGCGGCATCGACATTCCATGTGGCGGAAGACTACCATCAGGAATACTTCGCCAACAATTCACGGCAGCCGTATTGTTCGTATGTGGTGGCGCCGAAGGTGCAGAAGTTCCAGCAGAAGTTCGCGAATAAGGTGAAGGCGGCAGGGTAGACGGATGCGTTGGAAGGCCGCTCGTGGGGCGGCGCCATGCGCCGCCAAGCCGGCTTACAGCCGGTGAAAAGCGGGCCTGCGAGGCCCGCGCAGGCTGCGAGCCTGCCCCACTAAGCCTCTAGAATTTTCCGCGCGCGCTGGAACACCGCCGCCAGCATCTGCTGGGTCAACTTGCCGGTGGACGTATTCTGCTGGCTGGGATGGTAGGAAGCGATCAAGACCGGTTGGCCCGGCGCGGTTTCAAAAATGCGATTGTGTCCGAACGCGAAGGCGGCGCGGCTCCGGATCAGGCCACGGCTCCGCAGAATTCCCAAGTAGTTGTCGAACGCCACCCGGCCCAGCGCCACCACCACCTTCACGTTCCGCAACAGGTCCAACTCGCGCTCCAGATAAGGCCGGCAGTTGGCGATCTCCTCACGCGTGGGCTTGTTGGCCGGCGGAGCGCAGCGCGCAATCGCCGTGATGTAGGCGTTCACCAGCCGCAGACCGTCGTCCCGCGAAACGCTCTCCGGCTGGCTGGCAAAGCCGGTTTGGTGCAGCACCCGGTACAGCACGTTGCCCGACATGTCTCCTGTAAACATGCGTCCCGTGCGATTGGATCCGTGCGCGCCGGGCGCCAGGCCCACGATGAGCAACTCGGCGCGCGCAGGCCCAAGCGCGGGCACCGGCTTGCCCCAATATTCCCAATCCCGATAGGCGCGGCGCTTCACGCGGGCCACCTCCTGGCAATGCGCGATCAGCCGGGGACAGCGCCGGCATTGGACGACCTGGTCCTGTAGCACCCGCAGAGCGTTAGAATTCAAGCGATGCATCTTCCTTTTCGTGTAGATGGGCGCAAAGCCCTGGTTACCGGCGGCGCCAGCGGAATCGGCGCCGCCACCTGCCGCGCGCTGCACGCCGCGGGCGCGCAGGTCCTGATTGCCGATATCGACCGTCCGGGAGCCGAAGCCCTGTCGCGGGAATTGCCGGGCGCCTCTGTGTGCATACTTGATATTACCGACGAAGCGGCGGTACAGGCAGCGTTCGCCGGCATCCCCGCGCTCGATATCCTGGTGAACAACGCCGGCATCGGTCTGGTCGGCGGCGTGGAGCAGACCGAGTTGGCCGATTTCGAACGGCTGTTCCGGGTCAACGTACAGGGTATGTTCCTGGTCACGCGCGCCGCCATGCCGGTGTTGCTGGCGTCCCGCGGCTCGATAGTGAACATCGGATCGGTGGCCGGCCTGGTGGGCATCAAGAAGCGCTTCGCTTACTGCGCCACCAAGGGCGCGGTAATCGCCATCACCCGCCAACTGGCGGTCGACTATCCCACCGCCCTGCGCGCCAACTGCATTTGTCCCGGCACGGTAGACACGCCGTTCGTCGAGGCGTACCTGGAGAAGTATCACCGGCACGAGAAGGAGAAGGTCCGCGCGGAGTTGAACCAGCGCCAGCCAGTCGGACGCCTCGGACGTCCGGAGGAGATCGCCGGCATGGTGTTGTATCTCTGCTCGCCGGAAGCCGAATTCGTGACCGGCTCCGTGCTCACCATCGACGGCGGCTGGACCGCCGGCTAACGCCTCCCGTGGCGCACGCCCCGCCGCGGCAGCATCGAAAGCCTCCGGTAGGCGACTGAGAATACGGCCGGGCGGCCTGCGAGGCCGCCGCAGGCTGCGAGCCTGCCCCACAACTCGGCTTTCATGCGCATTTGGTGGGCCGCCGGGGCCCATGGAGACAGGCACACAGGCACAAGTGCCTAATGCAGAGCATTTTTAGCTCGGCGTCGCGGCTTCCGTACCTCGACAGACGCGCGAGAGGCGGCCGCCTCGACGGTGCGCTAAAAATGGACTGGACTAAACCCGTTTGGATTTGGCAGGACAATTTGCTTTAGTCGGGTCAGTTTGGTTTTGTGCCGCGGATAATCCCGCCCAACGCCACGTTGTTCACAAAATGGAGGGCGGGCAATTCTGCCCGCAGCCTGCTTTCAGCCGGCTAAGCGCGGGGCAAAAGCCCCGCGCGGGATAAATCCCGCCCCCCAAGAACGCTTGCCCCAAAAGGCCAAAGTCCAGAGCCGGCTTTCAGCCGGCTTGGGCGAGCTTCGCTCGCCTGTGTCGGCAGGAGTGCCGACACGGCACGCCGGGGGCGTGCGCCACGAGGGCTACCCAACTGAAATGGCCAATCTCCAAAACCAAGACTCTCTTGACAACTCTCTCGACACCTGCTTGACAATCGCCCCGCTACCCGTTACACTCAAATTATGCTGCAATGCAGCATAGAAGGAGCACCATCATGACCCGCACTACCAAGTCCGTTCCCCCCTCCAACGCCGCGCTTTCCTTGCTGTCGGCTTGGGCGCGCCAGGGCGCCGAAGGCTTCGTCGCCACCCAGAAGATCCTGCTGGATCTCGCCGCGCAGCAGAATTCCCTGGCTCTCGGTTTCGTCCGCGAGCGGATGAGCTACCTGCCCTCCGCGCCGGTCACCGGGCTGCTGGCGTTTGCCGGGCAGGGCGCCGCCAATTTTATCGCGGCGCAGAAAATCCTGCTGGATCTGGCTGTCCAGGAGAACGCCATCGTGCATCAGGGAGTCAAGGACGGATTAGGTCTGACAGGGCCCGCGGCCGCCCTCGCCGACGTGGTCCATGGCGGCGTGGATGCTTTTGTTGCAATGCAAAAACAATTCCTGGATCTGGCCGTCGAACAAGGCGATACCCTGGTCCAGTCGGTGATGAACGGATCGCCCATGACAGCCGTGGCGGCGACCGCGGAGAAGGCCCAACAAGGCCTCAAGACCTTCGTCGAAACGCAGCAGCGCTTCCTTAACCTGGTCGCCGAACGGGTTTCCGCGCAGCCCGCCGGCAATGGCAAGAAGGCCGCCAAGCCCGCCCAGCGCAAGAAACTCACGGAACTGGCCAAGGACGGCATCGACGCCTTCGTGGTCGCCGAAAAGCAGCTTTTGGATCTGGCTGCCGCGCAGATTTCCACCGTCGAAGCCGTGCGGCCGAAGTCCGCTGAGCCTTCCGCTTCGTTTGGCGAAGTTGCCCGGCGCGGTGTGGCCAATCTGGTGAACGCCCAAAAAGCGCTGCTCAACGTCGCCACCAAGCCGTTCCTGCCGCCGCCCCCGGCGCCGCGCCCGGCCGCCCGCAAGCACTAAAGGCCCAACGGCGCTTCCATGTCCCGCCAGACCGCCCAACGGACCTTTCCGTTTGTCGCCAACATCGGAGGCGCAAGCATTTCCTTGCGCCTCATGACCTCCGCGGATCGCGACGCCTTTCAGGCGTTCATCCAGCAGCAGCCGGAAGACGACTTGTTCTTCCTGATGATGGATCTGAACGCGCCGGAAGGTCTGGCGCGCAAACTGCGCGGCATCCAGGCCGGCCAGGATACCACCTTGCTCGCCGAGCGGGATGGCCAGTTGCTCGGCTATGGCAGCCTGCATCACGGCGAAACCCGCTGGTTCCGCCACCTGGGCGAGATCCGCCTGCTGGTGGACCCCAGCCAGCGCAGCCGCGGCTTGGGCAAGGTGCTGGCGCAGGAAGTGTTCGCCATCGCGCGCGAGCTGGGACTGCGCAAAATCGTCGCCCGTATGGCTTCCAGCCAAAAGGGCGCCCGCCGCCTGTTCGAAAACCTGGGCTTTCAAATCGAGGCCTTGTTGGCCGATTGGGCCATCGACCGTCACGGCAAGACCCAGGATCTGGTATTAATGTCCTTCGACGTGTCCGGCTTTCACGACTAAAACACCAGCATGACTCCCCGCGAACTCCCTCAAAATCTCGGGCCGCTCGATGCGCTGTTTCTGAATTTCGAGCGCCCGGAAATGCCCCTGCACATCGGCAGCGTTTCCATCTGCGACGGCCCGCTGCCGTTCGACCAGTTCGTGGCCGGCATCGAATCCAAATTGGATCTGCTGCCGCGCTACCGCCAGATAGTAGTGCGGCCTTTCCTCGACATCGGACTGCCCATCTGGCAATACGATCCGAAATTCGATATCCGCCGCCACATCTTCCACGTCCAGCTCGATGCGCCCGCCGGTGAAGCCGAATTGCGCGCACTGACGGGGCGCGTCTTCACCAAACTGCTGGACCGCGGCAAACCGTTGTGGGAAGTCTACATCGTCGATGGGCTCGCGGGCGGCCGCTCCGCCATCGTCACCAAGGTGCATCACTGCATGGTGGACGGCGTATCCGGGGTGGGGCTGCTCAGCCTTATGTTCGATACGTCGCCCCATGCCACGAGCAACGCCCCGCCGGCCCTCAAGGGCGCTCCCAAACGCAAGCGCTACCGCCCGCCCCAGCCGCCGGATGAAACCCGGATCTTCACCGATGCCCTCAAAGGCGCGTTCCAATTCACCTTGGATCAACTCGCCGGCGCGCAGAAGAATCTGGCAGCCTACGGCGCAGCCCTATTCCAGGATCGGCGGGCGCTCGACGGCATCCAGCGCCTGGCCGGGGTGCTGCCGCAGGTGCTGGGGCCGCTGGAGCGCTTGCCGTTCAATCGTCCCTGTTCCGGCGAGCGCCGCGTGGCCTGGAGCGAGCACTCTTTCACCGACGCGCGCGCCGTCCGCACGGCTTGCGGCGGCACCGTGAACGACGTCGTACTCACCGCGCTCACCGGCGCGGTCATGCGCTATCTGAAGCTGCACAAAGAGTCGTTGCGCAACCGTTACTTCCGCGTCATGGTGCCGGTAAACCTGCGCCAGGCCGAAGACCGCGGCACGCTGGGCAATTGCGTTTCGGTCCTGCCGGTTACCCTGCCGCTGTTCATCCAGGATCCGGTCGAGCGCCTGCGCCGGATCGCCGCCCAGACCGAAGCCATGAAGCACGCGCGCGTCGCGGAACTGCTGCGCGCCGCATTCTCGTGGATGGGCGCGCTCCCCGCGCCGCTGCAAGCGCTGGCCGGCCGGCTGCCGCTGGTCTCCACGCCCGTGCCTATCGTCCACATAGTGTCCACCAACGTTCCGGGGCCGCAGGTCCCCCTCTACGCCAATGGCCGGCGCCTGTTGACGCTCTACCCGCACGTGCCCGCCGGCTGGGATGTCGGCATGGGGCTGGCCATCCAGAGCTACGACCAGAAGCTTTTCTTCGCCTTCACCTTCGACGCGCAAGCGGCCCCCGATGGCGACCGCATGAAAGAGTTTCTGGACGCTTCGTTTGCGGAATTGCGCAAAGCCGCCAAGGTGCCTGAGTCGGAACCGGCAGCCAAGACGAAGCGTGCGCCCCGCCGCCGGAAGCCCAACGCGCAGGCGGCGGCCCCTACTCTGACTGGCGCGGCGTAAGGCGCCTCCTTATCCACGCTCGACCATTCGGACTTGGAACCGATCGGCCGCATTGAGGACGTCCAGCAACATTTGAATTGAAGTACTAAGTGCAAACGCCCAAGCGATGGGCCAGCCTGTTGCGTCGGAAAGTGACTGACACTCGCAACTCGCTGGCATCAACTTGCCGGCAGGCGATATCCCGACGTGGATGCGGCCACCCAAACTTACTGTCCTCCGTGCTCGAGTCGATGCGCTTTGGCGATGGCCTTTCGGCCCGACCTGGGCACCATGCAAAGGGGTGCGTTCATCCTGCCGCTGTCAGGGTTTCCGGATGTTGAGCTTCTTGCCATTGATCGTGCCAGCGACGAACAGCGGGAACGGTTCTCGACTTTGTGCGTCACGAATCACGCGGCAAACAATTGGTAAGCAAGGTACGCCCGTGGAGACCCCGATGTTCGATGAAGTCGGCCCAGAATTTCCAGAGCCGGTGGACTGGATGAGGCTAAGGTAGAGCACTGCTGTTCATCATGCTCGGTATTGATGCCGCGCCCCGACTGGCGCGGCGTGAAAGCCCCGCTACCTATGCTGAAGGAAGTACTGTTGACAACAATATGACGTATTGATATCATTAGTACAGAGTATTGTTGTAAACACTATATCGGTATGCTTTTTGAAGCTCCCAAGCTCGACCATTTGGAGCTTGGGGTCATCGGTCACATTGAGGATCTCAAGCGCAGTCTGAAGTACGCCGTGCAAAGCCCCAAGCGATGGCCCGGCCTGTTGCGCCGGGCGCTGTTCGCACGCGCGATCAGGGCATCCAATTCGATTGAGGGCTTTAATGTGACAGTCGAAGATGCGATCGCCGCCGTCGAGGGGGACGAACCGCTCGACGCCGCCGCCGCCGACTGGCAGGCGGTGCGCGGATACCGTTCCGCCATGACCTACGTGTTACAGCTTGCCGAAGATCCGCATTTCAAGCACTCCACCGATTTTCTGCGAAGCTTGCATTTCATGATGACCGAGTACGATCTCAGCAAGCACCCCGGAAGGTGGCGGCCCGGCCCGATCCAGGTGGTCGATGAAGCCAAGCGAGAAGTCGTCTATAGGGCGCCGGATGCGGAAGTTGTCCCGGAGTTAATGGGGGAACTAGCGGCCTCTCTGAATCGACCGGGCGATTCGACAACGAGCATGGTGCGCGCGGCGATGGCACATCTCAATTTCGTGATGATTCACCCTTTTTCCGACGGCAATGGCAGAATGGCGCGCTGCCTTCAGTCTCTTGTGTTGGCCAGGGCTGGCACCTTGGCTCCGGAATTCTCCAGCATCGAGGAATACCTTGGCCGGAACACGCGCGAATACTACGATGTCCTGCTCAGGGTCGGATCTGGCACTTGGAACCCGCGCCGGAATGCCCGCCCTTGGATCAGGTTCTGCCTGACGGCGCATTTCCGCCAGGCGACCACCATATTGCGACGAACCAGAGAGTTGCAGCAAATCTGGGACGCACTGGAGATAGAAGTGAAGAAAAGGAAGCTACCCGAGCGGACGATTCTGGTCTTGTCCGATGCAGCGTCGGGCCTGCGAGTTCGGAATGCGGCGTATCGAAATGTAGCTGACATATCCGATCAGGTGGCAACCAAGGATTTGAAACGCCTGGTAGACAGTGGGCTCCTGATTGCCAGCGGCGACAAAAAGGGCCGGACTTACCAAGCTGGTGAATTGGTAAAGGAAATCCGCTCCCGCTTCAGTGAGCCGCACGGAGTTCCCGACCCGTTTGCAAGGAAAGCACAGGGACCACGGCGTGGAAAGCCTTAGGGGCCCGCCAGCCCCAGTCCCGCCACCGCCGGCTCTGGCTGTTCTTCGAAGCTCAGTGCCGGAATACGTGCGCGCGCCCATCGTCCACGATACGCCGCAGCCAGCCACGCCAGCAGCGTAATCCCCATCAGCCAGGCGTATGCCGCCCGATCGCGCAAGCCCGCTTGCTCGACATCCGTGACTAACTCCGACACGATGATGAGCAGCCCCCAGTACACCCCGAACATAATCTTCAGATTTGCCTTGCCCGGCAGATACGAACAAGTGAACGGCACTTTGGCGAAACCTGTGAGGGCCAGTTCGACAATCAGTAGTCCAAACGCCGCCAGGAATCCCGCGTGGCCCAAAGCTCTGGGCCACGGCCACACCGCCATGTAAATCGGCGCCGCGACCGCCACCACCGGCGCCACCGCCAGCCATAGCAGCGTCTTGCGCGTGGCCGCCAGATACGCGCCGCCGCCGATCGGATCGGTCAAACGGAAAAGCCAGTTGGCCCGCACCTCCACCGGGATGGAGAACGACACGCGCAGGCCCACGATCAGGAAGAAAAGCAGGATCAGCGGGATGCCCAGCGCCGTCTGCGCACGGCCTTCGAGTGCGCCGTAATCGGTCGTCCTCGAACGGTACAGCACGTATGCGGCCTGGCTGAACACATACGCCAGTCCCATGCCCGTGTAGACGGCCAGCAACAGGCGGTGCTGCCGGCTGCGCGCCAGCGTGCGTCCGATAAAGGCCAGGATGGCCCGCTCCGGCGCGCGGCGGGCGAGCACTCTGGCGATGGCCGGCCACGGCGTGGCAGCACCCCATAGGCGTGCGGCGCCAGGGGAGATGCCCGGCTGCTCTACCGCACGGCGCATCTGCCGGGCGTACGCCAGGGCATAAGTCCCCGCCGCCACCAGCGCGGCCAATCCAACGCCAGCCAAGGCTTGGCGCGCCAGCGCGCCCAACGCCGCGTTCGCGGATCCGGTGAGCACCTGGAACAGGCCGAAGAACCAGTACGACGGAACCAGCGCATACCACAAGCGGTTTTCGGGCGCGGCTAACGCGTGCGGATTCGCCAGCGGCGGAGTGAGGAAGTACAACGTGAGCACCGCAAAGAACGCGGCGGTCTGAATCAGGCTGGACCATCGCATATACAGCGCGTGCGGCAACAAATGCAGGGCCACCCCCTGCACGCCCAGCAGCAGCAGGAAGACAAACACCGAGGCCAGCAAAATCACCAGCCAGAAAACTCCAAAGTCGCGCGCCGCGTCCAGCGCTCCCGATGCGCCGGGCACGATCAGGAACGGACACACCAGTCCGGTGAAACAATTCACCGCCAACAGGGCCAGCCCGAGTGCCGCCCCCAGCGCGGCCAGCTTGGCGGCAAACACATCCCGCATGCGGACCGGCATAGCGCCCAGGATCATGCAATCGCGCCGGTCCGGAAACAGCGCATCCCAAAGCAGCAGCGTGAAGACCCCGGCGATCGCCATCGAGGTCGCGATCAGAAATTCCTGATCGGCCCACGCGGCGGCGTGAAGCTGCGACGCCGTCAAGTGCTGATACAGGCCCGCGTACTTCGGTCCCGTCGCCAGCACCAGCACCAGGCTGAGCGCCGCCAGCAAAGCCGCGAATTGCGAGAGCAGCGAGGTCAAATCGCCGCGCACCGAAACGATATCCGTATCGAAGAAGCGGTAAGCGAACAGCCGCACCAGCGCGCGGAACTGGCGCCGTTCGCGGCCCCGCGCGGCGGTCATCGCCGGACCACCTCGGCGATCTGGCGCGCGGTGGCGTCGGGATCGCTTTCGGTGACGAGCTGCGCGAAGATCTCCTCCAACGTGGGCAGGGCCATCAGGTCGCGCAGCCTGTCGATGGAGTCGTTCGCCACCACGCGGCCTTTGTGCAGGATCACCACGCGGTGGCAGACTTTTTCAACCACTTCAAGCACATGCGAGCTGAAAAGTATGGTCTTGCCGGAGGCGGCCAGCGACCGGATCAGGCTGCGCAGCACCAACCCCGCGTGTACGTCCAGCCCGGAGAAAGGCTCGTCCAGAATGATCAGCTCGGGATCGTGCAGGATCGCGGCGCAGATCAGAATCTTCTGGCGCATGCCTTTCGAGTAGGACGAAATGGGCGTATAGCGGTCGTCCGCCAGCGAGAATAACTCCAGCAGCGCGCCGATTTTGCCGGGCAGCGTGGCGGCGGGCAGGTCGCGCAACTCGCCGGCCAGTTCCAGGTATTCCGCGCCGGTCAGGTGCGGGTAGAGGTAAGGCTCTTCGGGCACGTATCCGAGAATGCGCTTGAATTCGACCCGGTTGTCGCGGATGGGCCGCCCGCGATACAGAATCTCGCCGCCGGTAGGGTCGAGCAACCCCGTGATCGCTTTTACGGTCGTGGATTTGCCGGAGCCATTGGGTCCCAGATACCCGGTAACCTCGCCGGGCTGTGCGGTGAAGGAGACATTGTCCACCGCCAGGGTGCCGGAATATCGCTTGGTAAGCGCGCGCACTTCAAGCATCGGGGATTTAGACCGGTGTCGATGGCTGAAAGTTCCTGAGGGCAGGCCAGGCGGACGGTCTACCGGGGCTTAGCTTCGCCCAGCCATGCCTCCCGTCGATCTCGCGCTGGGTGGAACACGTGCGGAATCTCAACTGCCGAGGGTGGGCCGAGGCAGGACCATGTACTTCCCGGCGGCGAACTTCCGCACGCCATCGCCGAATTGCGCGGCCGGAGCGCCTGCCCTCGGCTGGGACGATAGCGTAACGATGGTTTCCGTACCGGTGGCAATCTGCAACGCCACGCTCTGGCCGGCATGGGCCACCCAGTAATCGGAAATTTCCTTGCAGATTCCGCCTTACTGAACGGGCACCTCGCCACATGGCGGGATATCCATCGTGGAGCGCCTGCTACGCCCGCGGCGAACGCAGAGACCGGCGACCGTCCAGCGTATGCGCCTCGCGGACGTGACGGCGTTCTGGTCTCACCCTCGCGGTCTAGCGTCACAATTTCGCCCATGTCCGATCATTTGACGACCGCGCGCCAATCGTTGGCCAGCACACCATATGGACCAGAGGCGCGATGCAAAAGCTGCACCTGAGATGCGCGATTTGCCTAGATCAACGGATGACGCGGCGCCAACTGGTGGGTCGTCAAGCCAGGACTCAAACGGCGTTAGAGATGCATAGTGGAAGGGCCTAGGAGATTCCATGGAACAACAAGTTAAGATTACTAAAACCGACCCGGACAAGCGCTATCGTCGCGTGCTCGCTGCAAGCACACTGACCGGCGATTCCGTGCAGAACACATCCGGAGAGACCCTCGGAACAAGGTAGCGCGAACAGCTTGCTGCCCATACCGAGGAATCCGCCGAAGGACAGGACGGCGTACGCGACCTTACCGGAAGCGATGTCGATCATGATCTCGTCCACTGGTCCACTCTCAGAGTTGACCAGGACCAGAAGAACTTTATTCTTGATATCGACAAGACGAAGCTGGAAAATGCTCCGGGGTTCGACAAAGAACATTGGCCGGACATGTTGGATGCCACTTGGCGGAACGAAATCTTCAGGTACCACGGAGCGACGCCCTACTGGGATAGTACTGAAGAGACACCAGTCATCAGGCGCGCCGGTGGCGGGTCGTAGCAGATCATTGAAATCTGGGCGCCATCGCGACCGGTGCGATCCGGTCGCGAGGCACCGGCCGAGATTTCGTTTTCGATTCGAGTAGTACCTAGATCGCCCTCCAAAGCACTGGTGGGATGCAGCATTGGTATTCACAATAAGCGGATCGCGTGCGCGGGAAGCAGATCCGCGCGCCGAACAGTCTTTGTATCTGTTCTAGAGCGGTGACTCTGGTAAGGAGCATAAATATGGATAATCGGGAATTCGGGTGCTTTTTGGTGGGTGTTGGTGTCGGCGTCGGCTTTGGCATTTTGGGGGCGACGCAGCCGGGCAAGCAGGTGCGCAAGCGCCTAAAGGCCAAGGCCGAGGAGACCGGCGAGTACCTCAAGGAACGCGGTGCAGCGTTGGGAAATTCGGCCGCGAACCTGGTTGGTAGGGTAAAGGCGTCCACTCCCGAGCGCCGCCTGGACCAAGAGGCCTTGCAGCGTATGGACGGAGAAGGGGGCGCCGATAGAGCGGCCGTCTGAATCAGATCGCGCCAGCGGCCTGAGCTACTGCATGAATGCCGCTTGAATCGAGAAGGCCCGCACGTTAAGCAGATTCGCCCAACCGCTCGATATGTCCCATCTCGCCAGTTGGGCCGAATTCAAATTACTGCACGCACGGTGTCAGCTTGAAATCCGGCATGGCGCTACCGTTGTTTTATATTGACTATGCTCACAGATTGCGCGGAATGCACTCGGCTGTGGCGCATTTACCACGCGGCAACCGTCGAAGAAATCCGCGCGTACAAGAAGTTAGCGGGCGCCAAGCTTAAGATGGGCAACCCGGGACTGATCGCTGCACTTTCGGCCCACGCGGATACTCTGTCCCATCTCGTCACCGCTACATCGGTTCAGGTAGCGGAACACCGCGCGGTCCATGGACCGGCCCGCCAGCCCAGTTTGCAGTTCGCCACACTGCAAAGTGTTGTACAGTCGAACGTGCCCACACGCTGCCCCGAATGTGTCCGTCTGTGGGACGTCTACTACGCGGTATCGGTTGAGGAGTTCCGCGCGCACGAAGATATTGAGACGGCGAAATTGCAAAACGTGAACGCTTCCCTGCTCGACGAGCTATCCACAGTCGCGGTTGCGCTGGAGCGCGACCTCGACTTGGCATCTGAACAAGTTTCGTCGCACCGTACAACGCACGGGCCGGCTCTTCGCGGCCTCTCGTGAAACGGCCATGTGTGTCGGCACAACACCGCAAATGCGGAATGAGGCGTCTTTCACGCCGCACGCCGATGCCGACCGGATGGGACTCGGCGCGATTGTCGGCGCAGGCCCCCGCGCGAGGGCACCAGGACTCCGCTACCTTGATCGTAAAAGATTGGAACAAAAGAGTCAGTTTCACCCGATTGGGAATGGCCCACGCATGCGATTAACAGCCTCGCTGCCTCTACGACGAAGGTTAAATTCGCCCTCGCCTTCCGCGCATTTCCTGGACGAACGCCTCGAACACTTGAAGATGCGGAGGCGAAGCAAACGTGGTCTCTCGGCCGACGTGGAGGCTTTACCCAGGCGCATCGCGCTGTTACCCGATTGCAAATGCGGCCCGGCGTACCGGCTCAGAAGTTAGCGTCAGCCACGGCAACGTTGCCTTCGAAGAGAGCTGTCTCGTCTCCGCGGCCCATATTGCCGGCACCGTTACCACATAAGCGTTCTGCAGATTCGGTTAAGGTCCGCTGCCATAGTTTGGTGCGAAGACCGCGTATTGGGAAGAGGAGTTTCATCGGGACGCTCACTTTTTCCTAGCTCTTGCCGCAGTTTGGGTTCTTGGTGTCCTTGCGGCTGTCGAATTCCTGGCCGCCGGGTTGTGAGCGATTCTTTGAATGCAATACATCGTTGATCATCTCAACGAGCTTCACTGCCACCAATGGCTTCTGCACAAAGGCCCAACCATAATTGAGAACAAGTAGATTTCCATCGGCTCCGCCCGACATCAACATTACGTGCAAGTCCAGTCTGGTCTTCTTCAACGTCTCGCCCAAGTCTGGCCCTGACATCTGTGGCATATCCACGTCTGAAAGGAGCAGGTGAATCTTCTCGTCGGTTCCTTCCGCCAACCTGAGGGCATCCGGTCCGCTATTGGCTGAAAGCACGCGAAAGTTTGCACTCTTGAGGATGGCTACGACGACCTTGAGAACCTCTTTGTCATCATCAACCACCAGAATGGTTTCGAGAATTCCTCCGTGAGAGTGCGACATGATTTCACCTTTCAAGCCAAAAACTCGCAGTCTCGAACTCAAGAGAAACTACCTCACGGGAGTGTGAGCAGTGGCCCAGGGCTAGATAACGAATTTAAGTGTACCGTCAATCACCGAGCACGTTACCGTCCGTTTGCTCAGTTTGCCCGCTATCGAGGAACGTCAGCGTGCGGCCACTGCAGAACGGAATAAGGCGCGGACTCATCGTCGCAGTTGCGACGCCTTTGAGAGTCGGCTCGGCGGCGGGCGATACCTTGCCGGCCCAGTCCAGCTCCAGTCTTATGTCGCTTGCGGATTGCCAGCGGTCGTTAAGGACCGTTCGCCAGGCAACGTTCAACGACACGCCGCACGTGCGACGCGCGAACGAGCATCTACGCGTTGGGGCTAGTTCTCGCCGAAATGGCGGCGGGTAAGTGGCAGTCCACCGAGGGACTTTTCGGTGTTCGGGCACCATGTATGCGGGTGTGCCACCACGCCGTTGACGAGGGTCCCGTAGCGCAACAGGGCCATCATGCTGGCTGCCGACTCATCGTACTTCTTCTCGCCCACGCCTTCCGGAGCGGCGGCGGCAAACTTTCCGCACAGATTACACCGCAGCTTTTCGAGCTCATACACGGTCGCGGCGATGGGCGCCTGTCCCTTGATCCGCACCAACACGCCGGGATCGCGCTGCATTCTCCGAGACCACGGGTGTCGTTCCGTTGGTAGCCAATGTATTTGACGCCGGCCGGGAGATCCGGTGTTGGAGTGGGTGCCGCACTCCGATCCCAAGGACCTGGGATTACGCGAGAGCCGCGGCGTGGCGCGGGCGTGACAGGAGGGTTAGACGCCGATATGAGGTGACAACGCCGTCGCCTTGTGAACGGGCGGAGGCGTGGAACGCGGTTGGGCGGCAACCACAGCCACGCTGGCTTGCAAGGCCACCGCCCAAGGTGGTCGCTTGTTAAACTGGCATCAGAGCCCAATTGCGCCATCATTCTCATAAACGGCGCCCTCTGTTCGCGCTGTGTGCGGCGATTGCTTTTTCGCCACCGTTTCTCGCGGACGACACCGAGCCCGCCTCCCCACTCGGCGTCCGCGCTGTCCGGCCGGACGCCGGCGTTATCGGACAAGAACCGGGCGGCGGGGAAAAGGTCAACAGGCGACGCACTCGCCTGCGTTGCCGTTCATAGTCGATAACTATTCGCTCCGCGCGAAGGCGCCGCATTCTATGACTTGCGCCGCGTTGCCCGTCGCGAATGAGCTTCATAGCACCCCCAATGTACAGGCTGCAAGACAAGAATCTCGCCGAGCGACAGGTTCGCTAGTGTTTCCGGGCCGTTTGCCGAAAAAGCAACAGATCCAGACTGAACGTCACTCGCATCGCCTTGGCCGGCTGCGGTTGCTTTGGCCGGTAAATCGAATGCAGGACATCTTGCACGCTGGCAGCGTCCAGATCTGCTGCGGTAGCGACGCAACGCCGATTCACCAGTGTGAAGCCGTGTGCCAATGTATCGACGGTTCGGGCTACGCGGTCGCGGCCCGCGCCGCGCAACTCGACGAGATCGTCACGAGCGGGAAGGACGACGAGGAGGCGCCCGTCATCGCGCAGGACACGTCGGAATTCGCACGTATTCATCCGCGCCGTGATCGACATGACGATAGAGAACGAGCGGTCGGCATACGGCACGAAGCGATCCGCATTGGCCACGATCCACTCGCATTCGGGGTACCGCCGGGCCGCCGCATCAACTGCCGGAATCGAGATGTCGACGCCATGCGCCACGAAGCCCATCCGCCGCGCGAGGTTGCCCAGGTAGAAGCCTTCACCGCAGCCGGCATCGAGAACGACGTCGCCGGGCGATGCGGCCATAATCTCCGCGACCGCGTGGAGCAGCGGTTGGGTGACGCCGCTATCGTGCACTCGCCTCCGGCCAGCGATTGCAGCCGCTGTGTCGCCCGGCTGCTTTGATCGTCGCTCCTGCGGCTGGAGTAGGTTGATGTATCCGCTGCGCGCGACATCGAATGAATGTGCGCGCGGACAGAACAGACGCCGCTCCGCACGCACTAGCGCCAATTGGCAACCGCGAACCGGGCACAGGAGCATAAGTCGAGTGTAGCGGATGGGAAACCCGGTACTCAGTGGTGGCGCAAGGTCACGCTCACACGCGCAGAGTGAACCCCATCGTGGTGAATGTCAGCGGATTCCGCTGAACATCGCCAGGGCCGTGCGGGCGCGCTTGCGCATCATGGATTCGAAGGAAACGCGTGGTACGTCGATAATCTTGCGCAGTTCGGCAGAGCGGAGCAAACGCTGCGGGGCGTTGGGCATGCGCGCGACCGCGCGGTCGAACGCGCCCGGGGAGGCGATGCGCATGCCGGAGATTGCGCGGTAGTAGCCTTGCTGGCCCTTTACCTTGTGGCAACCGCTCACCAGCCCTGCCAGCACTTCGTGGCTTTCTTCGAGTTGTGCCACCACGCCGCCCCACTCGTCCAGAAACGGGCACAGCGGCAGCAGGGTAGCTGGCGAGCGGCGCAGCACCTTCACCGCGCGCAGGGGATAGTGCCGATGACCTTCGGCCGACAGGCCGGTGAATTCATACATCCGAACGGCGAGGGAGAATCGGCCGCGCTGGGAGAGATGTTCCATGACGGGCGCTGTGAGCGCAGTGCGCTTCCAGAAACCCATCCCTTGAGTTAAGTCGCCGCGGTTGTGCGCCAGGGTCATCGAAAGGCGCAACAGGTCGAGTTCGGCGTCGCGCTGTGCGGCGCATTCATCAAAGACCGCCTGTTCCCGGTCGATCTCGGCTTCAATGGCGGCTTGCGCTTCCTCGGCGGAAGCTGTATCACCGAGTTCGAGCAGGTAGCCCAAGCCGCCTGCAATGGCGCTCCACTGTTCGCCGTTGTGGCCGCTGACGCCGCGGATGGCGCGGATGGAGATGCCATCTTCGGTCCAGGCGCGCGAGGCGAGAGCCAAACGCAGCATGGGCCGCAGTACCTCGGGGTCGCGGGATGCGCGCCACACAATGCCGCGGATTTTGGTATCTACGTCGGTAGGCACGAACGTGGCAACGGTAGCGTGATGACAGGCTAGGCAGAGGGCGAAGTAGTCCTGCAACTGCTCCTCGATGTTGAGGCTGGGGCGCAGGAGGTTCTCCCAATTGGCGAGAATGCGCAGGAATCCGTCGGGCGAGTGGCCGAGTTCGATCAGGCGGCCGAGTTCGATCAGGCGGCCGAGTTCGGGCAGCCGCGATTCAAGGAATGGGGCTGTGCTGCGAACCTGCGAGATGAGCGTCTCCGGGCCGATCCACGGAGCCCACGCGTGGAGGGGTGGTTTGATAAGGGGGGCAGACAAACTACCAGTATGACGCGGCGACGGAGTAGCTGCGGCGGAATCCCGGCGGCGGCGGCCTTAACACCTCTTATCGGTAGGTAAACCAGGTTCCTACTCGTTTCCAAGTGCGATTCGGGAGACCTCGTCGATCAGTCGTCGCGCGGCGATCTCCGCGCCATCGGTGCGCACCGAGGCGGCGATGGTGTGGGCACGGGCCGCCACGTCCGGCTGGAGGGTCTGGCCGAGCGCTTCGGTCAGCGAGTCGGCAGTGGGCGCGCCGGGCGCGTGCGCGGTTCCGATCCCGAGGACGTGGACTCTCTTTGCCCAGTAGTGCTGGTCGTACATCTGAGGCACGACGACTTGGGGTGCTCCGGCCTGCGCGGCAGCGGTGGTGGTGCCCGCGCCACCGTGGTGTACTACGGCGGCGACCCGCCTGAAGAGCGCCTGCAGGTTTACTTCCCCGATGGGAAGGCAGTTGGGTTCGTTGTCCGGCAGTGTCACGCCGGCCCACCCACGGGACACGATCGCACGGCGGCCGACCGCGTGGGCCGCCTTGATCATCGCCTGGCTCACGTCCTGAGGAGCGCGCATACTGCCGAAACCGAAGTAGACGGGTGGCTCGCCGACATCGAGGAACGCCTCCAGTTCCAGGGACAGTTGCCGCTTGTCCGAACGAATCCAGGCGCCCGTCTGGACGACATCCAGGTCCGCGGTCTCGGGCCATGGCGCCAAGGTCGGATCGGCGGCCAGCCATGGCCGGCCGGTGAAGATGTGGCTCCGCACGTCGGGGACCGGCGTCAAGCCGGCTGCCTCCCGATGGGAGTTGATAGCCGCGGCCCAGTGGTCGTTCCAGCGTTTCGCGTCCTGAGTCCAGAGTGTGCGATTGTCGGCCGTGCCGTCCGCTGGAGGCTGTGCCCGCGACGGCAATGGGGGCGGCGCATGATGTGGGGATGGCAGGGTGATCGGGCACCAGGCCGCGTAAACGTAGGGGATTCCCATCTGCTCTGCAACCGAGTGAAGGGCGAATTGTAGCGCCATTCCCGCCACCAAAACGTCACAGCCCCTGGCTGCCGCCGTGATTTCCTCGAACTGGCCGGCGACAGTGTCCTCCATTAGCTGACGGACCTGCTCTGGCGTTGGCGGGGCCTGCGCGGCTGAGGGGCTGAGTGCAGCGGTCTGGCGCACCTCGGGTCCGACCGGCACGAACGGAATCCCGAGAGTGCCAATCCACTCGCTGAAGTCAGGCGGCGCGCAGATACGGACTTCCTGGCCAAGCTCCCTCAACTGCAATGCCAACGCCACCATTGGCTGGACGTCGCCACGAGACCCGATTGTCGACAGCAGCACACGCATGGGAACTCCTCTCGGTAAGAACGTAGTGAAGGATAAGCTGCCTGCATATCGAAATTCCAGGCCGCATGCCCATGTTACTCGGATTCGGGGCTGAGAATCAGTTTGAAACTTGCTTTTTCCCAGCCTCTATCTCGTGTGTTTTCCGAGTGTTAGACTTCAGCGTCGCAACCTTGCTAAATTGGAATAGAGGGCGCAGGCGCTGGGTTTTTCGTCGATCCGGTATCACCTGCCATCGCGCCACTATTACGGGCATCAGGAAGTTATCCGAACTCGCCGCCACACCAATGGCCGTTCGAGTCAGCATGTGACCTAACAGCACGTTGTCCACCATATCGGTAGCTATCCCCGGGCCATGGCGCGCGTTCTGGCGCGCTCATTCGGAGCGTAGGCGAGGGCTTCCAGCGTACGCGGGGTCCTCCGCCGGCGCGCCACCGCATTCACATAGCAGAAGAGGGCGGCTGCCGCGGCGACATGCTTCCAGGGATGGCCGCCCGTCGCCACCACCGCGCGGCGATCTGGTGATCCGAAAGCTCCAGTATCTTGGCGAGAGTGCACGTGTGCGGGACAACGGAGAGTTCCAGCAGGACCCGTCTTTATCCGCGATATGGCAAACCGGGGTTGCAGCTTGCCGTTCGTTTGCGAACACCGCTTTTGGCAAAACCGGGACATCGGCTTGGCTTCCGTCGACGACAAGATCCCGCAACTCCTTGCCGCTCCGGTATTTTCCATGAATGAAGAGTGGGTCAGTGAGCTTTCGGCAGGTATGTACAATAAACCTCTCTGCACTGTGGCGAGTCAGATGGGGGCCGCTAGAGCCAGCCCCGCTGCTTCCATTCTCTCAGCGTATTCCCGTCAGCTCCGCACTCCTTCAGGATCTCTGCCAGATCGCCTCCTTCGAATTCCCAATCAATGGCAAATGCGACAAAGTTCTCGGCGGCCCAGGGCTGCCCCCGCCCAAATTCCGTCACCATACGGGCGAGCCTTTGGTTTAACCAGCCAAACGGCCTCCTCGATTAGCCTCCGGCTTCCTGCGGCCCTGTCGGCCCAAAGGTCCACCGTCCTCAGGCGGATCTCAAAAGTACAGCCTTGTTACAGCCAGCCACGCGTAGTGTGGGATCGCCTCACAGGGAGGGCGAAGGGGGAATGCCCGCCACGGGCGACAGGGGAGAATTAATGCGACAGCACGTGAAGAAAACCCGCCTTGGCCTCGTCCATTTGAACGGCCGCCACAGGGCGCGAGCATGAGCCGGCATCACGTCGAGCTGCCCCTCCGGGCGACGATTGAATATCTCGCGGGCCGCATGGCACAGGCCGAATTCGAGCACTGTGTTCCGGCGGTCGCGTTGCAGCAGCTTCGCCGAAACCTCGAATTGGGGAAACGCGTCGCTGAGGTATCGATTGCTCCGCGCCCTGAGACGATGCCGGTCTTGTGACAGCCTTCGGCGATCCCGATTGCGGATGAAATGGTCGGGCGCCCGCCTCACGGCTCGCGTGCGGCGCGTGATGGAGGCGGTAGCCTGATGCGCATGCCGGAGAGGCGGCTGCGCCGGCTAGAGGTGGGCCTATGGCCGCCACCGGAGACGGCAGAGTCGCGCCGCCTGCATCAGGTAGTTCTGGACATACGCCGCCGCCGCGCCGCCCGGTTGGGTTTACCTGAGCCGGAGCGCGTCCCGGCGCGCGCATCGCGTGTGCGCTCGCGCAATGAAGCCCTGCTAGCACATCAGCGGGCGGCAGAGGCATGATCAGGCGCAATCTCGCGCGGCGGCTGGAATGACTGGAAGGAAGCAACAAAGAAAATGCTGGACAGTCGGGCCCACTGTGCTACTGCTGGACTGTTAGTAAGGTCGTTGCGGGCGACGATACTCCGTTTACGGTGGCGATGATTGGCAAGTCGCCGTTCGGAGCCGAGGTTGGGACTTGGACGGCGATCTGGTAAAGTCCAGCGAAGCCGGGCGAAAGGACTGAGCTGTATACGGTGGCATCGATGCCTCCGATGCTTACTGTGACTGGGTTGGCGGTCGAATACAGTCCGGAAGAAGGCACTTCCTGGCCGGGTGTGGCGGCGGGATTGGTGGGGCCAAAACCCGTGCCCCACAGGATCAGCACGTCGCCCGGGGCGGCTGGAACCGTGGCAACCCCGCCGATCGCGCCGTTCTTCGCGGCATAGCTGTAGTCAGTGTAAGTCGCAACCGCGTAGGTATAAGCCCAGAGAAAAAAGGCGGGTCCGTCGAGGGCCGCGGTTGCCGGGACCGGCTGACTCGTGCCCATGCTGTTGGTTACGGTGACCTGCACGGGGCCCGCGGCGATGTTGGGCGCGAGCACATTGATCTGGCCGG
>JBEKMJ010000147.1:0-18120 GCA_050008575.1 Bryobacteraceae bacterium
GCGGACCGCGCAGCGCCGCGATCCCCGCCCGCTGCGTGAAACTCGCCACGCACGAGCACGAGTTCACCATCAGCTTGTTCACGGCATCTACCAGCCAGGCCGGCATCACTCCGTAGCCCACGCGCCATCCGGTCATCGCGTACGTCTTCGAAAACCCGTCCAGAATAATGGTCTTCTCCACCATGCCCGGATAGCTGGCGATCGAAACGGGCGCGTCGCCGTAATATATCCGTGAATAGATCTCGTCGGCCAGCACGATCAGGTCGCGTTCCCGCACCATGTCCGCAATGGCGCGCATGTCTTCTTCCGGGATCATTCCGCCGGTGGGGTTCTGCGGCGAATTCAGCACCAGCATCTTCGTTCGGCCGCTCAGCTTGTCGCGCAGCACATTCAAATCGAATGAGAACCCGCGGCTCTCCACCAGCGGTATGGGAACCGGCGTGGCGCCCAGCGTGCGGATCATCGATTCGTAAATCGGGAATCCCGGATTCGGGTAGATCGCCTCGTCGCCCGGTTCCAGCAGCGCCAGCATCGGGAAGAAGATCATGGGCTTGGCGCCCGGCACGATCGAAACATGCTCCGGGCCTACGCGGATGCCGCGCCGCCGCGAAACGTCTTCCGCCACGGCTTCGCGCAGTTCGGGGAAGCCCTGCGGCGGGCCATAGCGCGTCCAACCCTCGTCCAGCGCGCGCTTGCCTGCTTCCACGATGTGCGCCGGCGTCGGAAAGTCCGGCTCGCCGATCTCCAGGTGGATGATGCCGCGCCCCTGGGCCTCCAGCGCCCGCGCGCGCACCAGCACCTCAAACGCGGATTCCACCGCGATCCGCTGCATACGTTCCGCCAGCTTCATGCGATTTTCCTGAAAAATGGCACACCATCGCGGAATTCCACGCGCGCCACGCGGTCGTCGATCCGCACACGCTCGCCATGCGCGCTCACGATCCGGCCCGTCACACGCCCGCCCGAATCCAGCGTCACGATGGCGGTCTGGTAAGGCACGGCGGCGGCGAACGCGTCAGTCGCCGAGTAAATCACGGTTTCGGTATAAATGGTTCCGGTGGCGTCGCTCATACCGTCCCCAGAATTGCGACTACGCAGGTAGCGCCCGATCCGCCCAGGTTCTGCGCCAATCCCAGCGAGTGCCGCGGCACCTGCCGCTCGCCCGCTTCGCAGCGCATTTGCAGTACCAGGTCGCAGATCTGCGCCACACCCGTCGCGCCCACCGGATGCCCTTTGGACTTCAGCCCGCCGCTGGTGTTGATGGGCTTGTCCCCCGCGCGCGCCGTGTGGCCTTCCAGCGTGAACGGGCCGCCTTCGCCGCGCGGCGCGAATCCCAGATCTTCGATCGCGATGATCTCGGCGATGGTGAAGCAGTCGTGCAGTTCGGCGAGCTGGATATCCGCCGGCCCCACCCCAGCCATCTGGTAGGCCTTCCCGGAAGCGCGGCGCACCGCCGGGAAAGTGGTGATGTCGGGCTTCTGTTCGAGCGCCACGAAGTCGGATGCCTGGGCGATGCCCAGCACGCGCACCGGCTTATCCGTGTATTCCCTGGCCCGCTCGGCCGGCGCCAGCAACACCGCCGCCGCTCCGTCGCTGATCAGCGAACAATCGTACAGGTTCAGCGGATCGGCGATGGGCTTGCCATTCATGGCCTGCTCCATGGTAATGACCTTGCGCATCTGCG
Organism: Bryobacteraceae bacterium; assembly: GCA_050008575.1. Lineage (GTDB taxonomy): Bacteria > Acidobacteriota > Terriglobia > Bryobacterales > Bryobacteraceae > Bog-159. Next base: position 1,685 of record JBEKMJ010000147.1, read on the forward strand.
CATCGGGATTCAGCGCGCCGTTGGCGTGGTTCTTCACGGCCACGGCGGCCAGGTGCTCGCGGGTGGTGCCAAACTCGTGCATGTGGCGCCGTGCGATCATCGCAAACAGTGAAGCGAACGTGGAGCCGGCCTTGATTTCGCCCGCACAATCGCCCGCGCCCGCCAGGATCTCGGTCACCTTGGGAGTCGGCTGCGAAGTCATCTTCTCCACGCCCACCACCAGCACGGTATCGTATACGCCGCTGGCCACGCCGGTATAGGCGTGGAAGAAGGCCGAACCGCTCGAAGCGCAGGCTGCCTCAATGCGCGTAGACGGCACGCCGTGAACGCCGAGGGCGGTGGAAACATACGGCGCGAGGTGGTTCTGACCCACAAACAAAGGACCGGCGAAGTTTCCCAGAAAAAATGCATCGACTTGTGACGGAGCGGTGTGCGCGTTCTTGAGGCACTTCTCGCCGGCTTCCACCGCCAGCGAACGCAGGTCGCGGCCGGGAAACGCGCCAAATGGCGTCTTCCCGATTCCGATTACGGCTACAGGTCTCATATTCGAATTAGCCTATCGGCTACATTGTAGCGTTGTCTCGCCCGGCGGCACATGGCCGGCCATCGGCTCAGTAACGTAACCAGCCGCAGCCCGTCCATACAGTAGAGATCCTATCCCCTGAGAACCCACCGGCCAGGAGAACCATCGTTGATATCGAAGCTATTGGTATTGCTCTGCCCGCTCATATTCACGGCGTCTGCCCAGGTTGCGGTCTTGAATCCCAACGCTCCCAAACCGGGCACTCCAGCGCCCGCGCTTGCCTTCACCCATCTGCTGCAATCGCCCGCCGGGGCCAAGGCGGATTGGGCCTCCCTGCACGGCAAGGTTGTGGTGCTTGAATTCTGGGCAACCTGGTGTGCTCCCTGCATTGCCGAGATTCCCGTGCTCAACGCCCTGGCGGGCTCGCTCGATCCCGCCAAGGTGCAGTTCATCTCCGTCGACGATGAAGATCCCGCCGTGGTTGAAGCCTTCCTGAAAAGTAAACCCATCTCCGGTTGGATCGGTATCGACACCTCCGGCAAGCTATACGAACGATTCGGAGTCAATGCCCGTCCCACCACCATGGTCGTCGATCCGGAGGGCCGCATCGTGAGCGCGACAATTCGTCCGGAGCAGATCAAGAGCGATCAAATTCTCGCTCTGGCCGATGGCCAGGAGGTCGTCTTGGGCGGCGATGTCGACCCCAAAGTGCAGGCTGAACTCAATACGGCGCTGGCGCGAGCGATGTCCGCCCAGACGGGCAAAGCCAGCGGCTCCGCCAACTCCCTTTTTGAGATCCGCCTGACGCCCGGCGATCCTGCAAGCGGGGGCAAGAGACCCGACACCCATGCGATGTTGCGCGGCCCGGGCCGGATGGACATCACCAACGCATCGCCGGCGGATCTATTGAGCTTCGGCTCAGGCATGCCCTCGGCCCGGATCGACATCACCGGCAATCCACCCGATGCCTTGTACAACCTGCACGTCGAGGCGCCCCATGCGGACGCCAGGCAACTCTCCCAAGCGATTGAGCTGGCCATCGCCTCCGGCGCGCACGTGCGAATCGAGCACCACACGGATACCAAGGACGCTTACGTGCTCACCGCGCAGCCGCGTGACGCCCAGGGCCATTTCATTCCATCCGCGTATTCCGGCGGGGCTTTCTATAGCGCCAAGACGCAGACTTTGCAGTGCCTCAACGCCACCGCCGATCAGGTCGCGGGCGCGCTGGAAGAAGCCCTCGGCGCCCCCGTGGTGAATGAAACCGGTCTCTCGGGAAAGCTGATGTTCAATCTGAAAGTGGCGCCCAAGGACCCTACCTCGTCAAACAACGCCCTGCAAGCGCTGGGACTCACGCTCGTTCCGGCCAAACGCCCCATTGAGACCGTGGTGCTATCTGCCGCCCCGGCACCGGCTAGAGAGCCGGCGCCGAAGGATGCCGCGGCCCAGTGACCTTCCCTGCTGAGCGATGCTGAGCGGCACTGAGCGTGCCGCGCATGCTCGCCCCCGCCCGGCTGGGCTAGAATTAGCATAGCGGCGGTAGGGATCGCCTACCAGCTTTGTTTCCACGTTTTAGCGGGTTTCCACGTCACACTTACAGAACCGTGGAAGCCGTAATCTACGCCCTGATGAGCGAAGCCGTCGATCCCGGCCTGGAACTCCTGGAGACGCAGAACAGGTTTGTTTCCGATCACTTACGCCGGATTTTCGTGCAAATTTACCGCATCGTGGGCAACGTGGCCGATGCCCAGGACCTTACCCAGGAGGCCTTCATCAAGGCCCTGCAGCGGCAGGATCAGCTCAAGGACGAGCAAAAAGCGGCGCATTGGCTTTCGCGAATTGCGACCAATACGGCCATCGATTTCCTGCGGCGCAACGGGCGCGTGTCCTATTGCGAGTTGGACGCCGCCCCGGAAAGCCACGACGAGAGTCCGGAGGATATCCTGTTGCGCTCCGAGCAGCGCGACTATCTGGAAGACGGCTTGCGCCTGTTGACCGCGCGCGAGCGGGCCGCGCTGATGCTGCGCGATGTGGAGGGTCTGCCGGCCGAAGAAGTGGCGCAGCGGCTGGCTTGCTCCAAGGCGACCGTGCGCTCGCACATCGCCAACGCCCGCATCAAGCTGCGCCGGTATATGGAAAAGAGGAAGCCATGACGCATCCGAATCAGTCCATTTTGGCGCTTTACGCCGGCCGGGACCTCGGTTGGTTCACGCGCCGGCGCACGGAGCGTCACCTGTCCCGTTGCCGCGAGTGCCGCGACGAGCTGCAGGCGTTCGCCGCGGCGCGCGACAATCTGGTCGCGCTGGGCGATTTGCCGGCCATCTCCTGGAACCGCCTGGCCATCGAGATGAAAGCTAATATCCGGCTTGGCCTGGCGGCCGGCGAATGCGTTGGCGCCGCGCGGCCGGCGAATCGGTTCGCCCCTTTTGCGATGCTGTCTAATGCGCGTGCGCTGGCGGCTTGCGCCAGCGTCATGGCGCTGGTGACGGCGGGTTTGGTCCTGCAGCGGCCCACTCCGATTGCGCCGCCGGCGATGGCCAGGCAGGGCTCCGTCTTGCGGGCCACCGCCAACGGGATCGAATTGAATCAGGACGGGCAGACTTTGAGTCTGCTTCAACCGCGCTCCCACGATGTGGCGTATTCGGCGGGCGCGCAAGGATCCATGCAAGCCGGTTACGTGGATTCCGACACCGGCAACGTAACGATCAATAACTTGTATGTCCAGTAAATTTGCGATTCTATTCGTGGCGGCCGCGACTGCGCTGTGCGCGCAGGAAACGCCGCCCAACAACTCGGTGAAGATCAACCTGCCGCAGGATTCGCCCTTGACGCTGATCTCGACAGACTTGGGCGACTCGCACGTCAGCCAGCGCGGCAGCGCAGTGGTGCTGGATCTGGACGTGGCCCTTACGCTGCACAACTCCAGCCCCAACCGCGTGCGCGGCGTGACGCTGCTGGTGGCCGCCCAGGAGGTGACGCCCGGCGGCAAGGCTTCCGTCTCGGTCCCCAGCCTGGACGTGGCGCCTAACCAGAACTTCCCCGTGCGCATCAACCTGCGCCTGTTGCGGCCCGCGCAGATGGGTGGCGGTCCGCTGGTGCAGGTGAACCTGGATGGCGTACTTTTCCAGGATTATTCGTTCTACGGGCCAAACCGGCTGGATTCCCGCCGCACCATGACCGCGTGGGAAATGGAAGCGCAACGCGACCGCAAGTATTTCAAGTCGGTGTTAGCCGCGCGCGGCATGGAAGGATTGAAACAGGTCATGCTGGAGAGCCTGAATCGCCAGGCCGAGCGCCCGCGCCTGGATGTGCAGGTTTCGCGAGGGCGCGCGGTGACCTCCGCGGCAGTGGGGGACCACAGCGCACGATTCGCGTTTCTGCGCTTCCCGGGTGAGCCGGTTGAACCTGTGGAAGGCTGGGCGGAAATCGCGGGCAACGAGGCGCGCAATCCGCGCATCGACGTGCGCAATGTTTCCTCCAAGCAGGTGCGTTCCGTGGAGATCGATTGGATTGTGACCGATCGGCAGGGCAAACAATACGTGGCCGGTTCGGTGCCCGCGTCCGGTCCGGAGTTCAACCTTAAGGCTGGCGCCACCAGCCGTGTACTGCAGGACACCGCATTGCGTCTTTCGCGGCTCCCGAACGATGGCGGCGCGCCGCTCTCCATTGCCGGCATGACGGGCTTTGTGGGACAGGTGGAATTTGCCGACGGCAAGGTTTGGATACCCAATCGCGAATCGCTGGCCAACGCCCAGCTATTGGGCATTCTGGAGGCATCGCCGGAAGAGCAGCGCTTGATGGACCTGTATCGCAAGAAGGGGCCCAAGGCGCTGGCGGATGAATTGGGTAAGTTCTGACGCTATCGACAGCCGCCCAAGGGCTTACTTGCGTTCGCGCAGGACGGTTTGAGACAGCGGCTCACCCCGCATCGCGATTGGATCGAATCCGAGGCGGAGGCACGGGTCCCGCTTATTGCTGCTTGGTCGACGATCCTGGCTGAAGGCCGTCCTCGGAGGGCCCCCCAGCCAAAGCTTAATTGAGCCCGACTTCCCAGACACGGACTTCCTGGGCGTTTGGCATTCACATCCGCGACATGCGCGTTTTTCGCCAAGCGAACTTGAAACCTGGCCTCTGGCCACTCATCGAGCTTTCAATCTGGTGTCCCGAGGCCTTTTCGGCCTCTTTCCGCGAGTCTTCGGTGCTCCGGGGGGGACCTGCACCAACCGTCCGAATCGCGGAGGCACGGCGGCTGCACTGACGATCGGGCCGGCGGCCACTAGCCTTTTCCGGCGAGCATCCACTTGCAGATTCAGACCTTCCAGAGCGCGCGCACCGAGCAGTTGGAGATCGCCTGCTTCGGCGAAAACGACTTCGTCTACGGTCTCGGACCTATCCACCATAAGCACGCCGTAGCCAACTGAGCGCGTAACGATCTGGCCGTTCGCCAACTGAAATTGGAGATCCTGCTTGCGCCGCTCAATCCCGATCGCCTCCAATGCCGTCGCGTTGATCCACGTGGACTCGGCACCCGTGTCGACCATCGGGCGCCGAACGGCGGTTGACTTGGAAGTCGCCGGATTGAGGACCCGGCAACCAACGTAAAAAAGTCCCATCTATCCGCAATGATAACGCGAGGGCCCGCGGATTTGCCCCAATCTGGCGGTCCGAACAGCGGATGCCGTGAAAGATCATTCTCGCAGGCGAAGTCTGTACCCACGGAGGGCCAATCCAACTGTCGGGCGTCTTGCGGCCAGATGACGTGAGCCGGACATATCAGGATCTATCCGCCACGGGATACGTGGGGTGCGACGAGTCGGCAGCTTTGATTGGCGACCGCCGGCCCTTCACTGGCGGCATGGGGATTTCGCGACAGGAACGGCGCTACTAACAATCACGCGGGCCAAGCCGCGGTCTCGGCCATTCTCCGAGTGGTCGACGAGCCGCTCAGAGGTCCGGACGGTCCGGACACCGATTCATTGGCGCCGGCAAGCGCCGGCCGTTTCACAATTGGCATTTGGATAGCACCGAAGCTTGTGACCAAATCCTATAGGGTATTGGCCCAGCGGGAGATGCGGTGGTTGTTGGCCAGATGGCTAGAAATCGCCAACGGCGAGATACCAAAATGCTCGGCGGCGTCCTCGATTCGCTCCTGGGTGTAGTCACCTGAGAGGAACTCATCGAGGTGCTCGATTGGACAAAGCAGTTGCGCGGCAAAGGCACGCTGGACTTTCTGTCGACTCGTCCGGCTGTCGGTTGCGGAAAGCCATTGATCACTATCCGGCGCGATGAGTTCATCGCAAAGCAATCGAGCCGCTTCAAAGCGAAGCCCGGCACGGTTGCGCTTTCGAAAATACAGCCGCATCGCGTTTCCCGATTCGCGGATGGCGAGCCCAACGACTGGAGCAGCGCTATCGCTCCGGGAGGGTTTCAGATCGGCTTCCCCGATGCCGAGTAAAGAAGCGACTGATTCATCGCTGAGCGGCTGACCATTCCATCCATAACTCAGCCGAACATCCCGCGCAAGTGAGCGGCCTCGCTCCCAAGGCATGAAGGGGCTGGCCAGCGACGGACGCAATTCTTTGCGAAGGATATTCGCCGGGCCTTGAGTACCCTTGATACCCGGAAGGGATGCGATCTTCTCGATCGCATTCAGAGCCCCCGCGGGATCCGGACCCGCACAAGCAGGAGCAATCTCTTCCGCAGCTTGCTCGCCCGCGCGGTTTGAGAGCGAAATCATGCGATCCAGCAGACCTTGAGGTGCCTCTTGGGGATCGAAGCCGAGTACTGCTTCGAAACGACGAAGAGTCGCGAGCTCCGGATCGCGACGCTCGTTACAGACTTCGTTCCAAAGAGACTGGAGGCCAGTGTCTTCCTGTCCGAGTGCGCGAAGCCGCGCGAGTACAAGTCCGAGCAGATTGTCAATCTCACGCTCAAAAACATCAGCTGGAACGGATTCGGCAAAATCGGCGAGGAACCGAACAGGCTCCTCAGACAGAGGATTCGTTGGATGCCCGACGACTTGGACCGATTGAGAGTCGCTAGCAAACGTTAGATTGGGCCAGAGAAAGCCATGGCCCGCCGCTGCGAGTTCGTGAGCCATGCGCCAGTCCGATCCGGGCAAGTACCGGGCCGAAGGCTCAGATTCCCAACGAAGACGCCACCAGCAATCCGCCAGCCAACAGGCGAGGGGATAAAGCGCCAAACGCGCCGAATTCTCGATGGACTTCGACCAGTCGTCATCATTGCGAGTTGCAATTTGATTTCCGACCCGAATGGTGAGGCTGGCGGCTGTGGCGGAAATAGCTGGAGGGCCGTATGACAGCGGCAGCCAGGAGACATCAAAAGAAAACGCTCGCGTCATGCCAGGGCCTGTCGACTCAACACAACATCACGGAAGGGATCATTCTCAGGCATTGGGTAACCATGATAAACACCGTTGCCCTCAAGCTGCGCTTCAAGGGGCTCACCCACGGGTGTGATCGCCCACACGTTTTGAGGCCAGCCGCCGCGTTGCTGACGGCTCACGAACCCGCGACGGAAACCGTCACGAAGCAGCTCCAACGCAGCGCTCCTGGAAAATATGCCGACCTTATCGCAAAGTGTTTTGCCCATTCGCGCAGCCGCAGGGGGTGTGAGGCCAAAGTCGCCGGGGCTACGTTTGTGCTCGGAGTTGCCGCCATAGCGTGCCGCTTCTGCCCAATGTTTGACTTGCGCCGGAGACAACGTTGCAAAGTCATGAAGCGCTCTTTTCGGATTGAAAGATTCGCGGGGCATGTTCTCTATACGAGCATAACGCGAAGGGCCTGACCTGTGCGACCGGGACCAGAATCGAGGGATTATCTGCAGGCCGGAAAGAGGCTGCGAGCGAGGGACGGACTCCGAGCGGATCACGCGCCACTCGGAGAGAGAGCCGGACCGGGGGCCGATTCCTGGCGAGAACAGCCCTTCCGTCCAACGACCGGATAGGATCTCGTGAAACGCCGTTCTGAGAAGCCGGTCGCCGCTGCCTTTGCTTGAGCCGAGTCGACATTCCGGCACGCCGGTCCGACAAATGTGCGAGCCCTGAGTTAGCGCTTATGAAATAGCGAGGCGACCAAGGCCAAAATGGCCCGCCCCACTCAGAAATTCACGATACTCGCGAACGAATTAGCGTCCAGGCTTGCGCCGCCCACCAGCACGCCGTCGATCTCCGGTTGCGCCATCAAGACCCGCACGTTGTCCGGCTTGACACTTCCGCCGTATAGGATCCGCACCGCATCGCCGGCCGCCGCCCCGTAGTGCCCACGCACCTGCCCGCGTATCGCGCGGTGCGCGTCCGCCGCGATCTCCGGCGTGGCGGTCTTGCCGGTGCCAATGGCCCACACCGGCTCGTAAGCGATCACGATGCGCGCGAACTGTTCGGGGCTCAACAGCGCGATCCCGCCGCGAAACTGCAACGACAGCACGGCCTCGGTTTCCCCCGATTCCCGATCTGCCAGCTTTTCGCCCACGCACACGATGGGTGTCAGTCCGGCATCCATCGCCGCAATGGTCCGCTGCAGCACGGTCGCGTTGGTCTCCTCGAAATACTGGCGACGCTCGCTGTGCCCGACCAGCACGTGCGAGCACCCGCAAGCCTTGATCATCGGCCCGGAGACTTCCCCCGTGAAGGCGCCTTCCTTCACCCAGTACAGGTCCTGCGCACCAATGCCGATGCGCGTGCCCTGCGCGGCAGCGACGGCCGCGGCGATATCAGTGTAGGGCGGGCAGATCACGACCTCGCAATGCTCCGCCTTCTCGACCAAAGGCCGGAACTTCTCAAAAAACGCGGTTGTTTCGGCGGGGTTCTTGTACATCTTCCAATTGCCCGCCATGATGGGCTTTCTCATATAATCTCCGGTAAGAAGGTGGTTCCGTTGGCGATTTTCGCTCCGAAATTCTCGGCGACCGTCTGGCCGATATCCGAAAGCGACGACCGCCGGCCAAGGTTCACGCCCTGCCTGGCGTGGGGCCCGCTCACCAGCAGCGGAACATACTCGCGGCTGTGATCGGTGGATGGCGTGGTGGGATCGCAGCCGTGATCGGCGGTCAGAATCGCCAGGTCGCCTTCCTGTTCCGCGGCGAAGAACTCCGGCAGCCAGGCGTCGAACTGCTCCAGCGCCATGGCGTATCCCTCCACGTCGTTGCGGTGCCCGTATTGCTGATCGAAATCCACCAGGTTCACGAAAATCAAGCCGGTGTCGAACGACCGCATGGCTTCCAGAGTGTGGGCCATGCCGTCGGCGTTGCTCTTGGTCTTCGCGTAATCGCGTATGCCGCGCCCCAGGAACACATCGAAAATCTTGCCCACGCTGTGCACCGGAACGCCATGCTCGTCGAGCACGTCGAGCAGCATGCCGCGGGGCGGCGGCAGGGCGTAATCTTTGCGATTCGGCGTGCGCGTGAACGAGCCCGGCGACCCCACGAACGGCCGCGCAATCACGCGCCCGACTTCATAAGGCCCCCGCAAAAGCGCGCGCGCGGTTTCGCAAATCTTGTACAGTTCCCACAGGGGGATGACTTCCTCGTGCGCGGCCACCTGGAAGACGCTATCGGCCGACGTATACACGATCGGCGAACCGGTGCGCATGTGCTCCGCGCCCAGTTCCTTGACGATCTCGGTGCCGGAAGCGGCCTTGTTGCCCAGCGTGCGGCGCGCGATACGGCGCTCGAATTCGTCCATAATCTCGCGCGGAAACCCCTGCGGATAAAGCGGAAAAGGCTTATCCAGATGGATGCCCGCCATCTCCCAATGTCCCGTGGTGGTGTCCTTGCCGGGCGAGGCCAACGCGCAGCGCCCGAACGCTCCGGCGGGCTCCGCGTCCGGTGGCAGCCCTGTGAGCGGCTTGATGTTCCCCAGCCCCAGCCGGCATAGGTTGGGCAGGCGCAGATGCCGGCGTCGCGCGATGTTGCCTAACGTGTCGCTGCCGGAATCGCCGTACGCCGCGGCATCGGGCATCTCGCCGATGCCGACGCTATCGAGCACGATCCAGATGACGCGGCGGAACACAAGTTGAATGTAGCATCGTTGCGATTTGGAGTCGGGGGACGGCGACCGGGGAGTGCGCGCCGGTACGGCTGTTCAACCGCCGGTGTTTGCTCACACTCGGCGGATTTGGGCTCTTCTTGTCGCTTGTGTTTTATCAGCGTTCATCGGCGTTCATCGGCGGCCAACATTCGGTTTGATTTTCCCGTTGAGCCGGAGGAAAGCATACTGGCCGCCGATGAACGCCGATAAACGCCGATAAAACAGAATTGGGGCGCAGCGGCCCGTCGGCTTGGGGTGCTTAACCGACTTGGGGAACAACCCAGTTGGAGGGCGGCCAATCTTGGCCGGCTCTTAGCCGGCCTTGACCGCCTGAATAGGCGGCTGCGGGCAGAATTGCCCGCCCCACGGTGACCACTGAGACGGCATCCCCATTTCGGTTAAGCACCCGTCGGCTTGTACGGTACGCGGGATTTCCATTCTGTGTCGGGCACCCGTGCGCAGGGCCTACCGCGCTACTCGACGGCGGTGACGATCAACGTGGCGTCGTCCTGGAAATTGCCGCCGCTGAATTCGGCGATAGCCGCCATCACGCGCTTCTGCATGGCTTCCGCATCCAGCGCGCGATTGGCGCGCAGCAAATCCATCAGCCGCTCTTCGCCAAACTCCTCGTCAGCCGCGTTGGCGATTTCGGTGATGCCATCGGTGAACAGCACCAGCCGGTCGCCCGGTTGCAGGTCCAGGTGCGCTTCCCGATACTCCCAGTCCGGGAAGACGCCCAGCACCACGCCGCCGTGATTCACGCGCACGCATTCGCCGCTTGCACGCACCAGGATCGGTTCGCAATGTCCGGCGTTGGTGTAGCTGAACCGCCGGCGCTCGCCATCCAGCACGCCGTAGAAGAACGTGATGAATTTTCCGCTGCCCACGTTCGCCGCCACGATCCGGTTGATGCGCCCGCAAAGCTCGCCGGTGGGAAGCATCTCGCCAGCCAGCGCGTGTACGGCCGCCTGCACGTTCGACATCAGCAGCGCCGCCGGCACGCCTTTGCCGATCACATCGGCCACGCACAGCGCCAGATGGTTGGCGTCCAGCCGCAACAGGTCCAGATAATCGCCGCTGACCGCCCCTGCCGGACGCCACGCCGCCGAGATTCCGTAGCCCGTGAATTGCGGGATCGATTGCGGCAGAAGCCCGCGTTGCGTGGCGCTGGCGGCTTCGATTTCGCCCGACTCGCGGACCGCGCCATTACGACGTTCGTTGCGGGCTTCCACTTGCGTGCGCAAGGTCGAAAGCAGCTTCGAATTATCCCAGGGTTTCTCTACGAAATCGGCTGCGCCGCGCTGCATAGCTTCGACCGCGAGCTTGATGCTGCCCCAAGCCGTCATCACCACCACCGGCAGCGTACGGTCGAGCTTCTGCACGCTCGCCAGCAGGTCCAGACCTTCTTGGCCGGAAGTGGTGTCGAGGGCGTAATTCAGGTCCATCAACAGCACGTCATATTCGCGGTCGCGCAGCCGGTCCAGCACGGCCTTCGGGGAGTTGACCGCCTCGATCTGGTAGCCTTCCCGTTTCAGGAGAAGGCGTAGCGCTTCCAACACGTCGGGCTGGTCGTCGGCAATTAACGTTCGGGGTGCGCTCAATTCGGGCCGGAGCATGGGTGCCTCTTTATTTATGACGGTATCCCGATAGAACAGTTAGCGGGCCAATCACCGGACAGGGCTAAGCCCTTTGTTGTCAACTGGAAACAGACCTTGGGCCAGGGAGCGTGCGTCCCGCCCCCGCAACAGGCCGTCCCAAAACCAGACACTTACGACGTGGCGCAGGACCGATTCTCGGTCTGGCTAGGTGGGGGCGGCGCCATGCGCCGCCGGGCTTCAGCCCGGCTCAGGCGACAAAAGCGCCCCCCGGCCTCAGCGAGCGAAGCTCGCCGCGGAGCGGGTCCGGAGAACTCGCGCAGGTCGAAAACCCTCTGCGAGCTGCGGGGAATGCGAGCGCTCCTAACGCACACGGTTATTACCTCGGATGTGTTTCCACGCAAAGTGCACGTCGGGGTACGGATGCAGAATCTCAACTTCCGGAAGCAGGTTCCCGAGGTGCTCCCAAAATCTGTTCCAGGTCCAGCGGGTTCTTTGACTCCGCCGTCGAAGCTGCCACCCACTCGTGTCCGTGGTCCGCGCATGCACGCTGGCGGAGCTGCTGCCGAATCTTTTTCAGCTTGGCTGCCATACGCTTGCCGATAGGTTTCCGGCTTCCCTTCCCCACGCTTGCCCCGCCGTTCAGCGGCATACCGCCCGAATTCGGAAACTTTTCGGCTTCTCCCCGGTACTGGAATCCTAGCACCGCGTCGTCCGCATACCGCACCACGATCACGTCGCCGCGCGCCACCTTCTTCCGCCATGCCTGCACCCACTGATCGGGCACGTAATGCAGGTAGAGAGGTTGGCAAGCAACGGCGAAATGACTCCCCGAACGCAAAAGATAACTTTGAATTTGAGCGGCGGCTGGTGATCCCGACATAGAGCGCATCTAACGCATCATGCTGCTTACGCCCCGGCCGGAACCCGTACGAAAAGCCCAGAAAGTCCTCTTCCCCGATCGGGTTGAGAACCTGCGCCACCGCACTCTGGACGATTTTGTCTTCCAGTGCCGCGATCCCCAATGGCCGTTTCCGCCCATCGTCTTTGTCGATCCAGACTCTCCGCGACGGTTGCGCGCGATAGGCCCCACGATGGATACGCCCGTGGAGGTCGGCGAGGGGCCCGCCTCTTCAGGTCGTAGTAGCTGCTGCGGAGCAGGTCGATGGTGACGTGACGCAGCAGGGCGGTTAACCGCAACTGCTTGTCCCTCTGTGCCGCTTGACTTACACGGTCCAGCCCGCTGGGCCCGCTTTCCTGGCTCTGTGTCCAGCACGGGTTGGGCTCTTCCGCGTTCTCCTCGGTCAGCGGCCTTCCCTCCACGATCTCCTGCGGCCCTCCCTGGCCTGCGTTCGACCGCGTCGTTGGTACTATGCCGCTGTGCGACTCCCCGCTGCCGTGCCTGTGGGCCTCATAGCTCATCGCCTTCTCCCACCGATCCGCCGCCTTGCAGCGCCGGATGGCAAACGGGGTCTCTCGGTTCTCGCGCGTGAAGTTTCCATGCATGCTTGGGGTCTACGACTCCGCAGGGCTTGCGACGCACAAGCGATGTAACGCGCGCCCCAATATTGCCTTCCGGTTAGCCTGACACCGTCGGCGCCTCTGATTTTGCCTATTTCGGAGCTCATCAACTTCAGGGATACCCAGCCTGCATGTGCCCCTGCCCAACGCTTCAAGTGCGTCGTTACCGCCGCCCTCGCATGGTTGGGCCCAGGATGGTTCGCTATTCCTCCTCCTGTATGACTCTTTCATTCACTACTTCACTTCGGTTTATCCCGACGCTATCCAGGCGTAGACACCTGCCCCACCAGATGGCCAATCTCCAGAGACGAGCTTTCGCTCGCCGTGGTTGTGCTCAATCCGGCAACCGCTGTTTTATATTCTGCGGCATGAAGCGCAGATACTCCCGCAGCGTGTTGCGGCTTTCCGCGTCGCGTCCGGCCTTCTTATAGAGCTGGGCCAACTCGATGTAAGCATCCGGCCGGGACGGGTCGAGTGTAATACTTCGTCTTAACTCCTTAACCGCTGCCTCCATTTTGCCCGCACGTTCGAGCGCCGCTCCCAGGCAATATACGTATCGCGCATTCGCGGGATCCTGCGCCGACGCACGCGTATACATCCGGATGGCCAAGTCCGTCTCGCCTCGCGCCAGCAAGACCGAGCCCAGATCCGCCTCCACTACCGGATCCTGCCTCTCTAGCGGAGGCAACTGGGAAAGGATACGATATGCCTCCCGGAGGTCCGGCGTCGCGTGTGTCTTTGCCGCCAGATCGAAATATGCCAGGCCGAGATCGCGGCGGACCACCGCGGAATCCGGCTCGCGCCACGCTTTCGGCTCGGATGGCTCGGGATTGGCGTCACCCGCTTCGGGCCGTGGCGCACGCGGTACGCGTGGAATGCTGTGATCCGTAACAGCGGAATGGGCCACGTTGGTCGGCTGTAGCCGGGGCATGTGACAGCTCACGCATTCGGCGGCTGCCCGATGGCGTTTCGCCGCGAAGAGATCGGCATGGCAGGAGAGGCACGCCTGACGGACCGCCTGCGCCCGGTTCGGCTCGCTGGCGTGCGGATTGTGACATGTGCCGCACCACAAGCGCCCGCCACTTTGCCGGACGCACCGGCTTTCCGCCAGTAGTTCGCTCTGGCTCACGGCGCGCAGCGTGCGGGGAGCGGCCGTTCTCAGGTATGTGACAAAAACGCTCTCGGTCGACTGACCTGCCTGAAAGTCCCACCAATCGCGGCGGGGATTCAGTATCCTGACTTCGCCTCCCAGATGGCATTGCTCGCATATGCCGTCACAGCGGCTAGGAGGTAACTTGGCCGGACTTACGATGGATCCCGGGACGGGCTTGCCGAGGTGCGCGGCGGCCGAGCCATGACACCGCGCGCAAGAGATCGGCGTAAAGGGGGATCTCCGAACTGGTCCGCGGCGCCTGCAATGAAGTTCACCTAGCCCGTATGGCAGAAGAGGCAGCCGCTGGAGATCTGGTGCGTGAAATCGAGATTCGATTCCGTCTCATAGCCGGGAGTCAAGTCCCAACTCTTGGTCTGCGTATAGTAGGAAGCGGGCGACTGATACAGATATCGCCCCAGCCTGACCATGTAGCTGTATCCGACCATGCCGGCCCCCACGGAATACGCCAAGGGATATGCGGCGACCACGCCGCGCCGCTCCAGTCTATGCTCCAGCGCAGGGCCGCGCTGTTGGATGGTGACCGTGCTTCCCGAGAGTTTATGGACGATACGGCCTGCGGCAAATACCGATGGGGGGCCTACGGACTTGCCCATCGGGGATTGCTCAAACGCAGCGGTTTCAGAGGGGTGGCAACGGGCGCAGAGATCCTCGGCGCCGCTCATCGCGAGGGAGCAGAGCAGCAGCATGGGGACCGGGAGCCGGTGCATGGAGTCATTATCGCAAGAGGGCGGGTTCCGGAGAACCCGCGCAGGCCATTAAACCCACGTGGGGCGGCGCCATGCGCCGGAGCGGGCCTGCGAGGCCCGCGCAGGCTGCGAGCCTGCCCCACCACGGTGCCCCACCAAATGAAAGAAGGCCGGCGGGGCGTGTTGCCCGGCCGGCCGTAAAGACCAACGCCGCTGTTGCCAGCGGTTAGAACTTGATGTTTCCGGAGAACTGCAGCGTGCGCATGCCGACGCCGTTATTGCCGCCGAATGCGATGCCGGTAATCTGGCCGACATTGGGCGCGGTGACGTCGTTGTTCGGCCCACCCAGGTTGGTGTGGTTGAAGAAGTTCCGCGAATCCATGCGGAGCCCGAACGAAACGCGCTCGGTGATGTGGAACTGTTTCATCGCCGAGAAGTCGAAGTTGATAAAATGCGGACCGATCAGCGTATCGATCGGATAGTTGCCGAAAGTGTTGCTCGCCGGGTAAGCATACGGTCCGGACGTGCACACTTGATCGGGACAGCCCACGATCCATTGGTTGCGGTTCTGCGTGGTCGAATACGGAGTGCCCGATCCCATGTCCGGGCGATTGTTGGGTCCCGCACTCGGTTTCACGACGCCAGCGGCGGAGCCATAATTATCGATACTAGGCGCAAAGGGAAGGCCGCTATAAAACGTGGTGATCGCACTAACCGTCCAGCCGCCCAAAGCGAGATCCACGCCCTTGTTCGCGGTGGAACCAAACTTCTGGCCGTGCCCAAAGGGGATATCGTAGTTTTGCGCAAGGGTGATCTGGTCATGCGGCAAGAGGCTGCTTTCTCCGTAGCCGCCTGCGCCATTCTGCGGGCCGCGCAGGAAATAGTAGTTGGTATCGTAGGGTCCGTCCCAAGACATCAGTTGTTGGTAGGTATAGTTCCCCTGAACGGTCCAACCGCTCAAAGCTTTAATAGTGAGCGTGGACTGGAAGGAGTTGTACTGTTGGTTGGAACAGTTGCAATAATAGCCCAAATCTTGCCCCCACCCGTACAGGGCCGCGTAAGGCCGCGCCGCCGTCTCGGTGGTTGAATTCCAGATCGCCTCATTTGGGTTCACCGTATTGCTCGTCCCCAACCAGCCATGGCGGGTGGAGTTACCCACATAGCCGCCGGAGATCGCGATCTTATTCGAGAGCTGCCTTTGAATCGTACCGTTGTACTGGTAGATTACCGGCATGGTCATGGTGTCAGGCCGGAATTTCGGGCTGATGCCGTTGGGGAGCGGGAAAGTTCCGTTGGACGCTACCGAAATGGGGGCCAGAGTCGTCGGCCCATCGGCGAGGCTGAACACGGAAGCGAACGGCTGCGAAGCCGGAACGTTAATCTGCTGGTTAGCCAACACCGGCGGATTCTGGGTCACATTGTGGCCAAACGTGGAGCCAAAAGTTCCCAGATTGTACGACCAGCCGTAGCCCGCGCGCACTACAGTCTTTTTGTCGACCTGATAAGCCAAGCCGACTCTCGGCGCGAATTCGTGCCAGTTCATGGTTTGAATGCCATGCATGGAGACACCGCCTTCGCCGAAGACGTACATCAAGCCATTCTGCAAGTCCAGCGTGGCGCCGTTCCCGGCTGCGTTCACGGATTCGGGGAACACCATTTCCCAACGCACACCCAGTGTGGCGGTTAGCTTAGGCGTCACGCGCCACTCATCCTGTCCGTACCAGAAGAAGCGCGGCTGGTGCTCCTGGGCATTGGTGCTGCTGCTGACATAACGGCCGAAGCTGGACGTGTCTCCCAGCAGGAAAGTCGCCAGTCCTAAGCCGTCGATCGCGCCGCCATTAGCGGTGTTGACCAAGCCGGTGTTCTGGCCGTTGAAGTACAGCTCGCCGGC
>JBEKMJ010000148.1:0-17411 GCA_050008575.1 Bryobacteraceae bacterium
AGAGGGTGAGTGGGGGGCGAGCCGCGCCCACAATTTGGGGGGCGCCCCCCCCCCCCTTTCAACCAACAAAATACGCCCCCCCCCACCCCCCCCCCCCGCAACGCCGATAAGACAAGACAATGGGTCTACTCCAGGGATTCCAGGGCCGCTTTATTCTTGGTTAGCTGGGCTTCGTAGTCGGCTTTCTTGGCTCGCATGTTCGCTACGACTTGCTCTGGCTTGCGGCTTAAGGAGGGCTCGTCGTTGAGTTGCTTGTCGAGGCTAGATATATTTTTCCCGAGTTGCTCGTTTTCTTTTTCCAGGCGGCGGCGCTGGGCTTCCATTTGCGTCTTGGGGACGTGCAGGACCAAGTCGAGCTGGGATGTGGAACGGCTGGTGGCGCCGGCGGCGGGGGGGTCGGGGCTGAATTCCAGCGAGACCCCGGACAGGCGGCGAATGGCGTCGGCGTGATGGCGCGCGAATTCCAACGCATCGCCGCGCGCGTGGAGAGTGCCTTGCAACTGCAGCTTGGGATCGAGCTTCATTTCCGTGCGCAGGGTGCGCGCCAGGGTGACGACCTCCTGCAGCACGCCGATTTCGCGCTCGGCGGCGAAGTCGGTGTTCTGGCGGCTATACTGCGGATATTCGGCGAGCGCGATCGACACGGGGCGCGTGGGGCGGCCGTTGGAAAGCCGCTGCCACAGTTCTTCGGTGAGGAACGGCATGGCGGGGTGCAGCAGCCGCAGCGCGGTTTCGAAAGCGGAAAGCACGTTGCGCCAGTCGGCATTGATGCCGGAGTTTTCCTGGAAGCTGGGCTTCTTCAACTCGAGGTACCAATCGCAAAACTCGTGCCAGAAGAAATGCCAGAGCAACTGCGCGGCTTCATGATAGCGATACTGCTCGATGGCGCGGTTCACTTGCTCGGCGCAGGTGTTCAGGCGGCTGAAGATCCAGCGGTCTTCGACGGCGACTTCGATGCTGGGACCGGCTTCGGGGCGGAAGGTTTCCAAACGATTGGGGAGCCAGGGTTCGACGCCGGAGCGTTCCATATTCACGAACAGCAGGCGGGCCGCGTTCCAGATTTTATTGGCGAAGGCGCGCGTCGATTCCATGCGGTCTTCGGAGAGCACGATGTCGGTGCCGGGGGCTGCGCCCAGCAGCAGCGCCATACGCACGGCGTCGGTGCCGTACTTTTCGGTGACTACCAGCGGGTCGATGGTGTTGCCGCGGGTCTTGGACATTTTCTGGCGCTCGGCGTCGCGCACCAGTCCGTGAATGTAGACTTGGCGGAAGGGGATCTCGCCCATGAACTCGCAGCCCATCATGATCATGCGCGCGACCCAGAAGAACAGGATGTCGAAGCCGGTGATGAGCAGCGACGTGGGGTAGAAGAGCTTCAAATCGTCGGTTTCATCGGGCCAGCCGAGCGTAGAAAAGGGCCAGAGCGCGGCGCTGAACCAGGTGTCGAGCACGTCGGGATCCTGCACGAGCTGGGAGGAACCGCAGCGCGAGCAACTTGTGGGGGCTTCGCGCGCCACCAGGATTTCGGCGCAATCCTGGCAATGCCACGCGGGAATGCGATGTCCCCACCACAACTGGCGGGAGATGCACCAGTCGCGGATTTTGTACATCCATTCGAAGTAGGTCTTGGTCCAGTTTTCGGGGATGAACTGGATGCGGCCGGTTTCGACGACGGCGATAGCTTTTTCGGCGAGCGGTTTCATGCGCACGAACCACTGCGTGGAAATGAGCGGCTCGACCACCGTTTTGCAGCGATCGCACTTGCCGATGGCCAGGGTATACGGCTCGACCTTTTCGAGCAGGCCGAGACGGTCGAGTTCCGCGACGACGCGGCGGCGGGCTTCGAAGCGGTCGAGCCCGGCGTAGGGACCGGCGGCGGCGGTCATGCGGCCGTTTTCATCGATGACATTGATGCGCGGCAGATTGTGGCGCTTGCCGGCTTCGAAATCGTTGGGATCGTGAGCGGGAGTGACCTTGACGGCGCCGGTGCCGAATTGGGGATCGGCGAGATCGTCGAGAATGATGGGGAGCGGACGGTTCATCAGGGGCAGATCGACGGTGCGTCCGTGGAGGTGGAAGTAGCGTGGGTCTTTGGCGTTGACGGCGACGGCGGTATCGCCGAGCATGGTTTCGGGACGAGTCGTCGCTACGACGACGTGGCTGGTGGTCGGTGGCTGGTGGCTGGTGGTTGTGTCTGTAACTGGGTACCTTATGTGCCAGAGGTGCCCTTGGGTTTCCGTGTTTTTGACTTCCAGGTCGGAGAGGGCGGTCTGGCAGCGCGGGCACCAGTTGACCATGTACTCGCCGCGGTAGACGAGTCCTTTTTCGTAGAGACGGACAAAGACTTCGCGGACGGCGCGGGAGAGGCCGGGATCGAGGGTGAAGCGCTCGCGGCTCCAATCGCAGCTTGCGCCGAGGCGGATCATCTGGCTCTTGATGCGATCGCCGTATTGCGCCTTCCATTCCCAGACGCGTTCGACGAACTTTTCGCGGCCCATGGTGCGGCGGTCGAGTCCTTCGGCGGCGAGCTGGCGTTCGACGACCATTTGGGTGGCGATGCCGGCGTGGTCGGTGCCGGGCAGCCAGAGGGTTTCGTCGCCGCGCATGCGATGCCAGCGGATGGTGACGTCGATTTCGGTGTGCTCCAACATGTGGCCGATGTGGAGCGAGCCGGTGACGTTGGGCGGCGGAATGACGAGGGAAAAGACGCGCGGCAGCGTTTTTTGGGAGGCGTGGAAGATGCCGGAGTCAATCCACCACTGCGCCCAGTGCGGCTCGAACCGCTGGGGCTCGTAGACCTTCTCGATTTGCATGGGAATACCTATGATATCAGGCGATATCAAGCAGGGGGCGGGACTGCGGCGGTTGCGCGGGGATGGACTTCACCAGGTTGTCGTAGGCATGGCGGAGGTTGAGTTCGATGCGCGCCTGGCGCCGGGAGAATGTGGCGCGAAGGCGGTCGTGGCGGCGGGGGCTCAGAGTTTCGGCGGCTTCGCGCAGGAGTTGTGTATGAATCCGGCGCGATTGGAGCAGTTTCCACTGGGCGCAAGCCACACTGCCGACCAAGCGGCGCTGGTGGAGGGTTTGGGGCTGCCACGCGCACAGGAACCGTTCGCGGAGTTCGATCAGTTGCCGCGAACTCTCGGCGGGCAGGAAAGCGGCGTTAGCGCGCAGGCCGTGGCGAAGCGCGTTGAAGCGGCTGACAGCCAAGCCCGCAGGGCTTTTAGGCCCCGTAGATTTCTTGGCATTGCGGCGGTTGGCCGCGATTTGTTTATGCGTAGCCATTGGAGATTCCTTAGGATCGTTTTGCGCGGGTGGATCGCTCGTATTCCCGGTGGGTCTCGATCAAGATGCGCTCATAGTGGGCAACGCGTTTAGAGAACCGGTCGAAGAGAGAGACTTGGCGGGCCAGGCCGGAGGCGGAGGCTTCGCCGAGGACGCGGGTCTCGGTCCGTAGCCAGTAGAACCATTGCCACTGTGCGTGGGCCATCTGGTCAAGCAGGCGGACTTGTTCGGCGGTTTGGGGTTGGAAGGACTGCGTAAGCTGGCTGCGGATTTGGGCTAATTCTTTAAGTGTTCCCAGGGGAGTCGTGGCTGCGGCGCGCAAGCCATGGCGGAAGGCGTTGAGGCGAGTGAAGCCCTTACTGCGCGTGCTGCGAGGGCCGGTCGATTTTAGTGCGTTGCGGCGATTGGCCGCGATTTGTTTTTTGGTCGCCATATATCATTATTTGGTACGAACTAAGCCAATAAGTTGCTTTGTTACTTATAGTTGCAAAAAACAGCAAACCCAAGATAAGGGCGGCCGGCGAGGCCGCCGCAGGCCGCGAGCCTGCCCCACGGAGACCAGCAGGCTGAGGTTTGGGCTTCGTAGCTCCCGGGCGGCGAGATGTTCGCGGAGGAGGGGCCTTTTCGATTCCATATTACTAGGGCGGGTTTGGGGAATCGGGGGTCGTTTTGTGCAAGTGATTGAAAATAAGGGGGTGGCGATTTTTGTCGAGCGGTGAATGCAAGAGACGCGCTGGCGCGCGTTGGCGGCCTGAGAGTCCACCGGCAGGCCACGGGCCTGCGCCACAGGTATCGGTTGACTGGTGCTGCCCGAGTTCAGCTTGCCGGAGGTAGCGGAGGAGGCTTCCTAGAGTAGGGCGGCGCGAATGGCGCGAACCGCGCGGAGAGACTGCGGTGATCACTGAGCCACATCGAAAGGAGTTGCTTTCGCGCGCCTACATCGAGATTGTGGCGGCCTGTTGCGGAATGTCGCTCTCGCGCCTTCAGCGCTTTTGAGAAGTGACCCGCGTCTGCTTTCCGAAAGTGACCCAAGCGATTAGCGGCAGGCAAGAGCAATGGTCCCGCGCGACGTTGGGAGATAAGCTAACATGTGGCTATGGCCGGTGACGCTACGAACCAATCGACGAGGGTGGAGTGGCGTGAACTCGGCTTTTTCTACGACCGTGACGACCAGACCAGAGTTTGGAAGCTAACGGGTTCCCGGGCAGGATTATTGCGTTTCCGAGACGCTCTCCTAGCTTATGTTGCGGACCCTGGTAACGCGTTGAAGTCGGAGCATGTGCACTACGGTCCGTATGGATACCTTGAGGTCATGACTTGGCCAGAAGCTGGGTTTGATGACCACTCAATTCGCGGTCCGCTGACAGATTTGGCGCGGCTAGCAAAACTCGTCGGAGCCAAGCTCGCCACCGTTCGTCCTGGCTCGTCTGTTTTAATTCGGGAGGAGTTCGCGGCCGACAGTCCATATGCTCTAGTCTTAGAGCTGCGGGAAGACGGATTCGACCCAGCAACGGCAGACCCTCGGCTACCGGCCGAACACGCCTCCCGCACGTCTAACCATTGCTGTCACGGAGCAGGTCAAACGACAGATCTCCTGTGACGCAGCGGCGCGTGTCAAGCACTTTGAGACACCCAGCATAAATATTTACCGACTATCCTCCTTTGTCTTTTGGCCGGCCGGAGCCGGCTTGTTGACCCAAACCTCCGAGGGCAAAGGCAGTGGTTTTGGAGGCTGCCGAACGAAGCGATCAGGGTGCGCCAGGTATGCGGCGTCGAGCAGCACCTGGCGGTGGGCCAGGACGGCCGAGGCCTCTCCGAAGTGAACCACGGCCGGGGTGAGCATGCCGATGCCGGAGTGGCGATGGTCTTCGTTATACCACTGGAAAAACCGCTGACAGAAGGCGCGGCTGTCTTGGATGCAGCCGAAGCGATCCGGGAACTCCGGGCGGTACTTCATGGTGCGGAAGTGGCTTTTCGAATAGGGGTTGTCGTCAGAAACATATGGTCGGCTGTGAGTCTTGGTGAGGCCCAAGTTGGTCAAAAAGGCGACTGGCTTGGAAGTCATGACCCGGCCGCGGTCCGCATGGATGTTGAGCTGGCCGGCGGGGACCTGGTGTTTGCGAATGGTTTGCTCGATGAACTGCTTGGCCAGTTCGGCGGCTTCCCGATGGGCGACCATCCAGCCGGTGACGTAGCGGCTGAAGACGTCGAGGATGACATAGAGATAGAAGTAGGTCCACTTGGCCGGACCCAGCAGTTTGGCGATGTCCCGCGAAGAACGGCAGTTCAGCGCAAAGGACCTGGTGGCGGATCTCGGCCGCACAAATCCCTTCGTTGAGGTTTGGTGAAGTCGGCGAGGCGCTAAACTATTTAACCGTGACCTACTTCCTGAGTGAGACTCAAGGAGGATACTCGTTCTATACGCCGCTTTTGAGAAAGAAGATGCGCGAAGTGGAGGATATCAAGTTCTTAGTGAGCTACCTTATCCGGGAGTTCCGGGACAAGCAGGGGCGCAGGTAGAGCGCTAAGCGCGATGGCGGCGCATGGCGCCGCCCCACGATGATACGTTATGCACATGCATACTACCGTTGGCTTTCTGGCGACCGCCCTTTTAGTGGCTTGGCATCCACAGAACGGACGGTGCGAGACGCGCCTGCCGGGGATACTGAGCAGCCACATGGTGCTGCAACGCGATCGGCCGATGCACATTTGGGGTTGGGCGAATCCTGGCGAGAAGGTCGCGGTCGCGTTCGATGGAGCGAGCCGCGATACGGTGGGCGACAGTTTGGGGAATTGGAACGTTTTCCTACCTCCCGAGGCGGCGGGCGGGCCTTATCGGCTCACGGTGAGCGGGAGCAATAGGATCGTTTTGGAAGACGTGATGGTGGGCGACGTTTGGTTCGCATCGGGCCAATCGAACATGGAAATGCCGTTGAAAGGCTTTCCAGGTGCGCCTTTAAAGGACGGCGCCGCTGAGATCGCGCACGCCGGGCAGCCGGGGATGCGGCTGCTGCACATCCCGCACAAGGCGGCGGATTTTCCTTTGCGGAACAGCGATGCTTCGTGGACGGTTTGTTCTCCCGAGACGGCGGCGAACTTTTCGGCGGTAGCCTATTTCTTCGGGCGGGAACTTGTGGGGCGGGAGCACGTGCCCATCGGGCTGATCGATTCGACATGGGGCGGCACGGTAGCCGAGGCATGGGTGAGTCTGCGGGGCATTTCCGCGGACGCGGGGCTGATGCCGGTGTTCGCCACGCGCGCGCACATGATGGAGACGCAAGCCGAGGCTGCGGCGATCCTGGCGAAGGAGCGGCGCGAGGATCAGGCGGCGCGGCAGGCAGGGCAGGCGCCGCCGAATCACCCTTGGCGCCCGGATCCGGCGTCGTGGGCTCCGGCGGCGTTGTTCAACGGAATGGTCGCGCCGGCGGTGGAATATCCGATTAAGGGCGCGATCTGGTATCAGGGCGAATCGAACAGCCGGCGAGGGTTCGCGCCGATGTACGGGAAGATCTTTCCGGCGCTGATTGCGGACTGGCGCGCGCAGTGGCATGCAGGGGATTTTCCGTTCCTGTACGTACAGATTTCCAGCTTCGGGTCGGGCGCTGACGAAGGATGGGCGACGATCCGGGAAGCGCAGCGGCGCAGCCTTTCGGTGGCGAATACGGCGATGGCGGTGACCATCGATATCGGCGATCGGGAGAATGTGCATCCGGCGGACAAACAAACGGTGGGCGCGCGGCTGGCGCTGGCGGCGCGGGCGCTGGCGTATGGCGAGAATGTGGAATATTCCGGGCCGCTGTTCCGGCAGGCGACGCCCGAGGGCGATGCCGTGCGGGTGTGGTTCGATCATGCGGCGAATGGCCTGGTGGCGAGGGGAGGCGAGCTGCAGGGGTTTGAGGTTGCGGGGGAGGATGGCCGGTTTGTGAAGGCGTCGGCGCGGGTTGAGGGTAAGACAGTGGTGGTTGGCAGTGCGGGGGTGGCGGGGCCGAAATATGTGCGGTACGGCTGGGCGAATGCGCCGGTGGTGAATCTTTATAACTCGGAGGGATTGCCGGCGTCGCCGTTTACGTCGGAGGATGGAGAGGCGGGGCGGTGAGGTGGGGTGCTAACGGCCGGCCCGAATGAATTCAGCGTCGAACTTGCCGAAGATTTGTGAGACGATCTGGCGGCGGCGCCGCGCATTTGGGATTATCGTTATAACTGAAGTCGCAAGTGCCGCGAAGTCAGAACCACTACAGCCACGCGCCAATCACGGAAGCGATCATTGATCTGCATTGCGAGTTGACTCGTCACGCAAACTCTCTTTCTATGCGCTTACAGCCGGGTCGAATCGGCCAACCTCCACATAATACTCAAGTACACATAATTGCGGTTATGCAAATGTTTCCATAACCGCGAGAATGCCCTGTTCTACCGCACGTCGAACGGAGCACAAGTGGGCGACCTGTTCATGAGTTTGATTCACACCTGCCAGCTTAACGGCGTGAACTCGTTCGAGTACCTGGTGGAGTTGCTCCGGCATGCGCCCGAGGTGGCTGCCAGCCTGCGGGAATGGATGCCGTGGTGCTACCGGGATTCATCTCGGCTCGGAGTGAGCCAGATTTTCCGGTATCGGCGCGCTGCTGCGCATGCCAGCCGAAAGCTCACGCTTCATCAACCACAAAGAGGCCTAGCCGGTTCGCGATCGGAAGCACCCGGTTGACGAAATCATCGTTAAGAAGTCGCTCCGGGGAGATCAAGAGCACGTCAAATTCGTCTTGTAGGAGCCCGAGTTCGACTCGGGTCCAGTCCGCCTCATTTGTCGAGTTGATCGTCTCTGCTCTGATCCCAATATTTCGAGCGGCGGCGATCTGGTTCCTCATCAGAGACAAGAGCGGTGAAATGAGAAGCGTGCAGCCGGCGCCCCGCTCACGAAGGAACCGTGTGGCGAGAAAGTAGACAAGGCTCTTTTCCCCACCCCGTTCGCTGCACGTCGAGGAGCCTCGCCCGTCGCTGAACCAGCGCGGAGATCGCCTGCCACTGTCCATCTCGGAACTCCGCTCTCGAGTTTCCCAGGGCTTGTCTGAGCGGTGCGAGCGCTTGTATTCGCATATTGGATCTTTGCCGCTAGCCGCAGGAAGTGATTAGCGAAGCATTATTCTAATTCCGTGAAGGCCCACAATGCTTGTCCAGAAAGACGGAGCGAGAAGATTGACGAGCTTGGCGTGACCGGATGGCTGCACGGGGAGGCTCACGCGCGGAGTGGTGACGCTTATCTGCCCGGCTCCGCTTGCAGCTCTTGAAGCCGGTACTCGACAGAGCTCAGGCTGCCTTGCACACGCACGATGTTGACGTTGGCGCCGCCATAAGGAGCGATGCCCTGGTAGAGTTCCAGTGCCCGCCGATAGTCGTCGGCGGCTTTTTGGATCTGGTCCTTCTCCTGCGGCAGTCCGCGCACGTCGCGCGAATCCCACCACAGGCGGTCGCCGCGGTCGCGGTAGCCGTCGGCAAGTTGCGCCTTTTGGCGATTGCCAAGCTTGTAGCCGCGCCGCTCGGCTTCCTGCAACGCGGCATAAGCCTTGTCGATATCCTTCAAGCCGTAAACATAGACTCCCGCCAGGCCCAGCTCCGGATCGGGTGAGTGCGGCAGCGCCTGCTCGGCCTCTTCGAACTTCTGCACAGCCTCGTTCAGCAACGCGGCGTTGTGATGGCTAAGGCCGTTGATGCGATCGATCTGTCCTTCGCAGAGCCGCAGTTCGCCGCGAACGGTCTCGTCGGCGGGATCGATTTCGAGCACTCGGGCGAGGCACAGCCGGGCGCGCTTCCAGTCGTTCTCATAGACCGGTTGGCTGTCGCTGTTGCGATAGGTCCCGATCACGCGCTCCGCCTCCGCCACCAGCTTCTTCTTCACCGCGCGGCGCGGCGTGAATAGCGCCAGCGCCTGCGAGTTGCCCTTCGAGATGTCGGCCCAGCGCGTCCAGATGGCTTCCGGGTCCGTCAGCGTTTCGGCGTGGATATCGCGATCCAGTTGTTGCCCGCGCCGCCAAAGCACCACGCCGGACGTTACCGCATACACAATGTACGCGAGCGCCAGTCCGGCCAGCATTACCAAGGTGCGCCGCGCCCGATACCCGATGCGGCTGACGGGTTTCGCGGCAGGCTTTCCGTATTTCACCGGCGCCGTGGGCGCGGCGGGTTTCGCGGTGCGGCGGGTGCCTTCGTCCACGCCGGGCGCCGGATGGAACGTGCGGCGCGTGGCATTGGCGTCTTCCTCAGTCTCGGCCTGCACCGGCGCACCCGCGCGAAACGCCACCAGGTCCGCGGCCAGATCGGCGGCCGTCTGATAGCGCCGCCCAGGTTCGGGGTCCATGCTCTTCAGCAGGATACGGCGCAGGGCTTCCGGACAGGGGTCGGGAGCGGGCGGCGCTGGAATACGCGAGCGAATCATACGTTCCAGGCGCTCGGTCGACTCCGCCTGATAGGGCTGCGATCCGGTGACCAACTCGTACAACAACACGCCCAGGGACCAGAGGTCCGACATGGAATTCACGTCGCCCGATTCCAGCCGCTCGGGCGACGCATAAGGCACGCTGCCAAACTCGTTGCGCGTCAGCTTGCGTGAGAGCGACAACGCCTTGGCGATGCCGAAATCCAGCACGCGCACACGGTTTTCGTTATCGATGCGGATGTTCTTCGGCTTGATGTCGCCGTGCACGATGCCCCGGCAGTCCTTGCCGTCGATAGTCACTTCGAGCGAGTGCGCGTTGTGGATGGTCTGGCAGATGGCCAGCGCGATATCGGCCGCATCGTCGGGGGCCGCCGGTCCACCGCGCATCAGATCGGAAAGGTCGTGCCCCTCGACGTATTCCATGGCCACCACGAAGTAGCCATCCATGTCGGCGGTGTCGAAAATCCGCACCACGCGCGAGTCGATTTCGGCCAGTTTCGCTTGCAACTGCGATCCGCGCCGTTCGGCTTCGATGGTTTCGCGCGAGTCGGCATCCGGTCCCTGCTCGATCACCTTCAGCGCCACGGTGCGCTGGTTTTCAGTATCCTGCGCCAGGTACACATCCGCCATGCCGCCGCGCCCCAGCTTGCTCAGAATCTCGTATTTGCCGACCTTGCGCCTCTCCGGGATCACCATTAGCGTGGCGCTCCTCCCCGGTTCCGGACGGGCGGACTGGGCGGCAGGAAGAAGTTGAACTTCGTAATCGGGTCCTTATCCGCGCCTTCCGGCAGGCGCACGGGCACGCCGCCGTTGTCCAGGAAGGTATTGCCGATCAGCACGGGATGCGCGGGCGCTTCGACGATCACGCCCGGCCCCGAAAGGGCCTCTGAGAGATGCGCGCGGCGGCCATTGCGCAGGATGGCATTGTACAACAGCCAGGGCGCGGAGTCGCCGGAGATGCGGATTCCTGCGTCGCGGCAATCCTGGATGGAGTTGGCGCGCAACACGGCGGTGGACTTCCCGCGGATCTCAATACCGGTGGCCGCGCCCACGATTTCGGTGTCTTGCAATTCGAGATCGGAATTCGAGACGACCACGGCGGCGGCCAGCGGCGCTTTCTCATCGGCACGGATGCGGAAGCCGAAGACGCGCGCGCCCTGGACGCCCTCCGCCACGATGGCGACTGCCGGACCGTTTTCGATAGCGGCGGCGCGCAGAACCGGCACATCGGGCAAGCGGCCGCGTAAGGTGACACCGTTGGAGAGCCGGAGTTGCTCCGGATATTCGCCGCTGGCGACTTCCACGGTGTCGCCGGGGCGGGCTTTCGCCAAGGCTTCGTTAATGGTGGAGAATCCGCCGGTTCCTACCCTGAGTGTCTGCGCGGGCAGCACGGCGGGCTGCCGATCCGCCAAGCCAAAATAGCGCAGCGCCGCAAATACGAGCGATGCGAACACGAGCCCATAGGCGAACATCGCCGTCCTGCCGGCGAACACGCCGCGGACGGGCGTCGCGATTCCAGCAGGCGATTCGCGCGCGGCGGCGAATTGCTCGCCCTCCACCACCAGGACGCTGACATTATCTTTGCCGCCCGCGCGATTGGCCGCCTCGATCAGCTCATGTACGGCGCCGCCGGGATGTCCGGCGTTGGCCAGCACGGTGCGTAGAATTTCGCCGGAGGTTACCTGGTCGCTCAATCCATCGCTGCACAGGAGCAGTGCGCTATCCGGTTCAAAAGGGATGCTGAGAAGTTCAATGAAATCGGGATCGTCGGGGGTGTGTTCCTGCGAGCCGACGTCGCGGAACACTTCATTGCGGCGCGGGTGCCGCATCGCTTCCGCCTCGGAGATCTCGCGGCTGTCCTCGCGCTCGCCGACCGGCGAATGATCGTGCGTGATCTTGCGGATCTCGCGCTGCCGGACCTTATATAAGCGCGAATCGCCGACGTGGCCGACAATGGCGCGGCCGTTTTCGGCCACCGCTACCGTCATGACGCACGCCATGCCGTGCCACTCCGAGTTGGAAGCGGCCGCGTGCAGGATCTCGTTATTGGCCACCGTGATGGCTTCGCGAATGCGGTCTTCGGCAGTGCCGGTCTGGCGCTCCAGACGCGCCCGCACCAGGTTGATGGCGATATCGGCGGCCTTTTCGCCTGCGGCTTGCCCGCCGATGCCATCGATCACCAGGAAGATACCGCGGTCCGGGTCGAGGTAGACGCGGTCTTCGTTGTTCTGGCGCACCATGCCCACATGGCTCTCGCCGGCGCATCGGAGCTTGGTCTTGACGGGCATTTTTCAACGGCCACCGCGGCCGGCCGCGGCCTGGAAATCGAGGAATACGACGCCGGCCAGGCCGATGCGCGCCGTGGCAGGCAACTTCACTTCCACGTTTTTGTCGCGCTTCTCATTATCCGCGTATTCGACGCTGGTGGGAATCTGCTCGCCGTTCACGCTGGTTCCCAAGCGGCTCAGGTCCTTGATGTAGAACTCGCCGGATTGGGCATCGCGGCGCAGACGCACGTGTTCGCGGGAAACATCCGGAAGCGTGGTCAGCTTCAGATCGGTCCAATAGTCCCTGCCGCCGCGCCCGATCACGATCTGGTTCTTGGCCATGCGGTAAGTCTGGCGGCCGGTCTGGTCCTCATATTCGATGGTGGCGTAGGCCTCCATCTCCTTTGTCTCAGGCAGCGTTTCGGACAGCGTCCCTGAGAGCGGCCCGGACAGGAGTCCGGACATGGTTTCGGTCGGCTTTTCGGCCGGCTTTTCGGTCGGCTTTTCGGCCGGCTTTCCGGTGGATTTTTCTTCGTACTTCTGGGAGGCCGTCAACTGCCCGGCCAAGCGGCGGGTGTTGATGCGTTTGGTCATGCTGCCGGCGCCGAATTCCGGCTTGGCGGGCATGGCCAGCTCGGAATAGATGACGATATCGCCCGGCTCGACATCGTCGTCGGTATTCTCGAAGAACTTGATGTCCCAGCCGCCGTCGGGAGCGACCACTTTGGGTGCAGACTTGCGCGCCAGTTTCAAGCGCTCGCCGAGCGAGGCGCGATTCAGTTCCGCCATCTCGGCTTCCAGGGCCAGGCGGGTTTCTTCCTGCATGCGCGGAAAGATGCCGCGCAGCCGTTCGAAATCCTCGCGATGGAGGTAGACGTGGTAGATAGCCGGGGGCAGCGTGGTGTAATGCAGGGGCTCCAGGCCCTCGCGCATATTCCGGACGACCTCCAGAATGATATCGCGCGCGGTGGCGGGACGGGGAACTACCGGGGTGCTCATGGTCTTGGGGTGCGGGGCCGTGCGGCTCCTCACTTGATTTTAGCGCGGCTTGGAATGGTTCTGCGGCGGGCGCTCCCTGACGGTCGCGGCTCGGTAGCGGTCGCGCCTATCTCGCACGGCGTAACTGAGCCGTGACCGTCAGGGAGCGGGTTTCCTTCACCCGGGCGGTCGAGCGGATCGTGGAACAGGTAATGATAGATGACGTCGGCGGCGATGCGGACTTCGCGGTTGAAATCGCGTGGGGGGAGGCTGGCGCCGCGCGCCAGGATCGACCAGAAATGCCGGTCCATCATGCGGGCGAAGGCCGGCAAGTCGCGATTCGGGCGCGCGTTTGGATATTGCCGCAGCAGCCGGAAGACTCCCAGGATGCGCGCATTCGTCCAGGACTCGATGGCGGTCTGCATGCGCCCCAGCCCGGCATCGGTAAGCGCGGCTTCCTGCCAGGCGCGCACGACGCCGTAATATTCCAGATCGGCGCGAAACACGGCGGCCAGGAAGGTGCGCAGGCCAGCACGGCTGTCAGTGCCGGCGGCGCCACCCTTGGGCCGCAGGTCGAGATCGCGCAGGCGCGCCAGCAGTTCGGTCATCAAGACGATGAGAAGCTGGCGTTTCGAGCGGTAATAAGTATAGAAGGCCCCGGCGGCGATCCCGGCGCGGGAGGCGATCGCCTGGATGGAAGTCGCGTGGTAGCCCTGTTCGGCAAACAGGTTACGGCCGGCGTCCAGCAGCTTCTGGCGCGTGGCGAGGCTGCGCTTCTGTTGGGGCGCGGGGGGCAGGTCTTCGTCGTCCGCCAGAACTGGCGGGATCGGAGCCCGCATTACGGATTGCGCCACACGCCGGCGATTCCGCCCCCGCAACAGATCAGCATCCACCCGCCGAACGCGCCCGCGGCCGCGGGGTCGAGGTTGGGAAAGACGGTGCTGAAGAAGGCGCACGAGAAGGGGTCCAGAATCAGGGTCGGCAGGATCAAGAGCGTGGCGGCCTTGGGCCATAGATCCCGCTGGAAGCCGAGGCGGCGGCAGATGCGGGGGATTAGCAGCGCCATGAGGACGAAGCTGGCGGCGTAGAGGACCACGGTTTGAACCGCGTGGCCCGGTTGCAGCAGGCGATGTCCGGAGAGCCGGACGCCAAGGGTGCCTGCAATCCAGATGAAGAGGCCGGCGATCAGTGTACGGAGCATAACACGAACCTGAATTCATATTCACATCTACAAAGGCTTTTGTCAAGTGCAGGTGTGCGAACGAACAACGGCGGTCCCTTGGGAGCCTCGCTGGCGGCCTACAGGCCGCCGCAGGCTGCGAGCCTGCCCCACCCTAGAAGGCGGTGGCGGATTCGATGCCCGCGGAGCGGAGGTTGGCGGCCATCTTTTCCAGGGCGATCTTGTGAATCTGCGATACGCGGCTTTCGTTTACGCCCAGCACGTCGCCGATCTCTTTCATGGTCATCTCGTTGGTGTAATAAAGGAAGACGACTTTCCGATAGCGTTCCGGCAGGCATTTCATGGCGCCCGCCAGGACGGAGCTCAATTGCCGCTGGGCGCAGATCCGGTCCGGCTGCAAATCGGGCGTGGCGGGAAACTCGATGGGGGCGCTGTTTTCCGGATCGGGCCGCAAGGATGAAGCCGACACCAGGCCGAGATTTTTCAGCTCCAGGGCCACCCGCCGCCACCGGTCGATTCCCAGCCCCAGGGTTTCGGCGATCTCCGCCTCGGTCGGCACGCGGCCCAGTCTGGTCATCAAATCGTGAGTCACGGCGTCCAGTTGCTTCTGCCGCTTGCGGAGGTCGCGCGAGGCCCAGTCAAGTTGCCGCAGACTGTCCAGGATGGCGCCCTTGACGCGGTGCTTGGCGTAGCTCTGAAACACGACCTTCTTGTCGGGGTTATACTTCGACGCGGCGTCGAATAGGCCCAATACACCGGCATGCACCAGGTCGTCCAGATCCACGTGCACCGGCAGGCTCTCATGGACGCGGATGGCGATGGCCTTGACCAGCGAGAGATTCTCGAGAACGACCCGATCCCGTGCCGCTCTGGTGGTTGCTTCTTTCTGCCTTGCCGTTGCGTTTGCGCGTCCCATGTTCCGTTCTCCTTGTCGATCTCGCCGGGTTTCCCTCCGGCAACTCGATAGAATGCAACGCGATCACCAGAGCCTAATATCGGAAAAAGGCCTTAGTTTCAATAGGTTTTTGACTCGGCAAAAAGTAAGGCGCTTCGATTCGGAACGCACGTTTCAATGCGGAGCACCATTGTGGGGCGGACCTCCAGGTCTGCGCGGGTCCTCCAGGACCGCAAAGGCGAGCTTCGCCCGCGCAGAGCGGGTCTGGAGACCCGCAGCAGGCTACGAGCCTGCCCCACTAGCCCGCTTACCAACCGGCTTTATAGGCGATCAAGGTTTTGAGAGTCAGTCCGCCGAGAAAGATGCAGACTGCCGTGCGCATTTCGACGAGCCGGCCGCCCACGTAAAAGCCGGTGCTGCCGAGCGTGAACCAGGCCAGCAGGGCCAGCACCGCATAGCAGCCGAGAGCGAATGGCAGGCGTTTGTGCACGAATCTCCATTGTGCCACGGAGGATCGCCGATAATAGAAGATGCCGCCGGTAACCCAAGTGAACATGCCGGACATCGCGCTACTCTACTCTCCGCAGAATCGCACGCGCGCGCTCACCGCCGCCGCCGCGCTGGTGGCCATCATCGCGTCGGTGGACTGGGTCATCAAGCCGAATTTCTCACTGAACTTCCTGTACCTGTTCCCCATCATGCTGGCAGGCGGTTTCTTGTCGCGCTGGCAGATCGGAGCGATGGGCGTGTGCTGCGCGGTGCTCGGCGAGTTGTTCAGTCCATTTCCGCAGGCCGACGCCGCCACGCGCATGGCCATGATGAGCGTCGCCTTCACTGGCACGGGCCTGTTCGTCTCCGAACTGGTGCACAAACGGCAATTGGTGGTGGAACACCTGCAGCAGCTCACCGAACAGGTCCGCCATCGCGAAGACGCCGAACAGCAGATCCGGAGTCTGATCGAGTCGAGTCCAGCCGCCATTGTTACGGTGGATTCCTCCGGTTCCATCGATCTGGCCAACCAGGCCGCCGGGCAACTGCTGGGACCCGGCCGCTCCCTGGCTGGAGAGCCGATCCGCAATTATCTGCCCGCGCTCGAATCGGTGGCGCGGGGCCACCGGTCGCAGTCCTTTCGCACGACCATGCAATGCAAGGGACAGCGGCGGGACGGCGAGGTGTTCCTGGCGGCCATCTGGTTTTCGACTTACAAGACGCTCTCGGGGCCTAAGCTGGCGGCTATCATCGTGGACCTTTCCGAAGATCTGCGCGACCGCGAAGACTTGAGCCTGAATCATCTGCTCAAGAACACGCGCATCCTGATAGGCGCCATGTCGCACGAGATCCGCAATCTGTGCGGCGCGGTTTCGGCAGTGGGCAGGAATCTGGCGCGCGTGGAAGGACTGGCGGGCAACCAGGATTTCGAGGCGCTGCAAACGCTGATCCAAGGTCTGGAAAAGATCGCCTCGCTGGAACTGCAGGCTTCCCCGGAGGATCAAGCCCTCGCGGTGGACGTGATGGAAGTGTTGGATGAGCTGCGCGTGTTAATCGAGCCGTCGTTCCGAGAGGCGGAGATGGCCGTGCACTGGCAAATCGCGGCGGATCTTCCCTTGGTGTGGGCGGATTCCTATGGGCTGCTGCAGGCTTTCCTGAATTTGGCCCGGAACAGCCAGCGCGCCCTCGAGACTTGCGCGCGCAAGGAGCTGACCATCGCGGCCAGCGCGGAGGAAGACTCGGTGGTCATCCGGTTCGAAGATACGGGCACGGGCGTCCCCTCGCCGCAACAGTTGTTCCGTCCCTTTCAGCCGGGCGCGGACGGCACGGGGTTGGGGCTTTATGTATCGCGCGCCATCCTACGCAGTTTCCGCGGCGAGCTGCGTTACGAGGCGCGCCCGGCGGGCTGCTGTTTTGCGGTGGTGCTGGCGCCGCTGGTGGAAACTTGAATTCCGTGAGCTGAGACTATGGAAGCGCCTGGCCGCATTCGCATTCTGGTGGTGGACGATCATACGCTGTTTCGTGAGAGCGTTGCCCGGCTGTTGGCGGCCGAGCCCGACTTCGAAATCGTGGGACATTGTGCGTCGGCGGGCGAAGCGCTGCGGCTGGTGGCGAAAGCGCCCGCAGATGTCGTGTTGCTGGACTACGATTTGGGCGACGGCAAAGGCATGGATTTCCTGGCGAAGGCGCAAAGCGTGGGATTCACCGGCAGAGTGCTGGTGGTGACCGCGGGCGTCAGCGAACTGGAGGCCGCGGCGATGATCCGCCAGGGTATCGCCGGCATTCTGCGCAAACACTGTTCGCCCGCCGCGCTGGCCCAGAGCATCCGCGACGTGAGCGGCGGCAAGGACTATTTTGAACCGGGCTACCTGCGGTCCGTCCTGGCGGGAA
>JBEKMJ010000149.1:0-17323 GCA_050008575.1 Bryobacteraceae bacterium
ACAAAACCAGTCTGGAACGTCTAGATTTACCTGCCATACCTAAGCATAGCAGGAAACAGAATCATCAGATTATGTTTTATTGAAACGATATACTAGGGGACGGATGCGCCGTGATTCAGGACCTATCCAATACAGGATGGGTTAAACTGAACTGGTTCACCGGCATGCCGCTCTCTCCAGGCACAAAACTCGGCCCCTATGAGATCCTTGCGCCTATCGGTGCGGGCGGTATGGGCGAGGTGTATCGAGCGCGCGACAGCAAGCTCAACCGCGACGTCGCCCTCAAAGTTCTCTCCGCCGCTCTCGCCCACGACGCCGATTACATGGCCCGCTTCCAGCGAGAAGCTCAGGTCCTGGCGTCGCTCAATCATCCCCACATTGCCCAGATCTACGGCTTCGAACAAAACGCTATCGTCATGGAACTGGTGGAGGGGCAGGCGCCTCGCGGGCCCCTGCCTCTCGAAGAAGCCTTGAAGATCGCCAAGCAGGTCGCCGAGGCCCTCGAAGCCGCACACGAAAAGGGCATCGTTCATCGGGACCTCAAGCCGGCTAATATCAAAGTCACCCCCGGCGGCACGGTTAAGATCCTCGACTTCGGCTTGGCCAAGGCCGCCGAGCCCATGTCCCCGGCCAATAGCGCCAACTCGCCCACCCTCACCATTGATTCCACGCGCGCTGGCGTCATCCTCGGCACCGCGGGCTACATGAGCCCGGAACAAGCGCGCGGCACGCCCGTCGACAAGCGTTCCGACATCTGGTCTTTCGGCGTGGTTTTCTACGAACTGCTCACCGGCTCACGGGCGTTCGAAGGCGGAACCATCTCCGACACGCTGGCGAGCGTACTCCGCGCGGATCTCGATTGGAACCGCTTGCCCGCCGGTACGCCCTTTGGCGTTCGCCGCTTGCTCCAGCGTTGCCTGGAACGCGATCCACGGAAGCGCCTCCGCGACATGGGCGACGCCTGGAACGATATCGATAGCGACCAGGACCGGCTGGCGGAATCCCATGCCGGCCACCCGCCGCGTCGATCAAAACTGAGCTGGATTCCCTGGACCATCGCCGCGCTGGCGGTGGCGGCGGCGGGAGTCGAATGGGTGCGAGTCCCCGCGCCGGAGCCGCGCACCGTCACGCGCTCCTCAATGGTCCTGCCGGGTCTGGCTCTTTATCCCGCCTTGTCCCACGACGGAACGCGCCTGGCGTATGCGGGAGAATCTCACCAGCTCACGCTACGAATGATGGATCAATTGGACGGGAGGCCAATTCCAGGCGCCGAACCCGGGTATTTTCCGGAATTCTCTCCTGACGGACGATGGATTGCCTACTGGGCTGGTCCTGCACCGTTCAAGCTCAAGAAGATCCTGGTGACCGGTGGAACGTCGATCACACTCTGCTGCGATGCACCGAGCGTAGGCGGCCTAAACTTTTTCGGCCTAAACTGGGGCGTGGACGATACGATTGTCTTCGGCTCGTCCAAAGGCCTGATGCGAGTGCCGGCGGCGGGAGGCACGCCCCAGTCCCTGACAACGGTCAACACGAAAAATGGCGAGTCGGGCCACTTCTCGCCGAGGTTCCTTCCCGGCGGCCAGGCGATCCTGTTTGACATCAGAACGGGGCTGTCCCTCGGCGCGTGGCGCATTGCCGTGCTGGATCTTAAAACCGGCGCAGCGCGCGTTCTCGCGAACGCGGGGTCTGGAGGGCGCTACGTGCCCACTGGCCACCTGGTCTATGTGCGCGGGGGAACGCTCTTCGCCGTGCCCTTCGACCTGGAGCGGCTGGCGGTGACCGGCTCGGAAACGCCCGTGATCGAAGGTATCTCTTATGACTACTACACTTTCTCCGATTCCTCCCTGCTGGTGTTCCGCGGAGGTACACAGTCGAGCCAGTCATCCACACTCGAGTGGACGGACCGCAAAGGTATCGCGCAGACTCTCCCCGAGCCGCCGCACGGATGGGTGACGTTTGAAGTCTCCCCCGACGGAAAGCTCGTGGCAGGCTCGATCTGGGACAATGCGAGCACTTCCGGAACTTTCCATTCCAACATCTGGATCTACGATCTGGAGCGCCTCACGCTGTCGCGCCTGACGTTTGAGGGATCGAACTTTTATCCCATCTGGACGCCAGACGGGAAGTGGGTGACGTTCGAGTCTAACCGCGAAGGGGAAAAATATGGGATTTACCGGGTTGCCGCGGACAAGAGTGGGCAGCCGGAGTTGCTGCTGGCATCTGAGTCCGGCATCACCTCAATGCAGCCACAGTCCTGGACGCCGGACGGCAAAGCGTTGCTTTACACACAGTCCGGTCACATCTCGATTCTGCCGTTGCCTGGGGGCAGTGGGGAAAGCAAGCCGCGGCGATTCCTCCAGACCTCGTTCTATGACTCGTTCTACGAATGGTATGCGAAAATCTCACCGGATGGGAAATGGCTGGCTTATGACTCCGACGAATCCGGGAAAGCCGAGGTCTATGTCGTGCCGTTCCCCGGGTCTGGCGGCAAGTTTCAGATTTCGACTCAGGGCGGGCGCGACCCGGCGTGGTCCCGTAACGGGCGGGAGCTGTTTTATAAGGAACTGGGCACCAACCAGTTGATGGCTGTCGACGTCCAACCCGGGCCGGTATTCCGGGCAGGCCACCCGCAGGCGCTATTCAAGACCACCTCGGGCGCGTGGTTCAGCGTGACACCGGACCCGAAGCGTTTCCTGGTCGAGCGGGTACTAGAGCAGGCGAGAACCACAACCTTCGTCACCATCACGGACTGGTTCGACGATCTGCGCCGCCGCGTCCCAGTGAAGCGCTAAGCTTGCCGTGCCAAAGCGCGACGTCTGGACTATCACGGTTTCCTGGCCACTTCCGTGTTGACCGCCGCCGGAGCGAGCGTGCTGAAACGGCGGTAAGGAAGGTTGCCGGCCTACGCTTACAGACGCGGACATTTCGGCGAGCGGCGGATCATCTTGTAACAGGCGGTCTATTTCAGGGAGAATCACGTCGCCCCGCTGGGCAGGCGCGGGCAAGGCGGCAGAGCACACGCCACCGTTCGCTCGGCGCGCGCAGATGTGGCGTTATCGCCGGCGCCAGCCTCCCATTGTCCGTCGCCGCGCCCGCCGGCGGGCGGATGGGCGATGCGAGACGCGGGCCAAGATCAGGGGCCCCTCATCAGCCGGGAGTGCGCCGCTCGTTGCGCGCACTGCAACGTGCAACGCTGGGCGCCAGGCAAATTCGCCCGGCATTCGAGATCGATGCCACCGCCACGTCGGAGCCCTCCACTCTTCCGCGAACGAGTGCTGTGTTGGCGCTGCTGGGTATGTCTCGGGGTAACGATGATGGTGTATGGACTCGATAAAGTGGTGCCGCTACAATTTCGGGAGCTTACGGCCAGCAGGCTGGTCGGCAGCGTTGGTGACCTGACACCCTTCTCAATGTTGTAGTTGTTTATGGCCACTTCCAAGCCGTACACGATATTCAGTGGTGTTCTCGAAACGCTCGCCGGCGTCATGCTGATAACCCCAAAGCTAAGGTCACCAGGGGCACTACTGGCGGTCGCGGTGATGACGAACGTTTTCGCCCTGAATGTCTTTTACGACGTGCCGGTCAAGTCATTTTCTCTGCAACTGCTGCTTCTCGCGATTTATTTGGCATCGCCCGAATTCCCACGGCTCGTCAAAATGCTGGTTCTGAATCGAACGGTACAACCCCGCAGCGAAAGCCCAATACAGCTATCCAATCGATCCCCGCAACGCGGACCAAGCGAGCCAACAACGCTACTGGGTCGCCGCCGATCGCATCCGAGAACTAGGCAGTTCACTCGCGGAGACAAGCCAGGCAATTCGATTGTACTGGTTCTGGCTCCTCCTCGGCATGACGCCGCGACGGAAGAGAATTCATGAAGCCATCGGACTACTGACTCGGATGTCCAACAGCATGTTTGCTTTTGACGTAGCGTCTCGAACCCAGCAGGTTAGGCAGAACTGCGAGGATGTGGCCGGAATCTCAAGACTGCTCGGCCTTCGTAGATGGGGTAAGTGAACCGTGTTTGAAAAACGGCTCCGTTTTAAACTGAACTTAATGTGCCCGTTTGGCTCAATGATGTCTCCTGTCGGCGTGCCCGGAGGGCGGATGGTTGGCTAACTAGAAGCCGACCGCCGAGCGCAGCCCTCTCGTGTTCGTGGAGCCTCTCAGCGGAGGCATTAGCGGCGATATCGGAAGCTGTCCTGAGATCCGCGCGGGGCTTCACAGCCCCGCCCACGCCCTAACATGATACCCTCGGCAACATATGCACCGCCGCACATTCCTCGCCGCCTCCGCCGCCGCTGACGCTCCCCTTGTCCAGGCCAATGGTGACGGCGTCCATCACACCCCAGCGGAGTATACCGCGCTCCTCCAAAAACTCTCCGCCACCATCGAAGCCGACGAATACTCCATTGGCGGGGTGGTCACCAAGCTCGAACAGGCCGTGGCGGAGGCCCTCGGCAAGGAAACCGCCGTCTGGCTCTCCACCGGCACTCTCGCCAATCACCTCGCCGTCCGCCTCCTTGCCGGCGAAAAGCGCCGCGTGCTGGTGCAGGAAGAGTCCCACTTGTTCAACGACTGCGGCGATTGCTGCCAAACACTCAGCGGCCTCCATCTTCTCCCTCTCGCCTCCGGCAAGGCTACCTTCACGGTTGACGACGTCGAGCGCGAAGCGAGCCGCGGCGCATCCGGCCGCGTCTCCGTCCCCATCGGTGCCATCCAGATCGAAAGCCCTGTCCGCCGCAAGTCTGGCGAGACCTTCGACCTCGCTGAAATGAAGCGCGTCTCCCAATGGGCCCGCGACCGCAAAATCGGTCTGCACCTCGACGGCGCCCGGCTCTATCTTGCCGCGACCTACAGCGGCGTACCTGTGCGCGAATATGCCGCTCCGTTCGACACCGTCTACATCTCCATGTACAAGTACTTCAACGCGGCCAGTGGCGCCGTCCTTGCCGGCCCCAAGAGCCTTCTCGAAAATCTCTTCCATCCGCGCCATATGTTTGGCAACGGACTTTGCCAAGTGTGGCCTTTCGCTGCCGTCGCGCTCCATTTCTTCGACGGCTTCCCCGAGCGCTACGCCCAAGCTGTCACCACATCCGAGAAAGTCATCGGCGCGCTGCAGTCCGACTCCCGCTTCGAAGTGGCCCGCGTCCCCAACGGCACCAACATCTTTTTCCTCCGCGTGAAAGGTGGCAACGCGGAGGTCTTTCAACGTCGGGTCCAGGACGCCGGCTTCATCCTTTCGACCCCGCGCAACGACCGTTTCACCGTCCTGGTCAACGAAACTTGGGCTCGCGCCACCCCCCAAGAAATCCTCGCCCGCCTTGTCTAACGCCCACCCGCGCGACGCGCGCTGTGATCCAGGAACGTCGGAGAGCAGCACTTCACCGGGATGGTCGACAAACCAGCCAAGTGATCGGGCCGATTTCCGCTGACGTTTTCCGCCGTTCCTGTTGGTAGCCTCGTCGCAATTCCCGGACTACCGCGTTTTCGCGAAGCGCAACCACCGGTCGCGAACTCAGAACACAGCCCGCCCGGGAGCCACTACCCGTCCCGACCGTACCTCGGCTTCGAACTCGTCTACCGCTCTCCGAAGATCCGTTCCGTACACGTCGGCAAAGCTGCTGCGGCAGTCCTGCGGGACGGAAAAGCACGCCCGTTCGAATCTCAGAAATGTGGGCTTGCCGCTTCGCTCGATCTGCCTGTTCCAGAAATAGATCCATGCTGTATAGCTAAACCGCCAGTCCTTCTGCGGTGCGGCAACAAAGGATGCCCATAGGCCCGCGATCTTCGCTCGTGACAAGAACTCCGCGTCTGGCAAGCTGGCCAACTGCCGCCCCGGTGCGGTCACCCCCATTGCAGCCACGACCCCTGCCACGCCCTCGGAAACCCACGGCTGTCGCAGCATTCGCAAAACGCTCACCAGAGAGCGGTTCTGATTCTGCACGGCATGGGATAGTTCGTGCCGCAATAATCCGCCAACATCCGCCCATCCAGCAGCCCGCGGCGTCACGAAGATCACCGTTCCCGTTGCCACCGTCACTGCGAGCGGACGCTGTCCCAACAGAAATGGCGCAGCGAACCTAAGACAGTCGTTCCAGCTCCGGCAGACCACCACCTTGATCTTCTTCGAGCACTTCAGCTCGTGAAAACTCTCTGCGACCGCGACGTATCGATCAACGTCGCGATACGCCGGATCCAAGGCTGCGGTATCCGGATAGAGCACATCCGCACGCGAGAGCTGCATCAGCCGATACCCCGGATGCACCGGTGACCAGGCGAACAGCGGCCCCCACGGGAACGCCGCCAGAAACGCGGGTATGATCAGGCCGAGGATACCGTGTTTCCAGTTCATGCGCACAGTTTAAGACATCGCGCCGGCCGTTGTCATGGAATGGATTGTTGCTGGCGTACATGGCGCCACCGGAAATTACTTCTTCTGTCACTTGGCCGCAAAACGCGCGACTCACGGATGTGCGGCTCCACAGCCAACTCGCCCGACGAACGACGGCGTTGTCGTTCCTTGACCGGTCTGCCCTCCATTAGCCAATGCCGACCGTCCACGAGTTCTGCCGCAACCTATTCACCTTCCAGCCCGGCCTTGCGCAGCAAGCGGCGCAGAGCGTCTTCTCCCGCCGCGCCTTTTTGCCTGCCCGCGACGTTGCCGTCCCGGTCGATTAGCACATACAGCGGATAGGACCGCGCGGCATAAAGCGCCGCCAGGTTTGTGTCCTCCATCAAGACGACTCGGCAGGCCCGCGGCGACTGTGCCAGATACTGCTTCACCTTCCTCTTGGGCTCGCCCACATTCACCGCAAGCACTACCAGTCCTTTATCGGCAAAGTCCTCAACAATGGCGTCCACCGCCGGTTGATCGCGGCGGCAATATTGACACCAGGTCGCCCAGAATTGCACCAGCACGACCTTCCCCTTCAGCGACTCGTTGCTGAACTTCTCCCCATCGAGCGTCTTGGCCGTGAATCTGGGCGCCGGTTCGCGGCCCTCCTCGGCCCCCAGCCGATGGCTCAAGGCGGCAGAGACAACCGTCAGAATCGCGGTGCGGCGGCAAATGGCGCGAGGTGGCGGCATAGCCTGATCTTAACAGAGTAGATTCGGGTGCCCGCGGCCGGGGTCGCCAGGTCGGCCGCACAAGCGCCTGACGACGCTGGATGATGTGGCCCGGTACATTGTGGCGCGGTGCCATCCGGCGACGTATTGGATGACCGGGAACACTTTGCGGGTGGATGGCGGCGAGAGCATTGTAGGATAGGGATGATATGAACGACGAGCTGCCGTGTCTCGATCTGCTCGAAGCGACGCCGGCGATACTGCGCGGACTGATGTCGGAGATTTCGGATGAGGACGCGCGGTGGAAGCCGGCGCCGGACCGCTTCTCGATCGCCGAGGTACTGGCGCATCTGTCGCATTCCGAGGGTCACTGCTATCGCGCGCGCGTGGATCGATTCTTGGCAGAGGAGATGCCGGAGCTCGAACCGGACGATGCGCAGATGCACCTGGAG
This sequence comes from Bryobacteraceae bacterium, assembly GCA_050008575.1. GTDB lineage: Bacteria > Acidobacteriota > Terriglobia > Bryobacterales > Bryobacteraceae > Bog-159. The sequence goes on from JBEKMJ010000149.1 coordinate 7,524, forward strand.
CTGTACAAGAACGGCGATCTGGAGGAGGACTTCGGGCACTTCGAGGACCAGCGGGAGGTGAACATCGAACTGCTGCGCGGCCTGCCGGCGGCTGCGGGCTCGCGCAGGGCGAAGCATCGCGCGGCGGGCGAGATCACGCTCTCGCAGATGCTGCACGAGTGGGCGCTGCACGACTTAGGGCACGTGCGGCAGATCGCGGAGCTGGTGCGAGCGCGGAAGTACCTGGCGGGCGCGGGTCCGCTGGGGGAGGACTATCAGCTGAAGCCATGATGATACGGCGATTGTTTGTGGGTTCGCGTGTGCGTCACGCTCGCGGCGCAGACGTTCATTCAGATGTCGGACCCGCAGTTCGGTATGTTCACGAAGAACGCCGAGCACAAGGCGGTGAACCTGGAGTTCGCCATCGCGAGCGCGAACCAACTGAAGCCGGTGTTTGTGGTGATCACTGGCCACCTGATCAACGATCCGGTGAGTTTCCTGGACCCCAGGAGTGCCGGGCGAACAACGGCATTATGAACCATTATCGGCGTCCAGTCCGGCCACCGCGATGGCGCGCTTCGGCGCACTCCCGCCCAGCATTCACCGAGGAGTCGCCACGGGCCGGCCAGTTAATATGTTAGTGACCGCATCTGTGCCGTGCACCCTCGCATTAATTCGGTCCAGCCTGTCCCAACAGCCTTAGCGCTTCCTGGGCGTGAGCGTCGTGCAATTGTGCTGCCTTTCGATACCAGGTCACGGCTTGAGCTTCGTCCTTCGGCAATCCGCCGCGGCCATCTCGGTACATGTCGCCCAGGGCGCTCATACCGGACCCATCGCCAGCCTCCGCCGCTTTGCGAAACCAGATCACCGCTTGAGCATCGTCCTTCGGCAATCCGCCCTCCCATTCTGATACATGACGCCAAGAGCAGCCATGCCGTGCGCGTCACCGGCCTCCGCCGCTTTCCGAAACCAGCTCAATGCCTGTGCGTCGTCTTTGGTCAATCCGCCTCGGCCGTTTAGATACCCGATGGCCACATCGGTCATGCCATGCGCATCGCCGGCCTCTGCCGCTTTGCGAAACCAGCTCAATGCCTCAACATCGTCTTTCGGCAATCCGCCCCGGCCGTTCGCGTACATGCCGCCCAGATTAGCCATGCCGCGCGCATCGCCGGCCTCCGCCGCTTTGCGAAACCAGTTCACGGCCTGAGCATCGTCTTTCGCCAGCCCGCCTTGGCCGTTCAGGTACATGCGGCCGAGATTAACCATGCCGGGCCCATCGCCGGCCTCCGCCGCTTTCCGGTACCAGTTCATCGCCTGGGCTCCGTCTTGCGGCAATCCGCCCCTACCGTGTTCGTACATCACGCCGAGCTTATCCATCGCGCGCTTATCGCCGGCCTCCGCCGCCTGGCGGTACGCGTTCATCTTCCGGACGTCGTCTTCCGGCGCAGCCGCCGGATTCAGTGAGCTTGAATCGGCCGCTTTCGCCTCGTCTTCTTTTCTTCTCTGTGTAGAAGGCGGACCCTCGCTAATGGATGAGGCACCCTTGCCATCGGCATTCGTATTCATCGCCTCAGTCCGCACAGGCGCCGCCGTGGGCGAAGGCGTACTGCCGGCGACGGATTTGGAATTAACCGGGTATTTCTTCAGCGCTTTCCCGATCATATCGTCGATCTTGCCTTCGACCTTCTCGGTATTGATCTTGTCCACCGTGGCAACAGCGTGCCAAACGACCGAATGCGCGGCGGCGTCGCGCAGATCGACGACCAGAGCGACCTCGGAGAATGGCTCTCTGTATACATTCGTGCCCGAGCCGCTATAGTGCGTCGTCGTCGTTCTCACCATTCCTTGTGCCCGGAATGTGTATACCACGATGAGATCGGCTGGCCCAGGCCCGGCCACCATCGCCAAGCCCCTGGCGGTGAGGTCGCGCTGGATGGCGGCTTCTATCCGCTTCTTGATCAGGTCGGGACTCAACTTGGGGTCCGTGCTGGTGAACTGCTTGTGGCTGATGGCGAATGTGTGGTAGTTGGGGAAACGCGCGGCCGGATCGACTTCGACCGAAACTTTCTGGGCATACGCGCCCGTGCCTGCGAGGAACGTGGCGAGCAAGGCTATGAGGAGGACTCTCATTTCTGAGACCTTATCATAAACTCACGCGATTCGCCTTTCGGGCAAGAGGAAAACCAGAGCACCGCCCCCGATCAGCCTTCACTCGATAGTGAATCTGAAAGGCCATTCGTTTCACTCTTCGCAAGCTGGAGTTAAGTATTCACGCATCCAATCGGCTGGCCGGTATTCCCGTAAAATGCTCGGCGACGGCTTTAACACCCACTATACCGGCCAATGTTCGAGTATGATGGCCTCGGAACGTGCCGTGAGTACATCATTCTTTTTTCGTTTGAAACTGGTCATACTCGGCAGCCGAACGCTTGGTTGAACCAATACTGGCGGGCATCCGGCGCGCGCTTGCATTTGGGCATTAATAGTGCGACAAAGAGTCATCGGCGAGCCGCCGCCCCACCTTGCAATGTCGCGCCAAAGAGGGCACAGATTGGCCAGTTAACACCTCATATCGCTAGGTAAAAACTCCGCCAAGTGGCGCGCATTCTGGCGCGCTCATTCAGGGCGGCGGTAAGGGCCTCCAGCGTACACGCCGTCCCCGCCGCCAGGCGCAGGCCCGCGCCCCGCTAGTTCGTCCTTTTCTCAGTTGACGGTAAACGTCTCCTTGCTGTGGGCGGCGCCATTGGGGGTGAGAACGCCGACGTGGCCGGTCTTCGCACCCGTTGGCACCGTTACCTGGATCAGCGCCGGGGTGACCACCGTGAAATTTGTCGCCTGGACGCCGTCGAAGGTTACCTCCGTGGCTCCCGCGAATCCGCCGCCCACGATGCCCACCTGCGTGCCCACCGGGCCACTGGAAGGATCGAGGTTGGTGATCTTCGGGAGAATGTGCACGGACTGCTGGCTTTCGATTTGCTGGCCGGTTGCCAAGGTCACGGTGACGAGGCCGTCGATAGCAGCGCTCGGCACATCCGCCATCAGAAAGGTGTCGGAACCAGGCTGGAATTGTGCCGGTACCGAGCCAAAGTAAACGTTAATGACCCCCGTCAGGTTCTGGCCAAGAATCGGAACCGGTTGGTCGAGGATTACCCACCAGGTGCAGCATAGTGCGATGTGGCTCACTGGGTCCGGGGGAGTCAGGGTGTAAAAAACCCCGTCTCCGTTAGCCCCGCCGGCGAACGTCAGTCCGTAGAACTGCCCGTTGGTGTCCTCCATAAGAGCTGTGTTAGGCCTCGCACCGCTCACTAAGCCCCCGTTACCCGAAAAATCGAAGAGCGGGATAAAAGTTCCGCCCAACTGCCACTCGAAAAGGGTGCCCATGCCGTCTAATCCGCCGGAATATGTTGAACCGTAGAAGTTCCCATCCGACGCGGCCAGCAGGCCGGCTTCAGGGCCGCCGCCGGCGCTGTCAACTCCGTCGAAGGAGTATACAGATCCAACCCCGTAAGACGGCAGAGACAGCTCAAAAATCGTTCCGTAACCGTAATCACCCCCGTTATAGGCAGTTCCGTACAGGTTGCCATCCTTTCCTTCGGCGAGGGGGGCGTTGGGGGCGCCGCCGTCGTAGCCGTCGGTGAAAGAGTAGAGCTTCTTGACCGCGCCAGCCGTTGTCATGCGGAAGACCTCGCCCGCTTTGTAAGGTCCGCCGTTTGCGGTGGTGCCGTACAAGTACCCGTCCGATGCCAGAAAGAGGGGACCGCTCGGAAGGCCCGGTACTTTGCTGGGAAGCAGCTCAAACGTTTCCGTCGAAACCGTCAGTTGGTAGGCGGTTCCAGTGCTGTCGGTAAGAGCGGCCAGGCCGTAGAGGTAGTTTTTGTTCGTCCCCTGAACCGGAGGACCGAAGGGGCTGCCTTCAGTGCTACCGAACGTATGCACGACGGTGAGGGCGAGGGTTGAGGGGTTGAAGCGAAACAGCGTGTTGGCGGTTGTGCCGTAGAAGTTCAAGTCGTAGGATGCCAGGGTCAAGCCTAAGCTAGGGCCGCCGGTAGTCGCGTCGAAATTGAACAGAACCGTGTATGCGCCGGCAGTGCTCACCATGAAGATCGTCCCATAGTTGTTAGAGCCTCCGGACCCTTGGGTTCCGTAGAGGTTGCCGTTGGTTCCCTGCGTCAATGTGCCATAGGGTTCGCATCCCAATCCCGAGGTGCAGTCAAAGTCGTACAAGTCCTGGTAATACTGGGCGTGGAGCGGAGCGGCGGCAAGCGCCACCAGCCAAGCGCAGGCGAGCGCAAGCCGGAGCGAACCGCTCCAATTCGTTTTTCGAACATTGAGAATTCGTGTCGCTGACACAGTTTCTTCTCCTAAATTTAAGCCGGATTCGTTTCGTTGTTGTGACATGTTCATGCCCTCCTAATCAAACATGCGGAAAGCGAAGGAAAAGTGTACAGTCTGCGGAAAAAACACTCAGCGGCGGCTTCCGAGGGCCTGCGCGACGTGAAGATCCGCACGTTGGACAACCGCCAGGGCATCGGCAAAAGCGGGGTTGCCGGGCGCCAGTACCTCCGCAACTTCACGGCCTAAAGCATAAGTGCTTCGCGCTCCGGTCAAATCTCCCTGTTTGGCGAGGAGATCGCCCAGGCTCGACCAATTCCAAACCTGCAGGAGACGAAGCTTAGAGTCGGCGGGATTCACGGCCGCCATCTTGGCGTATATCTCCGCGGCCATCCGGCGATGCCGGATGGCATCCGGCGTACGCGCATTCTTGGCAAGGAAATCCGCAAACTGGCTGTGGACTTTTCCGAGGTCCAAGCGGTTTTCTCCGCTGGCTTGGTCGCGCCGGGCCAAGTCACTGGCGGCTTGGACCGCGCGTTCCATAATGCGCTCACCCTCAGTGCCCTTGCCAAGCACTCCAAGGGAATTTCCCAAGCGCGCGCACATGGCGACCAGATCGGTCACCGCCCTGGCGTTGGCGGGATCGCTGGTCACCGCGTTGTCGGCCATGGCGTACGCCCTTCGCAGATTCGCGAGCGGCATCTGGCCTATGGTGCGCGGGTTCGGAGCGCCGCGGAGTTGCATCTCGCCAAGCTCCGCGAGGACGACCATAAGCATGCGCCGGAGGTCGGCGTCAGCCGGATCCTGGGCCGAGAGCCGTTCAAAAATCGGAAGAGCTTTTTCATAGAAGCCGACCGATTCGGCGGGGCTTCGCTGCAGCATTTCGGATAGATTGCCAACGCTCAGATATCCGTCAGCCAAGCTTCGCAGATCCCGGCGGTCTTGGGGGGCTTTAGCCGCCAGAGACTCCCGCAACGCCAGCCCGCGTTGAGCGTAGTCCATGGAGGCGTGAGAGTCCCTACCGTTCAAGAACGCCAGTAGCGCGTAGGCCTCGGCGAGACTCTCCGCAGCGACGCGGTCTGTGGGGCGGGCTTGGAGTACCGCTTGATCGAAGGATGCAGCTCGCTGGCAGCTCTCGACAGCCGCATTCAGTTGGCGGGTTTTTACCTGCACACCAGCCAGCTTTACCAGCACTTGTGCCAGGTTGGAGCGCAGACCGATATTGCCGGAGAGCCAACCTTGCAATGACTCGAGCAACGAAATCGCTTTCTGGTAGCTGCGCACGGCGCCTGGCGCATCGTCCACGTTGCCGGTCTCGTCATTGCCCTGGATGTCGCCGACCTTCTCATAGGCCGCCGCCAATTCGTGCATGAGAGCCGGGTCACCGGCAGCTTCGCGCGAGAGACTGCGCAAGTACTCCAGCGCGGTCTTGACGACGAGTTGTCTGGCCTTCGTGGCGCCAGGCATACTGTGAATAGACTGCTCGAAATCGAAGAGAAAGACGTTGGCGAGATGGCGGACATCTTCGAACCGGCGCTCGGCTCGGCGGGCTTGCCACGCGGCCACGCCTGCGCCGGTCACCAGGGCCACCAGCACGATGGCGGCTGCGGCAGCGCCCAGCCAATGCCGCCTGATGAATTTGCCGGAACGGTACCAGATGGTATCGGGGCTGGCGAGGACGGGTTCGTCCGCGAGCCAACGCCGCAGGTCGGCGGCGAGTTGTTCCGCGGATGAGTAGCGGCGCTGCGGTTCCTTGCGCAGGGCCATTTGCAGGATGTGATCGAGGTCTCCGGCAAGTTCAGGGCGCAGGCTGCTGGGCCGGCGGACGTCCTCATCGCAAATGGCGCGCAACGTGTCCACGGGACTCGTGCCTTGAATTTGATGAGGAGTCGCGCCAGTGAGCAGTTTGTAGAACACTCCTCCGAGCGAGTAAACGTCCGTGGGGGTGCCGGCCATTTCTCCGCGGAATTGCTCGGGGCTGCCGTATTCGGGTGTGAGAACGCGGGTGACCGCCTCCGGCGTGGCGGCGGGAGCTTCGCCGATCACCTTGGCGATTCCAAAATCGAGCAGCTTGGGAATACTGTCGGCGGTGACCAGGATGTTATCCGGCTTCAGGTCCCGATGGACGACCAGCTTCTGGTGGGCGAATTGAACGGCTTCGCAGACGGGGAGCATCAACTTGACGCGCTCCCGCGGTGCGAGTTTGCGCTCGTCGCAGAACCGGTCGATGGGCTGGCCTGCTACGTACTCCATGACGAAGTAGGGCAGGCCGTCGTCAGTGGCGCCGGCGTCGATCAGCCGGGCGATGTTGGCGTGCTCCAGACTCGCCAGGATGCGGCACTCCTGTTGCAGGCGGCCGGCCAGAAACCCGCCAAGTCCGGTCTGAACCACCTTGATGGCCACGCGCTGATCGAACTTGCCGTCGGCGCGCTCTGCCAGATAGACCAGCCCCATGCCGCCGCGTCCTATGACGGAGAGAATGCGGTACGGGCCGAGGCGCTGGCCGTGCGAAAGCAACAGGGTTTGCACGACGGACGCTGCCCCCCCGGCGACGGCCTGCGCGATGAACGTTTCGGCGCCGCCATCGTGCTCCAGCAGAACTTCCACTTCGCGGCGGACTTCGACATCGGCACACTCCAGCGACAGAAACTGCGCGCGCTGTTCTGACGGAATCTCTAGCGCCGCTTCGAACAGACGCTCGATTTCCGCGTTCATGGGCTAAGTTCCTTATGCAGCCAGGCCTGCGCCAGGCGTAGCTCCCGGCGAACGGTGTACGGGGGGATACCAGTGCATTCCGCGATCTCTTCAGCGGTCATGCCGGCGAAGAAGCGCATTTCGACAAGCCGCGCTTTTCGCTCGTCGGCGGCCGTCAGGCGATCCAGAGCTTCATCCAGCGCGACGACTGCCACTGGGCGCTCGGGGAATTGGAGGTTGTCGGTGAGTGGAACATTGGCTTCGTCACCGCCGCGTTTGAGGGCCTGGCGAGTCCGCGCGTGATCCACGAGGATCTGGCGCATGACACGCGCGGCCACGCCGTAGAAATGCGCGCGGCTGGTGTAGTCCGGATGAGATTGCTCCACCAGACGGAGATAGGCCTCGTGGATCAGGGATGTGGGTTGCAGCGTGTGGGCGGGCATCTCACGCCCGAGGTAACCCTCCGCGATCTGGTGCAGTTCATGGTAGACGAGGGGAACCAAAGCGTCCAGGACGCTACGGTCGCCCTTCCCCAACTGCTTCAGCAGTACGGTCACGGACTCCGCCACAGGGCCATCATAGCGCTCAGCGCTCTGCGCGGCGAGGATGGTGGAGAAGGTGCTGCTTCTACCTTCGGGCCAGCACTGGAGAGGCGCGCCGATCTACCAATTCCTCGTCCGAGGCGGATCGTAATCCACCGGCAACAGGTAATTTTCCTCGCCGACCTGCCCTCCGTGCCCGGAATAGTAGACCTAGGGCGAGGGATCTCCAGGTTGCACGCCGGTGCGCGTGAAGCGGCCCACGGCGGAGACCAGCCCATCGGCGGTGAGGTCTCTTTCGACAGTCACCGATTCGAAGCGCAGACCGCGAAGGGCCTGGGCTATGTCTTCGGCGTCGTTGAGCGCGGGCGGGACGCCGGGGATATGCCGGTAGCGGCTGTTCACTCCACCAACGGCCACCGTTACGCGAACCACCTCGCCGCCGGCCCGCCCCTCGAAGAACGCCTCCAGCGCGGCGGCCTGCGCCTGGCGATCGTGACAGCGAGGTAGACAAGGTCCGCTGAGGGCACCGGCCAGCTGTTAACCAAGTGCCTGCCCGGAAGGTACGAACGGAGACTCGGACCCGGCCGCCCGCACGTTTTCGCCCCCAATTGGCAAACCCCGAGCAGACTAAAGCCCCAGGTTCCGCCGGGACTGCTAGAGCGGCGGATCACTCTTGCCAAGACGATAATGGTCAAACAACGCCGCCCAGGCTGAACAACGTTCTTCAATCAATCAAGATGGGACAGACATCCCGGGAGGAATCTGCGAAGTGGCCATCTCTCGTTTCCATACTTGCGAGAGGTGTGGCGCCAACCGCGGCGGCGGGCCAGGAGACGGGGCTCATTGTGGATACGTTCAGAGCGGCAAGACCATGTCATTTGAGACGGTGGCCGCACTGGCCCGTGATAATGCCTACCAGGTGGTCATTGTCGTAGCCGGCACGTCCAACCCCCTCTTCGAGCAATCGACTTGTCTGCCGTTGGGGTCCTGATCCCGAAGATCATTCCCTGGAGATCGCGGAAGTCGTACTCGAGGATATCGAGGCGCAACTGGCTGTTCAGGTGTTCAAGCTGCGCAGACCGCTCGCGGACCAGATCCTCCAGTTGCTGCTGGTGTTTCCGCAACGCCTCTTCCGCGTGTTTGCGCCGGCTGAGGCGCAGCAACAGAAAGGAATTCACCACAATCAGCAAGACCAATACGCCCGCGGCCACCAAAGAACCGGTCCGATGGCCAGCGGAAGCGGCTAGGATTCGCCGCCGCGTTGTTTTAGTCCAGTCAGCAATGCAAAGCAAACGTAAGTTTCCTCTTTGCCAAACGAGAGAGGGCGGACTGGGCCGCTCCTCTCAACGAATGACCGATCACCTTCAAGCCGCAGCTTGAGCGGCGATCTTGTGGAAGGTCGAGTTGCACACTTCGTAGGTGTGTACCTGCGGAGTGCCCTCAACCACTTTCCCCAGGGCCTTCAGCACGCCTGGATATGCATCGCGGCTGTATGCGTCGGCATTCTCTTTCAGATCCCACAAACTGATTCCAAAGGCTTCCGCGCCTCCTGGGGCGACGAACGTCATTTCGTCCCGGAAGCCCTTCTGCTTGCGAAGCGTGGGCAGAGTTTCTTTTTCGATCAGTTGGGTGAAGTTCGCGACACTGTTTGGCTTCAGGTGGATGGAGATACTACGAGCAAACATGTCAACCTCCTCGGTTGTGGTTTGGCTAAGAGGGAGAGAGAGTTCAGATTGCCTGACTTAGGTCAGATGATCTGATGATTGCAGCAGAATTGCTCAGTCGCCAACCAGTGTGAGCCGATGCGATACGCTTGTCAAGGGGGAATGCACAATATTTCCAAAACCTTGCCGCGTTCGCTGATTCTAATCAACTTAAGCATTTGGAAATAGTAGGTTCGAAACTGTTAGCAGTAGTCCCCCCAGAGGGCGGCCTCTGGAGTGCGGCAGGGCTAACTGTTTGGCATCTGCAGGTCGACTATCCAGATACGCATCGCGCACACTGCCGCGCTGATGACTCAGCCCTAGGATGCCAAGCTCACGGTCGGCCTAGCGCGGGATGTCTGCCAGCGCACCGGAAGCACCGCCACTATAGAAGGTTCCATTTCACTCTGGGGAGCACAGCCATCACGCCTTTCCTCCGCTGGTCCTCCGCTGCTCCACCGGTGGCCCAATGCGGTTGATGCGATCAGCGAGGCTCGGGCGTTTGCGATCTGGCACCGCCGGGGACCGGCTTGACGGCGTGCACCGGCGG
>JBEKMJ010000015.1:0-98958 GCA_050008575.1 Bryobacteraceae bacterium
ACCTGTGCTTCCCCGCCGGTAAACTCGAAGATTGGCCGCCCACCAAGGTGGACACTCTCGGACTTCACCATTGGGCGCTCAAAAAGTTCGTCAATTTCCAGACGATAGCGATAGCTACCGGCGTCCAAGTTAGCTTCCAGCTCGAAGGTTTGCTCACGTTGGACAAGCCATCGTGTTCTCTGGTGCAGAAGGAAAGGATCCTCTTGAATGCTGTCGCCTTGCACCGCGAACCGACGCAGAAACAATAGCGCCTCGATCAACGACGACTTGCCGGAACCATTGCCACCTAGAATAAGCTGCGTCCGGGCCGGCCGATATTCAAATTTCACGAAGCATCGGAAATTGTCGATGTAGAGGCGAGTCAGCATCTGACTCAATTCTATGTGAAAACGTCCGCAACGCGCAGACCGTCGCCGCCGAACAACGGCGAGGGAGATGCTATCCGCCTCCGCATACTGCACGGCTTTTCCGTCGGGCGCGATCGCGGTGATGGTTCGGGCCTTCTCATCGACAATCCAAAAGTCCTGGCAGCCATTTGCCAGACAAAGGGAAGCCCGCTCGCGCAATTCGGGCCATGTGTCCGAGTCGGATTTGACTTCGATGACCAGTTTCGGCGCGCCGCGCAGGTCGTCCTCCGGATCGATACCGTCCCAGCGCTCTTGCGAGACAAAGGCCACGTCCGCGGCGCGAAGTTCGAACTCCGGGACAGCGCGGAAGGGCGTCTCGATGCCGGCCACACCGAGATTGCCGGCCCTCGCCTCCAGGAGGTGAGACAGTCGTGTCTGCAGCTTGTACTGCCGAGACTCCGGTCGGGGCGAGGTCACGACCTCGCCGTAATGCAACTCGTGAAGCCAAGGCCCGTCGTCGAGTGGAAGTTCCCGGAACTGCTCAACAGTCACGTCATGCCATGCCCCGCTTCAAAAACTTCACGCCCTCAAACGCAATCGACTCCGGCGACGGCGCGATGTCGCGCCAGATGGATGCCGCCGCCGATAACTCGCCCAGCGCGAAGCCGAAGCTCTCGATGGTCAGCCAGCCGTCGTAGTTTATGTCGCGCAGCGCCTGGAATACGCCGGGCCAGTCCACATGGCCTGTGCCCGGAATGCCACGGTCGTTCTCGCACGTGTGCACGTGCTTCAAATGCCGCGCCACGGTCCGGTAGGCAGCGGCCACATCCTTCTCCTCGATGTTGGCGTGAAACGTGTCGAACAGGATGCCCACGTTCGGGTGGCCGATCGCGTCGCACAGCGCCACGGCGTCGGCCGCGGTATTCAGAAAGTAGGTCTCAAAGCGGTTCAGCGGCTCGATGGCGATCGTCACGCCATACTCGCTGAGCGTCGGCCCGATTGCCCGATAGCAATCCACCGCGCGCTTCCACTCGTCATCGGTGCGGCGGTGGCCAGTCATCAGACCGACGGGAGAATAGAGCGGTCCGGCGATAATCTTCGCGCCCACTTCGGCGGCGGCTTTCGCACAATCCTGCAGGTGGATGCGCGTCCGCTCGCGCACTGCGGCATCGCCGGAAATCATATTCAGCCCGCCGGTAAGAATCGAGCAGACGGTACATTCGAGGCCGTTGTCCGCCAATCCGCGGCGGATGTCCGACGCCGCGAATTGCGTGGGGTGGAAGAGCGGCACTTCCACGCCATCGAAACCGGCCGCCTTGATGGCAGGCAGCAACGGCAGATTGGAGCTGTCGAAATTCGCCGTCCAGATGAAGGTGTTTACACCAAATTTCATGGCACCGCTCCCTGACGGTCGCGGCTCGGATTGTCGCGGCTCGGATTCTCCGGATTGCCCGGGCCGAAATGCTTCAGCATCACCAGGTTTTCCTCATCGCTGCGATTCGTCACGACCACACCGCGCTCCGCCGCCGCTGCGGTCACGAACAATTCGTCCTTGGTCATGGCGCCGTAGCGGATCAGCGACGGCGTCTCCACGTCCATTTTGCCTAGGGCGCCCCAGCCTTGCACCACGATCAGCCCGTAGGCCGCCGCATCTTGAATCACCGCCGACCGCCCCGGCAGCACAGTCAGTTCCTTCGCGGAATAATGCGGCGTCGAGTAGCACACCCACTTCTCGGAGTAGCCGCCGTCCGCCATTTCCGCCTCCGCGCGCACGGGCCGCGGATGGAAGAGGCGGTGCCTGGCGAATTCCGGATCGACATTGGCGTCCCAATCCAGCATGCCGACGATGTAGTCCAAATCGCGACTATGTTCGGGCGGCACATCCTTCACCAGCAGTTCCCAGGGCACGGCGCGGCCTTCCACCATGGACTGGAACATCCCGAACACATCCGAATTCACCTGCGGCTCGTAAGTGACCAGCGACCCGGGCGCGTGCAGAATGCCCGCGTCAATCTGCCATCCGGTGCCCGGCTGCAGGCGATAGGCCTTCGCGTGATACAGGATGCCGTTGTCGCCCCGGTTCCAGCGCTCCAGGCATCGCCGCACATCGTCCGGCGTGGTCCCTGGCTCGAGGCCCATGAAGGTGTAAGGGAAATTGTTGTCCTTGAAATTGTATTGCGGCGGGAAGTAGTAAGCTTCCGGCTTGCCCTTCTGCCCCACCTTCGCGGCATGCTCTTCCATTTGGTGCATGTGATGCGGAATGGGCCCCAGGTTATCGAAGAACTTGCAGAGCACATTCCAGCCGCCGTAGCGCGCCATCACATGTGCACCCAGGATCTCTTCTCCCAGGCTCGCGACGGCGTCTCGGAGGAGCACGCGCTGACCGTCGATCGCGATATAGCTGAGGCCTTCGTCTTCGGGAGTGCCGGGACCGTTGGCGGCCTGCGTAGTGGACGAAAACCAGCGCTCGTCGATACCGCCGCGATGCGCACCGAGCGCATATAGGTCGCGGGGGTCGAGTTTCAGACGGCCGCCGGGCATCAGGAAAGAGCGCGGCACCCAGCAGGGCGCAAGCCGGAGGATGCCCTCGTTGGCGGCCAGGGCTTGTTTTAATAGGGAGACGCTAGACATAAGTTAAGAGGCGGCCTACGAGGCCACCGCAGGCTGCGAGCCTGCCCCACTATTTTTTGGCAGCCACCTTTACAATGATTGGCTGGGAAGCGTACTCATTCTGCTGGCCGGCTCGCGTTTCGATATTACCAGATAGCACGATGGGCAGGTCCATGGCCTCCGCGTTGGCGAGGGCCTGTATCGTGAAGGTGACATGGTCGTCGTTCTCATGGATCAGAACGCCGTTCAGGCCCACATTGGCCACGATCACGGTGGGCGGCAAGTTGTACACTTCGACCGGCACGCGGCCGCCGAAATTGTTGTTGCGATGGATTTCCACGTCCACGGTGGCCGACTTGCCCGGCTCCAGCACCACTTCGCGCGTTTTGGCTTCCATGGTGATATCCGGCTGCGGCATCAGCGCGATCAGTTTCAGCTTGTCTTCCGGGTCGGCCCAGTGCGCCAGTTCGCGCGCGCCGTCCTTCGCCTTGCCGCTCACGCGCAGCGGTATCGCCGCATCCAGATGCGCGTTCGCCTCCGCGCTGAGCAGGATAGTGGTGCTGGCCCGCCCCGGTTCGATCACGCCGCGCGTGGCGGAAATCCCCGCCGGCAGATCTTCGATCGCCACGCCGATAGGTCCGTCGAAATCGTCCAGCCGCAGCGCCGTGACGGTCACCGGAATACGTCCGCCGACGGGCACATTGGGATTGCGTGGCTCCACGCTCAGCCTGAAGTCCGGCGCCGGCGCGCGCACCGTCAGGCGGTACGCGTAATCCTGGCCGTGCAAGCCGCGCACATCGCGCAGCCGCACGATGTATTCGCCATCCGCCGGCGCGGTGAAGCGCAGGCGGGAATCCTTGCCGTATCCGGGACCGCCGTCGTCGTTGCGATACGGCAGACGCACCACCGGCATGCCATTGGCGACGAACGTCGCCCCCGCGGGATGGATCCGCACCTTATACACCGGCGTATCGATGGAATGCGCTTCCGGGGTGGTATCGAGCAAGCCGAGCCGCTGCCCTTCGAAGGACTCGAACCGGATATCGTCGTCCGGCCCGCGCGGCATGGCGCTCACTTTGATCAGCTCGCTGCCGACCATTAAGATGTCGCCTACCGCCATACCCGTCCACGACAGGATGCGGATGCTGGACCCCGATGAACTGGGGTCGTTGAGCGTAACCGCGGTGGCCAACTCGCAGCGCACCGTGGCGCGCTCCACCGGGTTGCCTTTGGCATCCAGGATTTCCAGCATCGAATCGAGCGGCGAACCCAGGCGGTTGGCATCCACTTCCAGCACTAGCTTTTCGCCCTTGTGTACATTGAAGTGAAAATCGCTTTTCGCTGCCAAGAGCTTTCCGTTTATCGTTACGGGCGCTTGAATGGATTGCGCGGCGGCGGCCTCGATCTCCGGCTCGTCACCCAGCGCCAGCTCCAGCTTGTTGAAGGTCTTACCGGCGGCCACTTTCGGCCGCAGCATCACGGCCGATTCGTATTCCGGGGTTGGATCGCCGGAGACCGCGACTTTGCCCGCGCCCAGGTTGTACCCGGTCAGCGCGACCAGTTCCGTTTGACCCCGCCGCACTCCCAGTGGATACGCCGACAACGCCAGCGGAAACTTGCCCACCTTGATGCGATAGAAGTGCCGCGCGCTGCCGCCTTCTTCGTAATCCGCGATCTTAATGTAATAAGCGCCGGCTTTATCGAAGCGATGCGCGAAATACTGCGCAGAGCGGCCGCCCTCCAGTCCATATTCGTGGACCAGCGCCTGGTCCGCATCGTAAATGCTCACCACCGGCTGCAGCGCCGATCCCAGCATCGCGGCGCCGTTCTCGAACACGAGCTGTTCACCGGCGCGCACCGTGACTTTGTAGTAATCCACGTCGCCGGGCTTGGAAATCGCGCCTACCAGGATTGCCGGCGTGTAGACTTCCACGGCCTCCTCGGGCGTGTCGTTCGGCTCGCGATCGGCGCTCTCGCCGTAGTACGGCTCGATGAGGAACCGCCCTCGGGGGCTGGTGCCCAACGGCGTCTGCAAGCGGAAATCCACAGGGCCGATGTCGGCATCCGCGCTGATATCCAACTCCAGCGTGACTTCATTGCGCGGGGGGAGCGGGCCGACATCCACGGTGGAAATGCCGCCGTTGGAACCGAGGCGCACATCCGGGCCGTCGGGCATTTCCTTGATGCGCAGGATGCGGGCGGCGATACCCGGCTCGCTGAAGAATACCGCACTGGACTTGGCAAGATTCAGACCTTCGACGGTTAGTTCGGTGGTGGCTCCGCGTGGCACGCCTCGCGGGGAGACGGAGTTGATGGTGGGCGGGGTGGTGCGATTGCCGGTAGGCGAGCCGGTGGTGCTGGCGGCGAAGGCGGCCGCGGCGGTAGCGCAGGTAAGTGCTAGGAGAGATTTCATTGCATTGCTCCAGCGGGGCTTGGAGCCCCGCGCAGGCTTCGAGCCTGCCCCACAGTATAAATTTCGTAGGAGCCGTCGAAGCGGCCTACGGCGACGGTTTTTCCATCGGGCGCGAAGGCTAACGAGAGGGCCCAGTCGGGTTGACGCCACACTTTCACCAGGGTCAGATCGGCGGCGTTGAAGATTTTCACTTCCTTGTCAGCCGAGGACGAGATCAGATATTTGCCGTCGGGCGACCATGCGAGGCGCAGAACGGCGTCCTCATGGGCGATGAGCGAATTCAGGAGCGTGCCGCCCTTTTCGTCGAGCGACCAGACGCGAATGGTGCGATCGAGACCGGCCGCCGCGACGCGCTTGCCCGCTGGATCGACCGCCAGCGTGTTCAGTCCGTCGGTGGCTTCGCTGAGGGTGTAGAGCCGCTCGCCCGATGCCACATCCCAAACCTTCACGCCGCGATCCGCCGACGCTGAGACCAGGCGTTTGCCATCGGGCGTGAACGCCAGCGCATACACCGCGTCGATGTGATCCTTCAGGGTGCGGATCTCTTTGCCGGACGCGACGTCCCATAGCTTGATGAGCTTGTCATAGCTGGCGGTCGCGATGGACTTGCCATCCGGGGCGAACTCGAGCGCGTAGACGCAATCCGCATGGCCCGCGATCGTGAGCAGCGGGGCGCGCTTCTCGACGTTCCAGATCTTGACTTCGCCGCTACGCGCGGGCAGGCCGCCGGCGGCGGCTAGGAACCGGCCATCCGGCGAGAAGGCGACGGCGCGCACGTCTTCCGCGTGGCCGGGCAGCGTGGCTACGGTCTTGCCAGTTTCGGGTTCGACCAGGCGGACTTCTTTAAATGTGCCGAACGCCAGGAGCTTGCCATCGGGGCTATAGGCCAGCGCATCGATGAGGGGTTTAACGGCCGTGCGTGGCTTGATATTCGGAATCGCAGGTGCGTGGGAGGCCGCCATTTCGCCGGGAGCGGGCCCCGGCGCACCGGCATCGATCCACTTACGGACGATATCAATTTCCGCTTCGGCCAGTTTCTTGCCGTTTAGCGGCATGGAGGGCGCGACTTTGCCGGTGATGCGGAGATAGAGGAGGCTTTCGTCACTTTTGCCGGGCACGATGGCCAGTCCGCTATGGCCACCTTTTTGAAGACCGGCAAAGGTATCCAGATCGAGCGTACCCATGGTGACGTTGGCGGCGTGGCATCCCGCGCAGTTGGCGGCGAAGATGGGCGCCACATCTTTGACAAAGGACGGGGTGTCGGCGGCGCAGAGGGGCATTGATAGACAGGCAAGCAAGAGGCGGCCTGGGAGGCCGCCGCAGGCTGCCAGCCTGCCCCACGATTTGTGCGAAAGTGTGCACATTTGTGCATTCCGGGTGGAGGGCCAGATTGCGTCAAACGAACCTGACGATTTTAAGCTGTTTGTATTCAATAAGTTACGTACTTCTGGGCGAAATTGTGAAAAATTGTGCATGCTCCCCGAGAGCCGCTGAGCGCTCAGTTGGACTTAGTATACACCCGTCGCCTGGCTCCGAAGAGCGGGCGAGCTACGCTCGCCTGCGCTGACATGAGTGTCAGCGCGGCAGGCAGGGTGCCTGCGCCACGAGGCGGCGCGTTTTCCAGGGTGCCCCGGGGATAAATCCCGCCCTCCAAACAGGCTCACTCCCAGCGGAGGGCGCGCATGGGGTCGACGCGCGTGGCGCGTAAGGCGGGGACGTAACCAGCCAGCAGGGCGACGAAGGCAATGCCCATGGTCGCGGCGACAATAGTCAGCGCGTCGTTGGGCTGGATTCCGTAGAGTTGCGACCTTACCATACGCGTCAGTCCCCACGCCGCGGGCAGGCCTATGGCGATTCCGATGCCGGTCAGAATGAACACATCCCGCATCACCAGCATGATCACGTCGCGTGCGACAGCCCCCAGCGCGATCCTAACGCCGATTTCGCGCGTGCGCTGCGCCACGATGTAGGCCATCACCCCGTACAGGCCGATGGCGGCCAGCAGCGTCGCCAGCATGCCAAACCCGGAGGACAACGTCGCCACCAGCCGTTCGGTGATCAGCGATTCCTCCATCTGTGTCTCGATGGTCTTCATCTGGAAAATCGGGAGGTTGGGATCGAGGCTGTTCACGACCTGGCGGATGCTCGAAAAGGCTTGCTCAGGGCGGCGCGCGGTCCGGACATAGGCATACATGCCGATGACGAACTCCATCTGGTGATAGGGACGGTAGACCTCCAAGGGCACCTCGTCGCGCATGCTCTCATACTTGGTATCGCGCACGACGCCGACGATCTCGATATCCAGCTTGGTGCCCGGGTCGCCGCCCATGCCGATGTGCCGGCCGACGGCCATCCCATCCTTGAAGAACCGCCGCGCGAATCTTTCATTGACGATGCATACTTTGGACGCCTCGCGGCCGTCGGTCGTGCGGAAATCGCGGCCGAGCAGGATGGGAACGTTCATGGTCTTGAAGTAATCGGGTGAAACGAACTGCATGTGCGGATCGGGCGTATCGGAGGGCTTATGCTGGAAGCCTTCCACGTCCATGCTTTGGTCCCATTCATCGCCGGCGAGGACCGGCATGACGGCCAGACTGGAAGATTCTACGCCGGGGAGCGCGTCGAGGTTGTCGCGCAACCGGCGGTAGAAAACGAGGCTGCGATCCGGCTTGTAACCGTTCATGGGCGGATCCACGGCGAAGCCGATCAGGTTGGCGGTGCGGAATCCGGGATCGAGATCCTTAAGGTTGCCGAGGCTGCGGATGAACAAGCCGGCCCCGATCAGCAGCAACAGGGAGAGCGACACCTGCGCGGCCACCAGAGTTTTGCGCAGGCCGACCGAGTGCCCGCCCACGATGGAGCCGACTTGATCCTTCAACGTAGTGGCGAGCGAGGGACGGGTGGATTGCAGGGCGGGCGCCAGGCCAAACAGGATTCCGGTGAGCAGCGATAGGCCGAGAGTGAACGCCAGAATCCGCCAGTCGGGCGCCGTGGAGATAGTCAGGGCCGAGTCTCCGGCGGGCAGGAAATTCAACAGGGTGCGGTCCATCCAGACGGCCAGGGCCAGCCCGCCCGCGCCACCGGCCAGCGACAAGGTCAGGCTCTCCACGAGCAATTGAGAGACAATTCGCGAGCGGGAGGCGCCCAGGGCGAGGCGGATGGCGACTTCCTTCTGGCGCGCGGTGGCGCGGGCGATTTGCAGATTCGCCACGTTGGCGCAGGCAATCAGGAGGACCAGGCCGACGAGCGCCGTCAAGACCAGGAGCGGGCTGGCGAACTGGCTGCGCAAGCCGGAATCGCCCTTAGCCGCGGGGAGGATATCGATCCACATGGAGAGGAAGCTCTTGCGGGTTTCGGGGGCGGCCTGGGCGAAACCCTTTTCCTGCACTTCCATTTCAAGGATCTGGTGAAAGAACGGCTGCAGGGCGGCCTTGGCGCGCGCGGAGGTAACGCCCGGTTTCATTCTTCCGAACACATTGACCCAGCGGCCCCGGCGGCTCTTAAGACTGTAGAACTCCGCGAATTGCGGGCTGATCTGGGCTTCCATCATGATGGGGATGCGAATCTGCGGCGATGAACCGGGGTCGGTGCCGTCGAACCCCTCGCGGCTGACGCCTACGACGGTGAGCGGATAGCCGTCGACCAGCAACTTCTTGCCGATGACGTCGGGGCTGCCGCCGAACCGGGCTCGCCAGTAACGGTAGCTGATGACCGCGATGGGGTGGCCGCCGGGCGTCCGGTCGTCATCGGGCGTAATGACGCGTCCCAGGGCCGCGCCCACGCCGAGCACCTGAAAGTAGGAGCCGGAGACTAGTTCGCCGTCGACGCGCTCGGTTCTCCCTTCGGAGCTGACGCTCATGGAGGTTTCCCACCGGCAGAACATGCCGCTGAAGACCTGGTTGTGGTCGCGGAAATCCTCGTACATGGGGTAAGAGAGCTTGTAGCGGCCGTTGTTGCTGCCGTAATGCGGGCCGCGGCCCCACAACAGGACGAGCTGTTGGGGGTCTTTGACGGGCAGCAGGCGCAGGAGGATTTGGTCCACCAGGGTGAAGATGGCGGTGTTCGCGCCGATGCCCAAAGCCAGCGAGAGGACGGCTACGGCGACGAAGACCGGGGATTTCTTGAAGGTGCGGAGGGTGAAGCGGAGGTCGTGCGCGAAGTTGGCCATGGCTTTTATACTGTCCAAATGTGAAAACGTTACGCGAAGGGCGGGCGATTCATTATATTTGGGGCTGTGGGGCCTGCCGCGCTAGCTTCTAAGCGGCCTTTCTCGGGACTGGCTGACTGGCCGCGTTTAGTCTCGAATCCTTCCCAACTGGCTCCCACGACCGGATGGCCCGACAGCGCATTGGGGCCCGCGACGCCGAGGAGTGCGTGGACAATGCCTCCATCCCTCGCGAAGACTTTGGGCTATCGTACCAGCCGCTGGCCGACGTTGATGTGAAATGGCGGCAAGCGGCGTACCAGCCGAAGGTCGACGAGCAGATCGATATAGCGCGTGACGGTTTGCGCACTGATCATCAACGACGTGGCCAGGCGGGAGGCGTTGAGCAGCGCGGCCTGTTCGTGGGCGAACATGGTCGAAAGCCGCACGAGGGTTTCGGCGGGGATGCGGGGGCCCAGAAGGGGGACATCGCGTTCCAGGTAGGTGCGAATGAAATCGTTGCGCCACTCGAGGCTGTCGCGGTCGTGGGCCGCGAGGTAGCTTTCGGGGAAGCCGCCGCGATTCCAGAGGGTGGCGATGCCGGGGCTGGTGGGCGCGGTTTCCAGGACGTTGAGCGGGCCCATTTCGACATAGGCGATGCGTCCGGCTGGCGACTCGCTGGACTGGCGCAGAAGATCCGTGGACGACGAGCCCAGGATCAGGAAGCGGGAGGTTTTGCGGCCGTGGCGGCGGCCGCGATCGATGAGGCCGCGGAGGGTGGGGAAGAGTTTCAGGTGCGCGGTGAATTTCGTCGAGGACCACCAGGCGATCCTCGTAGCGGGAGGGAATGCGGACGGGTCGGCGAGTTTGGCGCGGTCTTCGCGGGCTTCGAGGTCGAGGTATGTGGAGTCCGCGGCGATGTTTTGGGCGAGCGTCGTTTTGCCGACTTGGCGGGGGCGGCCGTTTACCGGTCCGTGCCACCTTCACGCGACGAGTTTTCGGCGGACGACGAAACGCTCGCGTGGGACGCAGATGGCTGGGACGATGTAGGTGAAGCGCGGTGAGATCCGCTGGTATACGTTTCGGCTTCCCGATAAGCGGCGGCCGGTTCTAATTCTCACACGAGGCGATGTCATCGATCGGCTGAACGAGATCATCGTGGTACCGGCGACGCGCACGATTCGAGGACTGACAACTGAGGTTGTCTTGACTGTTGACGATGGGATGCCGGCCGCGCGCGCGCTTAATCTCGATCACGTGTCGCTGGCGCAACGGAGCCTAATTGGTCCGGTGCCGTGCCATGTACCGGAGGCGCGATGGGCTGAAGTGCGGGATGCGCTGCTCGTCGCGTGCGGTTTCGGAAGATCGAGCGATTGAGGCTGCCAAACGCATGGCCCACGGGGGGCTAAGCAGTTTAAGGGATGCGCCCCACTACGCAAACTGGGACATTCTGCGCCCAACTCTCGACCTCATCGGGTGATTGAAGGGGGAAATCCTGATCCACGTAATAGCACATCTTTGAGCCAGGTGTGGGCGTGCCTTTTGCTACTCTTTGACTACCGCGCACAAGAGACGCTGTCTTCCAGCTTTTGGGCGACCGTCGAAGCCATATCGTTTGAGTCCAGCTCCCGTTGCGCGCTGAGAATTCGGCAGCATAAGTCTTGTAAGTTTTGCCGGTGGCTGGCAACGGAAGTTTTGCGGCGTTCCTATAATCGTCGTCTGGGAGGGTCCCCAATTGAGACGTTTCCGAAGCAGATTTAGGCCATGCGGCATCAATCGAGATCGGTGAGCTAGTTGTCCACTCTTCGGGGTCCCACAACCGCATGCTGAGATCGTATAGTGGGTACCGGCCCGAATTAAGAACAACCGGGTATACACCCTCACTGCCTACCTGCAGGCGGACAAAGCAGAAGGAGTCACCCCCCGTGATAGTCTTGAGAGCGGCCTCCTGAGATTGCGCCTGCCGTATCGCCTGGGTAATCGTCAGAAGCACGCCCAGCGAGCCCAACACCCAAATCACCTTTCTGTGCCAAGTTTTTTTCGCCGAGAGAAGCCCCCCAAGAATACTCATCGACGCAAGAATCACCGCCAGGACGACCGCAACGCCAATATCGAAAGCCACGCCGCCATAATATCACCTTGAAGCTTTCCCGGAGCCGAAAACAACCACCTGGCGGGTTCTGTGAGCCGAAAGAGCAATTCTGTTCACGGCACGAGGCGAAAAAGACCCTTTATGCAACGCTCTGTGCAGCGTCGCTCGTCCACCTTGACGTAAAACGCGCGACGCGTAGAATGAGGCCAAGGATCGCGGGCCCGGTCTCGCCGCAGCCCTTTACCCGATCTTAGGAAACCTTACGCAACTCTTCGCGTATGACGCGCCGCAGAGTATCTTCCAATCCTGGAGCGGACTGCTTGCCTTCCACGTAATCGCGCAACACAGCGTTGATGACAGTCTGGTAGTTGCCGCCGCCCGCGCGCTCGACCTGATCGCGAAAGTAATCCAGGATGTCCCGGTCCAGCCGGATCGTGATACGCTCCTTCCCCGGCGGCGCCGGAAGTACCGCGCCGCGCTTGCCCTTGCTGAAGTCGTAGGTTTTCATTGCTTTTCGTATTCCTTCCGTTCGTGGGGTTCGGCGCGCCGCGCGGAGATCAGCCGGATGTCGTCTCCGCGCCAAGCGTAGACGACAACCAGGATTCGGCCGGCAGCGTCGGCGCCCAGGGTCACGAAGCGCTGCTCCGAGGGGTCCGATTCGTCATCGATTATGGTGGCGGCTAGCGGATCTTCGAACACTAAGGCCGCATCGGCAAAACGAATTCCATGTTTTGGCGAGGTTCCTTTCCAGTTTCTGGGGATCCCAAACGACGGCCACGACTCAGTGTACAAGAATATGCACAGCGGGCGCAATTCTCGAGAGGCGCAGGCGAGGGCGGCCTGCGAGGCCGCCGCAGGCTGCGAGCCTGCCCCACGACGATCAGTAGTTGAAGAGGAATTCTTTGCTAGTTAGCATGGCCCACATCATGTCTTCCACCGCCTGCCGATGTCCCTCGCGCCGCACTTCCGGGGAACCTGCCGTGAGGCGCGCCTCGTGCAGCGCGTCCAGCAGCGGGAGCTTCTCCGCGGGCGTGGGATAGCGGCTGAACGCCGAAACGAACAGGTGGTCCAGGATGCGGGAATCGGAGAGGCCCAGTTTGATCGCCAGGGCGGCGTAGCCGTTTGCGTCGCTCAGCTTTTTGTTCAGCGTCTCCCCGTTGATCACGTGCAGCGCCTGCGCGATATTCGGCTCGCTGGACCGCTCTCCCGCATCGCAGATAATGCGCTTCGGCCGCCCGAACGAGCTCAGGAATTGCGACTGCACCTGCACGTCCGGCAACTGCTGCGCCCGCGTGCCCACCGGATATCCGCCGAACTTGGTGGGCACCCCGGTGACCTGCGACATGGCGTCCAGCAGGACTTCGGCGGGTAGCCGCTTCACGAAGTAGCGCGAATAGTATTTCGTGTCCATCTGGTTGGCCGCGTTGGAATCCGCCGAAAGCTGGTAGACGCCCGAATTCATGATGGTGCGGATCAGGCGCTTCACGTCGTAGCCGCTCTTCACGAAATCGTCGCTCAACGCCGCGAACAATTCCTCGTTCGACGCCGGATTGGTGGCGCGCACATCGTCCACGGATTCCACCAGCCCGCGGCCCATGAAATTAGCCCACACGCGATTCACCAGCGACCGCGCGAAATAAGTGTTTTGCGGACTCACCAGCCAGTCCGCGAAATGCACGCGCCGATCGTCGGTTGCCTCGAGCGACATAGGTGTGCCATCGAGCGGCGTCGGCGGCAGCGGCTTCAGCAGCTTGGGATGCAGCACGTCGCCGGTGGCCTTGGCATACACCACGATGTCGCCCGGCTCGTTGCCGTCCTTCAGCCCCACGCGCGCGAACAGGTTCACCAGCTCGTAATACTGCTTTTGCGTCCACTTCTCCAGCGGATGATTATGGCAGCGGGCGCAAGTCACGCGATTGCCCATGAACGCCTCGGTGGCGGTCTCCGTAAGGTCGATGGGATCCTTGTGCAGGACGTAGTAATTCAGCGCGCCGTTCTGCCGCGTATCCCCCGACGAGGTGAAGATCTCGTAGGCGAACTTGTTCCACGGCTTGTCTGCCTTCACGCCGTCGCGAATCCAGTTGTAGAACGACCACATGGCGTTGGCGCGCAGCTTACGGCTGGAAATCAGCATCAGGTCGGACCACTTATAGGCCCAGTAATCGACGTACTCGTCGCGCTCCAGCAGGCGGTCGATCAGCTTCGCGCGCTTGTCCGCGGATTGGTCGGCCAGAAAGTCCTCGACTTCTTCGGACGTGGGGAGAATTCCCGCGGCGTCCAGGTACGCGCGGCGGATGAAGGTAGCGTCGGAAGCCGGACCCGAGGGCGCGATATTCAGCGCTTTCAACTTGGCCAGCACCAAGTCGTCGATGTAGTTATGCCGCTCGAATTTCGTATAGACGGATGGGTCAACGGTGTTCGCGTACGGCACGCCCATGCGGGCGTAGAGCACGCGGCTGGCATACCACAGCGTGATGGCCGCTTCGCCGCTGCCATTCATTTTCACGTGCCCGGAATCGTCCACCGAAGCCACGCCCTCGTCGCTCGACCCGTAGCGCACCCAGCGGGTCACATCGCGGAGGCGGCCATCGGAATATTTTGCGCGCACCACGATCTGCTGCTCGGCGCCGGCTTTCAAAGTGGCGGAAGCGGGGAACACTTCGAGGCCGGTGACCGTGGGATCGCTATCGGACGGACGGGGCGCGCCCGCCGCGATCCACTCGGCGATCACGCGATATTCGAGCGAATCCGCGGCGAACCGCTTGCCGCCGCCGTGGGGGACGGCGAAGGTGGGCTTGAGCAGCATCAGGCTGTGGGAGGGTTCGGAAAGAGACGCGCGCCGGCCGAGCGACTCGCGTGTGAGAGTGTCGTAGTCCTGATCGGGATCGTATCCGCGGAGGGTGAGCTTGAATCCGTTCTTGCCGGCCGCAGCGCCATGGCATGCGCCGGAATTGCAGCCGACCTTGCTCATCACGGGGATGACGTCGTTACGAAAACTCCAGATGTGGGGGGCGTGCGCGTTTTTCACGTGCACGGTGACGGTGGCGGAGCCGGTTTGTGCGGTGGCGGCGATGGTGGCTTCTCCATCGGATACGGGGCGGAGCATGCCGGTTTGGTCTATGGTTGCGACGGCGGGATTGGAGGAGGTCCAGTGTGCGGTGCGGGTTAAGTCCAGGTCTGCTTGGGCCAGGAGTTGTTGGTAGGATTCGGGGCCGTCCAGCGTGACGTCGGGGGGGAGGATCGTCAGGTTAGCGGCCAGGGCGGTTAGGGGGAAGAGGATTAGGAAATATCGACGCATTTGAAATACCTAGTTTAGAGCGGGACCTGGAGATCCCGCGCAGGCCTAGAGGCCTGCCCCACTACACGAAGAGCTCCTTGATGGGTTCGACGCCGCGCTCGACGAGGGGGATAGGGCGGCCTTGGGCTCCGGGCAACTCCAGTTCAAGGGAGATGCCTAAGCCTTCGTAGACGGTCGCCGCCACCTGCGCCGGACTTGTGGGGCGGTCTTTGGGTGTGGCGCCGATATCGTCCGACGCCCCGATCACCTGTCCGCCCTTGACGCCGCCACCCGCCATAATAATGCTCCAGCATTGCGGCCAATGGTCGCGCCCGCCCGCCGGGTTCACTTTGGGCGTGCGGCCAAATTCGCCCATCGCCAACACCATCGTGTTGGTCAGCAGCCGGCGATCGTGCAAATCCTCCAGCAGCGAACTGTACGCCATATCGAACATCGGCCCTACCAGGTCGCGATAGCAACTGATCGGACTGAACGGCTTCGACCCATGAATGTCCCAGGTGATTTCGTCGAAAACCGTTTCAAACATGTTGACGGTCACGAAACGCACGCCCGCCTCGATCAGCCGCCGCGCCAGCAGACAGCTTTGTCCAAACCGGTTCTGCCCGTATTTCTGGCGCACTTGCTCCGGCTCGCGCGCCAGTTCGAAGGCCTCCCGCGCCTTCTGCGAGGACATCAGCGTGTAGGCCTGATGAAAGGTGGCGTCGAACAAGCGCGCATCCTGCGAAGTCTCGAACTTGCTGACGGTGTGATCCACCATCTCGCGCCAGTTCTTGCGCCGGTCCACGCGCAGGGCCGAGAGATAATCCGGCGGCAGCATGTCCGGCACTTTGAAATTCGGGTCAGAGGGGTCCGCGTTCAGCACGAACGGATCGTAGGTCTTGCCCAGAAATCCGGCATTTTGCCCGTGCGGCATATTGCCGCCGGTATTGCCGATGGGGCGAGGCAGCAGCACATGCGGCGGCACGTCGCCGTTCGGTCCTTTCAGCTTCGATAGCACGCAGCCGATGTGCGGGTACTCCACACCGCCCTGAAAGAGGCGGCCCGTCTGCATCATCTGGTGCCCCGTATCGTGCACCGCGGCGGCGGTATGATACACGCTACGGATCAGCGCGTATTTATCGGCGTGCTTCGCCATGCGCGGGAAATTCTCGGAGATCTCGATCCCGGGAACGTTGGTCTTGATGGGCTTGTACGGCCCGCGAATTTCGATCGGGGCGTTGGGCTTCATGTCCCAGGTGTCGAGCTGCGACGGCCCGCCCACCAGGAACAGCATGATGCAGTTGGTATCTTTCTTCTGATCGACGGCGCCCAGGGCCTTCATGGCGAACAGGTCGTTCAGACCCAGACCGAGCATCGAAAGCGCACCGGCATGCAGAAAATCGCGGCGGCGCAAGCCGTCGCAGAACTCCACCGGTTTATCGGAATCCAGCCGAAGCATCCAGCCCTCCAGTCAAGGGAACTGGTTGCCATTTTAGCGCCTTTACGGGGTATGTGGCGCCAAGAATTCCGCGCAGAGGCGGAAAGTTGGCGGCGCGGCAGATCGCTTGCGCATGTGTTTTCAATATTTTAAGGCATCCGGAGCGCGGCGACGAAAATGCCGATAAGAGAAGCGTGAGTTCCATAGGTTCCATAAACAATCTTTCGAGCAGCTATTTACAGCAGCTTCTCAGCACCACGCTCCAGAGCACGAATTCGGCCGGGAAAAGTCAAAGCGGCACGGGCGCGTCGTCGGTTATGGCGCAGACGGAGAACGGCCAGCTTTCGCCGTTCGCGCAGCTCATGAGCACGCTCCAGCAGCTTCAACAGTCGAATCCAACCGAGTATAAGCAGGTCACGCAGCAAATCGCCACGAACCTGCAAAGCGCGGCGCAAACCGCCACGGCGGACGGCAATTCGACACAGGCCACCCAACTCAACCAGCTTGCCACGGATTTCAACGGCGCCTCTCAGAGTGGCCAAATGCCCAACATGCAGGATCTGGCGCAAGCGGTGGGGGGCCATCATCGTCACCATCATGCCCACGGCGCGCCAAGCGATGCGGATAGCACGCTAAGTCAACAGTTATCGGCTTTCCAGGCAAATAGCACGCCAAACGAATCGACGGACCCGATGGCGATCATCATGAACACGCTGTCCGGCGCCGGGATCAGCGTGACTTCCAACGGCTGAAAGCCGCTGCCGCCAACAACCACCCCGCCAACCTGCTGATTGGCGCGGTACGGGCTGCGGGGCTACAGACCTGCGGCGGGGCTAAAGGCCCCGCGCGGGATAAATCCCGCCCCCCAGCGCTACTGCTGAAAGGTGAAAGCCGATAGCTGAAAGCCGATAGCTGAAAGCTGAAAGCCGATAGCCGATCGCTATTCGCGATAAACTGGTTGTTTCAAATGAAACAACGCATACGCTCGACGACGGTGCTCTGCGTCCGGCGCGACAACAAAGTGGTTATGGCGGGCGACGGCCAGGTGACCCTCGGGCACGAAGTCCTGAAATCGTCAGCCAAGAAGCTGCGTCGCATTTACAACGACAAGATCCTGGCCGGTTTTGCGGGCTCCACGGCGGACGCCTTCGCGCTGTTCGCGCGTTTTGAATCCAAGCTGGAGCAGTTCAACGGCAACCTTTCGCGCGCGGCGGTGGAGCTCGCCAAAGACTGGCGCACCGACCGCATGCTACGCCATCTGGAAGCGCTGCTGCTGGTGGCGGACGACAAAAACACGTACATCGTCAGCGGCAACGGCGACGTGATCGAGCCGGACGAGGGCGCCGCGTCGATCGGCTCGGGCGGGCCGTTCGCGCTTTCCGCCGCGACGGCGCTGCTGCGCAACACCAAGCTGTCCGCGCGCCAGATCGCCGAGCAATCCATGCAGATCGCCGCGCGCATCTGCATTTATACCAACGACAACATTACTTACGAGGAGCTCGCCTAAAATGGTCATTTATCTTCCCGCCCAATCGGTGGACGAGGAACCCATCCTCGACGAGCTCACCCCGCGCGAAATCGTGCGTGAGCTGGACAAGCACGTAGTGGGGCAGGCCGAAGCCAAGCGCGCGGTGGCCATCGCCCTGCGCAACCGCATTCGCAGGCAGAAACTGCCGCCGGAGATGGCCGACGAGGTGATGCCCAAGAACATCCTGATGATCGGTCCCACCGGCGTGGGCAAGACGGAGATCGCACGGCGCCTGGCGCGGCTGGCGAATTCGCCGTTTCTGAAGGTGGAGGCCTCGAAGTTCACCGAGGTCGGCTATGTGGGACGCGACGTGGAATCGATGATCCGCGACTTGGTGGATATCTCGATCGACATGGTGCGCGAAGAGCGCCTGGAAGAAGTGGCCGACCGCGCCGAAGCCAACGCTGAAGAGCGCCTGCTGGACCTGCTGATGCCGCCCCAACCGGAGCCCACCGAAAGCATCGAGCGCACCCGCGAGAAGCTGCGCGAACGGCTGCGCGATGGCAAACTCGACGAGCGCATCGTGGAGTTGGAAGTGAAGGACCGGCCGCCCAACATCGAGTTCGCCACCAACGCCGGCATCGAGGAGATGAGCATCAACATCAAGGACATGCTCCCCAGTTTCTTCGGCGGCAAGACGCGCAAACGCAAGATGCGCGTGGCCGAAGCGGCGGATTACCTGGGGCAGGAAGAGGAGCAGAAGCTGATCGACATGGACCAGGTCACGCGGGTGGCCCTCGAACGGGTGGAAACCAGCGGCATCATTTTCCTGGACGAAATCGACAAGATCGCCGGGCGCGAAACCGGCCACGGCCCGGATGTGAGCCGCGAGGGCGTGCAGCGCGATATTTTGCCGATCGTGGAAGGCACTACCGTCAATACGCGCTACGGCTTCGTGCGTACCGACCATATTCTGTTCATGGCGGCCGGCGCGTTCCACGTCTCCAAGCCCGCCGATATGATCCCCGAGCTGCAGGGGCGCTTCCCCATCCGCGTGGAGCTGAAATCGCTTACGGTGGAGGATTTTATCCGCATCCTGCGCGAGCCCAAGAACGCGTTGGCCAAGCAATACACCGCGTTGATGGAAACCGAAGGCATCAAACTGACTTTCACCGACGATGCGCTCGAAGAAGTCGCCAAGTTCGCCGCGCAGGTGAATCAGAGCTCCGAAAACATCGGCGCCCGGCGACTGCACACCATCATGGAGAAACTGGTGGAGGAAGTGTCCTTCGAGGGGCCGGACTTGAAGAAGAAGACGGTGAAGATGGACGCGGCTTATGTGCGCAAGCAGTTGGCCGACATTGTGAAGGATCAAGACCTCAGCCGCTATATTCTGTAGAAAGCTGTGGAAAATGCCTTAGTGGGGTAGGCTCGCAGCCTGCGCGGGCCTTGCAGGCCCGCTCTTCGGCGAGCGAAGCTCGCCCGGGAGGCGCATGGCGCCGCCCCACAATGGGAGAGATCCTAGCGTGTCTCCGTACCCATCGTTGAAGTCCGCCCTCTCCGGCGCGGCACTGGCGTTCGCCTGCGTGGCCGCCGCGCTCATGTTCACACAGGCGCTGAACTCGGTCTTCCCCACGCCATTGTTCTTCGCCGCCATTGTGTCAGCACCTGGTTCGGCGGCGCGGCCTCGGGCCTGCTGGCGGTGGCTCTCGCCACCATGGTGTTGGACTATTACTTTGTCCCGCCCATCCACCGCTTTGCGTTAAAGGCTGGGGAATTGCCCTACCTCTTACAATTCGCCATCCCGGCGCTGCACCTGCTGGTTCGTGAAGAAACGCAAAGACGCCGAAGGATCGCTCATGCAGGCGCGCGACGAACTGGAATCGAAGGTGCGCGAGCGTACCGCCGAACTGCGGCAGGCCAACGAACAATTGCAAGCGGAAATCGCGGAGCGCATCCGGGCCGAAGAAATCGTGCAGAAGACGCAGGTGGACCTGGCGCACGCCGCGCGCGTGACCACACTCGGTGAACTGGCCGCATCCATCGCGCACGAAGTCAACCAGCCTCTGATGGCCGTAGTGATCAATGGCGACGCCTGTCTGGAGTGGCTGGCGCGCGCGCAGCCCGATCCGCAAGAGGCCCGCGAAGCCGTGGGAAGGATCATCGCGGAGGGAAACCGGGCGGGCGAAATCATCCGGCGCATTCGCGCGCTCTTCAAGAACTCTCCTCTGCAAAAAGCCCCGGTAAGAGTCAACGAGCTGATTCACGACATCGTCGCGCTGACGCAAAGGGAGCTGGCGCGAAACGGTGTCTCGCTCAGGATCGAACTGGACGCCGCTTTGCCGGCGGTATTCGGCGACCGGGTGCAATTGCAACAAGTTATTCTGAATCTGGTGGTCAACGCGATCGAGGCCATGAGCGGTGCCAGCGGGCAGCCGCGCGAGTTACGGATCCGGTCGGAGCGTGATGGCGGCGGGGTGCTGGTCAGTGTTGGGGATACGGGCGCTGGCTTGCCGCTGGGGCCGCCGGAACGTATCTTCGACGCATTTTTCAGCACGAAGCGGGATGGCTTGGGCATGGGCCTGTCGATCAGCCGCACCATAATTGAAGCGCACCGCGGGAAGCTATGGGCCACCAATACCGGGGATGGCGCCGTGCTGCAGCTCAGGCTTCCGATCCACCAGGAGGTCGTGTAATGGCCGGCGAAGAACCCGTGGTATATGTCGTGGACGACGATGAGGCCGCGCGCGCAGCCATCCAAAGTCTCTTGCATTCCGTAGGCCTGCGCGCCGAGACATTCGGCGCCGCCCAGGAGTTTCTCGCGAGTTACCGTCCGGATGCGCCCGCCTGCCTGGTGCTGGATGTCCGGCTGCCTGCAGTCAGTGGCCTCGACTTTCCGCGCGACTTGGCCGCCCGCAACGCGGCCATACCGATTATCTTCATCACGGGCCACGGCGACATTCCGATGTCCGTGGAGGCCATGAAAGCCGGCGCCTTCGAATTCCTTACTAAGCCTTTCCGCGGGCAAGTCCTGTTGGACGCCATTCATAAGGCCATCGAAAGCGACCGGGCCGGGCGCCACGAGCGGTCGAAAGTGGCGGAACTGCGCCAGCGGCTGGGCACCCTGACGCCCCGCGAGCGCGAAGTGATGCAGTTCGTTGTCTCCGGGCTGCTGAATAAACAGATTGCCTCCGAGTTGGGCGCCAGCGAAAGGACTGTCAAAATCCATCGCGGTCAGGTCATGCGCAAGATGCAAGCCGGCTCTCTGCCCGATTTGGTGCGCATGGCCGAGAAGCTCGGCGTACCTGCCCGAAAGTACTAGAAGCCTGCCCCAAAACCCAATCGACGATCCTCTCGCCAGCCTGTAATGTGGTTCCAGCGAGGAGGGTTCAGTATCCGACATGCAAGTACCAAGAATGTACCGCGGCGGCCGGGCAAGCCATATGTTTAAAAACAATCTGACATTCGGATATGTTCTATTCGTCGGCATACCGTTGCCGATCCTGATTGGCAGTCTGCGGGCCGGCGGCCATTTGACGGCCCTGCCGGCTCTCTCGGGTGAGTGGATCGTCGAGCCGGCTCAACACGGGGCGCAGCCGGACAATTGCGCCGGCCCCCTGGCGAAGGCGGACTTTCCCGCGCTGAGCATCTACCAGACCGGCACGGATCTACCGATCTCTTTCAACGATCCCATGAAAGTGACGCTGAGGGGCAAGCTGGAACACGGCCGCATCCTGGGCATCGGCACCCGCGTCGCCGCGCCGGCGAACTGCGGGAACCGCGCTGCCATCCGGTTGGAGGCGGGCATCGCCGGCACATTCGACCAGCGATCCTTACTGGGCCGGATCTCGTTTGACGGATGCGCTTCGTGCGCGCCCGTGGCCTTCGTCGCCACCCGGCCGGCACTGCGGGCAGGAAGATAGGGAGCCATGACCGATCTGTTACAGCTCATCACGGACCGGATGGCGAACGTTAGCATCCTGGCGGCCGTCTTGAAGGACGCTGCGCTACTCGTGGGCGCGGCCATCGGCATCGCGCCTTTCCCAGTGCGCCGCCATTGCCCTTTTCGCGGCAGAAGGCCTTTCCGGAACGCGCGCCGGCGGCATGCATCGAAGCGCATGGAGCGAAGAACGGAACAATTTGTGCACGTGTCTACACCTTTTGGACGTATCATGCTGGGCCGTAGTGAAAGCTCCGAATTCCCCAAGGTAATGCCAAGAATGCAGACCGAGCCGCTGCCCGAAAGTACTAGGAGCCTGCCCCAAGACCCAATCGACGATCGTCTCGCCAGCGTGTAATTTGGTTCGAGCGAGGAGATCTTCCAGGTCGAAACCCAATGGAAAAGCCATACGGGGAATCTTTCGTCTCGATTGTGGACGACGATCCGGGAATCTGCCTGGCGCTGAAGGCCTTAATGCGATCCGCCGGTTTGGCTGCGGAGGCGTTTCTCTCGGCGGAGGACTTCCTCGAGTCCGGCAGGCTGGCGCAAACGGCCTGCCTGGTGTTGGATATGCAATTACCCAAGATGAGCGGCCTCGATTTGCAAAGACATTTGGCGTCCACCGGCGCCCGCGTGCCGATCGTATTCATCACCGCGCACGACCAGGAGGAGGCGCAGATGGCAGCCATTCAGTTGGGCGCGGCCGCTTTTCTGTCGAAGCCGCTGTGCAGAGGCGTACTGCTGCGGTGCGTCCTCGGAGTCATCAATTCACCGGAATTGGAGGGCGAGTGAGCGAACTAATCACGCGCGTCTTCGTCTGCATGGCAGCACTTCTCGGCGTGTGTGCCAACTTGCCGGCGCAATCCGATGGCGGCGATCCGCTGCACATCGGTCAGTCACTGTTTCGGGAATGGTTCACGAGCGTTACGAAGATTGGGATTTTTTTCCGTCAAAGGGCGAAAGCTCGTACGGATATTCCGGGCCCCTGCAGCTCGGTCTGGGCGGAAGCTATTCTGCGGCAAACCACAGTCAAAACGCCGCCAGCGTTTTCGTCAAGCGGGCCTTCTTGCACCTGAAGGGAGAGCGCTCGAACGTGCGGCTCGGCCGGTTTGAATTCACCGCCGGCGGCGAAGTCATGCCCAAGGATGCGACTCTGGCTATCGTTAAGCGGGACGGCATCTCTCAGCGCTTGATCGGCACCTTCGGTTTTTCCGACGTGCAGCGCAACTTCGACGGCGCTCAGTAGAACTACTCCAGCGGCGGCTGGAATGTCACCGCCTTCAGCGCCGTGCCCGACCGCGGCGTCTTCCAGGTAGATGGCTGGGGATGGGTCACGACGCCCGTGACTTATGTGGCACTTACCAAGCAGGCTTCGTTCGGCGCAAGCCAGGCCGAGTGGCGCGTATTCGGCATCTATTACGACGACGACCGCGGCGTGCTGAAGACGGACAACCGTTCCGCGGCGGTCCGCGCCAACGACCTGGGCGGGATCGACATCGGCACGTTTTGCAGCCACTATATCCAGGCAATCCCCACCGCTGCCGGCACCTTCGACCTGCTGGGCTGGGGCGCGCTGCAAACCGGGAAGTGGGGGCTGCTCAGGCAGCGGTCGGCGGCGGGCGCCGTGCAGGCCGGCTACCAGCCCAAGATTGCCCGCGCCATCCGTCCCTGGCTGCGCGGCGGTTACCTCTACTCGACCGGCGATAACAATCCCAACGACAACATTCAGGGCACCTTCTTCGCCATCCTGCCCACGCCGCGCGTGTACGCCCGCTTTCCGTTCTTCAACGAGATGAACAACCGCGATCTCTTCGGCGAGTTGATGTTGCGCCCCGCGAAGCCGCTCGCGCTCCGTTCCGACGTGCACGGGCTATGGCTCGCCAACAGCCACAATCTCTGGTATTCCGGCGGCGGCGCTTTTCAGCCGTGGACTTTCGGCTACAACGGCCGCCCGTCTAACGGCGCCACGGGCCTGGCTACGCCCTACGACGTCGGCGCGGATTACCAAAGGACGCGCGGTCTCTCCACCGGTCTCTACTTCGGCTACGCGCGCGACTGCGCCTGAGCAAACGCTATGTTTAGAAACAATCTGACTTTCGGGTACCTTCTGTTCGTCGGCATACCGCTGCTGATTCTGATCGGAGTGCTGCGTGCCGGTGCGGATCTGTCCGCCCCACCCGCGGTCGCCGGCGAGTGGGCGGTCGAACCCATGCCGGACAAATGCGCCGGCACGCTCGCGAATGCGGGCCCGCACAGCCTGAGTATTTACCAGACGGGTGCGGACCTGCTGGTCGCGTTCGAAGACCACCCTCGCAGGCAAACTGGAAGGCGGACGCATCGCGGCCGTTTCAAGCCCAACCGGTTGCGGCACTACCTTGCGTCTTGAGGCAGTCCTAACCGGGAAGCCCAGCCATCGGTCTCTGCAGGGCAGGCTCTTGTTCAACGGGTGCAACGCATGCACCCCAGTTCCGTTCTGTGCCACTAAATCGGCAAAATGAGGACAGCCAAAATGATCGATCTTTTCAAACTCATTCTGCAAATCGGAGCCATCCTTCTGACGGCACGCATCGTCGGCATGCTCTTCAAAAAGATCCACCAGCCGCAGGTGATGGGCGAGATGGTGGCCGGCATCCTGCTTGGTCCGACGCTCTTTGGATGGCTGGCGCCCGGCATGTCCGAGGCGTTGTTCCCGGCGCCCAGCCTGGGGTTCCTGAACGCCTGAGCCAAGTGGGCCTGGTGTTGTTCATGTTTCTGGTGGGCTTGTCTCTGAACCCCAAGGAACTGCACAGCCACGGACACGCGGCCGTGCTTACCAGTCATGTCAGCATCGTCACTCCGTTTTGCCTGGGCAGCCTGACGGCCCTGTTCCTGTACCCGCGACTTTCCGACGACAGCGTGTCGTTCATGGGTTTCGCGCTGTTCATGGGCGCGGCCATGAGCATCACGGCCTTTCCTGTGCTGGCGCGCATTCTCACCGAGCGCGACCTGTTGCGCAGCCGCATGGGCACCCTGGCCATCGCCTGCGCCGCGGTGGACGATGTCACCGGCTGGTGCATTCTGGCTTACGTCATTCTGTTGATCCGGACTACCCACGGCGGCCACCCCATCTGGATGACCCCTCGGAGGTCTCATCGCCTACATCTTCCTCATGCTGTTCGGCATCAAGCGCCTGCTCGCGTGGTTCGAGAAGTCCTTCCGCGAGCGCGGGCGCCTAACGGAGAATGCCCTGGCATCCATGGTGCTGCTGGTGCTGGCCTCGGCGCTGGCCACCGAGGCGCTGGGAATTCATCTCTTATTCGGCGCGTTTCTGATGGGCGCCATCATGCCCAAGAGGGTGGACTTCATCCGTTACGTCCTGCAGAGATTCGAATCGGTCACCGTGTTGGTGCTTTTGCCGCTCTTCTTTGCCTATAGCGGCTTACGCACCAATATCGGCATTGGGCACAATGGCATGTGGTGGGTATATGCCTCGGTCGTGATCGTAGTGGCTATCGCCGGCAAGTTGGGCGGTTCCATGGTGGCGGCCCGTTTCGCGGGCATCGAATGGCGCGATGCCGCCTCTCTGGGCATCCTGATGAATACCCGCGGGCTGATGGAACTGGTGATTCTGAATATCGGACTGGATATCGGAGTCATCTCTACGGCAGTATTCTCGATGATGGTGCTGATGGCGTTGGTTACTACTTTTATGACTACACCGCTGCTGGAGTGGGCTTACCCGGCCCGCCTGATGCGGAGCGAAGTGGACGAACTCGCCGAAGCGCGGGTAGCCTGACTGTCAGGCAGCCGGCTGTGGGGCAGGCTCGCAGCCTGGCTCGCAGCCTGCGCGGGCCTCGCAGGCCCGCCCTTCGGCGGCGCATGGCGCCGCCCCACCAAAAGGCCAATGTCCAGCGGCGAGCGTAGCTCGCCTTGCACAGGCTGAAGCCTATGCTACCAGCGGGCCTGGAGACCCGCCGCAGGCGTAGACGCCTGCCCCACCAAAATCCGTGCGTCGCAGAGACAATGCCATAATGGATCGGATCGCTAACCTATGCCAGAACTCGTCCAATACACCGTCCAAGACGACGTTGCTATCGTCACCATTAACAATCCGCCCGTGAATGCCCTGAGCCCCGCCGTGCCCGAAGGAATCGACGCGGGCGTGGCGCGGGCCGCCGCCGACCCCGCCGTCAAGGCCGTGGTGCTGATCGGCGCGGGGAACACTTTCATTGCCGGCGCCGATATCAAGGTCTTCGGCACCATTCCCAACCGCGAAGTTTCCATCGACCGCTCGCATCGCGTCCACGCGCTGTTGCGGCGCATCGAAGACTGCCCCAAGCCGGTGGTGTGCGCCATCCACGGCACCGCGCTGGGCGGCGGGCTGGAATTCGCCATGGCCTGCCACTATCGCGTGGCTGTGCCCGGCGCGAAAGTCGGCCAGCCCGAAGTGCTGCTGGGCATCATTCCCGGCGCGGGCGGAACGCAGCGCCTGCCGCGTTTATGCGGCGTGGCCACCGCGGTGGAACTCTGCACGCTGGGCCAGCACATCGGCGCCAAGCGCGCGCTGGCGGAAGGCATCGTCGATCAGATCGTCGACGGCGACCTATTGGCCGGCGCCATCGCCTTCGCGCGGGCCAAGGCCGCGGGGGGGGAGACACGCAAGGTCCGCGAGCAGGAAGCCAAGATCGCCGATTACACCGTGGCCGCCGCGGCCATCGACGCCGCCCGCGCCGGCTTGAAGAAGACCGCGCGCGGCGCTCACGCGCCCTACGCTGCCGTCGATGCTATCGCAGCCGGAGTCCACGGGGGCTTCGACGCCGGCTCCGCGCGCGAAATCGAGCTGTTCGCCGATTGCGTGCTCTCGGCCGAATCCCGCAACCTGATCCGCCTGTTCTTCGCCGAACGCGAAGCCTCCAAGGTACCCGGCGTACCGAAAGATACTCCCACCACCGAAATCCGCGCGGCAGCGGTGGTCGGCGCGGGCACCATGGGCGGCGGCATCGCCATGAACTACGCCAACGCCGGCATCCCGGTGTTGCTCAAGGAGTCCGACCAGGCGGCGCTCGAACGCGGCCTCGCCACCATCCGCCGGAACTATGATATCTCCGCCTCCAAAGGCAAGATGACGCCCGAGCAGGTCGATCGCGTGATGTCACTGATCCGTCCCACGCTGACCTACGACGGTTTCGATCGGGTGGATATCGTGGTCGAAGCGGTATTCGAAAACCTGGATCTGAAAAAGTCCGTCTTCGCCGACCTCGGGCGCGTGACCAAGCCGGATTGTGTGTTGGCGTCCAACACCTCCACGCTCGATATCGACCAATTCGCGCACGCCAGCGGCCGCCCGTCAAACGTTATCGGCCATCACTTCTTCAGCCCAGCGAACGTGATGAAGCTGATGGAAATCGTGCGGGGGCGCGAGTCCAGCAACCAAACCATCGCCACCTCGCTGAAGCTGTCGAAGAAGCTGAACAAGGTGGGTGTGGTGGTGGGCAACTGTTTCGGATTCGTGGCCAACCGCATGCTCGGTTACTACATGCGCGAAGGCTACCTGTTGCTGGAAGAGGGCGCCAGTGTGCCGCAAATCGACCACGTGCTCACCAGCTTCGGCATGCCGGTGGGACCGTTCGGCATGCAGGATATCGCGGGCATCGATGTAGGCGCGCGCATCCGCCAGTATCTGCGCTCGGTCGGAAAGATCCGCCTCGAAGGGCCGGAGTCGCCCGTGCCCGACTGGCTCTACGATATGGGCCGCTACGGCCAGAAAACCGGCGCTGGATGGTATCGCTACGAAGCGGGTAGCCGCACGCCGATCCCCGATCCGCTGATCGAAGAACTGGCCGCGAAGGCTGCGGGGGAGCGGGGAATTACGCGGCAGCCCGTTTCAGACGACGAAATACTCTCGCGCATCATGGTGGCGCTGGCCAACGAAGGCGCCAATGCGCTCGACGAGCACATCGCCATCCGCCCCGGCGATATCGACGTAATCTACGCGTCCGGATTCGGCTATCCGCGGCATCGTGGCGGGCCGATGGCTTACGCGGACTCGCTGGGACTCCCGAACGTGCTGGCAAAGGTGAAAGAGTATCGCTCGCGCCTGGGCGATCATTGGCAACCCGCGCCGCTGTTGGAACGCCTGGCCGCGGCGGGCAAAGGCTTCTACGATGCGGCGGCCGCGGTTTCGGCCGGCTGAGTAGCGCATCGATGAAACGAATCGCTTACGCGGTCTTCGCGCGGTTTACGACGGCGATTACCCTGCCTGCGCAGACTTTCACCACGCTGCATAGCTTCGATAAGGCAGACGGGGCAAACCCGTGGGCGCCGCCAGTTCAGGCTGCCGACGGGAACCTCTACGGGACCC
Organism: Bryobacteraceae bacterium; assembly: GCA_050008575.1. Lineage (GTDB taxonomy): Bacteria > Acidobacteriota > Terriglobia > Bryobacterales > Bryobacteraceae > Bog-159. The sequence goes on from JBEKMJ010000015.1 coordinate 28,070, forward strand.
CACGTTTGGCGGGGCCGCGGGCTATGGGACAGTCTTCAAAATCACGCCGGGCGGCGCGCTGACGACGCTATACAGCTTCTGCTCCCAATTCGATTGTTCGGACGGCGTGAATCCGTATGCGGCGCTCGTCCCGGCCACCAATGGCGACTCCTACGGGACGACTCATTCCGGCGAGGCCAGCGACTGCGGAACGGTCTTCCGCGTCGTTGCCAGCGGCGCGCTGACGACGCTATACAGCTTCTGCTCCCAATTCGATTGTCCGGACGGCGTGAATCCGTATGCGGCGCTCGTCCCGGCCACCAATGGCGACTTCTAAGGGACGACATACGGCGGCGGTGGCTACGACGCAGGTACGGTATACAGTTTCTGCGCCTTCGAGTGCCCGGATGGCTCAAACCCTAACTCCGTCGCGGCGCCGGCACGATTTTTCAAATTACCTCCGGGGGCAAGCTTGCTAGGTTGTACACTTTCTGCTCCCAATCTTACTGCGCGAACGGCTACACGCCCTATGCAGGGCTAATCCAGGCCACGGATGGAAACTTCTACGGAACAGCCTTTGGGAATGGGCCTAACGCCGGGACAGTTTTCAGACTGTCCATGGGCCTGGGCCCGATCGTGGAGGCGCAGCCTGCGTTCGGCACAGTTATCGATTCTGCACGAATTGGAGGGCGGGCAATTCTGCCCGCAGCCGGCTTTCAGCCGGCTCTGGCGAGCTTTGCTCGACGCGCCGAAGAGCGGGCCTGCGAGGCCCGCGCAGGCTGCGAGCCTGCCCCACTGGTGGAGATGGCGGTCCGGTCCGACGGTGTGTGTTTTAATATGCTGTGAGGAGAAACGATGACCACGATGTTGTTTGGGGCTTGCGCCGCGGCCATGACGCTCGCGACCGGTTTATTCGGGGCCGACACTGCGCCGAAAACGGTGATCCACGTGATCTCGGTCCAGTGGAAGAAAGATGCTGCTCCGGCGCAGATCGAAAAGGCGATCAAGAGCGCTCAAGCGCTGCCTGCCGAGTATCCCGGCATTCTGCACGTTTGGACCAAGCCGATCAAGAAGCAGCTTCCGGAGGGCTACGACCACGTCATCGTGATGGAGTTCGCCAGCGAGGAGGCTCTGAAAAAGTACGCCGATAGCGCCGCGCAGAAGAAGTGGTACGAGGTTTACATGGCGATCCGCGAGGAGAGCCGCACCAGCGATATCACGAATTAGGGAGCCGGCGGCGCACGGCGCCGCTCCACTTCACGAATAGACCCCAGGCGCTTCGTAGCCGATCGCCTGCACATACTCGACGTACGACCCCGGATAAACCCACGGATGGCGGTCCTTGCCGCTTGCCCCACCCAACTCCAGCACACGCGAGCCGAGGCCGCGCAGGAACATGCGGTCGTGCGACACGAAGATCATGGTGCCTTCGAAATCCTTTAGCGCATCCACCAGCATCTCCTTTGTGGCGACATCCAGGTGATTGGTAGGCTCGTCGAGCACCAGGAAATTCGGCGGGTTGTAGAGCATCCGCGCCATAGCCAGCCGCGATTTCTCGCCGCCGGAGAGCGCCCTGATGCGTTTGCCCACATCGTCTCCCGAGAACTGAAACGCGCCGGCCAGCGTACGGAGCGCGCCCAGACCGTCCTGGGGGAAGTCCTGCTGCAACTGTTCGATGACAGTCAGATCCGGGTCAAGCACGTCGAGCGACTGCTGCGCGAAGTATCCCATGTTGAGGCTGGCGCCCAGGCGCACGCTTCCGGCGTCGGGCGTGCCGGCGCCTGCGATCATTTTCAGCAGCGTGGTCTTGCCCGCGCCGTTGCGGCCCATCACGGCCCAGCGTTCGCCCCGCCGGATGGTGAGACTGAACCCATCGTAGATCATGCGCGAACCGTAGCTCTTGTGCAGATCCTCGATCACCGCCACCTGGTCGCCGGACCGCGACGGCGCGCGAAACTCGAACTTCACCACCTGGCGTTTCTTGGGCAGTTCGATCTTATCGATCTTGTCCAGCGCCTTGATGCGGCTCTGCACTTGCGCCGCCTTGGCCGCGTGCGTCCGGAAGCGGTCGATGAAGCGCTGTTCCTTGGCCAGCATGGCTTGCTGGCGCGCGAAGGCGGCCTGCTGGTTGGTCTCGCGGATGGCGCGCTCGCGCTCGTAGAAATCGTAGTTGCCCGAGTACGTAACGATCTCGCCCGCGTCGATTTCCGCGATTTTCGACACGATGCGGTTCATAAAATCGCGGTCGTGCGAGGTCATCAGAATGGCGCCGGGGTATGACTTCAGGAACTGCTCCAGCCAGATGATGGACTCAATGTCCAGGTGGTTGGTGGGTTCGTCCATCAGCAGCACGTCGGGCCGCCCCAGCAGCACGCGCGCCAGCGCCACGCGCATTTTCCAGCCGCCCGACAACGCTCCGGCATCGCCATCGATCTGGTCGTCCTCGAAGCCCAGGCCGTGCAGCACTTCGCGGGCTTGCGCCTCAAGCCCATAGCCGCCCAGATGTTCGTATTCCTCCTGCACCTCGCCGAAGCGTTCCAAAATGCGATCCATATCGGCGGCGCGCGCGGGATCGTTCATGGCTTGGTGCAGGTCTTCCAGTTCGTGGTGCAGATCGCCGACGCGGCCACTGCCGGCGATGGCTTCGTCCAGCACCGGCCGTCCTTTCATTTCCTCCACGTCCTGGCGGAAGTAGCCGATGGTCAGCTTCTTGGGCACCGAAACCTCACCCTCGTCGGGAGATTCCTCGCGGACGATCATGCGGAAGAGCGTGGTCTTACCGGCGCCGTTGGGGCCGACCAGGCCGACCTTCTCGCCGGGGTTCAACTGAAAGGACGCGTCCACGAAAATTAATTGCTTGCCGTACTGCTTGTTGATATTGGAGAAAGAAATCATCGAAACACCAAGCTAGCAGCATTGGAGCCGCGGCATGCGGTCTTGATTTGGCTAGACTTATAACATGCAAACGACCCTAATTCTAGCCGCCATTTACAACATCGCCGGTGGCGTGACGATTCTATTCCTTTTCCGGATCATCGCTCCACTGATTCGCTTCAACGATTCCGGTCCGGAACTGTTTCGGATGTTTGCTGGCGGCACGGCCGTGCTGTTCGGAACTGCGTACATTGCGGTCTGGCGGGATTACCGGCGGAATCGCACGTTGCTCGTCTACGGGACCGTACTCAAGTATTGGGCGTTTGTGATTAGCCTGTTCGGCTTTCTCACATCGGGCCTTCCGCTCCAAATGCTGCTTCTGTTCGGCATCGGGAACCTGATCTTTGCAGCGCTGTTCACTTATTACTTGCTGCGGCCACAGTCCGGAAGATAGGACGACCTCGGGCGGAGGTATTGGTGCACCTCGCCAAAGCCCGCCAGTGCCCGCCATATCGCCGGCGCGCAGGATCGTTCAGGTCGCGGTGCGGATCTTCCAACCATGCGACAATACCTTGCATGGCCGATTTCCGGTTCCGCCTGAATCCGCGCGCCCGGGAACTGCCTAATTGCTCCGCCGTGCTGAACGGCCGCGGAACCACCTACGAAGTCAACGACTACCGCACCACGCTGTCGCTTAAATCCGTAGTCCGTGGCGCGGCCCGCTATCACACGCCGCAAGGCCACTATCTGCTCACCCCGGATGCGTTCCTGATCCTCAACGACGGCCAGCGCTATTCGCTCGAATTCGAAGGCCACGGGCGCATCCGGACCGAGACGCTGTGTCCGTTCTTCCAGTCCGGCTTCCTGGAACAGGCTGCCGTGGCCGCCGACCTGGACGATATCGATCGGGCCGCACCCGCGATCGATTTCTGCGAGCGGCTCTATCCCAAGACCGGCGCCGTCGCCCGCGCGCTCGCGCATCTGGATGCCGGACTGCGCGGCCCGCAGGCATCCGCAACGTGGCTCGAAGACCGCATGTATGCGCTGGCCCAATCCCTGGCTGCGCTTCGCTTCCAGGTGCGCGGCGAAGCCGAGACGTTTCCTGGATTGCGGCCGACTACGCGCATGGAACTCTATCGCCGCCTCTATCGCGGGCGCGACTTTCTGCTCTCCTGTTACGACCAGCCGCTCACGGTGGCCGCGGCCGCGCGCGTGGCCGGCGTCTCGCCCTTCCATTTTCAGCGTATGTTTAAGCTGGCCTTCGGGCGGACCCCGATGCAGTTTCTGCAGGAGACGCGGTTGGCGGCCGCCCGCCGCCTGCTGGCCCGCACCGGCGACGACATCACCGCCATCTGCTTAGCGGTGGGATTTGAAAGCCTGGGATCGTTCAGTTGGCTGTTCCGCAAACGCTTTGGCGTGTCGCCACGGGCTTTTCGCGAAAATAGCAGGATTCAAGAAGTAAACCCCGGCGCGGTCGCTTAATCTGGCTGCATGACCTCGAATCCGGATAGCGATGAACTCGCGCCTGGCGTGACCATCGAACGACGCACCATACTCTGGGCTCCACTGGCTCTGGCGGCGGCTCTACGCGGCCAAGAGCGGGTCCTGGAGGACCCGCGCAGGACTGGAGTCCTGCCCCACCTGGATTGGGACGATTTCATCCGGCTATGTCCCGCCGATGCCGCCGCATTTGCGCGCGACGCCTCGGAGATCGGCCAGGACGCCTATCTCAACCGCATCGCCGCCTGGGCCGTGCGCATCAAAGCCGCGCCCGATACCAGGCTCGGCGCATTCGCCGGTCTCGACCCCAAGGTCGAATTCGGACCCAGCTTTCGCGGCGTGCCCTTCGCCGTGATTCAGTGGCGCATGGCGCCGCGCGCGATTCTACCCGCGCATTGCCATCCACAAGCCAGCGTATGTACGGTGGGCATGGAAGGCGAGGCGCGCGTCCGCCACTTCGAAGTCGAAGGCCCGGCGCCGGCCTTCGACTCCGGCGCGCGCACGCCGTTCCTGATGCGCGAGACCCGCAGCCAGATCGTGGCGCCGCGCCGCATCAGCACGCTCTCCGCCACGCGCGATAATATCCATTACTTCGAAGCTGGAGACGCGGGCGCGCGCGGCTTGGATATTACCACCGCTTACGGCGGCGACGGCAGTTTCTCGTTCGTGGCGTTCCAAGCGGATAAGCCCAAGGACGCCAGGAAGGGACTGTTCGAGGCTGTCTGGACGGGCATGAAAATCTGAAGGAGCAAGAATGGCAAATACGGATCTCTCTAGCGCCACCATCGGGCAGGCTTCCATCAACGTACACGATGTCCAGCGCGCGGTGGCCTTCTATCGCGACACGCTGGGCCTGCGGTTCCTCTTCCAGGCCGGGCCGAAGATGGCCTTCTTCGATTGCGGCGGCGTGCGGCTGATGCTGGCCGTGCCCGAAAAGCCGGAGTTCGACCATCCCGGTTCGATCTTCTATTTCAAGGTGGGCGATATTCAGGCGGTGGCGGCGACGCTGCAGGCGCGCGGCGTGGTGTTCGAGGGTCCGCCGCACCTGCTGGCCGCGATGCCGGACCATGATTTGTGGATGGCGTTTTTCCGCGATGTGGACGGGAATCTGCAGGCGCTGATGAGCGAAGTGCCGCGGCGTTAGGGCGCCGCGCGGGCAGCGCGGCTGTGTGTAGTTTTACTCCTTCGCTGGCAGTTGCAGATCATCGATCGCCTGCAGCACAATTTCGGGGCGGGCCCGCACGCGGATGTCGTCGGTCAGGTTGACCCAGCGGATGCCGCCCGAGGCATCCACCAGGAACTCGGCGGGCCGCGCGATATCCCGGCCGTTTTCGCCCGCGCCGGCGTGCAGCACACCATAGCGGCGAATCACTTCCGCCTTGGGATCGGACAGGAAAAGGAAGGTATAACCCTGGTCCCGGCAGAGCTTGCGCGACTCGGCGTTGGAATCCACGCTGATGGCCGCGAGGCGGACGCCCCGCGCGCGGAACTGGGCTAAGTGCCGCTCGAAACTCCGTAACTCGGAGTTACAAAATGGTCACCAATAGCCGCGATAAAAAATCAAAAGCACCGCCCGGTTCGCGCCGCGCAGTTCAGAAAGGGCTACCGGCTTGCCATCGGCGTCCGGCAGGGTGAAATCGGGCGCGGGATATCCGGCTTGCGGCGCGGCGCTCGAAGATGGCACGCGCCGCGCGAAGACGAAGTTAACCCAGCAGAAAAGACCAAAAAGCGTGAGGGCCAGCACGCCAAGCACTACGCCACTGACTTTTCCGCTATAACGTTCGGACTCGCCGTACGCTCTTTTGAGTCCGGCCAGCGACATCCCGCCGCCCACCAGGAAAAGGAGTAAATTGACCCACGGAACATCGCGCGTGGCGGGAAAGCGCACAAAGATGGGTACGTAGCTGATTGCCGCTACGAGCGTGACTGCGAATCCGGCCCAGGTGAGAGAGTTCCAGCTTCGGCGCATTCCGCCAGATTGTAGCATGGCCGCTGGTGGGACAGGCTTCAGCCGGTCAGTGCAAGCTGCGGTCGACTAAGCGGGGCTAAAGCCCCGCGCGGGCTCAAGCCCGCCCCCCAGGGTCCCGAAACTTGAGAGGCGAGCTTCGCTCGCCTGGGCAGCGCATGGCGCTGCCCCACGCAAAGGCTTCAGCGGGTCAGGCTGACAACCTGCCCCGCGACGCGATAGGCCTCGATCAACGCGCCCGCCGCTGGATCGTACCGCGGCGGACCCGCGCGATTGCCGTCCTCCAGCTCGATCAGGCACCGATAGCGTTCCAAAAGGATCCGGCTGCGGAATACACCGCCGATCCAGGCTACGCGCGTGGGTTCGCCAGGCGGCCAAAGCTGTTGGCGCACCGCAGAGGTCAGAATGGCGAGTTGCTGCGCTGCGTTGTGCAGGATCTCACACGCGATCGCATCTCCCGCCATGGCCGCCTCGTCCACCAGAGGAGCCAGCGCCGCAACGCGCGGCCGCGGCCAGTCGGACGTGTAGAAACGATGCAAGGCGCCGTTGACGTCCGCGCTGCCGGTGGCGTCGAGCAGCGCGCGCGAGAGCGCGGTGGGCGGCCCCCAGCCTTGCTCGGCGCGCAGAGCGGCGCGCAAGGCCTGGCGCGCGATGTCGAATCCACCGCCCTCGTCGCCGAAGATGTAACCCCAGCCGCCGGTGCGCGCCGTGCGTCCGCCGGCATTGCGGCCGAAGGCGATGGAACCCGTGCCGGCTATGGTGACGATGCCGGGTTCGCCGGCGGTGGCCCCCGCCAGCGCGATGAAAGCATCGTCTGTCACCACCACCACGTCGGCCGGAAGGATCCCGCGTAGGATGGCTTGCTTATCTTCCGGGCCGCCGCTCATGCCGAAGCAGGCGGCCGAGAAGCGCACGGCGCGCGGGTCGAGGCCGGCCTCGGCGCAGGCCGCCGCCACGGAGTCGCTCACGGCGCGCACGAGTTTGTGGCGGCCCTCGGCGGCGCCAGCGTGATTGCAGGGGCCGCCACCGCCTGCGCCGAGCACGTGTCCGGTTTCATCGCCGATCAGCGCGGTGGTGCCGGATTGTCCGCCGTCCACCCCCAGGAAGAGTCTCATCGGTGGTCTCTTGAGACTATACCAGTCCGCGCCTCGGTGGGGCATACTGAGAAAAGGCTATCCGCATGTTTGAACGTTACACGAACGGGGCGCGGCGCACAGTCTTTTTTGCCCGCTTTGAGGCCAGCCGGTTTGGTTCTCCCTACATCGAGACGGAGCATCTGCTGCTGGGCCTGTTGCGCGAGGATCGCTCTCTGCGAAAACGGCTACCCATCGGCGCCGCCGAGCAGATCCGCAAACGAATTGAGGAGCGTGTGGAGCAGCCTGTGCAGTCCACGGCAACGTCCGTGGATCTACCCCTGAGCCGAGACTGCAAGCGTGCCTTGCACTATGCCGCTGAAGAGAGCAAGGCACTGGGACACGCGCATATCGACTGCGGCCATCTGGCTCTTGGCATCCTGCATATTGAATCGGCCGCAGCCCTGCTCCGGGATTTCGGGATCGAGTACGCCGGCTATCGCGAGGTGGTGGCGCAGCCGGTTACGACTCCTCCGCTGGAAAGCCCCGCTCCGCTGCCCGCGAGCGTCGTTGCCGGCCCGCTGGGGAAGGCCGCCGCGGATTTGCAACGCATGTTGGGGGTCGCCAGCGAGCTCGTGGACAAGGGTCCGGAGCGCTTGAAGCGCACTGGGTGGACTCGCAAGGAAGCGTTAGGCCACTTGATCGATTGGGCAACCGTGCACCAGAGGTGGTTCGCCCGCGCGCTCCCCGAGCCGAAAGTCGCCGCCGATGGATATCCGGAAGATGCCTGCCTATCCGCCCAGGGGTACAACGATCTGCCTTGGCACGTGTTGGTGGACTTGTGCGCATCGCTCAATCGGCCGATCCTGTACGTGATGACCCCCATTCCGGAGGAGAAATTGGATACGCCCTGCCGCATCGGCGTGGCGGAACCGGTTGCGCTGCGGGAACTCGTGCGCCGGTATGTGGCGCATTGCGAAGACGTAGTTGCGCAGTTGCTGATGCAGGGTGACGGAGCGGGAATTGGAGGGCGGGCAATTCTGCCCGCAGCCGGCTTTCAGCCGGCTGGGCCGCCTGAAAGGCGGCTGCGGCCAGGATTGGCCGCCCCACAAGAGGTCGACGGTGCCCCACTACTAGCTCTCATGGCTGGGATTTTCCACGCGTTCTTCTCCATGTCGGTACCGACTACGCCTTCCAGAGTCACCTGGCCATTCTCCACGACGATGTGAATTGGCGGAACGGTCTGCATGCCACCTGCAGGCGAAGGCGGTTATCCATGGGAGACGGCGGCGGAGCTTTGAGCTCATTGCTCAAGCTGGTGACGCCCGGTACGCGCTGGGCGATCCGCCCCAGGTCGGTTTTCCTAACCGGCTCGCTGACTTCGCCGAGTAGATCCACGCGGCCCTTGTCCACGAAGAAACCGATATTGTCGAGGATGCTGTAGTAACGCGGGTACATGCGAATCTCGTGCGTCAGTTTCCGGCCGATTTCGGCGTCCGAGGCGCTGACTGTGCCGCTGGTAGCTGCCGCGGCTGGGGTAAGTAGGGAATGTTAAAAGTGAATTAAGCGGTTACTGGCTGGTCTTATCTTTCGCGTAGCAAACGGGATCCAGAAGACACTCGGGGCAGCGCGGCTTGCGGGCCTGGCAGAGCGCGCGCCCATGGTGGATGATTTGGTGCGAGAACAATATCCAGCGGTCCCGCGGGACGATCTTCATCAAGTCTTGCTCGATCTTGACCGGATCGGTTTGTTTGGTCAAGTCCAGCCGGCGGGAGACGCGCTGGACGTGGGTATCGACGACCACTCCCACGGCGATCTCATACGCCGTGCCCAGCACCACGTTGGCGGTCTTGCGGGCGGCGCCGGGAATCGAGAGCATCTCTTCCATCGTTTGCGGAACTTTGCCGCCGAAGTCGCGTAATACCTTCTGGGCGGCGCCCACGATGGATTTGGCCTTGTTATTGAAGAAGCCCGTACTGCGAATATCCTGCGCCAGAACCTCCGGGCGCACCGCGGCGAAGTCGCGCGGCGTGGGATATTTCGCGAACAAACCGGGCGTGACTTCATTGACCCGTTTGTCGGTGCATTGCGCGGAGAGGATGGTGGCCACCAACAGCTCCCACGGACTGCTGTGGTGGAGCGCGCAAGTCACGTTGGGGTACATCCGGTCCAGCCCGCGCCTAATCCGGTCCACGCGCGCGCGGCGCTCGGCGGTGGTCTTCGGACGTTTCACTTTGGCGGTCACAGGCTAGGTTAAGCTGGTAGCATAGCATGTCATTCCGCGGAACTTTCCTCGCGTTGGGATTCTTGATTGCAGCCATTCCGGTTTTGCCCGCCGGCACGCCGCTGTTCTTTTGCGATATTCGCGTATTCGACGGCGTGCGGGTGATCCGCAAGGCCGATGTGTTGGTACGCGACGGGCGCGTCGAAACGGTGGGTGCCAACGTCGCAATTCCGGAGGGCGCGCAGGCGATCGACGGCGGCGGCAAGACGCTGCTGCCCGGACTCATCGACGCGCACGCACATATCTGGACGCGGGCGGTGTTGCGGCAGGAGCTCATGTTCGGCGTGACCACGGTGCTGGACATGTTCACCGAGGTGCACTTCGCGGCGGCAATGCGGAGGGAGCAGAGCGCGGGCCAGGCTTCGGATCGGGCGGATCTGTATTCGGCGGGCACCCTGATCACCGCGCCAGGCGGACATGGCACGGAGTATCCGATCAAGGTTCCAACCCTGAGCGATCCATCGCAGGCGCAGGCGTTCGTGGATGCGCGCATCGCGGAAGGGTCGGATTACATCAAGCTGATTTTGGACGATGCCTCCGCGTATGGCGGGCACCGGCCTACGCTGAGCGAAGAAACGTTGACCGCCGCCATTGCGGCCGCGCACAGGCGAGGCAAGCTGACGGTGGTACACATCGGCACGCTGCAGGATGCGGAGGAGGCCATCAATGCCGGCGCGGACGGCCTGGCGCACCTGTTCGTGGGGGCGAAGTCCGATCCGGATTTCGGACGCCTGGTGGCCTCGCACCACGCCTTTGTAGTTCCCACGCTGACGGTTTTGCAAAGCGTTTGCGGCACGGCCGGCGGTGCGCCGCTGTTGGCGGACGCGCGTCTTTCGCCGTATCTCGGCCCTTCCGACATTGTCAATCTGAAGAAGGCCTTCACGCTGCCCATCCAGCAGAGCTGCGCCGGATCTTTCGAGGCCGTGAAACAGTTGAAGGCGGCGGGCGTGCCGATGCTGGTGGGTGACGACGTGCCGAATCCCGGAACGGCGCCGGGCGCGACCGAGCATCGCGAACTGGAATTGCTGGTAGATGCCGGGCTGACGCCTACCGAAGCGTTGATCGGCGCCACATCGGCAGCCGCGCGCAGTTTCCATTTGGACGATCGCGGCATGATCGCGCCGGGCAAGCGGGCGGATCTGCTGCTGGTGAATGGCGATCCGACGGGCGATATCAAGGCCACGCGCGACATCGCCGGGGTGTGGAAGGACGGCGTGGCGGCCGATCGCGCCAGCTACCGCGCCGCGCTTGAAAAAGCTTCGGATAGCGGGCTGGTCAGCGACTTCGAGCAGGAGAAACCGGAGAGCCGTTTTGGGACGGGTTGGATCGTGTGGACGGATGCCTCCATGGGCGGAAAATCCACTGCCACGCTGAAGATTGCGTCCGGCGGCGCGCATGGCAGCAGCGGATGCCTGGATATTTCCGGCGACGTAGTATCCAGCGGCTTGAAGACGCTTTGGTCGGGCGCCATGTTCGTGCCGGGAAAGGCGCGCATGGACCCGGTGGATCTGTCCGGGAAGAAGTCGCTATCTTTTTGGGCAAAAGGCGAAGGCAGGTCCTATACCGTGATGATCTTCGCGCAGAGCTTCGGATACGAGCCGGTGGGGCAGAGCTTTACGGCGGGCCCGCAGTGGCAACAGTTCACCTTCCCGCTCGCATCGTTCAAGGGCGCCGATGGCCGCGGCCTGATGGGTGTGTTCCTGGGCAGCCCCACCCCGGGCAAGTTCGATTTGCTGATCGACGACGTGCGGATCGAGTAATCGCCATGAAGACCTACCGCTTGGAGTGTTCGATGTCCGTGCCGGTATCGCTGCGGGAGGCTTTCGCTTTCTTCGAGGATCCGCACAATCTGGCGCGCATCACGCCGGCGTGGCTGAATTTCCGCATCGCTTCGCCAGCGCCTATTCAGATGCGCAAGGGCGCCGAAATCGAGTATCGGATTCGCTGGCTGGGCTTGCCGTTTAACTGGAAGACGGCCATCACGGAGTACGAGCCGCCCTTCTTCTTCGTGGACGAGCAGGCGGCTGGTCCTTATGCCTATTGGCATCACCGGCACGATTTCAGACCCACCGAATACGGCGCGCTGGTTTCCGACCGCGTGGATTACGCGCTGCCTTTCGGGCCGCTGGGCAGGCTGGCACACCGGCTGGCCGTGCGCAGGCAGTTGCAGGAGATCTTCAATTACCGGCAAAAAGCGCTGGCCGGTATCCTCATGGGCGCTACTGCGGCGAAGTGATCTGTACTTGAGCGGTGAGATTCGTCCAATCCGGCAACTCGTAGGGCTTGAGCTTGGTGGAGAGCGGCGCAACCGTTTCTTTTGACTCGTTGGGCCGTAGCGATGCCATCTTGAAGCTGAAAGTGCCGGCGGCCTCCTCTTCTGCCTTGGCGGTGCGGCCGAAGATATTCACCGTACCAGCCAGATCCGCGATATCCGCGTCGGAATGGTTGATGACCACAAAGCGCGCTTCAGTCGTATGCTGCGGCGAATCCACGAAGCGTATGCCGGCGACTTCGACGTACTTTTGCATGGGACTCGGTTTGGCCTGCGTCTGCGCAGGGACGCTCGCCAGCGGCGCGGAGGCCGCCTGCGTGCCGCCGCGGAAATAGCCGATCGCCCAATAGGCGCCGGCGCCCACACCCACGAACGCGAATGCAAAGAGGATGGCCAGCAGCCACGTGGGCAGGCCGGCGTGGGGCGGCGGGCCGGCATACTGCGCGGCAGCCAGCGGGGCCACCGCGGGAGGCGTATAGACGGGAGGCGCGGGGGGCATGGCCGTGGCAACTGCCGGGGCGCCGTCCAGGCCGGGCGGTGGAGCTTGCGGCGCCGGCTCCGCCGGTAGTTGGCCGGATTTTTCTTTGGCCTTGCAATCCGGGCATGCGTCGTACGATGGGGGCACCTCGCGCCCGCACTGCGGGCAGATCCAAGTGAACATTCGATCCCTCTATCCACATGCTACCGCGTTACGCCGCTGTGGAGGCCAAACCCAGCCGATTCTGGCCGCAGCCGGCTGAAAACCGGCTTCCGGAGTTTGGCCTTTTGGTGGGGCAGGCGGTTTCGCCTGCCGCGGGGCTTTAGCTTCGCTAGGCGAGCTGAGCTCGCCTGGGTCGGCAAGCGTGCCGACACGGCACGCGGGGGCGTGCGCCACGCGGCGCGCCATTGAAATAGCCCATCTCCAGCACGGGCAGAATTGCCCAATGCCACACAGTTTTCCCGTGGGGCAGGACTCCAGTCCCGCGGGCCGGCGTCCACGTCGGCCTGCGTGAATCCAGTTAGGGCCGATTTCGTTAGGCGCAGAGCGCGTCATGGAGGACCCGCGCACGGTCGAAAACCCACTGCGTTTCGACATTCCGTCCGCCGCCGTGGGCAGGCTCGCAGCCGGCTCGCAGCCTGCGCGGGCCTCGCAGGCCCGCTCTTCGGCGGCGCATGGCGCCGCCCCACCTGACAGCACTGGAGTCCTGCCCCACTTGGCATCGCGGCTTGCCGGAGATGGACAGAATTGCTCCCCACAAGCCGATCTGGGCGCATGCTATATTCCCGAGATGCCCTTCCTCGCCCGGCTGGAAGCTTACTTCGAGTTTCAGCGCCTCGGCACAAACTGGAAAACGGAAATCCTGGCGGGCCTCACCACCTTCGTCACCATGGCTTACATCGTCCTGGTAAATCCGCAGATCCTGCACGAGGCCGGCATGCCCTTGGCGGCGGTCACCGCGGCTACCTGCATTTCAGCGGCGTTCGGCAGCTTCATGATGGGCATCCTGGCGCGCTATCCGATCGCGCTGGCGCCCGGCATGGGGTTGAACGCCTACTTCACTTATACCGTGGTCAAGGGCATGGGGATTCCCTGGCAGGCGGCCTTGGGCGCGGTGTTTGTCTCCGGGGTGGCCTTCCTGATCCTGACGGCGGTCGGCATCCGGCAGTTGATTGTAGCGGCCATCCCGTTCGAGTTGTATGCGGCCGTGGCGGCGGGCGTGGGCCTGTTCATCGCCTTCATCGGATTCCACAACGCGGGCTTGATTGTGCCGCATCCCGCCACCTTGGTGACGTTGGGCAACGTGCGCGACCCGCACACGCTGCTGGCCGTGTTTGGTTTGCTGGCGACCTCCGCGCTGCTCGCCCGGCGGGTGCCGGCGGCCATGCTGATCGGGATCCTGCTGACTACCATCGTGGGAATCGCCACGGGCCTGGTGGCGTGGAATCCGCAGCCTTACAGCTTCCTGGACCTCTCCGCCACCATGCTGAAGCTGGATGTAGGCGCGACGCTACGGCTGGGCTTCTTCGAGATCGTTTTCGTGTTCCTGTTCATCGATATGTTCGACAATATCGGAACGCTGGTGGCGGTGGGCAAGCGCGGGCCTATTCAACCACGCCCACACGATCCCGCGCGTGGATCGCATCCTGTATGCCGACGCTTCCGCTACAATTGTCGGCTCGCTCACAGGTACCTCGACAGTGGTGAGCTATATCGAGAGCGCCGCGGGAGTGGCTGCCGGCGGCCGCAGTGGCGTGACGGCCATGGTCACCGGCGCTATGTTTATCGTGGCCCTGTTCGTCGCGCCGGTGGTGGGCGCGATTCCAGCGGCCGCCACCGCGCCGGCCTTGATCGTAGTGGGCAGCCTGATGATGACCGCGATCGGCGAAGTGGACTGGAAGGACCCCGAGATCTCCATTCCGGCATTCCTCACCATGCTCGCCATCCCGCTGACGTTCAGCATCGCCAACGGACTGGCATTCGGGTTCATCGCGTACACGGTGCTGAAGGTCGTGCGCGGCAAGTTCCGCGAAGTGAACTGGCTGGTGTACGCGCTCACGCTGCTGTTTATCGCCCGTTTCATTTATCTGAGGGGGGCGTGAGTGAATTCGGTAAATCGATTTACTGCATCAATCCCGCGCCTGCAATGCGCGGTCGAGCCTCTGCTGCAAGCTCGGATCTTCTTTGTACATGGCGAGGGCCTCCACCGCATCGGCCGAGTTCTGGCTTCCGCCATTCTGCACCAGGTCCAACAAATAATCGATGGCATTCTCGCGCCTCAACAAGGCCATGGCGAGCAAGAGCGTGCGGCCCAGCGGACGGGCCCGCAATTGCTGGGATGCGTCGCGCAGCGCCGCAAATGCACTCTCCAGCCGGGACTCGCCCAGCGCGAGCGCGGCGGCTTCCGCGATGGCCTCTTCGCGATGGTCGAGAAATTCCGCCACGAACTCCAGCGATTTCGCGGGATCGGCGCGCAACAGGGCGGCGAAGCATTCCCCCAAAACCTCGGGATCGTCCCCGCTGAGCGTTTTCAGGCGCAGCAACAGCACGCCACCGGGAAGGCCGGAGGCCGCCACGGCCCGCACGGCGCCGATGCGCGCATCGCGTTCGGGGTCGAGCAGCAGCGGCACGATTTCCTCCAGGGCTTCAGTGTAATTCGTCTGCGCCAGCCCCATTGCGCCCAGCGCGCGCACTTCGGCGGCGGTGTCCACCGAGCCGCCCCATGTGGGCTCCATCTGGATATGCTGGATGCCGCGGCGAAAAACGGCCGGATAGGGATACTCCAGTTTGCAAAGCGCTTTGAGGATTTCGATCTTGGCCGCGCAGCGTTTGTCGGTGGTGTCGGGCTTCACCATGAATCGGTCGAATGCCTCTACCAGTTGGGGCGCCAGTTCCGCCGCCAGCCATTCGCCGGCGATGCGGGCAGCTTTGGCCGCCACCAGATTCGATTTGCCGGCCAGGTATTGGGCCACTGCGGCGAGCCCCTCCGGCGAAGGCGGCTGGCCGCGCAGTTCAGCCAAACGGTCGAGTTGCTCCTCGAGGGACGAGACTTTGCGCGCCACAAGACAATTCTAATGTGGGTGCAGGACTCCAGTCCTGTCAGGATGGGCCTGCGGCCCCACGTGGGGGCGGCGCCATGCGCCGCCGCGGGGCTCTTTAGCGCCGCCGGGGCGGGCTTCGCTCGCCGGAGAGCGGGCCTGCGAGGCCCGCGCAGGCTGCGAGCCTGCCCCACGGTTCATGCAGGCGGTTGTTTCCTGCTAATCTCAAGTGTTAAACCCTTTTGAGAGCTTCTTATGCCTAAACTATCCGTTCGCGATCTCGATCTGAAGAATAAGCGTGTCTTTATCCGCGTGGATTTCAATGTTCCCTTGGCGCCCGGCGGCCAGGAGATCACCAGCGACAAGCGCATTAAATCGTCGCTGCCGACCATCCGCTACGCGCTGGAGCAAGGGGCCGGCGTCATTCTGGCCTCGCACCTGGGCCGTCCGAAGGGCAAGTTCAATCCGGAAATGAGCCTGCGGCCGGTGGCCAAGCGCCTGGAAGAATTGCTGGGCCGCCCGGTGAAGATGGCGCCCGATTGCATCGGCCCCGAGGTGGAAGCCATGAAACCGGCGCCCGGCGAAGTGCTCTTGCTGGAGAATCTGCGCTTCCACGCGGAAGAGGAAAAAAACGATCCGGAATTTTCGAAAAAGCTGGCGGCGTTGTGCGACGTTTACGTAAACGACGCGTTCGGCTCGGCGCATCGCGCGCACGCTTCCACCGTGGGCATGATTGCTTACGTGCCGCAAGCGGCGGCCGGGCTGTTGATGGAGCAGGAGTTGAAATACCTGACCATGGCGACCAAAAATCCGCAGCGGCCGTGCGTGGCGATTCTGGGCGGCGCCAAGGTTTCCGATAAGATCGAAGTGATCGCGAACCTGGGCAAAGTCGTGGACAAGCTGTTGATCGGCGGCGCCATGGCTTATACCTTCATGAAGGCGCAAGGCGAGCCGGTGGGCAAGTCGCTGGTGGAAGACGACAAGCTGGATCTGGCGCGGAACCTGCTGGTGCAACTGAAAGACAAGCTGGTGCTGCCGGTGGATCACGTGGTGGTTTCGGAGATCAAAGAGAACGCGGACAGCCAGGTCGTCGACACCATACCGGACGATAAGATCGGCGTAGACATCGGACCACTGACGGTCGATCATTTCTCGCACGTGATCCGCACCGCCAAGACCGTGATCTGGAATGGCCCGATGGGCGTCTTCGAAAAGAAGCCCTTCGACCGGGGCACGGTGGCGCTGGCAAAGGCGGTGGCGGTTTCCGGCGCGACGTCGGTAGTGGGCGGCGGCGACTCGGAAAAGGCCATCAAGTCCGCAGGCGTGGCCGATCAAATCTCGCACATTTCGACCGGCGGCGGTGCATCCCTGGAATTTCTGGCGGGAATTGAATTGCCGGGCGTGGCGGCGTTGACGGATAAGTAACGTCGCGCTACCACAGATGATAATACGCGTCGCGCTGGGTCAGATCCACTGGCAGGCCGAATAAATTCGCCAGGGCCGCGGCGGTGAGCACATCCTGTTTGCGCCCGTCCGCCACAATGCGGCCCTCGCGCATCAGAATCACGCGATCGATTTCGGGGATGATATCGGCCAGGTGATGGGTCACCAGGACGATCCCGATGCCGGCGCGGGCCAGCTTGCGCATGATCCCGCGCAGTTCGCGCTGCGCGAAAACATCCAGGCTGTTGCTGGGCTCGTCGAGCACCAGCGCGCGAGGATCGTGTACCAGGGCGCGTGCCAGCAACACGCGCCGCGCTTCCCCCGACGACATTTCCGTGACGGTGCGCTCCGCCAGGTGCGGGATCTCGAGCAGCGCCAGGATCTCCGCGGTCTTGCGCTCGATTTCCGGCGTGATGCGATGGTATGGCTGTACCCCGACGCTGCCGAAGAAGCCCGAAAGCACCGCCTCGCGCCCGGTGATCTCGCGCGTGCACAACTCCATCCAGTCGTTCGACACGACTCCCAGCAGCGGGCGGAGGTCGAAGATATTCCAGCGTTCCTGTCCGAACAGGGCCATGCGCGATCCCGCGCGCACCAGCGGATAGCATTCCCGCGCGATGGTTTTGATGAGGGTGGATTTGCCGCAGCCGTTGGGACCCAGGATGGCGACATGCTCGCCCACGCCAATGCACAGGCTGACATCGCGCAGGACGATTTTTCCGCCGCGCATCACCCAGACGCGTTCCAGTTCCAGGAGCGGGCGGTGGTCAGATGGCACGGGTGAGCAGCTCCTCCAACTGCGTGCGCGTGAGCGCGATGGGATTGGCTTTCATACTGCTGGCGCGGGCGGCGCGATCCGCCAGCGCAGGCGCGTCGGATGCGCGCACTCCGTATGCGCGGAGCGGCGGGGTTTCGAGATCGCGGCACAGCGAGGCGACCCATGCGGCGCCGTCTTCGGGCGTAGCGTCCGCGCGGCCGGTGAGGATGCGGGCGACAGTGGTGTAGCGCTGCAGCCCCGCGCTGTGGGCCGCGGCGCGCAGCGCGGCGATGTTCACCAGCATGGCATGCGGCAGTAGCGCGGCGCAGAGGGCGCCATGCGGCGCATGGAACATCCCGCCCAACGGCGCTGCGAATCCGTGTACCGCCCCCAGCCCGGCGTTGGCCAGCGCCAAGCCTCCCAGCAGGCTGGCGAAGGCCATATCGGTGCGGGCGGCGAGATCATGCCCGTCGCCCCAGGCGCGGCGCAGAGCGGATGCCGCCAGACGCATGCCCTCCGCGCAGTAAAGATCCGTCATGGGATTCGCGCGGCACGAGACGTACGGCTCGATAAGCTGCGTGAGCGCGTCGAGTCCCGTGCTGGCGGTGAGCGCGGGAGGCAGCTCCAGAGTGAGCTCGGGGTCGACGACCGCGAGCGTCGGCAGCATGTATGGACTGCGCAGGCTGGCCTTGGCGTGGTGCTCGGGCGATGCCAGGACCGCGTTGCGGGTAACCTCCGCGCCGGTGCCCGCAGTGGTCGGGACGGCGATGAACGGCGCCGACGGGCGGGTCAGCGGTCTTCCCCGCCCCACCACTTCCAGATAATCCAACGGATCGCCGCCGTTGGCCAGCAGCGCCGCGATGGCTTTGCCCGCGTCGATGGCGCTGCCGCCGCCTAGCCCGATCACCATGTCGCAGCCCGCGTCGCGCGCACGCTGGGCGCCCTGGCGGATCAGATCCACGGTCGGCTCGCCGTGTACCGGAAGCAACTCGCCCGCAATTTCCAATCGCGCGACGTCCGCGGAGCGGCGCGAGACGAGCAATGCCCACCGTCCCATTTCCGCAGCCGCGGCGGCGACTTCCCGCGACGTTCCCGGGCCGAAGACGATCCGCGTAGCCGTCGCGAATTCGAAGCGCATGCCGCTTTACCAGCCTGCATCGTCCGGAAAGATGTTGGCATACGTCGCCCTTGTGCGCGGCTCGGCCATCATCTCCACCGCGGTGTCCAGCCAAGTCTTGTAATGCACGGTTTCCCTGTGCTGGGCGGGCGCTTCGGCGGTCCGGTAGACCTCTGTCAGCACGAAGCGCGTAGGGTCGTCCGTCTGCTGCAACACGTCGAAGCGTGCGATGCCCGGTTCTTTCACGCTCTGCCGGGCATTGGCTATAGTGGCTTGCCGGAAAGCTTCCACGGAATCCGGTTTGACATGAATGTGAACGTGTACGATATGCATGCAGCCATCGTATAACGCCGCACGGCGCCAGTCCGCGTTGGAGGGCGGCCAATTCTGCCGGCAGCCGGCTTTCAGCCGGCTCTTGAGTTTCTACATTCTGTGCGCCGTGGTGGGGCAGGACTCCAGTCCTGCGAGGGTTCTCCAGAACCCGCTCCTGGCGAGCGAAGCTCGCCTCCACAGGTTAACGACTATGCCACCAAGCCCGGCAGAGCTTCGAGGCAGGCGGCCTACAAGGCCGCCGCAGGCTGCGAGCCTGCCCCACCAAAAGGCCACAGTCGGCGCGTCAGGCCCGAGTGCCGGCGCCACAAGGGTAAGATAGTGGGTTATGAATGCCGAAGATTACAGCGAGCGCCAGGTGGACGTGGAACCATGGCAGGTGAAACTCACCTCTTATAAACTAGGCGATGTCTATCACTGCAAGGCCGATAACGTTTCGCCGGGCGCGGCGCTGGCGCGCACCACCGGCGCCACGCGCGAAGAAGCCGAACAGAAGGCGCTCGACCGCGCGCGGCAGTTGCTCTCGCGCACGCTGCGCCACGACGTGTGAACCGCCCCATGACAAGTCCCCACGGCAACCATTACGACCTTGCCGCCCTGGCGCGCGAGGAGATGCTCGCGGAGGGTTTCAGCCCCGACTTTTCACGGGAGGCGCGACAGCAGGTCGCGGCCCTGCGCGCGCATCCCGCGCCGCCGGCCCCCGATGGCACCGTGCGCGATCTGCGCGGCCGGCTCTGGTCGTCGATCGACAACGATACCTCCCGCGACCTGGACCAGATCGAAGTCGCCGAACGCCTTCCAAACGGCGCGATCCGCATCCGCATCGGTATCGCCGACGTGGATAACGACGTACCCAAGGAAACGCCGATCGACGCGCATGCCGCCGCCAATTGCACCACCGTGTACACCGGCGTGAAGAATTTTCCCATGCTGCCGGACGACTTGTCCACGGATCTTACGTCGCTGAACGAGCATGCCGACCGGCTCTCCGTGGTGGTTGAACTGACGGTGGCCGCGGACGGTTCCGTGCAGGACGGCACGGCGTATCGCGCGGTGACGCGCAACGCGGCGCAGTTGGCCTATAGTTCCGTCGGGCCGTGGCTGGAAGGGCAGGGCGCGGCCCCCGCGAAGGTGGCCGCGTCGCAGGATCTACAGGCCCAGCTTCGTTTGCAGGATGAAGCCGCTCAGAGCCTGCGCGCGCAACGCCACCGCCTGGGCGCGCTCGACCTGGACCGCA
Source organism: Bryobacteraceae bacterium (assembly GCA_050008575.1). Lineage (GTDB taxonomy): Bacteria > Acidobacteriota > Terriglobia > Bryobacterales > Bryobacteraceae > Bog-159. The sequence goes on from JBEKMJ010000015.1 coordinate 48,418, forward strand.
CGGAGACCGAGGCGGTGATGTCCGATGGCCACGTGACCGGCATCCAGCCGCGGTTTCGCAATCGCGCCTCGCAGTTGATCGAGGATTTTATGGTGGCGGCCAATGGCGTGATCGCGCGGCTGCTGCGCGACAATCGCATCTCCTCCATTCGCCGGGTGGTGAAAACTCCGGAGCGCTGGGATCGCATCGTGGAACTGGCCTCCCGCACGGGCGACACGCTGCCGGGCGATCCGGACTCGGGCGCGCTCAACCAGTACCTGATGAAGCGGCGGGCCGAGGACCCCGCGCATTACGCCGATCTTTCGCTGGCGGTGGTGAAGCTGATGGGGCCGGGCGAGTATGTGCTGGAGCGTCCCGGCGACACCGCGGTCGGGCACTTCGCCCTGGCGGTGCACGACTACACGCATTCGACGGCCCCTAACCGCCGCTTCGCGGACCTGGTGACGCAGCGGCTGGTGAAAGCAGTGCTCGCCAAGCAGCCTTCGCCCTACGGGGACGCCGAGTTGGACACGGTGGCACGCAACTGCACATTGCGGGAAGACGCCGAGCGCAAGGTGGAGCGCGCCATGGGCAAACGCATCGCCGCAGTGGCGATGCATGCCCGCATCGGCGAAATCTTTCCGGCAGTGGTCACCGGGGTCACGCCGAAGGGAACGTTCGTGCGAGCCTTGTCGCCGCCGGTCGAGGGCCGATTGATGCGCGGCGAGCATGGGTTGGATGTGGGCGACCAGATCCGCGTGAAGCTGCTAAACACCGATCCGCAGCGCGGGTTTATCGATTTTGGAAGGTCTTAAGGAGGCGGAACGAGCTTATGGCAACCGCCCCCAATTTGGTTTTGGAGGGCGGCCAATCTTGGCCGCAGCCGGCTCTTGGAGTTTGGCCATTTTCAGTGGATCGGCCCTCGTGGCGCAGGCACTTATGCCTGCCGCGCTGACACTCTTGTCAGCGCAGGCGAGCGTAGCTCGCCTAAGCCGGCTGAAAGCCGGTTGCGGGCAGCATTGCCCGCCCTCCAAAACCAAATTGACCCACTACCCGAAGATCGGGCAGGCCAATTCGGATCAAGGTGGTCGTCAACGCAGTCAAGGGCGCCAGCATCAGGCCGGCGGCGAGCGTCAACGCTCTCCCCGATACTCCTCGCGTACCGGCTCCATCGTCGCGATGTATGGCCTTCATAGTACCTCACCGCGCCGCTAAACCCCTTGCGTCCGGCGCTCCGTTCCGCCATAATTAACATCACCGATGTTAGCGTAGATGTCGACGTTCGCCTAGAGACCAGGAGTTCCGGGTTGAGAACGGCCTTGATTTCTGCCATCACTGCATGTGCCGACCAGCGCTTTCAGAAGAAGGCGCGGAAATTTTTGTCGGGCCTTTCCACGGACGAATTGCAGTATGTGGCGGAGTTTCTGGGCGCCTGCGTCCTGGAGTCCGTGGGGCGCTCCGGGCTCAGCCGCGGCGAACTGGCCGAAGACATCGCGCAGTTTGAACTGGTGCGCCGCGCTCCCGCGCATGGACCCAGCGACCGGGAACACAAGATGATCCTGTTGCTCGAATATCTGTGCCGCAGCGGGCTTACGAACTGGTCCATGGCGGTGCGGGCCGGCCCCACATAGCCAGATGTTACTCCGCCGCTTTTAACTCCCGAATCCAGATGTTGCGATAGCGAACCGGCTGCCCGTGGTCCTGCAGCAGCAGCGGCAACTTGGCGGGCGTCGGCTTGTAGGGCGGGCGTTTCATATAATCCGTGGGTCCGGTGGGCATGGCGTGGTCTTGCGCCAGTACGCCGTTGAAGAGCAGTGTGATCGTGGCCGGTTCGAGCAGTTTGGCGTCGGTCGAGAACCGCGGACCGTGGAAGATAATGTCGTACGTCTGCCACTCGCCTGGAGGGCGGGCGGGGTTCACCAGCGGCGGATATTGGCAATAGATCGCGCCAGCCTGGCCGTCGGGATAGGTTTTGTTCCGGTTGGATTCCAGCACCTGAATTTCGTAAAGCGAGTGCAGGTACACGCCGCTGTTGCCCGGCTCCTGGTCTTTTCCGTGGGGCGGGTTGGGCGTAGCCCACTCGACGTGCAACTGGCAATCTCCGAAAGGTTGTTTGGTGACGATGTCGCCGGTACCGGGCGCGACCTCGAAGTAGCCATCGCGCAGTTTCCAGGCGATCGGTTTGCCGTCGCGTTGCTGCCACGCGGAAAGATCCTTCCCGCTGAAGAGTTGCACGGCATCGGAAGGCGCCGTGCCGGCATGCTCCTGGGTGCTCGGCTCGCCGGGTGTGACCACGGCGGGCAAAGGCCGGCGGCGGTCGCCGGTTTTCCACTGGATTACCGGTACGGTCGCCGCGAAAGCGGTGAGGGCCAAAGGCAGGAAATATCGAATGCGCATTTGGCCCGATTTTAACACCTGGGGTTTCAATCGTTACAAGTCATGCCAATCGTGCGCGCACAACTGAAAGATAGGCAGCTTTCTGACCGAAGGATAGACCTGCGGCGAGACGGGCCCATTCACGTAATGCTATGATAGAAAAGCCTGTAGGGTGATCGTACGCCTTAGAGGATTCCGGTCTTTCCGTCGGCAGATGGTAACCTTCCTCCTGGACAAAGACACCCAATCAATGCGTGAGGGGGATGACGTGCAGAGCCTTGTGCGGCGGCTGGCAATCGGGCTCTTGTTTGCGGCCTGCTGCGCCGAAACAATCTTAGGGCAGACGGCCGCGCGGAAAACAATGACTTGGCAACAAGCGCGCGAAGAATTCGAAAGGTCGAATCCCACCTTGCGCGCGGCCCGCATCGGCATCGACGAATCGCGGGACGAGGAGATCACCGCCTATTTGCGTCCCAATCCGGACCTCACGGTCAGTCTGGATCAGATCAACCCTTTCACCAAGAACCCCGTCGACAAGTACAGCCCGTTTTCCGAGGCACTGCCATTCGTCTCGGGAAGCTATTTGCATGAAAGGGGGCACAAGCGGGAGTTGCGCCTGGAGAGCGCCCGAAAGGCCACCGCCGTCGCGCAATCGCAATTGGCGGACCAGGAACGGAACTTGATTTTCAATCTGCGCAACGCGTTTGTGCAAGCTTTGCAGGCCAAGGCGGTGCGCGAACTGGCGAGGGAAAATCTGGTTTACTTCGATCACGAGCTGTCCATCAGCCAGGAGCGTTATAAGGCCGGGGATATCGCGCGCGTGGATCTGGACCGGCTGGAGCTGCAGCGCGTGCAGTACGAGTCCGATCTGCAGACCGCGGAGGTGAACCTGCGCACGGCGAAGATCCAACTGCTGCAGTTGTTGAACGACCGGACCCCGATCGAGCAGTTCGATGTGCAGGGTCCTTTCGATTTCGCGGAGCGGATTCCGGATCCGGAGGAACTGCGCCGCATCGCCATGGAAGAGCGGCCGGATTTGAAAGCCGCCGTGCAATCGGTCGATAAAGCGCAAACCGACTACAAGCTGGCCGTAGCGAACGGGGCGACCGATCCCACGTTCGGCATGGACTTCGCCCGCAATCCACCGATACCGGTGTATGTGGGGGTGAGCGTCACCGTCCCGTTGCGTATTTTCGATAGGAATCAAGGGGAGAAGGCGCGCACTCTGGTGGACGTGACGCGCAACGAGCGGCTGCGGGACGCGTCGCAAGCGCAAGTTTTCAGCGACGTGGATTCCGCCTATGCCACCATGCTCAATACAGTGACTCTGCTACGGCCGTACAAGACTAAATACCTGGGGACCGCCGCCAAAGTGCGCGATACGATCGCATTTTCGTACCAACATGGCCAAGCCTCGTTAGTCGACTATCTGGACGCGCAGAGAGACTATCGCACGGTGCAAGTGGGTTATCTGAACCTGGTGGGGTCCTACTTGAGCGCAGCCAGTCAATTGAATCTGGCGGTGGGCCGCGAGGTGATCCCATGAAACGGCGCGATGAAGTGGCGTTGGCGCGCGCGAGTGCGTGCGTGGCGTTGAGCGTGGCGTTGGGCCTGGCTTTTGTGCTGGCGCTCTCTGGCTGCAGCGCGCAAGGCAAGGGCGACCCCAAGGCTGAAGCACCGCCGCCCGCCCAGGTCGAGCGCGTCCAGAGCGCGGGCCTGTTCAAGGTGGACGATCCCGCGAAATTCCCGCTGGTCGCCGCGGGCCAGATTAGCGCGGCGCCCGAGTTGAACGTCACCGGCGTGGTTGGCCCCGATATATCGCGGACCATTCCGGTAATTACGCTGGCATCCGGCCGCGTCATCGAGGTGCTTGCCCGGCTGGGGGACACCGTTACCAAGGGTCAGCTCCTGATGAAAGTGCAGAGCGCGGATATCGCCGGGGCATATTCGGATTACGAGCAGGCGCTGGCCGACCAAACCTTGGCCAAGGCGCAACTCGACCGCTCCAAGATTCTTTTCGACAAGGGCGCCATCGCGCAGAAAGATCTGGAAGTGGCCCAGGACACCGCGACGAAGGCGCAGGTCACGGTCAAGACCACGCTCGACCACTTACGCGTGCTGGGCGCGGATCCGGATCGCCCCTCCGCGATTGTAGAAGTCCGCGCGCCCGCCGCGGGCGTGATCACCGACCAACAGGTGACCACCGCCGCCGGCGTACAGGGATTGGCCTCTCCGAATCCATTCACCATCTCGGATCTCTCGCATATATGGGTGCTTTGCGATGTATATGAGAACGACCTTTCGCAAGTGCATCTCGATGAGTACGCGGACGTCAGGCTGAACGCTTATCCGGACCGGGTTTTCAAGGGGCGCATCGGCAACATCAGCCCCGTGTTGGATGCCAACCTGCACACGGCCAAAGTCCGGCTGGAAATGCCGAATCCGGAAGGATCGATGCGCCTTGGCATGTTCGTTACATCCACGTTTCACGGTTTGAAGAAAGAGACGCATGCCACGGTCCCGGCGCCGGCGGTCCTGCATTTGCATGACCGCGACTGGGTCTACGTCCCCGTAGACGGCGGGCAGTTCCGGCGCCTGGAAGTAACCGGCGGCAAGATGCTGCCGGGCAACTTGCAGGAGATCGTGGCCGGCGTCCGGCCGGGCCAACAGGTGGTCTCGAACGCGCTGGTCTTGCAAGCCACGGCGGAACAATAATACAGTGAAACATGACTAAAGAAGAAGTTCGGGCACGCATTGAAGAGATCGGAATTATTCCCGCAGTCCGCCTGTCTTCCACCGCGGACGCGCGGTTTGCCGCGGAATCGATTTACCGGGCGGGACTGACCATCGCCGAGATTACCATGACGGTGCCCGGCGCGCTGGATCTGATTTCGGCGCTGTTGCGGGACTTTCCGGACATGGTGGTGGGCGCCGGAACGGTGCTGGACGCGGATACGGCGCGGCGCGCGGTGGAAGCCGGCGCGCGGTTCATTACCAGCACCGGAATGGACGCGAGCGTGGTGGGGCTGGCCGTGGAAGAAGGCGTCCTGGTGCTGCCGGGCGCGTTGACTCCCACCGAGATCATCGGCGCATGGAAGGCGGGCGCCGATTTCGTGAAGGTGTTTCCCTGCACACCGCTGGGCGGAGATAGCTATATCAGGGCGCTGAAAGTGGCTTTGCCGCAGATCCGCCTGGTCGCCGGAGGCGGCGTACAGCAGCATACCGCCGGGCACTACATTACCGCGGGCGCCAGCGCCATCGGTGTCGGCAAGGAGTTGGTCACCAATGAAGCGATTCGCCTGCGCAAGTCGGAATGGATACTGGAGCTGGCGCACCGGTTTATGGCCATTGTGAAGAACGCCCGCGCGCATACGCCATCGGCAAATGTGGTTACTTTTAAATAACCTTAGCCGCACGACACGCCGATGATTCGCCGACTCGTCGATTTCTCGCTCAATAACCGCCTGCTGGTGGTGGCTCTCGCCATCCTGCTATTTGCGTGGGGCGTTATTTCGTTCAAGAATCTGCCCATCGAAGCATACCCCGATGTAGCTAACAACTACGTACAGATCATCACCCAATGGCCGGGCCGCGCGGCCGAAGAAGTCGAGCAGCAGGTCACGATCCCGATTGAAATCGTAATGAACGGGCTGCCACACCTGGAGCACCTGCGCTCCACTTCGCTGTTTGGACTCTCCAGTGTGATGCTGATCTTCGACGACGCTTCGGACAACGATTGGAACCGGCAGAAGGCGCTGGAAAGACTGTCGGAGGTCGCCCTTCCCAACAACCTGCAGCCGCAGATCGGCTCGGACTACAGTCCGGTCGGCCAGATTTACTGGTACTCGCTGCAGAGCGCCAAGCCCGAGTACGACCTGATGGAATTGAAGGCTCTGGAAGACTGGGTTCTGGAGAAGCAATTCAAGTCGGTTCTAAATGTGGTGGATGTCAGCAGCTTCGGAGGCATCACCAGGGAATACCAGGTAGCCATCGACCCCAACAAACTGGTGGAATACGCTCTGAACATCGGCGATGTGGAGCAGCAACTAACCAACAATAACGTAAATGCGGGAGGCAGTTTCATACAGCAGGGCCTGCAACAGATCAACGTGCGCTCCGTGGGACTCTTCGATAACGTACAGGATATCGGAAAGACCGTCCTCAAGACTCAAAACGGCACGCCCATTCACATTCGAGATATCGCGACGGTGATGCAGGGGCCCAAGATCCGGCTGGGCCGTATAGGCCATGCGATACACCGCAAGGATGGAAAGATCGTCGACAACGACGACGTGATAGAAGGCATCGTGCTGCTGCGCAAAGGCGCGGAATCGGATGCCACGCTGGAGGCCATTCACGAGAAAGTGAAAGAGCTGAACGAGCACATTCTTCCCAAGGGCGTGAAAGTGGTTCCGTTCCTCGATAGAAGCGATCTGGTGCACTATACGACCCATACCGTCTTGCACAACCTGACGGAGGGGATCGTTCTGGTGGCGATTATCCTCTTCATGTTTCTGGGGAACGCCCGCGGCGCCCTGATTGTCGCCATCACGATTCCATTTTCGCTTTTGTTCGCGTCGATCTGCCTGGACCTCAACCACATCCCCGCCAATCTGTTATCCCTCGGCGCGTTGGATTTCGGCATGGTGGTGGACGGCGCGGTGGTGATGGTGGAGAATATCGTCCGGCATTTGGGACACCGGGGCGGCCCGCCGCGGCCCGTGGTGGAGCGCATTCGCGAGGCGGCCCACGAAGTGCAACGGCCCGTGTTTTACGCCATCGGGATTATCATCACCGCGTATCTGCCCATCTTCACGCTGCAGAGCGTAGAGGGCCGGCTGTTCAAGCCGATGGCCTGGACGGTGGCCTTCGCGTTGCTAGGTGCGCTGCTGTTTTCGATGGTCCTGGCCCCCGTATTGGCCAGTTTGGCGTTCGGCCAGAACACGCGCGAGTGGCGTAATCCGGCGCTGACGTGGCTGATAGGGCGCTATCGCGCAACGCTGCGCCTGGCCATTCGCGCCCGCTGGGTCACGGTGGGCGTGGCGGGCGCTTGCATGGCGGTGGCCGGCTGGCTGGGCTCCAGCGGCTTGATCGGTTCCGAGTTCCTGCCGCACCTCGATGAAGGCGCCATTTGGGCGCGCGGTACGCTGGCTCCCAGCACCGGCCCGGACGAGGGCAACCGGCTGATGACGCAGGCGCGCCTCATTCTGGCCTCATTTCCGGAGGTTACGCAGGTGGTTTCGCAGGTCGGACGTCCCGACGATGGCACCGATACCACGGGCTTTTTCAACACCGAATATTTCGTCGACTTGGAGCCCAAGGGTCTTTGGCGGCCGGTGTTCAAGGAAAATAAGGTTGAGCTGATCGCCGCGATGGACCGCGAGTTGGAGAAAATACCCGGCGTGCTCTGGAATTTCTCGCAGCCGATCGCGGATAACATGGAAGAAGCCGTAAGCGGCGTGAAGGGCGAACTGGCCATCAAGATATACGGCGAGGACCTGGTGCAGCTCGAACAAACCGGCGATCAGATCGTCAACGTGATGCGAAACATCAAGGGCGTCGAGGATTTGGGCCTGTTTCGCGTCATCGGCCAGCCCAATCTCAATTTTGTGGTGGACCGGGACCAGGCCGCCCGGTATGGGCTCAACGTGTCCGACGTACAGGACGCCATCCAGACCGCGGTGGGAGGCAATGCGGTCAGCCAGGTCTTGCAGGGCGAACGGCGCTACGACCTGGTGCCGCGATATACGGCTCCCTATCGCGACACTAAGGAAGCCATCCAGAACATTCGTTTGCTGGCGCCCACCGGCGAGCGCGTCTCGTTGGCGCAGCTTTCGAAAGTCGAGGTGAAGGATGGCGCCTCGGAGATCTATCGCGAGGCGAATTCCCGCTATGTCGCCATCAAGTACAGCGTGCGCGGCCGCGACCTCGGCAGCACCGTGCAAGAAGCCATCCGGGATGTGGGCCGGCAGGTGAAGCTGCCGGAGGGCTACACCATCAATTGGGCGGGTGAGTATGCCAGCCAGCAGCGCTCCCAGAGGCGGCTGATGATCGTACTGCCGGTTACCATCCTGGTGATCTTCATCATCCTGTATACGATGTTCCACTCATTCAAATGGGCCACGCTGATGCTGGCGAACATCGCGATGGCGCCTTTGGGCGGACTATTGGCGCTGCTGATCACCGGCACGCACTTCAGCGTGTCGTCCGGAGTCGGCTTCCTGGCGCTTTTCGGCGTTTGCGTGCAGACCGGCGTGATCATGCTGGAGTACATCAACCAGCTTCGCGCGCGCGGCCATTCGGTGATGGACGCCGCGGTCGAGGGCGCGGTTCTGAGGCTCCGGCCCATCATGATGACGACCCTGGTGGCCACCCTGGGATTGCTGCCCGCGGCGATGTCGCGCGCCATCGGTTCCGACTCCCAACGTCCGTTCGCGATCGTCATCGTGGGAGGCCTGATGGTCGCCATGCTGATGAACATCTTCCTGCTGCCCACGCTGTACGTCTGGGTGGCCGGCGATCAGGACGTGCTGCCCAGGCCCGAGGCCGATTTCGAAGAATCGGTGTAGGCCGCGATCGATCCGGTGGCGCTATATTGGCATAATCGGACCTTAACCTAGACTTTACATTCAGGCTGGAGTATAATCGCAATCGGGAGGATGCTTATGCGCCCGTTGGATATCCCCGAAATGTTGATCGCCTTGGGCTTGATCGCCATCCTGGCCTGGGCCATCTACGATTGGAAGCACCGCCGGCACACGCCGCGGTAGCGCCCGCATCTACCTCGTCCGGCCGCGTCCGGCGTTACGCGTGCGCGTGGCCGCGCCGTTTCCGCAAGTGGTTCTGCCGCGCGAGCGCACCGTGATCGTTTTGGGGCTTGGCTTTCACTGTACGCCTCTCACTGTACGCCTTGATTCGGCGGTAAACTTGAGTCATGGGCAGGGCAAGTGAGGATGGGCTCGAGGACTTCCGGCTAGACCGCACACAATTTTCCGTCGTCCACTTGACGGATCCGGACGATGCGGTTGAATACTGGTTGTCCCGCCCGGTCGAAGAGCGGCTGCGAGCGCTCGAACTCTTGCGAAGGACCTTCTATGGCTATACCAGCGCTAGCGAGGGACTTCAAAGAGTTCTTGAAGTCGCTCAACTCGAACCGCGTTGAATACCTGTTGATTGGCGGGTACGCGGTCGGCATCTACGGTCATATCAGGGCCACGAACGACCTCGATGTGTGGGTCAAAATTAGTCCCGAAAACGCCGCCAGAATCGACTGCGCGCTTCGGGAGTTCGGATTCGCGGCGGTAGGGCTGGCCCCCGGCCTTTTTCTGGAGCGGAATAACGTGGTTCGCATGGGACTGCCACCCATTCGGATTGAGATCCTCACTTCTATCTCCGGAGTCGAGTTCGAACCGTGCTACGTCGAAAGAGAGACGATCCGGATTGAGGAAATAGAGGTTCCCGTGATCGGTCTGGCTCGCCTGCGGCAAAACAAGGCGGCCAGCGGGCGGGCCAAGGACCTGGCGGATCTGGAGAACCTGCCTGAGTAGGCATTTTCGCCGATCATTAAGCACGAACCGCTCATTGACCATTTACTTATACGCGATAGAAGCCATATCGATCGAGAAGCGGTACTTCACATCGGACTTGACCAGTCTCTCGTACGCCTCGTTGACCTTCTGGATTGGGATGACTTCGACATCGGCGGTGATGTTATGTGCGCTGCAAAAGTCGAGCATCTCCTGCGTCTCGGGGATACCGCCGATGGGAGAGCCGGACAGGCTGCGCCGTCCGAAGATCAGACCGAACACGGGGACGGCGAGGGGCCTCTCAGGCGCGCCGACCAGAGTGATGTTGCCATCGCGGCGGAGGAGTTGGATGTAGGCGTCGATGTCGTGATCGGCCGAAACCGCGTCTAAGATGAAGTCGAAGCTCCCGGCGTGCTTTTGCATCTCATCGGCGTTGCGGGAGACGACGACTTCGTCGGCGCCCAGCCGGAGCGCGTCCTCCTTCTTGTTGGGCGAGGTGGTGAAGACGACCACGTGAGCTCCGAGCGCGTGCGCGAACTTTACACCCATGTGGCCCAGTCCGCCAAGACCCACTACGCCAGCTTTCTTGCCTTTTGCGACGCCCCAGTGGCGCATGGGCGAGTAGGTTGTGATTCCAGCGCAGAGCAGCGGCGCGGTTCCGGCAAGATCGAGGTTGGAAGGAACATGCAGGACAAAGCGCTCATCGACGACGACACTATCCGAGTAGCCGCCGTAGGTGACGCCTCCTAGGTGCTTATCGGGCGAGTTGTATGTAAGGGTCGCATTCCGGCAGAACTGCTCGAGGCCAGCCCGACACTCCGGGCAGGTGCGATCGGAATCCACCAGGCAGCCGACCGCGGCGAGGTCGCCAGGCTTGAACCCGGTGACTGCGGCCCCGGTCCCGGTGACGCGGCCGACGATCTCGTGGCCTGGGACGCACGGGTACACGGTCGGCATCACGCCGCTCCACTCATTACGGACCTGGTGCAGATCGGAGTGGCAGACGCCGCAGAATAGGATCTCGATGCGCACGTCGTGTTCGGTTGGATCGCGACGCGCGATGGTGGTGGCGGCCATCTGCGATGCCGCGCCGGCGGCGGAATAAGCCTTCGCGTTGTACATGGATCGATGCTCCTGTTGGTTGTCTCTCGGCCCCGATCAGGCCCTGTATTGTTCGTCGCCGACCTGTTCCATCCAGTCGACAACCTCGCCGTCGAGCTTCTCCTGAATGGCGATGTGCGTCATGGCCGTAGTTGACGTGGCCCCGTGCCAGTGCTTCTCCCCGGGCGGGAACCAGACCACGTCACCCGGCCGGACCTCCGCGATGGGTGCGCCTTCGCGTTGAACCCAGCCACAGCCTGCCGTGACGATCAGAGTCTGACCGAGCGGATGCGTATGCCATGCAGTCCGCGCACCCGGCTCGAAAGTGACACTGGCGCCTTGCACGAGTGCCGGATCGGGTGCCTGAAAAAGCGGATCGATACGTACCGTGCCAGTGAACCACTCCGATGGTCCCTTGACGGAAGGTTGCGAGCCAACTCTTTTGATTTCCATTTCATGAACTCCTTCGCGCGGTCGTTCAGCGGCCGGTCATCTGCTCCAGTTTTTCAGGGTACCGGGCGCCCTGCACCGTGATCTTTGAGGCGGCGCTCTCGATGTCACCGAGATCGGCGGGCGTGAGTTCGACTGACAATGCCCCGATGTTTTCGTCCAGGCGATGTAGCTTGGTGGTGCCTGGGATCGGTACGATCCAGGGCTTCTGGGCCAGCAGCCAGGCAAGTGCGATCTGAGCGGGTGTCGCCTTCTTCCTTTCCCCGATGCTGGCCAGCAGATCGATGAGGGCCTGATTGGCCTTGAGAGCCTCCGGCGTGAAGCGCGGCAGGGTGCTGCGGAAGTCGGTGCTGTCGAACTTCGAGTTTTCGTCGATCTTGCCCGTGAGGAAGCCCTTGCCCAGCGGGCTGTAGGCCACAAAACCGATTCCGAGTTCCTCAAGAGTGGGTATCACTTCGGCCTCAGGGCGTCGCCACCACAGCGAGTATTCGTTCTGGAGGGCCGTGACCGGCTGCACTGCGTGCGCGCGGCGGATGGTTTGCACTCCCGCTTCGGAAAGGCCAAAATGCTTGACCTTGCCTTCCCGGATCAGGTCCTTCACCGCGCCGGCTACGTCTTCAATCGGCACGTCCGGGTCGACGCGATGCTGATAGAACAAGTCGATGACATCCACCTTCAGCCGCTTGAGCGAGCCCTCGGCGGCCTGCTTGATGTGCTCCGGCCTGCTGTTCAGGCCCGGCAGACCCTTCATGCCGCGGGGGTCGAGATTCGGGCTGAGGTCGAATCCGAATTTGGTGGCAATGGCCACCTGGTCGCGGAGCGGAGCGAGAGCTTCGCCCACGAGTTCTTCGTTCAAGAACGGGCCGTAGACCTCCGCGGTGTCGAAGAATGTGACGCCGCGCTCGACCGCCGCCCGTATGAGCGCGATCATTTCCGGCTTGTCTTTGGGCGGACCGTAAGAAAAGCTCATTCCCATGCAGCCCAACCCGAGGGCTGAAACTTCCAAGTTGCTTTTTCCCAATTTGCGCTTCTGCATTGTTTCTCCTTCGGAACCGTTTTCCTCATCTCCAGAATAGGATTTTGCGCCATGGAAGCGGTATCCCGATCCTTCCGATTTATTGCCTATTTCTCTTGCAACAAGGCAAGACTGTTCATGGACGCACTCCGGCAAGCTATCCTGGAGGCAGAGGAGAGCGAAATGCGGAGCATGACAAAGGGCAGTGAAGGCGCTAGTCCGATGCTAGATCGAGCCCGCGAATTGCGTGCCGAGTTGGCTCGCAAGATTGCCTTGTACATGGGGTCGGCGGAGAATCGGGCAACGGACATTCCCGGCGTGTCGCTGCACCGGCGGACGGCTCCGACCGCTCCGTGTTCCGCGACCTACGAGCCGGGCGTGACCGTGATCGCCCAAGGGCGAAAGCGGGTAGACCTCGGCCGAACCAGTTTCTTCTACGGCGAGTCGCGGTACCTGCTGACGTCGGTCGATTTGCCGATCGTCAGCCAGATCGTCGAGGCCAGCGAGAAAGCGCCATGTCTGGCGATGTCGCTGAAACTCGAAATGCCCGTGGTCCGGGAGCTTCTCAACCACGAGGAGATTCAGGTCGCCGAGCCGCCGTCGGACAGTCCGGCCATGGCGACCGGTGAGACCACAGTGGAATTCCTCAGCGCATGCTGCAGGCTCATCGACCTGGTGGACACCCCGCGCGATATCCCGTTTCTCAGCGGCCTCATTCAGCGCGAGATCGTCTACCGAATCCTGCGGGGACCGGAGGGGGCGCGGCTGCGCGCGATCGCGACGCTGGGAGATCAGAGCAACCGTACCGCGAGGGCGATCGCGTGGGTCAGGGCGAACTACGCGAAGCCGCTACGGGTGGAAGATCTCGCACAAATCGCGGGCATGGGCGTGTCCACGCTGCACCACCACTTCCGGGAGCTGACCGCCATGAGTCCGGTTCAGTATCAGAAACAACTGCGCTTGCAGACGGCGCGCGGACGCATGCTGATCGACGGTCTGGACGCTGCAAGTGCGGCCTTCGAAGTCGGATACGAAAGCGCCAGCCAATTCAATCGCGAATACAGCCGTTTCTTCGGGCAACCACCGATGCGGGACGTGCGGACGCTGCGCTCGCCGGGAGCTCCGCCGTTGGAGTCTGTCACGAATCGGTAACGTTTCTCGAATTGGAGCGCGGGCAATTCTGCCCGCGGCCGGCTTTCAGCCGGCTTGAGCGGGCCTGCGAGGCCCGCGCAGGCTGCGAGCCTGCCCCACTAGACCTCTTCGCGGGCGCGCCGTTTCCGCAGTTCGTCGACGGTCACGGCCAGAATGATCACGCCGCCGATAATTGCCTGCTGCAGGTACGGCGATATGCCCAACAGGTCGCTGCCGTTTGAGAGCAGGCCCATGATCAACGCCCCAATCAGCGTCCCGACGACGCTACCCTCGCCGCCGTGCAGGCTGCCGCCGCCGATCACTACCGCCGCTATGGCCTGCAGTTCGTAACCATTGCCGGCTGAGGGCTGCCCGGTCATCAGACGCGACGCTTCGATCATGCCCGCCAGTCCGGTCAGCAGGCCGCCCAGCGCATAGATCACGGTGGTGTCGAACGCCACCGGCACTCCCGCGTAGACCGCCGCGTCCGGATTGCTGCCGATGGAGAAGGCATAGCGGCCCAGGCGGGTGTGTTCCAGAATCGCATGGGTGGCCAGCGCACAGACCACCACCACCCACAGCACGAAGGGCACTCCCAGCAGGTTGCCCTCGCCCAGAAAAGCGAAGCTCTGCGGGATGCGGGTCACCGGCAGGCCGTTGGTGATAATCAGGGTCAGGCCCCGGATAATGCCCAGCGTGCCCAGCGTCACGATGAAGGGCGCGATGCGCAGCCGCGTAGTTAGGAAGCCATTCACCGTTCCCCAGAATAATCCGGCCGCCAGTCCCACCAGGATGCCCGCCGGCGCAGGCATGCCGTGCGCCATCGCCATGGTGCCCAGGACGCCGCACATCGCCAGCATGGCGCCGACCGAAAGATCGATGCCGCCGGCGATGATGATCACTGTCATGCCCAGCGACATCACGTTGATCACCGCCGTCTGGCGTACCACGCTCGAAAGATTCGTCTCGGTGAGGAAATGCGGCGAGGCGATCGCCAGCGCCACGAACAGAACCATCAGGCTCAAGAAAGGCAGCAGCTTCTGCATCATGGCGCACCCTCCCGATCGAGCGCGGCGAAGCGCATGATTTCCTCCTGCGTGGTGCGTCCCGGCAATTCAGCCTTAATGCGCCCTTGCCGCATCACCAGGATGCGGTCGGCCACCTGCAACAACTCCTGCATCTCTGAGCTCACCATCAGGACCGCGGCCCCGGCGCGCGCCAGTTCGTCCATGACTTCGAATACTTCGACCTTGGCGCCCACGTCGATGCCGCGCGTGGGCTCGTCGAACAGAAACACGCGCGCGCGGCGGAACAGCCATTTGGCGATCACGACTTTCTGCTGATTGCCCCCGCTCAGGCGGCCGGCCGCCTGGCGCCCGGAAGAAGCGCGGATGCGCAGGCGCGCGATATATTCCGCCGTCACGCGGTTCTGCGCCCGCCCGTCGAGCACGCCCAGCCGGCTGATTTCCCGCAGGTTGGCCACGGTGATGTTGTAAGCGATGGGCAGCCGCAAGGCCAAGCCGGTTTTCTGGCGGTCCTCTGTAACCAGCGCGATCCCCGCCGCCACGGCCTCGCGCGGCGATCGGATGCGCGCCGGGCGGCCTTCCACAAAGACCTCACCCGAGTCTACGGGGTCTACGCCAAAGATAGCCCGGCACGTTTCCGTTCGCCCCGCGCCGATCAAGCCGGCCAGCCCCACGATCTCGCCCCCGCGCAGCGTGAACGAGACGTCGCGCAACGCGCCGCGGCGGGTGAGACCTTCCACGCGCAGCAGTTCGGCGCCCGGCGCTACCGGCTGCCGTTGGTAGATGGACACCATCTCGCGGCCCACCATGTGTTGGATGATGCGATCCGTGGTAACCTCCGCCAGCGGACCGGTGTGGACCGTCGCGCCATCGCGCAGGACGGTGACCCGGTCGCCGATGGCGCGCAGTTCCTCCAGCCGGTGCGTGATATAGATCACCCCCATGCCGCGCGCGCGCAACGTACGGACGATGCGGAAGACTTCTTCGGTTTCCGCGCCGGAAAGCGACGACGTGGGCTCATCGAAAATCAGCAGGCTGGAACCGTGCTGGATGGCGCGGCAGATGCCCACCAATTGCTTGCCCGCCGGGCTGAGCCGCTCCACGCGCCAATCCGCATGCAGCGGGAAGTGGTGCTCTTCGATCATGCGCGCCGCCTGCTCGATCATGCGTCGCCGGTTTACCCAGCCGAACGGAAGCCGCTGCTCGCGTCCCAGGAAGATGTTCTCCGCGACGGTCAGATGCGGCGCCAGCAGGGATTCCTGATGCACCATGGCGATGCCTGCCGCGGCGGCTTCGGCGGGAGTGCGGAAGGCGGCATCGCGCCCCTGCCACAGCATGCGCCCGGCATCGCGATGTTCCATGCCCGCCACGATCTTCATCAGCGTGGATTTGCCCGCGCCGTTCTCGCCCAGGAGCAGGTGCACCTCGCCGGGACCGACGCGGAGGTTGCCGTCGCGCAGGGCCGTCACGCCGCCGAACCGCTTTTGGATGGAGCTCAGGTCGAGGAGCACTGGAAGGGACAGTGTAGCGTATACTTGCCGTTCACAGGCTGAAGCCCGTGCTACCGTTACTTCGTATGAATTGTGCATTGCTGTTTGTCGCGTCGGCCGCCGTTTTGTGCGCGCAGACCGAACCGGCGCCGCTGCCGCGCATCGTACAAAAAGAAGGCCGCTATGCCTTGTTGGTGGACGGCGCTCCCTACCTGATGCTGGGAGCGCAGGTGAACAACTCCAGCGCATGGCCGGCTATGCTGCCGAAGGTCTGGCCCGCCGTCGAATATCTGCATGCCAACACCGTCGAGATACCGGTCTATTGGGAGCAGTTCGAGCCGGAGCCGGGCCGCTTCGACTACTCGATGGTGGATACGCTCTTGAGCCAGGCGCGCGAGCACCATGTGCGTCTGGTCCTGCTGTGGTTCGGCACCTGGAAGAACGGCAGCTCGCATTACGAGCCGCTGTGGATGAAGCGCGATCCGGAGCGCTACCCGCGCATCGTCGGGGAGAACGGCCGGCGAGTGGATTCACCGTCGCCACATGCGGCGGCCACGCTGGCGGCCGATAAACGGGCGTTCGCCGCGCTGATGCGGCACTTGAAGGCCGTGGATGCGCGCCGCACCGCGATCATGATGCAGGTCGAAAATGAAGCGGGCGCCTGGGGCAGCGTGCGCGATTATTCGCCCGACGCGCAGAAGGCGTTCGAAGGCCCCGTGCCGGCTGATTTACTGGCCTCGCTGCACAAAGAGGCCGGAAATTGGCCTTCCGTATTCGGGGCGGATGCCGACGAGTTCTTTCACGCCTGGTCGGTGGCGCACTTCGTGGGGCAGGTGGCGGCGGCGGGCAAAGCGGAGTATGCGCTGCCGCTTTACGCCAACGCCGCGCTGCGCGATCCTTTGACGCCCGGCAAGGCTGGCAGCTATGAAAGCGGCGGGCCCACCGACAACGTGATCCCGATCTGGAAGGCCGCGGCCCCCGCGCTCGACGCGCTCGCGCCCGACATTTATCAGGACGACCCCGCCCGCTATTTGAAGGTTCTCAAGCTCTACGGCCGCCCGGATAACCCGCTGTTTGTGCCGGAGACCGGCAACTCGCCGGCGAACGCGCGCTTCTTTTTCGCCGCGCTCGGGCATGGGGCGATCGGGTATGCGCCCTTCGGCATGGACTACACCGGTTTCTCGAACGCGCCGCTGGGCGCGGCGCGATTGAATGAAGACGCGCTCGCTCCGTTCGCGCTGAACTACAAGCTGATTGGGCCGATGATGCGCGAGATCGCGCGTCTGAATTTCGAAGGCAAGCTGCAGACCGCCGTGGAAGAAAAAGACGAGCATTCTCAGACGTTGGAGTTCGGACCGTGGAAGGCCGTGGTTTCGTATGGAGTGCCGCAGTTCGGCTTCGGCAATAATCCGAAGGGCAATGCCGAACCGGTGGGCCGCGCCTTGGTCGCGCGACTGGCGGACAACCAATTCCTGGTAGCGGGTTTCTTTTGCCGCGTGGATTTTCGAGTGAGCGACGCGGCATCGGGCAAGCAGCGCGAGTTCGTGCGCGTGGAAGAAGGCGCCTACCAGGGCGGTGCATTCAAGGCCATACGCATCTGGAATGGCGACCAGACGGATTGGGGTCTGAATTTCAGCTCCGCGCCGCAGGTGCTGCGCGTGACGCTGGGCACTTACTGATACTGTCGATTGGCTTTTTGGTGGGGCAGGCCTCCAGGCCTGGGCGGGTTCTCCAGAACCCGCTCTTCGGCGAGCGGAGCTCGCCCAAGCACAGGCTTCAGCCTGTGTCGGCAGGAGTGCCGACACGGCACGCTGAGAGCGTGCGCCACGAAGGCTACCCAACTGAAATAGCCAATCTAATCCTGCAAAGGGCGAGGGTACTCTGGTTCTGCACACCACCGGGGAATAAATCAGAGGCGCGCAGTCACCTCGGGGTTTACTACGTTGATCGGATGGCCGGCAGCGTACGCGTGGACCTGGTCGAAGATGTCGTTGAATTGGATCTCATACTCTTCGCGGGTAACATATCCGATGTGCGGTGTGCACACCACATTGTCCAGCGTAAGCAGCGGGTGACTTCCGCCCAGGACCGGTTCTTGTTCGTAGACGTCGACGGCGGCCATGCCCGGCCGTCCCGCTTGCAGAGCTGCCACCAGCGCGCCCGGCTCGATTAATCCCGCACGGCTGGTATTCACGATGAGAGCCGTGGGTTGCATGCGCGCCAGATCGCCCGCGGTCACGATGCCGCGGGTCGAGTCCACCAGGCGCATGTGCAGGGAGAGGACGTCGCACTCCTCGAAGAACGCTTCTTTGCCGCGCGCCGGGGTGTAGCCATCGGTTTGCGCCTTCGCACGCGAGGCTGCGCGCGCCCATACAATCACGTTCATGCCGAATGCCCTGCCCCATCCGGCTACCACGGTCCCTATGCGGCCGTAGCCGTAAATTCCCAGGGTCTTATCGCGAAGAGTGTGGCCGACGCCGATCTGCCACTTCCCCGCCCTGAGCGCGGCCACCTGTTGCGGGATCTGCCGCATGGCGGCAAGAATCAGACCCCAAGTCAGTTCAGCGGTGGCATAGGACAGCGTGCCGGCATGCAGGCTCGAACACACCATCACACCCAGGCGCGTGCAGGCGGCGATATCGATGTGCGGATAGACGCTGCGCTGGCTGATGAGCTTGAGCTTGGGCAACCGCTCCAGCAGAGGCGCGCGAATTTGCGTCCGCTCGCGGATCAGCACCAGCGCTTCGGTATCTTTCAGGCGCTCGGCGAGCGAATCGAGATCCCGCACATGGTCGTTCCACACGGTGACATCGTGATCCGCCAACTTACTGAAACAGGCGAGCGTGCGCAGGGTATCGTGGTAATCGTCGAGTATAGATACTTTCATCGCTTGCGCCGCTCCAGAAGGGTACGCCCCGCTGCGGTGATGCGGATAGTAGCTTCGTCGCGCATGACCAGCCCGCGATCGTTGGCATCCTCCCAAACCGGCAGCCGGGGGCACGATGTGCGCCAAGCACTCATCACTTCTTCGTAGCTGCGCTCGCCCTTTGCCAGCCACTCCAGCAGATCGAGGATCAAGGCTTCCACTACCGGGTCGGCCATATGTCTTAATTCCCTCCCACGGACACATTCACGCCCGCGGCGCTCTGGAAACCGGCGATGGAGACAGTCACGGGCTGGTCGCCCGCCGCTACGACGGGGACCTGCACGTTGACCTGATACAACCCTGGCGCGATGAGTCCCGCCCATTGCACCTGCGCAGCCACACCGCCGATGGTCACGTTCGCGGGCGCGGCTAGAATCGCAGGCGGAAACGCAGCTTGAGACACGGGCGTGGGCGGCGAAGTCGGCCCCAAGCCGGTACCGTATAACTCAATGACTTCGCCCACGGCAGCGGGCTGCAATGGGCTTGGCCCGACCAACGCGCCGTTGGCGTGCTCGGCGGCGGCATAGGTCACGCTACCGGGCGCCCAGGTGAACAACTCCGGCGCGAGCCTCTGCAGCATCACCGTTCCCGGATAGCTCCGACCCTGCGGCGTAGTCACTTGCACGGTTACGGGTCCCAGCGTGGCGTCCGCCGGCATCAGAGCGTTGATCTGGCCGGGACTAACATAAGAGATATAGGCAGGCTGTCCATCGATAGTCACCGACACACCACCGAGCGAGGTGGGCAACTGGCCGTTTACGAAATCGCCTGCCGTCCAGGTTTGGGTTGCCGTGCCGAAGCCCGTGCCGAATATCGAAACCCATTCGCCGGGGGCGATGGCGGCGCCGTAACTGGCGGCGTCCGTCACCGAAGTCACTCGCGATGCGGGTGCGGCGGCCGGTTGCGTACGCTGCAAAAGAATTCCGTCCATCGGCGCGAGGGTGACGGAAGGCGCGGCCGAGCCATCGTTATACAGGGAGGAAGAGTAGACATACACCGCGTCGGCGATCAGCGGGCCGGAACCGCCGTTGCCGATACGAAGAGCCGGCGAACTGGCCGCTGTAAGGTGCAGGGCAGGCGCAATCAGATGCCACTGGTCGCCCGCGATTGCGGTGCTTTGGTCGAGCGTCGCGGAGAAGATGACCGCGCCAGAGGCCAGCACATCATAGGTCGCGCTTTTTGTCCAACCGGAGGCCGAGGGCGCGGCGGGCAGCCAGACTTCCAGCGTGTAAGTGCCGTCCTGGGTTATGCCAAGGTTCCATACAGCGCTGCCCGGGCCGGAGTCCAGCTCGTTACAAGTGGTGCCCCACGCGTGATAGTAAGGCCCGTTCACGGTCTCGCCGCTGGCAGTTCCGCCACCTGAGTTGTAAGTGGCGCTGTACCATGCTCCGGTGGCCGTGAAGGCCGCGCTGGAGTCGTCGACGATGTACTGGTAGCGCGGCGCCTGCGTGCCAGTGAACCGCTGGAAGCCGGGACCGGGCGCAATGGTTTGCGGCGAGGCCGATCCATTCAGAAGGACCGTGCCCAGAGTGTAATCGCGGCGATAAACGCCCGGCTCGACCGAGTTAAGTTGTACGCCATCGATCCAGATATTGGCCACGGCGAGGCCGAGATTGAACAGGACGCTGCCGTCGTTGGCGGTAGTGGGCGCCTGGAACGACAGCGTATAAAGTTGCCAGGTAGTGGCGAGACTCACCTGCGTGTAAAGCCCATAGTTTGGGTAATCCGGCGCGCCGCCTTGGGTGTTGACGGTGATCGCGACCGGGAGGTTGGCGCGCGCCCAGAACTGCAGTTGATAACTGGTCCCGGCGGTGAAGGGAAGGTTGCCTTGCGAGAGATTGACGTTCCAGTTCTGGCTATCGGGAGAAGTGACGCCGACCAGCAGCGAGTTATTGCCCACGGCCGCAACGTTGGTGTCGATTGTCGCAGTGGCGGCTGCCTGACCGTCCTGTTCGACGAACAGGTACCATCCGTTGAGGCCTTGTTCGAAGCTGCCGTTCGAAATGAGATTCGGGCCGCTCACCGAGCCGAGTTGCGCATATGGCGCGATGGGGACGCCGAGCGGGAAATCGTATTCGTCGTACCACCAGTTCACGGCGCCGCCCGTGTCGCCCAGGTCGAAGGTGAAGAAGCCGTCGTTCATCAGCGCCAGTGCCAGTCCGAAGCGCACGTTGGGGTACCAGGTCTGGGCAAATGCGAGTGTCGACGGCAACATGGTTTGCTGCGGATTGAATCCGTAGCCGTATGCGATTTGATTCGGCGGAGACGACTGCACCATGGCGATGGCCGGCTGGCGCCCGGCGCTGAACCAATCGTTGTAAGTCTGCCAGAGTGCGCTGAAGGGCAAGACGCCTTCCTGCACATTGACCGCGTCGAACACCAGGCTGTCGCCATTGAAAGAGGCCAGTTCGGTGGGATCGGGCGGAATCTGGCCGAGGTGTCCGGACATATAAGCGCTCGGCGCGAGCTGGCGGAAAGTCTGGAACTCCAGCTCGACCCCCGCGCGCCAGGCTGCGTCGAGCGTGGCCGGATCGTCGGGGATGCCGTCGCCATTGGCGTCGATCTGTACCGGATTTCCGTATACGTCGGTGGTGTACCAGGAAATCGACAGGAAGACGTTGTCCCAGAAGATTCCATCGTAGGCCAGGGCGTTATTGACCAGATACTGATACGCCATGTTCGCCAGGTAAGTGGCGACTTCGGGCTTCGTCAGATTCAGCAAATAAACGCCCGGCGTGGGCCAGTTCTGAATCCTGTTGCCATTTACATCCAACAGGTAATAGTCGTCGGGAACGACCTCGGATGGGTCCGTGGTGGCGGTGGCGTTGAAGCTGGGCATCACGATCACGGTGGGCTCCGCATTTCGGATAGTCGTGGCGCCCGGAGGATCGATGAACGGCCCCAGAAACAACTGAATCTTCTCCGCTTGTGCCGGCACCGTATCGTACACATAACCACCGGACCAGATGCTGCCGATACGCGGGAAATTCCCGTTGCGCGCGGGCACATCGCGGTATTGCAGATACCCGGTATAACCGGGATCGGCGGCGCATTGGATATAGACCACGTTCAGCACGCGGGTGTCGGTGGAAAGGCCGGTTACCAGACCCTGGTGCGAGGTGGCGGGCTGCGATTCGAAGGGCGTCATGGAGCCGAGCGGCGTGCCGAACAGCAAAGACCAGCCGCAGGTGGTGGATTGGCTGGTGTCGAAGGAGACGGTCACGCTGTCGGTCCCCGGCGGCAGCAGGTTGCTGGCCGGGGCGAGATTGGTGATGGAGAAAGACGCAGAGGAGGCAGCCGCCATAGCGGGCGCCAACAACAGCGGAAGGCCGATCCGGATCGCACGCATCAACCAATAGTTTATGCCGGATGCGAAGTGGGGCAGGACTCCAGTCCTGTCAGGATGGGGCGTGGGGCGGCGCCATGCGCCGCCGAGGGCGAGCTTCGCTCGCCGAAGAGCGGGGCTGCGAGGCCCGCGCAGGCTGCGAGCCTGCCCCACGGCGGCGGACAGAATGTAGAAACGCAGTGGGTTTTCGACCGTGCGCGGGTCCTCCAGGACCCGCTCCGCGCGTAACGAAATCAGCCCTGGTTGGACTCACCCAGGCCGACGTGGACGTCGGCCCGCAGGACTGGAGTCCGGCCCCACCATTCGCTGGTATCATGAATCATCATCCGGTAAACTAGTGGAACGAGAACAGATCCTTCTCAAACTGCGTGAAAGGATCGTGGCCTTCGCGGCATCTCATGTACAGGGGGATATTGCCGAAGACCTGGCGCAAGAGGTGTTGATCCTTTTGCATGAGAAATACCATCGGGTGGAACGTCTGGAGGAACTGGTTCCGCTGGCTCTCCAAATCGCGAGGTTCAAGATCATGAGCCTGCGCCGCAAATCGCAACGTCACGGCGAATACACGCAAGTTTCCGTCACCGACATCCAATTGCCCGACCTGGATGCCAATCCGGAAGCGCTGGTGGAGCGCAAGCTGATGCTGGAGCGTCTGACGAGGGCGGTAGGGCAATTGGGCGATCGCTGCCGCGAATTGCTGCGCCTGAAATTGCAGGGCCGGAACTTCGGCGAGATCCAAAAGAGCATGGGCGCCGGGTCGATCAACACGGTTTACACGTGGGACTATCGCTGCCGGCAACAGTTGCTCGAACTCATGGGCGGGGACTGGGAGAAGAAATGAGCCGCGAGGATATTCAAAAGCTGCTGGGCGGCTATGCGACCGATACTCTCAGCGAAGCGGAGCGGCGGGCGCTTTACGCAGCGGCGCTGGAGGATCAGGAACTCTTCGATGCGCTGGCGAAGGAACAGGCGCTGCGGGAGGTGCTGCAGGATCCCGCCGCGCGGCAACAGTTGATGGAGGCCTTGGGTCCGGCGCCCGTGGCCCTGATGGCGCGCGGGTGGCGGTGGCTGCGGCGGCCGGCTGTGCTGGCGATGGCGGGGGGGATGGCGGTGCTGCTGATCGTGGCCGGACTGGCGCTGCGGCAGCCGAAGCATGCCGCTCAACAAGAGGCGCTGGTGGCGGACGCGATCACGCAGACGCCTCCCACGCCGGTGAAGCCCGCGGCGGTTGCAGCGGAGCCCACCGCTCGACCGGTGCGGAAAACGCTGAAGCAGACGCTGGCTGGAGCGCTGGAGAGCAAGGCGGAACAGGCGCCGCCATGGCCCGCGCCTACCGCCATCGGCGCTCCCCCGGCGCAGCCCGCGCCCGCCGCGCCACGCCCCGCGCCGGCCGGTGTGGGCGGCCAACTAGGGGGCGGGGGGGGCGGGGACGTGCGGCCAGCGGTCCAGGCGGCCGGCGCGCCGGTCGTCAGCCTCAATTCGCAGGCCATGCCGCCGGCGTCTTTGATGCACGCCCGTAATGCATTCGCGGCGGGGTCCTTCATGGCCACGCCCGCGGTCCAATATACGCTGCTGCGGAGAGGCGATGGGGACACCTACTCGCCGGTGCCGTCCGGCACCGTGTTTCACGCCGGCGATTCCGTCCGGCTGCGAATCGAGCCTGCCGAGGATGGCAACGTCCGTCTATTCCAGCGTGAGCCGGGCGCCGGATGGAACCTGGTCGCGAGCCAACAAGTCGAGAAGGACCAGCGCTACGATCTGCCGTCGACGGGCGGCCTGCAATCCGATCGACCGGCCAAACTGGAACTATTGCTGGAACTCTCGCGCCTCGCGCAAGCTACGCCGGCCACTGCCGCGGGCGCGGCCGCCAGCGCGCCGGCGGCCAAAGCCCTGGCGCCTGTCAAAATCACGCTCGATTACCAGTGAACAAGCCCGCGGGCCTGTCCCACCTATACAATCAATTTATGACCGACGCGGCGCTGCTCGACCACATCACGCGCTTGCCGCACTCCAAGGGCAATTTCAAACAGCTCGTGCGCGAGCTCGGCGGCAAGGGCACAACGCGCGCAGAGCTGGAACTCTCGGTTGCGCGGCTGCTGGCGCGCGGCAATCTGGTGGAACCGCGGCCGGGCCACTACGTGGCGACCGCGCGCAGCCGCGAGTTCGCCATCGGCCGCATGAACATGCACCGGGACGGCTATGGCTTCCTGATCGCCGAGCGGCCGGTGGAAGGCATCCAGGGAGACGTTTATATCCCGGCCGATTCCGCGCGGAAGGCCATGCATGGCGACCGCGTGCTGGTGCGCATCGCGCGCATCGAGCCTGGCGGCCGCGCCGACGGCGAAATCGTCAAGGTTATGAAGCGCGCGCATCCGACGGTGGTCGGCGAATTCCGGGTGGGCCGCCGCGGCAATTACGTAGTGCCGCAGGACGGGCGCATCCAGCAGTGGATCGACATTCCGGAAGGTATGGAGATTCCCGCGGGTGTACGGCAGATCGACCGCATCGGCGCGGCGCCGCTGCAGGTTTCCGATCCCACCGATCTGGATGGCCTGATCGTCGACGTGGAATTGCTCGAATTTCCGGAACAAGGCGGGCGCGCGGCCGGACGTGTCATCGAGATTCTGGGCCATCCGGACGATTTCGGCATCGATGTCGAGATCGTGATCCGCAAGCATCACCTGCCGCACCAGTTTCCGCCCGAGGTGGTGGAGCAGGCCGAGCGGGTTCCGGATGCCATCGCCGCCGGCGAACTGGAAGGGCGCGAGGATTTCCGCGGCTACGATATTGTCACCATCGACGGCGAAACGGCGCGCGATTTCGACGATGCCGTGTGGGTGGACCGGCTGGCCAACGGCAACTACGCGCTCGACGTACACATCGCCGACGTCAGCCATTACGTGCGCCCCGGTTCCCCCATCGATGCGGAGGCGCGCCTGCGCGGCACCAGCGTCTACTTCCCGGATCGCGCGGTGCCCATGCTGCCCTTCGAGCTTTCCACCAACATCTGTTCGCTGGTACCACAGGCGGACCGGCTGGTGCTTTCCGCGCTGATGGAATTCGACCATCAGGGAGACTTGGTCGGTCAGGCGTTCACGCCGGGCGTGATTCGCAGCGCCGAACGCATGACCTATACCAACGTGCACCGGCTGCTGGAAGGCGACGCCGATTTGCGCGCGCGCTACGCACCGTTGGTCTCGCGGTTCGAGCTGATGCAAGAGCTGGCGCTAATCTTGAACCGCAAGCGGGTGCGGCGCGGGTCCATCGATTTCGATTTGCCGGAGCCGCTGATCGAATTCGACGAGTTCGGCGAGATGACGGGCGTGATTCGCGCGCCGCGCAACATCGCGCACCGGCTGATCGAG
The DNA here is from genome assembly GCA_050008575.1 of Bryobacteraceae bacterium. Lineage (GTDB taxonomy): Bacteria > Acidobacteriota > Terriglobia > Bryobacterales > Bryobacteraceae > Bog-159. Next base: position 74,148 of record JBEKMJ010000015.1, read on the forward strand.
GAATTCATGCTGGCGGCCAATGAAGCCGTGGCTGCGCATCTGCAGGCCGCGCTCGAAGCGTCGATTTACCGCATCCACGAGTTGCCCGATCCCAAGCGCGTGATGGAGTTCGATGAAGTGGCGGCGCATTTTGGTTATTCGCTGGGCGTGGGCGCGATTCCGGTGAAGAAGTTCGGCTACACGGACCACCGGCGGGACGGGCGCAAGGTGCGGAAAGACGTTGTGGTGGCGGAGAAGGCCAGCGGCATTTCGTCGCGGAATTATCAGAAGCTGGTGGCCAAAATCGAAGGCAAACCGGAGGAGCGGATTCTCAGCTATCTGATGCTGCGGTCGCTGAAACAGGCGCGCTACAGCACCGACAATGCGGGGCACTTCGCGCTGGCGGCGGACGCCTACACGCATTTCACATCGCCTATCCGGCGTTATCCGGACCTGATCGTGCACCGGCTGTTGAAAGCCGCCTTGCGACAAAAGGCGGGACCGGCCGAGCCCGAGCTGCGGGCCATCGCGGAAGAGTGCTCGCAATCGGAGCGGCGCGCCGCGGATGCCGAGCGCGAGCTGGTGGAGTGGAAGAAAGTCAAATTCATGGAGTCGCGGCTGGGCGAGGAGTTCGGCGCGCTGGCGATCGGCGCCACGAAGTACGGCCTGTTCGTGGAACTGGAGGAGATGTTCATCGAGGGGCTGGTGCCGATCGACACGCTGCCGGGCGACCGGTACACGTACCACGAGAATGTGCGCAAGATCGTGGGGCAGCGCACGCGCAGGGAGTTTTCGATCGGCGACAAGGTGCGGGTGGCGCTCGATCGCGTGGATGCGGCGGAGCGCAAGCTGCAGTTCTCGATTGTGGAGCCGGAGCCCAAACGGCGAGCCAAGAAGCCGCGGGCGCGCGGATGACGCCCGATCTGATCCCGATTCCCGGCGGTGAGTTTGCGATGGGCCAGGCCGATGGGCGCGATGAAGAGCGTCCGGTGCATCGGGTTTCGGTTGCGCCGTTTCGCCTGGGCCGGTGCCAGGTGACCAACGCCGAGTACGACGAGTTTCGGCGCGCCACGGGCCACGGCATGCCGCCGTTCCGTTTGCGGAAGGAGTTTGCCGATCCCGCGCAGCCCGTGGTGGGGGTGAGTTGGTTCGATGCGGCAGCGTATTGTGCGTGGCTTTCAGGCTACCGTTTGCCTACGGAGGCGGAGTGGGAATTCGCGGCGCGCGGCGGGTTGGAGCAGCAGGTTTATCCTTGGGGCAACGCGCCGGTGTTCGCGCGGCCCGACTATCACGCGCGCTGGGCACACGCACCTGAGCCGGCGGGCACGGCCGCGCCCAATGGGTTCGGCCTTTACGATATGTGCGAGAACGTGCATGAATGGTGCTCGGATTGGTACGATCCCGCTTACTACACCGTTTCGCCCGTCGACAATCCGCAAGGGCCGGAAACGGGGACACGCCGCGCGTCGCGGGGAGGCGCGTGGCGGCACCAGATCAAGATTGCGCGTTGCGCGGCGCGCAGCAGCATTCCGCCGGAGTTTTGCTATGCGGACTATGGGTTCCGGGTAGCTTGTGGCGGATGAGAAGGGACGTGCGGCGCATTTGGCTGTGGCCTTTCAGCGGGCCTGCGAGTCCCGCATTGGCTCCGAGCCGCAATGCCGCTTAGTTTTCAATGAAACTCGATTCTGCGTAAAGTGGAGGGCGGGCAATTATGCCCGCAGCCGGCTTTTAGCCGGCTTGGGCGAGCGTAGCTCGCCTGTGTCGGCAGAAGTGCCGACACGGCACGCCGGGGGCGTGCGCCACGAGGGTACCAACGAAATGCCAATCAAGAAGCGGCATTGGGCTACGAGCCTGCCCCATTCATCGAAAAACCGGCGGCGGAAATCCGCGCAAGTAGCCGCGGATCTCATCGCGCACGCGCCGGAATGCCGCTAGCCGTTGCCGTTCATCGCCCTCGACGGCGGCCGGATCGTCGAAGCTGCGATGCAGACGATTCGCATGTCCGGGATAGATCGGACAGGTTTCGCGCGCGTTATCGCAGACGGTCAGCACGTAGTCGAAATGCCGGCCGGCGAACTCGTCCACGGATTTCGAGCGATGGCAAGAGATATCGATCCCCAGTTCCCGCATCACCGCGATGGCTTCTGGCCGGACGTGGCTGGGGCGCGTGCCGGCGCTTTCCACTGCGAAGCGATCGCCGGCGGCATGCCGTAACAATCCTTCGGCCATCTGGCTGCGGGCGGAATTGCCGGTACAGAGAATGAGAACGCGCTGCTTATCGCTCATCGTGCCGGCTCCTCTTGCGGCGGTTGGGGCGGCGCCAGCCAGCGGAACAGGAGCGTGGCCGCGGCCGCCCCGGCCAGTTGCGCCGCGACGAAGCCCGGCGCATCCGCGGGGCGTATTCCCGCGAACGTATCGCTGGCCGACCGCGCCAGGGTGACTGCGGGATTCGCGAACGAAGTCGACGCCGTGAACCAGTACGCCCCGGTGATGTAAGCGCCCACCGCGAACGGGACGGCGGACGAGCGCAGCCGCGCACAGCCCCAGATGACTGCCAGCAGCCCGAAGGTGGCGACGAACTCGCTGAACAGCAGAGCGCCGCCCGGTCTGGCGTGGCGCGACGCGCGGAAGACAGGCTCGCCGAACATGGCATGCGCCGCGGCTACGCCAACGAATGCGCCGGCGATCTGCGCGGCCAGATACCCCGGCACCTCACGCCAGGCCAGCCCGCCTTGCGAGGCATCGGCGAGCGTAACGGCCGGATTGAAGTGCGCTCCCGAAATTGGACCGAAGGCCAGAATCAGCGCCACCAACATGGCGCCGGTAGCCAGCGTGTTGGCCAGCAGAGCGATCGCCACGTTGCCGCCAGCGAGGCGCTCACCCATAATGCCGGAGCCTATCACCGCGGCCAGCAGGAAGGCGGTTCCGAGGGCTTCAGCGGCAGCACGACGGAGCACAGCAGTCCTTTGGCAACGGCTTCGCCGCGCGGATGAATGCGCTGATGAATTTGCCATCCACCTGCGCCGCGATGCGGTCGACATCGAGACCTTGTCCGGCCAGGAACTGCCGGGCATCTTCGACGGAATGGATGCGGGTGGGTTCGATGCCGACGCCCGCAAAGCCCGCCGCGGTTAGTTTGGCGCGATAGTCGGATTCCCCGAGCGCGCCGGCGACGCAACCGATCCACAATTCCACGCTGTGCCGGATCTCCGCCGGCACTTCTCCGCGGACCACCACGTCGGAGACGGCGAAGCGCCCGCCGGGCTTGAGCACGCGGAAAGCTTCGCGGAGCACTTTGTCCTTGTCGCCCGAGAGATTGATCACGCAGTTGGAAATTATAACGTCGACGGAGTTGTCCGGCAGCGGGATGTGTTCGATCTCACCCTTCAGGAATTCGACGTTGGCGACGCCCGCTTTACGCTGGTTTTCGCGCGCGAGCGCCAGCATCTCATCCGTCATGTCGAGCCCGTAGGCCTTGCCGGACGGGCCAACACGGCGGGCGGAGAGCAGCACGTCGATGCCGCCGCCGGAGCCCAGATCGAGCACTGTTTCTCCGGTTTTCAACTCGGCCAGCGCCGTAGGGTTGCCGCAGCCCAGCGATGCCTTGACGGCTTCCTCCGGAAGGCCGGCGGTCTGGTTGGCATCGTAGAGCCGCGAGGTGATCGGGTCGCAGGCATCCACCGCGGCCGTGGCGCCGCAGCATGAACTGCCGCCGGCGCCGACGCGCAGGGCGGCCTGACCGTATTTTTCTTTGACGATTTCTTTGATTTCCATGTGGTCCTCACTTACAGAGTTGGATGATGGCCGCCGGCTCGACCGCCTTGTTCCGGGTACAGCACTCGGCATACAGGAATGTCAGGATCTCTTGCAAACCTTCGGCGTTGGCCGTGTACCAAAGAAAGGATCCGTCCCGCCGCACGCGGGCCAGGTCTTCGCCGCGGAGCTTTTCCAGATGATGGGAAAGTGTGGAGCCGGGTATGCCGAGCTCTGCCTGGATGTCGCCGGCGATCATGCCGTCCGGGTGAGCTGAGAGCAGCAGGCGCAGGATGCGCAAGCGGGCATCGTTGGCCAGCGCGCCGAACATGTCGGCGTAGCGGGCGATCTGTTCGGGACTGGCAGGTTTTTTCATTTCGATGTTTGTCGAAATCTATTTCGATGATACTCGAAATGTGGAGAAAAGGCAAGTCGCCCGCGCCGCGCTCCGCGCGCCGGCGGCCGCAGGAGTGCGGTCGCGGCCGGCACGCGTGCCTGCGCCACGGGGAAGTGCTATAGTAAACCATATGGTTAATCATTTGGAGCGCCGCCTGGACACCGTTTTCGCGGCGCTGTCCGATGCCACGCGGCGCAGCATCCTGGCCCGGCTGGCCGAGCGCGAGACCTCCGTCGGCGAACTGGCCGCGCCCTATCGGATGTCGCTGCCCGCGGTGTCCAAACACCTGCGGGTACTGGAAGGCGCCCGCCTGATCGTGCGCCACAAGAACGGCCGCGTGCATCGCTGCAGGCTGGCGGCGCAGCCCATGCAGGGCGCTTCGGAATGGATCGCGCAATACCGGCGATTTTGGGAAAACCAATTCGACGCCCTGTCCGCTTATCTCGAAAAAACGCAAAGTCCGGAGAACAAAAAATGACGAACTCACCCGCAGGTCCGGAGACGCCGCTGCAACTGCGCCGCGTGTTTCAAGCCTCGCGCGAAAGGGTCTGGGCCGCCTGGACCGAACGCGAACAACTGGAAGAATGGATGTGCAAGGACGTTCCCTCGCACAATCCAAAATATGTCGAGCTGGACGTGCGGCCGGGCGGCCGTTACGCGATGGAAATTCCGCTGCCGGACGGCAAATACGTGGGCGAGGGTACATTCCGCGAGGTGCGGCCGCCGGAAAGGCTGGTTTTCACGTGGTCCTGGAGGCGCGTCCCGGCGAAGCCCGGCGAGCAACTCGGCGGCGAGTCGCTGGTGACGGTGGAACTGTTCGACCGCGGCGCCTCGACCGAGATGGTGCTCACCCATACGGGCCTCGCCATGGCCGAAATCCGCGAGGATACCCGGACCGGCTGGCTGGGCTGCTTCGAAGTGCTCGCGCGCGTGCTGCAAGGGGCACTCGCGTGAGGTACGACACGCGCTTTCGCCTGCCGGCGCTGGTGGCCGTGGGACTAGCGGCATTTGCGCCACTCGCCCTCGCGCAGAGCGCCTCCGCCGACGCCTTCGGCCGCTTGCAAGGGCTGGCAGGCGCCTGGGAAGCGGATAGCCCGGCGGGCGGCAAGCTGACCAGCACGATGGTGTTGGTCTCCAAAGGAACGGCTATCGAGGAGACCATCGGCACGCCGGCGGAAAACGAGGTGTCGCTGTACACGCGGGCGGCCGGCCGCATCGTGATGACGCATTACTGCGCGCTGACCGCCGAAGGGAATCAGGTGCGGCTGGAGGCGCGTGTGACGGCGGCGAGCCAGGACGAGTTCGTATTCTCGTTTGCCGGCGCGACCAATCTGGGGCGGGACGATCCTCACATGCGGCGTATGGTGCTGCGGTTGCGGGACGCCAGCCACTTCAGCGAGGTGTGGACGATGCGGAAGAAGGGGAAGGACACGGTCTTCACTCTCGATTTTGCGCGGAAGTGACCCTTAGTATACCGGCGTATAATTGACCCATGCGCCGGAGCCTGTTTTCGTGCCCGACCTTGCTGGCTGGGGCGTCGATTCTCACGGGGGGTCTTACCGGGATGCGCGTCGAAGCCACCCGCGCCCCCGCCGTCGTTTTCCGCTTCCGCGGCGGCCGTGACCTGGAGCCGGAACGGATGGTCCGGCGACGAGCGCGCCGAGTTCCGCCATCTGGCCGAGGGCAGCGAGTTGATGCCATACGCACTGCTGGCCAGCGTGGTGAGCGTGAAAACCGGCAAGCCGTTTCTCGAGAATCTGGAACGCTTCGGCTTCATCCCGGATGCCGCCAGCGCTCGAAATCCGCGCGGGCTGCCGGTGGGCCTGACTACGGTCCACTCGCGCGACAAGGGCCACACCGGCCTTGAAATGGTCGGGGTCAACTGCGCCGGCTGCCATACCGGCTAGGTAAGTTCACGGTGGGAAATCGGGAATACGATCCGGCGAGAGTGGGTTACGCGACGGACGGAAACGGCTGGACCTTCGACACTTCCCAACCGGGAAACAGTAATATCGGACACGCGGGCGATCGGTATGGCACTAACTTGACGGAAGACCGGAAGGCGGCGCTGCTGAGTATTTGAAGACGATATGAGCGGGCGAGCCGCGCTCGCCGGACGGCGGGCCTGCGAGCCTGCCCCACTGAGACTGGTACATTAGCGCCCGGCGCCCCTCGGCGCCTTCCGATCGCGCCCGCCCTGATGCAATATCAAGTGCGTCACCGCGCCGCTCGCGTCTCTTACGAACTCGATCTGCGCGTCCACCACTTTCAGGAAGAACACAGTCTCCGATTCCGGAAAAATTGGGAACGCCGGTTGCCCGTCCAGCTTTTCGGAGAGTTGATTGCCTTCCAGCGTGATCAGCATTTTCGCGTCGGCCGTCAATTCATATGTCCCCACGTAGCGCGCCAGCAGCTTCGCATCCAGGGCGATTTCCTTGTGCTCGGTCTGCAGCTTTACCGCCTCGCCATGCGCGATGGCAGCTAGCTTTGCGGCAATATCGGTGGGCGCTGAGCCGTTCACATTGGACAGCACCACCACCGTCAGCTTGTCCTCCGGATAGTACATCAGTTCCGTATTGAAGCCTTCAATGCCGCCGCCGTGCTGGATCGCCTTACGTCCGTTCTTGGTCTCCACAAACAGCCCGCATGCGTAGTCGCTCTTAAACGGCTTGGTCATGATTTCGAGCGATGCCGGTGAAAGCAACTTCGCGCCGAACAACCCCCGCTCCCACTTCAGCAGGTCTTCGGTAGTGGAATACAGCGCTCCGGCGGCGTGCGGAATGGTCATGTTTATGAACCCCGCATTCTCCAGCGCGTCTTTCACCGGCGTGTATCCCGACGCGCGATGGGCAATCACGGCTGAGTTCGAGTCATATCCCGAATCCCGCATGCCCAGCGGAGTGAAGATATTCTCGCGTACAAACTGTGCATAGCTGCCGCCCGTGATCTTCTCGATCAGATAGCCCAGCAGCAGATATCCGGAATTGCTGTAGCTCCACTTCTCGCCCGGCGCGAAGTCCAAAGGCTTTTCACGAAATCGCGCCACGGATTCCGCCGGTGTGGTCGCGAAGGGCTCCCATTTGGAGTACTCCGGGAAACCGGTGAAGCTGGGAATCCCGGAAGTATGAGTCAGCAGGTTATAGATGGCGATCTGGTCCCATGCCGCGGGAGCGTCGGGCATGTACTTCTTCACCGGGTCTTGCACGTTCAATTTCCCGCGCTCCTGGAGCAGCAGAATGGAAGCGGCTGTAAACTGTTTGGTGATGGAACCCAGGCGGAATTTCGTGGACGGCGAATTCGGCACGTCCCATTCCAGGTTGGCCGATCCGTAGCCTTTGCTGAGCAGCAGGTCGGCGCCCTGCGCCACCAGCACCGATCCCATAAACTGGCGGTTCGCGGTGTAGGACTGAATCACCTGCTCCATGCGCGCGGCGTCTTGAGCCCAGGCGTGGGACGCCAGGAAGAGCACAATTGCGGATCGAAGGATCATGCCTTGTAGGGTAAGCTTTTCGGTGGAGCCGCGTCCAGGGGCTATTTAGTGGGGCAGGCTGGCAGCCTGGCAATTCCGCCCGCAGACGGCTTTCAGCCGGCCCTGGCCGCCTAAAAGGCGGCTGCGGCCAAGATTGGCCGCCCTCCAGTTCTAGTCGCCGCGGAGTGTGTGGCGGCGCATGGAGATGGCTTTGCCGGTATTGTCGTCCACTTCGACGATGACGGAGTGCAGTTCAGGCGAGCCCTTGGCGGCTTCCATTCGGACGGGCAGAGCCGTTAGGAAGCGCTGCAGGATCAACTCCTTTTTCACGCCGATGACGGAGTCGTACGGGCCGGTCATGCCCACGTCGGTCTGATAGGCGGTGCCGCCGGGCAGAATGCGCGTATCCGCGGTGGGGAGGTGCGTGTGAGTGCCCACGATGGCGGAGACGCGGCCATCCAGATACCAGCCCATGGCCATTTTTTCGCTGGTGACTTCGGCGTGAAAATCCACGAAGCGGACTTTGACGGATGGGTCGAGCTCGCGCAGGATCTGGTCGGCTTTGCGGAAAGGACAATCCGTATCCGGCATGTAAGTGCGGCCTTGCAGGCTGACCACCGCGCACGGAATGCCTTGCCGGCTGCGGGCCACGACAACGCCATGGCCGGGTGTTCCATCGGGGTAATTGGCGGGGCGCAGGAGTTTCGGCTGGCGCGGCAGGTAATCGAAAATCTCTTTCTTGTCCCAGATATGATTGCCGGAAGTGAGCACATCCAGGCCCATGGAGAATAGCTCTTCGGCGATGGAGGGAGTGACGCCGAATCCGCCGGCTGCGTTTTCAGCGTTAGCGATGGCCAGGTCGATGTGGTTGGTTTGCTTGATGTCCTGGAGATGGTCGGCGACGATGTGACGTCCGGGTGAAGCGAAGATATCGCCGATGAAGAGGATGTGCATGGGTAAGAGTCAAGGTAGCACCCCGACGCGGGGAGGGTGAGACCCGGTGAGGGGGCGAGTGGGTGACACGGCGACGCGGGCGTCCATGGCCCGCGGCCACAATGGGGTTTGAAAACACGCGCGCCGGCGGCCTCGGAGGCCGCCGGCAGGCCACGGGACTGCGCCACGAGGGCTACTTCGAGGAGTCGCCCGCGGCCGCCCCACTCTTGGCCGCCGCAGACCCGACTTCCTTGCTGTTGACGGTGGCCGGCTCCTGGCCATAGTTCTCGCGAACGACCAGCGACTGATCTGAGAAGAACGTACGCGAGCCGGTGGAACCGAAAGACACGGGCACCGCCGTGATGGTATAGCCCGTGGGGTTGCCGGTGAGCGTGAAGTTGTAACCCTGTTTTACGCCGGCAGCCAGATCGGACGAGATCAGGTTCGCCGCGGAGGCATTATCCGTGCCGCTGGCGGGCGGTCCCAGTTCGGTCAGCGATTGCGCAAAGCGCCCGAACGTGGAGTTGTACTGCACCTGCGCGGTGTTCAGCGTCTGAATCGCCTTGAGAGCCGCCGTCTCCTGGGCGTACATACGGGCTTTGTTCAACTTGGGCAAAGCCACGGTGACGATGATGAGGATGATCGCGATAACGATCAACAACTCGATTAACGAAAAGCCTCTTTGCTGGCGAAAGCGGCGCATAGAGAAATCTCCTGTCTCAACCACATTGTATGACGATTGGGGCGGGCTAAGCGTGCAGGAAGCCGGATTTCACCAGCGCATCCAGCGCGCGCAGGCGGCGCAAAAGTTCGGGCAGGAGGTCGAGCCGGAGGGCGTTGGCGCCGTCGGATAAGGCGCGCTCGGGGGCGTCGTGCACTTCCACGAACAAGCCGTCGATGCCCACGGCCACGGCGGCGCGCGACAGTGGTTCGATGAACTGCGGCTGGCCGCCGGAAGCCGCGCCACCGCCGCTGGGCAACTGCACGCTGTGGGTGGCGTCGAAAATGACGGGCCAGCCCATGTCGCGCATGATCTTCAAGCCGCGCATATCGACGACGAGGTTGTGGTAGCCGAACGACGAGCCGCGCTCGGTGAGCAACACCTGGGAGTTGCCGGTGGAGGCGACTTTTTCGGCGGCGCGCGCGATGTCTTGGGGGGCGACGAACTGGCCCTTCTTTATATTCACGATGCGGCCGGTGCGGCCGGCTTCGAGCAGCAGGTCCGTCTGGCGGCAGAGGAAAGCGGGGATTTGCAGGATATCGGCCACTTCGGCGGCGGGCGCGGCCTGAGCGGGCGCATGGATATCGGTGAGGATGGAGTAGCCTGCGCGCTTGACGCCGGCCAGGATGCGCAAGCCTTCGTGGAGGCCGGGGCCCCGATAGCCGGTGAGGCTGGTGCGGTTGGCTTTGTCGAATGACGCCTTGAAGACGAAGGGGCCGGCAATTTCGCCGATGGCGCGCGCCATGCGGTGGACGTGCTCCTCGCTTTCGATGACGCATGGTCCGGCGATCAGGACTAGGGGCTGGTCGTGGCCGAATTGGGAGAAATCGATCATGGATGGATCCCCTTCTTCAGCAGCGCGATCTGGCCCGCGTGATACAGGTTGTGCTGGACGACGCCGTGGAGCATGGTGTAGATCGAATAGGGGATGTCGCCTAGGACCTTTTCGCGGAGGCGATCGTCGGGGAGATCGCGGACCGCGGATTCCAGGTCGCGCTGTCGATCGGCTAGTCGATCGAGGGCTTCGCGCCAGGCGGATTCGGACGGAGCGGGCGGGGCGGGCCAGTCCTCGTCGGAGGGCAGAGTGGGGATTTCCGCGCCTTCCAGGCGGCGAGTGGGGACTGAGATCCAGACCGTGAGGTGCAGGACGAGTTCCCAGATGGTGTGGGCGCCGGGGATGGGGCGTAGGGCGGCGGTCTGCCAGGTTACGCCGGCGAGGACTTCGCGGAGAGCGGGGCCGTGCCAGGCGGGGCCTTCGTAGGCGCGGTGGAGTTGGTCGAGGATGCGGGCGGTTTCGGGCATAGGGTTGGGGGGACGGGCCGGGAGGGCTGTCCTAATATTTAGGATACTTCGGGCCGGTCCAAGCGCGGCGGAAGTCAGGCGGTTTCCGGATCGACGCGCACGCGGCAGCCCAGCGCCGTCGCAATGTTGACCAGCGCGTCGAGCGAAAAGCGCGATACCCGGCCGCGGAGCAGATCGTTGATGCGCGGCTGTGTGACGCCACAGCGCCTCGCGGCTTCGGCCTGTGTCCATTCGTGCCGTGTCAAGTGTGCCGCGATCTTCTGCATCAGTTCGGCCCGCGCTCTCAGATTGGCGGCCTCCTCGGGAGTGTCGGCGATCGCGTCCCAAACACTTGCGTAGCTCTCGGACCTGCTCATATCTTGCATCCTAACAGTTGCCGGAATCGTAGTTTCGCGATTTCAAGATCTCTCTTGACGGCTGACGATAGACCCGTAGCGCCCTTCAGTCATGTACGGGTATTACTGCTTGCAAGTGGCGTGGGCGCGGCACGGGATTTACCTCGTACCATTTGTCCAGTGCTTGAGCTTGCGGAGCTGTGGAGCAAAACGCATTTCCATTAGTGAGTAACTGCCCCTCTCGGCATACTTTGGGGACTCGATAGCCCACACGACCGTACTCGCCTTAATCTTCCTGTTAATGAATGCGGTTAGAACCGGATCTGACAAGATCTCACGCCGTTCGGCTGTGCCGCGGGGGAGTGACCATCGGTCCCAGAAAACACTTTCCCGCACTGGACAAGTTGGAGGCTTTTGGAGGTTGCCGCACGCGTTCCGTCTACAAGCCGGTAGCTGACGAAATCGAAGCCTAGGCCCGCAAGCCGCTGCTCCAGTTCAGAATCGGGCGAGCATCCGCGAGCTGGCGTAAGCTCTGCAATGCTCTTCCAACAGACTGACCGTTGGCCAAGAGCGGACCAGAGATCCCCCGTGAATCCACCGTCCGAACCTCGCCAAGAGTGCGGCTCGCGTCAAAAAGTGGGAACCAGCGCGAGCTCTTACGGTCGGCACAGTATCGAAAGGCGGGCTCGTCTACCGATCGACACGCACGGCGGTCTGATACCTTAGCCACCGTGATCTTCGCGTCCAATGATGGGGGAACTTCAACTTCTTCCAGGTTAATTGCGAGAATAGCCACACGGTGTCGCCGGGTGCTCTACGGGTCGCAGGACCGGCGGTCGAACGGGTGACATGATATGTGGGCGCGTCGAGTCCTTGATCATCACGCTTGTGGTCCGAAAACCAAGGGTCGCGCTCCGAGACGTAGTTAAGCTCGATAATTTCACGCCGTACGTAGTGAAATGTGTCATTTGCAATTGACCCCGGACTTCGCAGCCATAGCCTTGCCCGACCGGGCCGCCGACCAGTATTGCAAATAGGCCGAGGCGAACGCAAGGGCCGTGCCGAACTGTGTTAGGCGAGACGGCGGTGTTGCTCTCCGTAACCGCCCTTCCGCCTAACAAGCCCAATGTTCCCTCAAAGCACTCTCTGCGGAACCACGGCGTGGCGGCGGGAGCGGATGGCCGTCGTCGAGCTGTTATGCTGGATTCGTGGGCAAAAGGGCACACGTGATCGGATCACCTCGAACGGATAGCACGGTCTCGCCGTCCTTCGAGGAACTCGCAGCGCAGCAGGGCGTCGCCCCAATTGACGACTTTGAGACTCTGCTTGGAGAGCCGTCGCGCGAAGACGAATCGGCAGAAGAATTATTCGCAAGCCTTCACGATCGGCGTCGAGAGGGAGCGTTTCCAGGCAGCCCGCGATGAACGCCGCGGCGGTCGACACCGACGTGGTGTCGATGCTCTTCAAGGGTGACACACCGAAACGCACATCACGGGCCGATTGCCCGGAATCTCGTTTATGACGCTGGCGGAGTTGGAGCGTAGCCCAACACCTGACACGCTACGTGGTCTTGCCGGTCAACCGCGAGCTGTGTGGAAGATGGGCCGAGGCCTCTTTCGCCGCGAGGAGGAAAGGACGTCCGATCCAAACAGCCGACGCCTGGATTGCTGCGAGTGCGCTCTACTATGAGGTCCCGCTGATTACTCACGATCGAGGCGATTACTCGGTGGATGACAGATTGGTCCTGCACCCAGCGTAGGCGACTCTGTAGCCGCAGGGGCAAGCTTCGCTCGCCGAAGAGCGGGCCTGCGAGGCCCGCGCAGGCTGCGAGCCTGCCCCACCAAGAGTCCTACTCTTTCGGATACTTCGGCCAAACACGGGGCCACTGCTTGCGCTTTTGATAGCCACGGGCGAGTTCCAGATACACGCCTAAATCCCGATCCAGGTCCGACTGCGTGCCATCGAAATAGAAGTTACGAATCGGAATGCCGCCCAGGTCGCGGCTTAGCTTCGGATAAATCGCCTCGCACACAATGCCGTTCATGCACGTGAACGGGCTGATATCGATAATCCCGTCCGCGCCTTTGCGCGCCAGGTACACCACTTTTCCGACGTTCAGCACCATCTCGCCGAACGCGCCTTCGCGCGGCAGGTACGGGCGCGCGCATTCCAGGATCTCGTATATATCCGGCTCTTCGTAGCCGGTGAAGTCCTGGCGGAAAGGCTCCAGCAGCACGTGCTCGTCGCGCTTCTGCACCTTGTTGCGGACCCAGGCTTCCAGCGCTTCCGCGGTCCACAGGCGGCCGGTGAGTTTGAGTTTGCGGAAGTGTTCCGTGTTCGTATACCAGATCCACTCCACGATGTCGGAAAGCCATGCTTCGGCGCGATATTCTTCCAGACGCCGGACGAGGTTCTCATTCGAGAACGTGTTGAGGCGGCAGAAAATCTCGCCCACGATGCCGATCAGCGGGGTAGCACGGTCGCGGCGGCCGGGGATGGCGCGGAAGCGGTCGCGCGCGCGCAGCAGGGCATCGCGAAGGGCGGCGAGCTGCACGGCGGGCTTCACGGGCGTCGATTCGACGGTGCGGCACACGTCGTCCAGGCAGGCTTCGTAGACGCGCTCGCTCCGGCCGGATTCCAACTCGTGCGGCCGGTATTGCAGGAGCAGCTTCTGCAGGATGTCGGCGGCCAGCAGCGCGCGCCATCCGGTGCGCATGAAGGGGCGAGCCATCTCGCCCAGGCCGCCGTAGCCGTTGTTGCTGGAAGGAGAGAGCACCTGCGTATCGCGATAGCCGCTCGCGTCCAGCACGTGGCGCAGGTACGGCGAGTATTGTCCGAAGCGGCAGGGGCCTTGCGCGGTGGGCATGAAGAAGACGGTGCGGGCGGGATCGGTATTGGGCGATTCGAGCACCTTCATGAAATCGCCGACGGTCACTTTGGCCGGATAGCATTCGTCGCCGGAGGTGTAGCGCGCGCCCAATTCGCGCGTGCGATGGTCGGAGGGGGGCGTGGGTTCGGCGTCCAGACCGACGGCGCGAAAGGCGGCGGCGAAGGCTTTGGCGCTGCCGTAGGCCATGGGCGGGATGTGGATTTTCTTGCCGGCTAGGGAGATTTCAGAGCGGGACTGAAGTCCCGCGCGGGCTGAAGCCCGCCCCCCATGGGTTTGTAGCATCGCAGAATCCCCTTGCTGTCGAGATAGGCCTCGCAGCGCGTCATGTAGCCGGCATCGTTGCCGTGCCCGTCGAATTGCAGCACCAGCAGCGGCGCGCCGGCCGCGTCGCGGGCGAAGTGTTTGATGTAGGAATCCGGGCCGCACTTGAAATTCGACAGGTAGATCAGGTGCAGGTTGGCGCGCGATCCCGCCACGCGGACGGCTTCCAGAATCTTGCGTCCGGACGCCCAGTACATGTTTTCGTGCAGGCCGGTCATGGGCTCGCGGCCGGTGACCAGGAAATCGAGCGGGATCACGTTGGCCCCGTAGCGATGCCGCAGCTTGCGGGGAATGTCGCAGTTGATGCCGCGGTCGTAGATGTTGTAGCCGCGGCCGGCCAGCACCAGTCCAGGCTCGCCGGTCTGCTCCAAGACATCCAGGGCGCGGCGGCCGAGTTCGAGCAGGCGCGCCTGGAAGCCGTGCTGCGCGGCGTAGGCGGCGTCTACGGCGCGATCGCTCGCGCGGCGGGCGACTCCCAGCGGCTTCATGCACTCGGCCATGGCGCTTTTCACCTGCGCCGGACCGAGCTGAAAATGCAATGTGGGGACCAGGAACTTTGCCTGAACCTGTTCCAGCCCGGGCGCCACGCGCAGGATGTAGGGCAGTGTCTGATTCCACGGGCAATAGTGCGCCGGGCAGGAGTTGCTCTCATCCGCCTCCGCATCGGCGATGTTGGGGACCAGGATGTGGTCGACGCCCATCTCCGCCAGCGCGCGCACATGGCCGTGCGCCACTTGCACGGGATAGCAAGGCTGCGCCACGGCCATGTCGACACCCGCGGCGGCGATGCGCGGATCGGTCGCCGGCGAGAGCACCGTTTCGAAACCCAGTTCGGCGAAATAGCGCTGCCAGAACGGATAGCGGTCGAAGGTAGACATGGCGCGCGGGACGCCCACGCGTCCGGCGCCGGCGGCGGGCTTGGGTGCGGATGCCACCAAATCTTCAACGATCTTCTCGCGGCAAGCGAACAGGTCGTCGATCACCGGCTGCCGGCCGGTGGCGGAAGGTTTGCGGAACTTATCGGAGCACTTATCGCCCCAGTAACTCTTCTGTCCTTCGATGGTGAATTCCTTGATGTCGCACAGATTCGAGCAGGCGCGGCAGACGAAGTCGCGGGACGCCAGTTGCAGCCGGTCGAGGCGATATCCGCGGAAGCGGCTCGGGGCGTGGGTCGCGGCGTGCCACTGGCGCGCGATCAGCGCCATGCCGATGGCGCCCATCACTCCGTTGTACGGCGGCACCGTGATGCGTTTGCCCAGCAGGCCGGCGAAGGCCGCGGCTACCGCGTCGTTATAAGCGGTGCCGCCCTGGAAGTAGATCGCCTTGCCGATGTGGCGGCCGCGCACCACGCGGTTCAGATAGTTGAGCGCGATGGAGTACGCCAGTCCCGCCACCAGGTTGGGCACCGGCTCGCCTTTGTGCAGCCAGCCCGTGACATCGCGCTCCATGAACACCGTGCAGCGCTCGCCCAGGCGCGTGGGCCGGGGCGCGGCGAGGGCCAGCCGCGCGAATTCGCCTTTAATGGAGATGCCCAGCTTTTCGGCCTGCTCCTCCAGGAACGATCCGGTGCCGGCCGCGCAGGCTTCGTTCATGGCGAAATCCACCACCACGCCGTGCTCGATGGAGATGAATTTGGAGTCCTGGCCGCCGATCTCGAAGATAGTGTCCACCGGCTCGCCGCCCATGGTCTGGCTGACGTGCAGAGCGCCGGTTTTGTGCGCGGTGATCTCGTCGTTCACCACGTCCGCGCCGACGAATTCGGCGATCAGTTCGCGGCCGGATCCGGTCGTGCCCACGCCGCGGATTTCGAGGCGCTGGCCCCACAGGCCATCGAGCTCGGTAAGCCCCTGTTGGACAGCCTCGATGGGCCGTCCGGCGGTGCGCAGGTAGATATCGTGAATGACGGCGCCGGTTTCGTCGATGGCGACGACATTGGTAGATACCGATCCTACGTCGATGCCCAGATACGCCGGGATGGTGGTTCGGCCTGCCATCTTGGGCTGATACGCACCCACGCGGCCGCGCAGCAACACGACATTTTCCATCGAGAGCGGCGTAGTGTCTTCGACGCGCTCTTCGCCTTCGTGCTGGTTCAGCCGGTGGATGTCGCGCAGGGAACGCTTGCGCGGCTCCTCGGCTTCCAGTATGGCCGCGCCGATCGCGCCGCACCAGGCGTAATGCGGCGGCACGAACAACTGGCTCCCGGAAAGCCCGAACGCTTCGCGCAAAGCCGCGGTAACGCCTGAGTTCCGCGAAACCGCGCCCACCAGCGCGACAGGCGATTCGACCCGCCGGCCTTTGACCACGCTGCTTTTGAAATTGCGGGCGACGGCATCGCAGAGGCCGCGCAGAATCTCCGCCGGAGCGTGTCCTTTCTGCTGCGCGTGGATCATGTCGCTCTTGGCGAACACCGAGCAGCGGCCGGCGATGCGCGCGGCGCAACCGGCGTGCGCCACCAGATCCCCGACGTCCTCCACCGAGTAGCGCATGCGCAGCGCCTGCTGATCGAGGAACGATCCGGTACCGGCCGCGCACTCACCGCCGCGGTCGTAATCCAGGATGGTCCGGTTATCGAGCCGAATGTACTTGGAGCTTTCGCCGCCGATTTCGAAGACGGTGCGCGCGTGCGGATAAAAATCCGCGATCATGCGGGCGACGGCCTTGAATTCGTTTTCGAAGTAAAGCCCCAGGATTTTGGCGATCGTGCGGCTGCCGGAGCCGGTGACGCGGATGCCTTCCACGCGCGCCTCCGGCACCACATCGTAGAACTCCTGCAGCAGGTCGTAGGTGGATTGAATCGGGCTGCCGGCGATGCGGCGGTAGTCCGACAGCACCAGGGGCGGGTCCGCGCTCACCATGCGGAAGGGACGGGCCCCGCCGCAGAGCGTCTCCAGAATGCCGCGATCCGCCGGCCGGCCGAGGGCGGCCAGCTTCAGGCTGATCGAGCCGATATCCAGACCGATATTGATGCCCATAAGCGCGCCGGTTATCTAATGATAAGGCAGGCGCGGCCTGGTTTCCACGATTTCAGGCCTGAATAGCTGTTTATAGAGGCTAACGGCGCGGAAACGGGAGCCGAACGGGGCAAGGCGTTACTGCTTATAAAGGCTTTCAAACTGCCGCAGTTCGGCGGCGCCGATGTCGGAAATGGCCCAGTAGGCCATCCCGCCGGTATTCCAACCGGCGGCCTGGTAGCCGTTCCGCGAAAACTCCTTCCCGGCGCTTGCGGCAGCGGGCCACGTAAACAGATTGACGACGTGTTGCCGCCGCTGGTAAACCAGAACCGCCACCGGACGGTCGTCCACGTAATCCATACGCCCGCCGATTAGCGGGAATCCCTGCGCGGCAAGGTCTCTCACGTTCGGCGAGAAGTCCAGCTTGCCGTTGAACCAAGGCTTGACGGTGTGCCGGTCGGATGAAGGCACGTCCAGCAGATGCGCTCCCATCAGCGACCGCACGTGGCTTGACAGGACGTTCTGCGCGATCAAATCGGCGTGCGAGGTATGCCAACGGAATAGGGCGACGTTCCATGCGGCCGAAGCCGATAGCAGGATGGCGGCGGCAATCGCGATCCGGCGCCATGGTCCGGCGGCCGGGCGGTTGGCCTGGCGCAGGGAAAATCGAATACGCTGTGGTAAGCTGGCCGGCGCACGGTAATAGGGTGCGTGGGCGCGAATGGCGGTGCGCAGTTCCAGAAGCCGCGCATGCATCTCAGCGCAAGAACCGCAGGCTGCGAGATGCTCGGCGACCTGGGCTCTTTGGACCGCGTCCAATTCTTCGTCGAGGTATGGCTCCAGCAGACTTTTTACCGGCGCGCAGGTCATTCGGAAGCCTCCCTCAACCGCGCCGCCAGGCAATCCTGCAGGCGCTGGCGCGCGCGAGAGAGCCGGGACATGACGGTGCCGATCGGAACACTCGCGGCTTCCGCAATATCCCGGTACGGCATTTCTTCCAACTCCCGCATCACCACGGCCTCGCGGAACTCCAGGGGAAGTAAGTCCAGGCAGTTGCGCAACTCGGCGAACTTAGCGCCTTCGACTAACTTAGTTTCGACCGTGGCGGCCGCGGCGGCGGGAACATGCATCTCTTCATCGAACGACACGTGCGTCGACCCTCTCTCGCGGCGGAGCCAGGTGAGTGCGGTATTGCGGACCACCGCCAGAAGCCAGGCTCGTCCATCCCCGCCCCTAAAGCCGTCGAAAAAATGAAAGGCGCGCAGATAGGCTTCTTGCACTACATCTTGTGCGTCGTCCTCGTTGCGCGTCAGCCAACGCGCCAGGTTATAAGCCGCGTCCAAATGCGGAAGCATCGCCTTCTCGAAGAGGGCCAGGTTCGGCGCGGCTTTCATCCGGCCGGCGCCTCGATACAAATCATATGTGACTATATGGTACACCGGTGTGCCACGGGCGTTACCGGGCGGCGCCAGCTACGCTCGCCGGGTGGGGCGGGACTCTAGTCCTGCACGGGCTCTCCAGAACCCGCTCCGGGCGAGTGTGGCCCGCGGGCGGGTCTGGAGACCCGCCGCAGGCGTAGACGCCTGCCCCACATTGCTTGCGCCACCATAATGTGGTCCTGGTGGCCGCTGCCTGGACGCAAACCGCCGCACCCGGGCAGGCGGTGTTCGGGCTGTCACTCGCCGGATCGCGACAAGGAGGGTCCGCGGCTGGGCGGCGTCTGCGGACGCGTGTCGGGATCGGCGCCATCGTTCGGTTACTCGGATGCGCTTAAGAATGCGCACATCACATGGCCGCCGAGTCGCTCGACAAGTGGCTGGCCGACCCGGAAAGTCTGGTGCGGGACAACAATATGGCGTTTCATCCGGATAGCGCGGCCGAGAGGAGCGAGATCATCGCGTACCTGAAGCAACTGCGGTAAGGTACACTCGACGCATGCAAGCACCTGTCCTGCTGGGTCTACTGGTCTCGCTCCCGGCATTCGCCGAATTCGCGGACGTTCACGGCATCAAGATGTATTACGAGATTCACGGCGAAGGGCGGACGGTGGTGTTGCTGCACGGCGGCACGTCGACCATTCAATCTTCATTCGCCGGGCAGCTTTCGGTGCTGGCGCGGAACCATCGGGTGGTCGCCATCGAACAGATGGGACATGGACACACGGGCGACGTTGCCGGGCGGGAATTGTCCTATGAAGGCATGACCGAGGACACGGCGGCGCTGCTGGTTCGGCTTGGGATTTCGAACGCGGACGTAATCGGCTGGAGCGACGGCGGTCAACTGGCGCTGCGGCTGGCGTTCACCCATCCCGAACTGGTGCGGCGGGTGGTGGCTTCCGGCGTGGGACTCGGCGCGGTCACGCCGCAGATGCAGCAAGCCATGCGGTCGCTCTCGCCCGATCGTTGGTCCGCCCAGGTGCGCGAAGAATATGCGCGCGTTTCGCCGGACGGGCCGCAACATTGGCCGGTGTTCTTCGACAAGATCCGGACCATGTGGGCCAAACCGGCCTGGGGCTTTTCGGAGCAGGACCTGGGGAAGATCAAGGCGCCGGTGATGATTGTGGCGGGGGATCTGGATTTCACGCGCGTGGAGGAGACTACCCGGATTTACCGGATGATTCCTGCGGCGAGGCTGGCGATATTGCCCGGGACCGATCATTTTACGTTTCAGAAGCGGCCCGGTTGGCTGGATCCGATGATCCTGGATTTCCTGGACGGGAACTGAAGTGCGGGATCGCGGCCAGGGCCACGAATTGGAGGGCGGGCAATTCTGCCCGCAGCCGGCTTTCAGACGGCTGGCTCGACTTTGGCCTCTTGGTGGGGCGGGCCTCCAGGCCTGCGCGGGTTCTCCGGCTAAAAGCCCCGCGGCAGCGCATGGCGCTGCCCCACGAGTTATGTCTCATTGGGGACCTTCCAATTTGTCGACTAAGTCAAGACGGCAAGGGCGAGCTTGGTTCGCTGAAGAGCGGGCCCTGGAGGTCTGCCCTACCAGGACTTCCTGGTCTTTATACTGCAATTGATACAACTTCCAGTAAATGCCGCGCAGCGCCAGCAACTGCTGGTGCGTGCCGGATTCGCGTAGGCGGCCCTTATGCATCACCAGGATGCGGTCGGCGCGCTGAATCGTCGACAGCCGGTGTGCGATGACAATCGAGGTGCGGCCTTCCACCATGCGGCTCAGCGCTTCGCGCACGCGAAATTCAGTCTCCGTATCGACGCTTGAAGTGGCTTCGTCCAGAATCAGGAAGCGCGGATTGTGGGCCAACGCGCGGGCGAAGCTGATCAGTTGTTTCTGACCCGTGGAGAGGCCGCTGCCGCGCTCGCGGATGGAATGCGCGAATCCGTCGGGCAGCGAGCGGATGAAGTCCAGCAGGTTGACCTGTTCGGCGGCGTCCTCCACGGCCTGGCGGGAGATGCCCTGGGTGCCCAGCCGGATGTTGTCTTCGAGCGTCCCCGTGAACAAATACGGGTCCTGCAAGACCACGCCGAATTGGCGGCGCAACTCTTGCGGATCGAGCTGCCGCACGTCGCAGCCGCCCACGCGGATGGCGCCTTTCCGCACGTCGTAGAAGCGCAGCAGCAGGCTCATGAGCGTGGTCTTCCCTGCCCCGGTGTGGCCCACCACGGCGATGGTTTCGCCAGGCTGGATGGTGAAGCTGACGTCGCGCAGCACCCAGTCCAATTCCGCTCCCTCACGGTCTTGGCTCGGTTCAGATCCCTTATAGGCGAACCACACGCCATCGAACTCGATGCGCGCCGAAGCGGGCGCGGGCCGCGGATTGGATGGCGGCAGGATCGCGGCTTGGGTGTCCAGCAGCTTGAAGATGCGTTCGGCCGACGCCATGGCGCCTTGCAGGATGTTGTACTTCTCGCTCAGATCCTGGATGGGGCGGAAAAAGCGCAGCCCGTATTGCAGGAACGCCACCACCACGCCCAGCGTGAGTGCGCCGCGCCCGATGCGGAAGCCGCCATAGGCCAGGATGCCGGCCAGCGCCAGCATGGAGAGGAACTCCACCACCGGGTAGAACCAGCCGTAGGCCAGGATGGCGTCCTTATAAGCGTCCATGTGCTCCCGATTGACGCCATCGAATTCCTGCCGGCTCTTCGCTTCGCGGTTGAAGAGTTGCAGCACCACGATGCCGGTGACATGCTCCTGCAGATACGAATTGATCTTGGCGATGGCGATGCGGATGCGCCGGTAGCTGTCGGTGACGCTGCGCCGGAAAATGGCGGTCGCCAGGATCACCAGCGGCATCACGGCCAGCATCAGACCGGTGAGGCCGGGGCTCAAGTTGAACATGATGGCTACAATGAAACTCAGCACCAGCACGTCGGCCAGGATGGTCACGAGGCCGGAAGCGAACAGATCGTTGAGCACGTCCACGTCTGTGGTGACGCGCGTGACCAGCCGGCCCACCGGATTGCGATCGAAGAAAGCCAGATCCAGTCCCTGCATGTGCGCCATGAGCTGCTTGCGCAAATCGAACATGGCAAGCTGGCCGGTGTACTGCATCAGGTAGACTTGCGCAAAATCGAAAATGAAGGTGCCCAGGAGGACGCCCAGATATAGCACGCCCACTGCCGCGAGTCCGTCCCAGGGGCCGGCGGGCAGATAGCGATCGAAGGGCGTGGCAACGCGTGCGGGATTGGGCGCGAGATAGCGATCCACGGCGATCTTGGTCAGCAGGGGGCCAAGCACTTGCAGCACGGATTCCAACAGCAGGAAGAACAGCGAAAGCGCCACGTAGCCGCGATATGGGCGCATGTATCCCAGCAGCCTGCGCATCAGGCGGGAATCGTATGCCTTGCCGAGGACCTCTTCTTCCACTATTTCCAGTTTAGCGTGGAGGTTGCGGCGGCGCGGGCGGCGGAGGTTGCGGCGGAGGGGGCGGCGCATTGGCGGCGCCGGCGGCGCGGAAGGCCAACACGTAGCGCTGCATGCCAAACTCGAACCAGCTCATGCCGAGCGAGGTGGCTTCCTGCAAGGCCCTCCGATTACCCCAGCCATCGTGTGTAATGCGGTAGCAGGCGATCACTGTGCCGGTGCGATCCGCTCCCCGGCGGCAGTGCAAGAAGATGGGGCTCGCGGAGTCGTCCAACAAGGCCAGCACGTGCGAGATCTTTTGATCGGATGGCGCGTGGGCCCCGCTAAGCGGCGCGTTGACGTAATGCATCCCCGCCGCCTCCACCGCGCGTCGTTCCGCCTTGCAGGAATGCTCGCCTTCAGGGCGCAGATCGATGACCGTCTTCACTCCCAGCTTAGCCAGGCTGTGCAAGCCTTCGGCAGTGGGCTGCGCGCCGCGGTAGATGCGCCCGGTCACCTGGTGGAAGTTGGGGACGCCCGGCGCTGCCGCGTCGACGGCCCATGCCGGGATGGAGAGTGCGGCGTGGCCGGCGAGAATCAGGAGCGCCATTCCACGCATGCAAACAGGATACCACCACAGTTGTGGGGCAGCGCTACTGCCCGAGAGGCTAAGCCACCAGAAGGCCAAAGGCACTTACAACGGATCGTCGGGGCCCGATAGCGGATCTGAGAAACCAGCGTGGCGCACGCGCGGCATGGGTTTGTCGCTCACGAAGAAATCCGCGCTGGACTCCGCTCTGTAATCGATACCCGCGGCGCCGGTCTGCCGAAGCAGATCCCGGGCGCGCTTGATCCAGTCTGGGTTGTCGCAATGCACGGACATGAGGACGCCGCCCTGCTTGATGCGGCCCGCGAAGCGTTTCGCCTCGTATTCGGGCATGCCCATGCCGGCCAGCGCGCCGACGATGCCACCCACGGCGCCCACCGCGCCTACACCGGCCAGCGCGGCCACAATCGGTCCCGCCGCAATGAGCGGCCCCAGGCCGGGGATCGCCAACGCCCCGATGCCGGTGAGCCAGCCCACCACACCGCCGGAGATACCCCCGACGATGCCGCCGGCCGTCGCCCCTTCGGGCGCCTTCGTATTTTTTTCATGGGCAAGGTCTTTGGTGCCCTGATTTTCCTGGAACAATACAGAGATGTCCGGACCGCGAAATCCGGCCGCGCGCAACGCTTCAATGGCTTCTTCGACGCTGAGCCGATCGGGGTAAATGCCGAATACCGAGTTGTTCTTGTTGGCCATACTCCTCTCCTTCGCGGGGGACAGGAGCAATGCGCGAGCCAATGGGTTTCAACGCACGTGCGATATTGCACTAAGAGGTGGCCGCCTGACAGGCGGCCTTGGCGATCTGAAATCGTCCGTCCGGGGAGATGCGCTGGCTAGCCGCGAACTCCGGCCCGCCGAGAACCGATCCCGACCATGTCTCCGCTTCTGGCGCTCGGGTCAACCACCGTTCTGGATCCATCGCCAGCGGCGCCGCGGTGAGGAAACCTGCGGCGCGGGAGCTATTCCGCTTTGCGGCATCGCCCCAGCGCGGACGACAAATCCCGCGCCGATTGAAACCGGTTCTCGGGGCGCTTCTCGCTAGGCAGTGATGCACCATTTGCCGCACGCCGCCCCGCGAGCCGCTCGAACAAAATCAGCCGTCCGGATTTCAACCGTTCTTACTTGAAATCACGATCGCGTATAAGCCCCATAGCTGTTTGGGCTCCGCCAAAAGCAGGGGAAGAGTGTCCGGCCACACACGAAGTGAACCGGAAACAACGCTGGCGGTTGCACGATTAAGCGGCGCGCAAACACGCCTAAATCAGAAAGACTTCAAATCGGCCACCATCCAGACGGCCCCCGTAATCAGGAAAGTCAAACCGAATTCGGACCAGTTCAGATGGGCTTCTGGGTGGGCGATCAGGCGCGGAACCCAAACCAACACACCAAAGAGTGCCAGCATGAGGGTCATCAGGCGAATTGCAAGCCGTGCCTGGCGATTGATGAGAATGGAAATCGCCGCGAGTGCAAATGCGATCGTCGTGAGTGTCGCCCAAAAAGTCCGATTTGGCGGAATCCACTTTGGAACCAAGCCGGCTGTCGCAGGAAGATAGAGTATCTGACTCAGCGTGAATGAAATCGCGCAGACTCCGAGCCCCAGGCGCGCCACTCGGCCGAACGCTACCGCCCGTGCCGCATTTGCCTCGGTTGCGGCGTACAGGGCAATCGCACCGCAGAGTGAGGAAAACTGTTCGAAGAAGCTTCCGTAGTGCACATAGACGGCCGGTGCGGCAATGATGCCAGGGATGCAGGCCAGGGAGAAAAGCGAATAGACGACGCCGAGAACGATCGACGCCAAACGCGCGGTGCTTGCGTACTGCATCCCAATCCCACCGGCAATTTGAACGATCATGAGACATCCGCCGACGATGGTTCCAAAAGGCAGGCTCCAGATCCGGCGCAGGGTTTGCCAGGTGTCGGAGTCGTACCACATCAGTGCGATGACGCCGCACAGCACCGCCGACACGCCAAAGACGATCCGCCCGTACAACGCTGTTTTCATACAAGAAACGGTAACATCCTCGCACCCGCAAGCTGTGTTCCCGGGTTGCGTATCCGGAAGCTACTTCTGCAAATTCGGGGTTTGGGAGAAGTTACTCGAAGCGAGCTTCCCGGCTGGTTCGGCGAACCATAGCGAACTGGCGAAGTGCGGCTAAAACCCCGCGGCGAGCTTCGCGCGCAGAGGAGCGGGCCTGCGAGGCCGCGCAGGCTGCGAGCCTGCCCCACTAGTACCTAATTGCAAAACTAAGCGTATTGTCTTATGATTTGGACATGGGCCAACGAGCAGCGACGTTTTTAACCTCCGAAGAAGAACAAACCCTCCGGCAGTGGACACGCGCTGGTACGA
>JBEKMJ010000150.1:0-16728 GCA_050008575.1 Bryobacteraceae bacterium
CCGCAGGACTGGAGTCCCGCCCCACCCTGTTCAGAAATATTTGCCAACGATTAATTCCAATTTGCGCTTCGTCGCTTCCGGCACCAGTTTACGGTCGGTGATGATGGCATGCGCCAGTGCCGACCCGCACTTGCAGCTTCGTTCCGCCGGCATGCCCGCGACCGCGGCCGCCACCACTTTACTAGCGTTTTCGGCGTTCTTCATCAGGTTCGCGACGATGTCCGTCACCGTAACGGCGTCATGCGCGGGATGCCAGCAATCGTAATCGGTAACCATCGCGACCGTTACATAACAGATCTCGGCTTCGCGCGCCAGTTTGGCTTCCTGCAGATTAGTCATGCCGATCACGTCCATCCCCCAGCCTCGGTACAGGTTCGACTCCGCGCGCGTGGAGAACGCCGGACCTTCCATGCATAGATAGGAACCGCCTTTCTTGGCTGTAACGCCGGCATCCGCGCAGGCCTGGTGCATCACCCCGGCAAGCTGCGGACAGATGGGATCGGAGAAGCCGATATGCGCCACCAGCCCTTCGCCGAAGAACGTAGAAACGCGGCCGCGCGTGCGGTCCACGAACTGATCGGGGATCACGAAGTCGAGCGGCTGGTGCTCCTCCTTCAGCGATCCCACCGCACTCAGCGAAATGATGCGCGCCACGCCCACGGCCTTCAGCGCGTAAATGTTGGCGCGAAAATTCAGCTCCGAAGGCGAAATGCGGTGCCCGCGCCCGTGCCGCGCCAGAAACGCCACGCTGCGGCCGGCCAATTTGCCGACCACCAGGTTGTCGGAAGGCGCGCCAAAGGGCGTCTCCACGACCACTTCTTCCTGCGCTTCAAAACCGGGCATGGAGTAGAGACCGCTCCCGCCTATGATGCCTATCTGTACTTGCAACTTGTGACCTCCTTGGGAATGACGCGGCGACACGCCGACGCGGCGACGCGGCGAGCTTACCGCTTGCAGCAATTCCGGAATGCCGGTTCCATTGGTGGCGACGGTGCGAACGATAGGTGGCCTGTTTGTGTCCGGCGACAAGCTTAGGGCGCTTTGAATCTCCCGCTCCATGCGGTCTGCGCCAGGCTGATCGGACTTGTTGATCACGAACACATCCGCAATCTCCATGATGCCGGCCTTAATAGCCTGTACATCGTCGCCCATTCCGGGCACCAGCACCACCACCGTAACCTGCGCCACACCAGCTACCTCGACTTCGTCCTGACCTACTCCCACCGTTTCGATAATGACGAAGTCCTTGCCCGCGGCGTCCAGCAGCGTGGCCATATCGGCCGTCGCTTGCGCCAATCCGCCGGAAGTTCCGCGCGTGGCCATGGAACGGATGAAGACGCCGGGATCGGCGTAATGGTCGAGCATGCGAATGCGGTCGCCCAGGATGGCGCCGCCAGTGCGCCGGCTGCTGGGGTCCACCGCGACGATTCCGGCCGTGCGCCCCTGGCGGCGCAGCTCGCGCACCATGGCATCCACCAGCGTGCTCTTCCCCGCCCCCGGCGGACCCGTGATGCCCACCACCACCGCTCGTCCGGCCCGCGGCTGCAATTCGCGCAATACCTCGAGCGCCCTCGGATCGCGATTCTCGATCCCCGTGGCGGCGCGGGCCAGCGCGCGCGCATCGCCTTCCGCAATCTTGCGCGCCCAGTCGGTCATCAGCTTTTCAGGAGTTGCCGCGCGATCACCAGCCGTTGTATTTCGCTGGTGCCTTCACCGATGGTACAGAGCTTCACATCCCTGTAGAATTTCTCCACCGGGTAGTCTTTGATGAATCCATAGCCGCCGTGAATCTGCACCGCTTCGTCTGCCACGCGCACGGCGGCCTCCGACGCAAACAACTTCGCCATGGCGGATTCCTTGGTCACGCGCTTGCCATGGTCCAACATCCAGGCGGCGCGGTAATTGAGCAGACGGGCGGCGTCGATCGACGTTGCCATATCCACCAGCTTGTACTGGATGGCCTGGAACTCCGATATAGGCCGGCTGAACTGGCGCCGCAGCTTCGAATAGCGCAGGGCAGCGTCGTATGCGCCTTGCGCCATGCCGATGGCCAGCGCCGCAATCGAGATGCGGCCGCCATCCAGCACCTTCAGGCTGTCCACAAAACCCTCGCCGCGCTTGCCCAGCAATTGCGTTTGCGGAATGCGGCAGTTTTCGAAGATCACTTCCCCGGTGGCGCTGGCGCGCAGTCCCAGCTTGTTTTCCTTCTTGCCCGGCCGGAACCCCGCCGTGCCCTGGTCGATAATAAATGCCGAGATGCCGTGTTGCGCGGCGGTGCGGTCGGTCACCGCCATGGCCACGCAGACGTTCGCGAAGTGCGCGTTGGTGGTGAAAGTCTTGGCGCCGTCCAGCACCCAGCATCCGTTTTCCAGGTGGGCCGAGGTGCGCGTGCCCGCCGCGTCCGAACCGGCCTCGGGTTCGGTCAGCGACCAGCAGCCCAGCCATTCGCCCGACGCCAGAAGCGGAATGTAACGGCGGCGCTGCTCGTCGCTGCCCATCTTATATATATGGTTGCCGCACAAAGAAGTGTGTGCGGCCACGATGATGCCCACGGAGCCATCCACGCGGGATAGCTCCTCGATGATGATGCTGTACTCGATGTAGCCCAGTCCGGCGCCGCCTAGCGCTTCCGGAAAGATGGCGCCCATGTAGCCTAGTTCGCCGAGCTTGCGGATGGCTTCCGTGGGAAAGATCTGGTCTTCGTCCCATTCCATGACGTGCGGCGCGATTTCCGCTTCGGCGAATTCGCGCACGGATTTGCGGAGATGGATTTGTTCGGGTGTGTATTCGAAGTCCATTTGGCACAAGACCGCTGGCTAAAGCGCGCGGTTCAGACGATCTCCTCTTTGGCCGCGTCCCACCGCACGGCCCGCTGCAGGCGATAACTCTCCACCGCCATGCGGCACGCGATCGACACCCGGAAGCCCAGCTCGAACGGGCAATTCGGCTCCTGTCCCGATCGGATGGCGTCCAGAAAATTCCGCATGTGCGCGTTGGGCGCCGTGCCCGTCGAGCCCAGCATCTCGGCGCCATCCGGGCGGTTCACCTTCTGCGACAGATAACGGATCTGCTGGCTTTTCGAAATTGTGCCATCGGTGCCCAGCACATCTTCCGTGCTGCCGAGTTGATTATTGCCGAAGCCCGAATCCCAGGAAAACAGGATCTCTTCGTTATGTTCCAGCGTCACGTTCATGGTGTCCGGCACCTCGCGCCCATCCTTCCACAGATAGACGCCGCCCACCATGTTCGCCGCGGCCGGAATCTTCAGCCCCATCACTTTGTACCAGAAGGCCAGTTGATGGCACATATTTTCGTATACGTTGCCGCCGGAATAGTCCCAGAAAAAGCGCCAGTTGAGGTAGCGGTTCGCGTCGAAGTCGTGCGCCGGCGCTTCGCCCAGGAACGCTTCCCACATAATGTTTTCCGGAGTCATATCGGGGAACACCGGCCGCGTCCACTGCGGCTTGCCATGCGGCGTGTTGCGGTACATGTGCGCGTGAATGGCGGTGATCTTTCCCACGTTGCCGGTTTTCAAAAAATTGACCGCGTCGCGCACCTGGCCGGACGAGCATGCCTGGTGGCCGATCTGCACCGTGCGGCCGGCGCGTTGGTAAGCGGCGCGCATGCGCTTGGCATGCTCCACGGTGAAGGCCATCGTCTTTTCCTGGTAGACGTGTTTGCCGGCGTCCAGCGCGGCCACGAAGTGCTCGCAATGCAGGTGCTGCGGTGTGGCGATCAGGACTGCATCGACGTTTTGATCGTCGAGCAGATGGCGGTAATCGAGATAGGTTTTGGCGCCGGGCGCGATGGCGCGCGCGTCGTCGAGGCGTTTCGTATAGATGTCCGCGATGCCCACGAATTCCGTGTTCGAACAAGCCAGCGCCTCGCGCATGATCTGGGTGCCGCGGTCGCCCGCGCCGATGATGCCCAGGCGAATGCGGTCGCTCGAAGCCAGCACGTTGGGCGCGGCGATTGCGCCAGCCAGGCCGCTGGCTACTTTGCCGATGAAGATCCGGCGAGACTGCATGTAAACTCCTTCGAAGGACTGCGGAATGGTGCTAAGCATCAGGATAGCATCGCGGCGCTGTGGGGCAGAACTCCAGGTCTGCGCGGGTCCTCCAGGACCCGCTCTCCGGCTTCCGGCCGTGACCGAACTGCACCCGCCGTGGCCAGGCGAGGGCAGAATGTCCCGCCAGAAGCAGCTTGACAGCGCGTACGGGCGGGCCGCACCCTAAGGTTGGAAGAGATGTTGTTTGAATGGGACGATGAGAAGGCGGCGGCCAATCTCCGCAATCACGGTATCGATTTCCAGGAAGCAATCTCACTTTCCGTGATGCATTCGCTGTCGAACGGATCGATGGCCGTGAGGACTAGGGTGAAGAGCGTTTCAGTTCTGCTTGGCATGTGCAACGGCACAATTCTCCACGTGACATTCACCGAGCGCGGCGAACGCATTCGGCTCATCTCGGCCAGGCCAGCGGAAAAACATGAGCGAGACGACTATTACCGCGAGAATTCGACCTGATGGCACCGTTGTCGAAGTGCTGAGAGATGGCACGGAACGCCCGTTTCCTCCCACGCCCATGCGCCCAATGACCGAGGAAGAGATCGTGGCGGCGGCGGCGGCCGATCCCGATGCGCGTCCCATGACTGTCGAGCAACTGCGCACGGCGAAACGGGTGCCGCGCACAAAGACGCTAAGGAGGGCACTCTCCCTGACGCAGGAAGAATTCGCCGCGCGATATCATATTCCGCTCGGGACCTTGCGGGATTGGGAACAAGGGCGCTGTGAGCCAGACCAACCGGCCCGTGCGTATCTCACAGTTATTGCCCGCGACCCCGAAGGCGTGCGCCGCGCCTTAAGTGAAAGGCATTTCTAAGCCCCGCCCTCGCGGCGCTGCCCACTTTGCCGATAGAAATCGGGCGCGGCACGCGCGAATCTCGAATCTGTGGTCGTCGCGGATTTTGCGCCGCGAGCCCTGGACCGGTGCTAAAGGTGGCCATCGGATAAACCACTCCGGTTTTGATACCATATACCTTCGGCCCGGAAGCCTGTGCGAGTATCTGCCCGTCTTCTTGTCGCCGGATTTGCTGGCGCCTCGCTCCTCCTGTTACGGGGGTTCGGACCGCAGCAATTGCCCAACGCCCTGGCGGCCATCACCGTCGATTACCCCAGCGAAGGCTCCCTCTTTCCGCCGGAAATCACCGCGCCTACATTTCTGTGGCGCGACCCCAGCGAGGCCGCCAAAACATGGCGCATCCAAATTGTTTTCGCCGCCGGCGGGCCGGAGATCCAAACCGATTCCCGCGGCGAGTTGATGCGTGTGGGCGAGATCGACGACAGTTACGGCGGCTTCGTCCCGCCTACGCTGACGCCTGAGCAGGCCGCGGCGCATACCTGGAAACCGGATGCCGCCACATGGGCAGCCATCAAAACGCGCTCCAGCCGCCATCCGGCGACCGTGATCGTCACCGGCTTCCGCGACGAGGGCGCCACCCAGCCGGTCTCACGCGGGCAGGTGGCCATCGAAACCTCCGCCGATCCCGTCGGCGCACCGATCTTCTATCGCGACGTGCCTTTGCTGCCGGCCATTCCACAAGGGGAGCGCGGCGTGATCAAGCCTCTGCCGGATTCGCTGCTGCCCATGATCAAGTGGCGCCTGCGCTACCTCGACGAGCCCCAAAGCACCACCGTCATGCAGAAGCTGCCCACCTGCGCCAACTGCCATTCCGTCTCGCGCGACGGCAAGACGCTGGGACTCGACGTGGACGGGCCCAACAACAACAAGGCGCTATACGCTCTGTTGCCGCTGCGGAAAGTCAGCTCCATCAGTAAGGAGTATGTCGTCAAATGGAGTGACTTTACCGAGAACACGCCGCAGCGCTTCGGATTCATGTCACAGGTGTCGCCCAGCGGAGAGTATGTGGTGACTTCGGTCGAAGTACCCGGATCCAGCAGCCGGCACCTGGGCGACCGCCTCTACCAGGGCTTTTATCCGGCCTATGGCTTCGTACAAGTGTTCTATCCGACGCGCGGGATACTGGCGTGGTACAGCCGCGAGAGCGGTAAGCTGCAGCCGCTCCCGGGCGCCGACGACCCCGACTACGTGCAGGCGTGCGGTTTCTGGAGTCCCGACGGCAGCTACCTCGTGTTTTCGAGGGCTAAAGCGCGAGACCCGTATCCGCCGGGACAGCCGCCTTCGCGTTACGCCAACGATCCGAACGAAACCCAGATTCAGTACGATCTCTACCGCATCCCGTTCAACAACGGCAAAGGCGGTAAGCCGGAGCGAATCGAAGGCGCATCGGAAAACGGGATGAGCAACGACTTTCCGAAAGTCTCGCCCGACGGCAAGTGGATCGTCTTCGTGCAAAACAAAACCGGCTTGCTGATGCGTCCGGATAGCCATTTGTACATCGTCCCGGCGCAGGGCGGCGTGGCGCGGCGCTTGAATTCGAACCAGAAACTGATGAACTCATGGCACAGTTTCTCACCCAATGGGCGCTGGCTGGTCTTCTCGTCGAAGGGACGCTCGGTGTACACCCAACTCTATCTCACGCACATCGACGAGCATGGCAACGATAGCCCCGCGGTCCTGGTGGACGGCACTACGGCGGCCAATCGCGCGGCGAACATTCCCGAATTCGTGAATATCCCGAAGGGCGGCTTGGAACGCATCGACGCGCCCGCCACCGAGTTTTACCGCGTGTTCAATGTGGCCATCGACCTGATGAAGAAGAACCGGTTCGGCGAGGCTATTCCGCAGTGGCGTACGGCCGTGGAGTTGGATCCCGAAGATGGCAAGGCGCACTTCAACCTGGCCTATGCACTGAGCGAAACGGGCGACTGGAGCGGGGCGGCCGCGGAATACAACAAGGCCGGCGCGCTCACGCCGAACGAACCCGTCGTGTTTGCCAACCTGGCACTGGCCGAGGCCCAGACCGGGCGTCTGGACGACGCCATTGTCAACTACGGGAAAGCGCTGGCGCTGAATCCCGCTAACCCCACGGTGGAGGCCGACCTGGGAACGGTATTGTCCGAGAAAGGGCTGACCGCGGAGGCGCTCACGCATCTGGAAAAGGCCGTCGCCATGAATCCCGAGTCGGCGGATGCGCACAACAAGCTCGCCGCCGTGCTCGTCAAGGCCAGCCGGATCGCCGAAGCCACCACGCACCTGGAGAAGGCCGTGGCGCTGGCTCCGGATTCGGTGGAGTATCGCTTCAGTCTCGCCTTTGTGTTGGGGCTGGCGGACCGCTTCGCCGACGCCATTCCGCATTTGCAGAAAGCCGTGGAGCTGAGCGGCGGCCAGGACTGGCAATGCTTCGATATGCTGGGCGCGTTCTACAGCAAGATGGGCCGCGCGGAGGATGCCATCCAAGCGGCGCGCCGGGCGCTGGATCTGGCTGTCGCGGGGCAAGACCAGGAGCTGGTCCGGACCTTGCGCGGCAAGCTGGCAAGCTACCAATAACGAGTTTCATAGCGAGTCCTCGTGCGTCGGCGTCTGCGCCTGCGGCTGGTTTCCGGACCGGCCCTGCCCCCCGGGTCATACAATAGACGGAGAGGCAAACCATGATCGCAAACCGCTCCGCGCCGCCGGGCCCGATTGTCCCCAGACTGATCTACGCAGATGTGGCCAAAGCCATTGACTGGCTTCGCGGGGCGTTCGGCTTCACCGAGCGCCTGCGCACCGCTCCCGAGCCCGATGGCACCCTCCACCACGCGCAACTCAACGTTGGTGGGGGTTCCTGCATTCTGACCGGCCGGCCTGCGGCAAATCCGGATCGGTTCGTCCGGACGTTGATGGTGCAAGTGGAGAACGTCGATGCACACTACGAGCGTGCCAAACAGGCTGGCGCGCGAATTCTGAGCCCGCCGGACAGCAAGCCGTTTGGCGAGAGGCAATACAGCGCCGAAGACCTGGAAGGCCACCACTGGGCGTTCACGCAGTCGGTAGCCGATGTGCAGCCCGAGGTATGGGGCGGCACTGTTTCCGAGATCGAGAGCCCGCTCACGCGGCTGCCGCGCCCACGCTTGTGTTACCTGGAAATTCCCGCGGCCGACGTGCATCGGTCCGCCGCCTTCTACGAGCGGGTCTTCGGATGGAACATCCGGCATCGGGATACCGCGCGTCCGAGCTTCGACGATGCCACGGGGTATGTGAGCGGCGCCTGGGTCGCCGGCCGGACCGTCGCGCGCGAGCCCGGCTTGCTGCCTTACATCTGGGTCGACAATATCGATGCCATGTTGGCTCTGGCGAGTGCCCACGGCGGCGAAGTCGTAGAGACGCGCCGCCACGATTCGCCCGGCAGCACATCCTGGATCGCGACGTTCCGCGACCCGGCGGGCAACCTGATGGGTCTGTATCAGGAAGACTGAAGTGTCCCCGTAAGTGAGGGCATGGAGTGGGGCAGGCTCGCAGCCTGCGCGGGCCTCGCAGGCCCGCTCTTCGGCGAGCGAAGCTCGCCCCTGGAATTTCTGCATTCGCGTTTGGGGGGGGGGGCGGGCTTGAACAAGAAGGTTCTCGACGGTGTCGATGGGCCCGCGGCGCGCCCCACGATTGGTATGAAAATGGGAGAGATTGGTTTGCCTCCCGTATATTGTTTTGCGCACTGGGGCACCCTCGAAAATCCCGGATCAAAGTTAGACTCCGATCTGGGTAACTAATCTAACCCCAGCAACGGCAGGGCAGGAATTCGCGCGTGCTTGTTCCGCCGCAGGCGGCAGGACCCGCTGGAAAGCGGGTCCGCGGGCTTTTTAGCCCGCCCCGCGGCTAGAAGCCGAACATCTGTCCGCCAGCCACAATGGCGATAGTATTCGGGTTGTTATCCAGTTGCTCCCAGCCGGTACAAACGCTGCCGGCGCAAGGCGTCCCGGTATACTCCCAGATTCCCCTGCCTTCCGGGACGTTCGGATTGTACTCGAGTTGATACACGGTACTAGCGCCGGCAACCATTCCCAGCGGCACTGTAAGGCCGGAGTTATCGATCTCGATCCAGCCCCCGCAACCATTCCGGTTGCAGGGCGCACCGGTGGATTGCCAGATCGAAAGATCGTTGCTGTGCTGCTGGTACAAGCGGCCCCCGGCGGCAATCGAGCCGGTGTTCGCGTTGTTGTCAAGTTGCAGCCAGCCGGGACAAGAGCCCCCGCTGTTGCAAGGGAGTCCGGTAAATTGCCAGATCGCGCCACCGGAGTGCAGTTGAAACAGGCCAGCCGCTCCATTCGCAAAGGCTATCGTAGTTGGGTTGTTGTCGATTTGGGTCCAACCCCGACAAGAGCCACCGCTGCATGGCTGTCCCGTATACTGCCAGAACGAGTCGTCCAAGTGGAATTCGTACAAGGTACCTGCGCTGGCGGCAAAGACGTCCGCTTGCGGGTTTTGATCGAGTTCCACCCAGCCGGGACAGGAGGTTCCGTTGCAGGGTGTCCCGTTGAATTGCCAGATTGATTGACCTTCGCGGAACTCATAAAGAGTGCTGCCGCCAACACCGATCCCCGATGCATAGCAACAGAGTGGACTGTTGTCGATCTGTATCCAGCCGGGACATGAACCCCCGCTGCACGCCGGCCCCGTATATTTCCAGACCGAGCCATCATGGTGCAACTCGTAGAGTTGACCTCCACCGGCGGCGATCATCACCAAATTCGGGTTGTTATCGAGTTCGATCCAGCCGGGACAAACGTTGCCATTGCAAAGCGGGCCCGTATATTGCCAGATCGATCCGTCGTTATGCACTTGGTAGAGTTCCGTACCGAGGCCGCCCCAGGCCGTGGAAACCATGCTGGCGGAGAGTCCGGCTGCCAGCAGAGCGATTCTTTGCCATTGCGATATTTTCAGCTTCATGATGCGATGTTCCTTTTTGTTTTGTGTTTTGTGTTTTGCCGCCCTGCGGCCGCTGGGATGAATTGAAGTCCATCCACCACGTAATGCGGAAAATCGTGGGAAGATTTTCGTGCAATCCGCTCGGAATTCCAGTGCCTTGCTAACGTAGACACCCGGTGTCGGCCGGCCGCATCGGTGGACATTGGCGATCGCACTTCCTCATGGTCCTTTCACACCAGGCGCCGACCATCTGCCACGCCACATCGTATACTCTCCTTATGAATCGCCGTCAGTTCCTCTATACCAGCGCCGCGGGTCTGGCCTGGTCCGCCACCGCCGCCTTCGCCGACGACAAGCCCAGACGCGTCGGGATCGTCGGGCCCGGCTGGTACGGCAAGGCCGATCTGTTCCGGCTGATTCAGGTGGCGCCGGTGGAGGTGGTGTCGCTCTGCGATGTAGATAAACAAATGCTCGCGCGCGCCGCGGATCTGACCGCCACGCGCCAGGCATCCGGCAAGAGGCCGCGCATCTACAGCGACTATCGCGAGATGCTCAAGGAGAAAGATCTCGACATCGTGCTCATCGCCACACCCGATCATTGGCACGCGCTGGCCATGATCGCAGCCGTCGCAGCGGGCGCCGATGTCTACGTGCAAAAGCCCATCAGCGTGGATATCCGCGAGGGTCAAGCCATGCTGGCGGCGGCGCGTAAATATAAGCGCGTGGTGCAGGTGGGCACGCAGCGCCGCAGCACGCCGCACATCGTCGAAGCGCGCGACCGTTTCATCAACGAAGGCAAGCTGGGCAAGATCGGCCTGGTGGAGATGTGCTGCTACTATCACATGCGCACCATCGAAAATCCGCCCGACACCGCCGCGCCGCCCTATCTCGATTACGACATGTGGACCGGCCCCGCGCCCATGCGCCCCTACAACCGCCTGGTGCATCCGCGCGGCTGGCGCGCGTTCATGGAATACGGCAACGGCATCGTGGGCGATATGTGCATCCACATGTTCGACATGGTGCGCTGGATGATGGGGCTGGGTTGGCCCAAGCGCGTCTCGTCCGAAGGCGGCATCCTGGTGGACAAGCAGTCCAAGGCGAATATCTCGGATACCCAGACGGCCACTTTCGACTATGACGATTTGAAAGTGGTGTGGCAGCATCGCACCTGGGGCGCGGCGCCCGATCCCGATCCCAACTATGCCTGGAGCTCGACCTTCTACGGCGACAAGGGCACGCTGAAAGTGAGTGTCTATAGCTATGATTTTGTGCCCGAGGGCGGGACTGGCGCGGTGCATCGCGATGTCACTTATGAATTCGAGCAGTACCCGATCGACAAAACCGAGCCGGACCTGGAACGCCATGTCGCGCCGGCCATCCGCTATCACATGAAGGATTTCCTGGCCGCCATCGACGCCCGCTCGAAGCCCGTGGCCGATATCGAAGAAGGATACATCTCGACCACCAGTTGCATACTGGCCAATCTGTCGATGAAGCTGGGGCGGACTCTGAGTTGGGACCCGCAGGCGGGAAGCATCGCCGGCGACGACGACGCCAACCAGTTGCTCGCGCGCCCCTACCGCCAGCCGTATGTCCATCCGATCGCATAAATTGGGGGGCGGGATTCATCCCGCGCGGGGCTTTAGACCCACACCTCTTCTCATCCTGCTTGCCGCCGGCAGCGCATTCGCGCAGCAACCCTGTACGGTATCTCAGCCAACAGCCACCTTCCGGATTCCACATGTGACCGGCGATCCGGCGCTCTCCGCCGATCCATCCTCGCCATCCTGGCGCAATGCCGGTGTGGCCGCGATCTCGAAGGATTGCAGCAAACAACTCGACTATCCCGAGCTGCGTAGCGAAGTACGCGGCTTCTGGACCGATACTAATCTCTATCTCCTCTTCAGTTGCCCCTACACTGACTTGAATGTCTTCCAGCCCGCGCTGGGCGGCGGACCGCGCGACAAGCTCTGGGATCGCGACGTGGTCGAGATGTTCTTGGGAGACGACTGGACTAACATCCGCCGCTATCGCGAATTCGAAATCGCGCCCACGGGCGATTGGATCGATCTGGCCATCGACCTCGATCGCCAGCGCTACGACCAATCCTGGCGCGCCGGTTGGACCACGGCCGCGCGCATCGACGACGCCGCGCACGTCTGGTACGCTGCCGCGCGCATCCCGCTGACCGCGGTCAGTGCCGCGCCCGTTAAACCCGGCACGAAGTGGCGCGCGAATCTGTATCGCATCGCGGGAGCGGGGCCGGATGAGCGGCGGCATTTTCTATGCTGGCAGCCCACCTGTGTGCTCAATCGCGATCCCAACCACGTGCCCGAGAACTTCGGCACCCTGGTCTTCGCAGCCGGCGCGGATTCGCTCGCGGCCGGGCGGCAACGATTCGAACAGCGTTGCGGAGGCTGTCACGGCGCCGACGGCATGGGAGGCGAACGCGCACCCGCCATCGGCAGTGTGGACCGTGCGCGGCTCGGTTCGGACGACGCGGTGCGCACCCTCATCCGCGACGGCATTCCGGAAGCCGGCATGCCAGGCTTTGCTTTGGCGGAGCCTGAGCTATCGCAGATGGTCGCGTTCGTTCGTGCGCGAGTCACTCCCGCCCGCCAGAGCATGCCGCCAGGCGATCCGGAGGCCGGCCGGGCATTCTTCTTCGGAGAGGGCGGTTGCGCCCGATGCCATATGATCGGCGGCAGCGGGGGCGTGAACGGCCCCGATCTCACCAATGCGGGATCCGAACTGACTCTCGCCGAGATCGAGCAGTCGCTCCTGAAACCGCAAGCGCGGCGGAAGCCGGGCTACGCGGTAGCTACGGTGCGGCTGCGCTCGGGCCAGAGTGTCTGGGGTTTCCTGCGCAACGAGAGCCTCTACGATCTCCAGGTGCAGGGCTTCGATGGCCGGCTCTATTTACTGCGCCGCGACGAAGTGGCCGCCATCGAGCGCGACCCGGCATCGTACATGCCTGCGCTAAAGCCCGCCGCCACCGATCTGCAAGACCTGCTGGCGTACCTGGCGAATCCGCCCACCGAATCGCCGCGGGCTGCGTCCGATCTGGCCGGCGCCATCCCCTGGGACCGCATCGCGCATCCGCAACCCGGCGATTGGCCCACTTATCACGGCCAGTTGAGCGGCAACCGTTTTAGCCCGCTCGACCAGATCGCGCCGCGCAATGTGAGCCGGCTCGCGCCGCGTTGGATCTTCCCCATCCCCAATGCGCGCCATCTGGAAGGGACCCCGGTAGTGGTGGACGGCGTCATGTACGTGACCGACGTGAATGCCGCGTGGGCCCTCGATGCCGCCGCCGGCCGCGAAATCTGGCGCTACGAACGGCCCCGCACCAAAGGCCTTTCCGGCGACGCAGCGGGCGGCATCAACCGCGGCGTGGCGGTGTTGGGCGACCGCGTATTCATGGTCACCGACAATGCCCACCTGATCGCGCTCGATCGCCTGACCGGCGCTCTCCTGTGGGATACGCAAATGGCCGATGCCAGCGAGAATTATGGCGCGACCTCGGCGCCTTTGGTGGTCAAAAATCTGGTGATCTCCGGCACGTCCGGCGGCGACGAAGGCATCCGCGGATTCGTGGCCGCCTACAACGCCGTTACCGGCCAGCGCGTCTGGCGTTTCCGGACGGTGCCTTCGCCTGGCGAGCCAGCCGCCGCCACGTGGCTGGGCCGCGCCATCGAGCATGGCTGCGCCTCCACCTGGCTCACCGGCACCTACGATCCGGAAACCGATACGATCTTCTGGCCCACGGGCAATCCGTGCCCGGATTTCAACGGCGACGAACGCCGCGGCGACAACCTGTATTCCGATTCCGTGCTGGCCCTCGATCCGCAAACCGGTGCATTGAAGTGGCACTATCAATTCACGCCGCACGATCTGCACGATTGGGATGCGACGGAAACTCCCCTGCTGGTAGATGCGGATTACGGCGGCCGCGCACGGAAGCTGCTGCTGCAGGCCAATCGAAACGGATTCTTCTACGTGCTCGACCGCACCGGCGGGCAGCTTCTGGCCGCGACGCCATTTGTAGAGGGGCTTACGCCTGCGAGCGAGCCAACCGTCGCCGGCGCGCGCGCCTGCCCTTCGATGGATGGCGCCACCAATTGGATGTCCACCGCGTTCGATCCTGGCAAGCGGCTGTTCTACGTGATGGCGCTGGAGAAGTGCAGCATCTATTCGAAATCGTCGGCGGTTTGGAAGGCTGGCGAGTCCTATTACGGCGGCGGCGCGCGCGACGTTCCCGGCGAAAAGCCCCGTCAATACCTGCGCGCGCTGGATCTCGCGACGGGCAAGATTGCCTGGGAGGTTCCACAGTCGGGAGAAGCGGAAAGCTGGGGCGGCGTGCTGGCTACTGCGTCGGGACTGCTGTTCTATTGCGACGATTCGGGAGCCTTCGCGGCGGTGGATGCGGGTACCGGTGCGCAGTTGTGGCACATGCAGCTCAATACGCAGTGGAAGGCGTCGCCGATGACGTATCTGTCGCGCGGCCGGCAGTATGTAGCTGTAGCCGCCGGATCAAGCATAGTGGCGTTTGCATTGGAGGGCGGGCTTTAGCCGGCGCGGGGCTTCAGCCCCGCTCGCTCGCCTAAGAGCGGGTCCTGGAGGACCCGCGCAGGACTGGAGTCCTGCCCCACCTCAATAAATAGACCAGCACCCCGGCGTAATCAATTCCAGCAAATGCTGGTCCGGATCGCGGAAATACAGGCTGCGCCCGCCGCGCGGCCAGTCCACCGCGCTCTCAACCGCGATCCCCCGTTCGTCCAACCGCCGCTGCCAGTCGGCTTCGGCGGCGGCCGGGATCGCAAACGCCACGTGTGTGTGTCCCGCGCCGTCGTGCGGCGGAATCGCGCCGCCGGGCGTCGGAATGGATTCCAACGTTGCCCCCTTGCGGAACAGCAGCAGGACGTTGCGGCCCGCCACGCTGAGCGCGCAAAACCGCTCGTCGCCAATCAGCCTCTTGAATTCGCAAACGTCTTCGTAGAAGCGGGCGGCGCGCTCCAAGTCGTCCA
Source organism: Bryobacteraceae bacterium (assembly GCA_050008575.1). Lineage (GTDB taxonomy): Bacteria > Acidobacteriota > Terriglobia > Bryobacterales > Bryobacteraceae > Bog-159. Next base: position 14,852 of record JBEKMJ010000150.1, read on the forward strand.
CGTACAAGCACGTTTCGACGACTCCGGTTACTTCAGGCATTAAGTTCATTGTATCCCGATGCGACTTTTGGCGCCCCGCGCGCATCAAAAAGTTCGTCGCTGGGTGCGCGTATGGCAAAACCGGTTCTGCTGACGATTGACGACGACGCTGAAGTCCTGAAAGCGGTCGAGCGCGATCTGCGCCGCCAGTACGGCGCCAACTATCGCGTCCTGGCGGCCAATTCCGGCGATGCGGCGCTGGGCCTGCTCGACAAGCTTCAGCAGCGCGGCGATCCACTGGCCCTGTTTCTGGTCGATTACCGCATGCCGCAAATGACCGGCATCGAATTCCTGGCGCGCGCCATCCCTTCTTTCCCGGATGCCAAGCGCGTGCTGCTGACCGCCTATTCGGATACCGAAGCCGCCATTCGCGCCATCAACGAGATCAAGCTGCATCACTATCTGCTGAAGCCCTGGGACCCGCCGGAACAGAACCTCTTCCCGGTTCTGGACGATCTGCTTGGGGATTGGCAGGGATCGTACCGGCCGCCCTTCGAAGGCTTGCGCGTGCTGGGCACGCGGTGGTCGCGCCGCGCCTACGAGTTGCGCGAGTTTCTGGCGCGCAACCAGGTGCCCTACCAGTGGCTCGACGTGGAGGCGGCCGACCGCGACCCGGAAGTGCGCCGCGCGATGGACATGCTGACGCCCGAAGAACGGCACTTCCCGGTTGTGTTGCTGCAGGATGGCGGCCGCCTGCCCGACCCATCGCAGTCGGACTTGGCCGGCCGGATCGGCTTCAACACGCGCGCCGGCGCCGCATCCTACGACCTGATCATTTTGGGCGGCGGCCCGGCGGGCCTGGCGGCGGCCGTCTACGGCGCATCCGAGGGGCTGCACACCGTGATCGTGGAGCGTGAGGCGCCCGGCGGACAGGCCGGCCTTAGCGCCAGAATCGAGAACTATCTGGGATTTCCGTCGGGCTTGAGCGGTAGCGATCTGGCGCGGCGGGCCGTGACGCAGGCGCGGCGCTTTGGCGCTGAGATTCTAGCGCCCCAGGAAGCTGTCACTTTGCGCATCCAGGATCCGTACCGGATCGTACGTCTGGCGGATGGCAGCGAGATTTCCGCCGAAGCGCTGCTGATCGCCACCGGAGTGCAGTGGCGCAAGCTGGACGTTCCCGGCATGGATCGCCTGACCGGCGCCGGCGTTTACTACGGCGCGGGGTCCACCGAAGCGGTATCCTGCCGCGACGACGATGTGTATATCGTGGGCGGCGCGAATTCGGCGGGACAAGCGGCGCTCAATTTCTCACGCTTTGCGCGGCGCGTAGTGATGCTGGTGCGCGGCAAGTCGCTGGCTTCGTCCATGTCGCAGTATCTGATCGACGAGATCGCCCGCACGCCGAATATTCATGTGGAGTTTCAGACGCAGGTGGCGGAGGTGCACGGCGACGATCATCTGAATGGCATCACCATCGAGTGTGGGGCGACCAATACGCGCGAACGCGTGGACGCTGGCGCGCTGTTCATCTTCATCGGCGCGCAACCGGGCACCGATTGGTTGGACGGGGTGGTGGCGCGCGACAGGAACGGTTTTATTCTGACTGGCCCGTCGCTGCTGCGCGACGGTAAGCGCCCGCCGAGTTGGACGCTGGAACGCGACCCGAGCCTGCTCGAAACCAGCGTGCCCGGCGTCTTCGCGGTAGGCGACGTGCGCCACGGATCGGTGAAGCGCGTGGCATCGGGCGTGGGGGAAGGCTCTATCGCGATTCAGTTCGTGCACCAGTATTTGAGCAAGGTCTAACATGCCAAAGAAATGGAGGGCGGGCTTGAGCCGATGGGGGGCGGGCTTGAGCCGATGGGGGGCGGGCTTGAGCCGATGGGGGGCGGGCTTGAGCC
>JBEKMJ010000151.1:0-22653 GCA_050008575.1 Bryobacteraceae bacterium
AGTCTGCATCGGACACTGGCCGCCGATGTTGCCATTCTACGTACCTGCGAGATTGCTGCAAACCGGCCTCCGGGAGACCCATCGCGTAGCCGGGCAGATATTACAAATTGCATTCGGTGCGTCGAGAGAGTCCGGGCGCAGATCAGCGAAAAGAGGCAATCGGCCGAGTGAGTTGAATCTGCTGCCGTCGCGAGTAAGCCGTACATCGGAATGTTCGGAAGTAATCCACCTGGGAGTGGAGCGTGCACCCCGTTGAAGTGCCGCTGATCTGCGGGAACAATAAGGGAACATCGCCGGGGCGAAAACGGCCCAAAACAGCCCAAACCGTCCTAAAGGTCGTCTCTCGTAAGTATCTGTAGGCAATTAACTTCCACTGATTCCGAACCACTTAGCATTGTCGGTAAGCAGCCCTGAAAAGGCTGGCGTCGGCGGTTCGATTCCGTCCCTGGCCACCATAGAAGCAATGACTTACAGGAATTCCAAAAACCGGTTTCATTCCGTTTCATTCCAAGAACTTTGGTCTGCTGAGATTCGCATCCCGGATGAAACTTGGCGTCCGGATCGTTCCGGAGTGCTCTCGATTCCGCCTCAACTCGGGCTTCTGCCAGGAAGCCCAGCGATTCGTGCGACGAAATAAGATTCCCGCGCGCGTAGCACCCTAAACCCAATCGACTCGGTCGTTGCTGGAAAGCCAGCCGTCTCTCAAAATCACGAATGCCAAAAGGCGACGGTGCCGCCCATCAAGACACCGGAAGCCCTCAGGGCGCAGAGCAACCCGCGAGGCCATCCATCTTTGGAGGAGGTGCCGGTGCGGCACACCTTCTTGCCGGAACTCTTCCGAGGAAACCGCGAACGGAATGCGGTTGCCAACTAGGTCCTCGCGGGAGGGCTGTAGCCAAATGCCGATTTCCCGAGATGAACTTGGGAACTCGCCACGCGATATCAAGCTGACCGACGGCCCGCAATATAAGGAGTCTCGGATCTGGTTTTCATGCGACCCTGTTAACCAATGGGTGATGCGCAAAGACATACCTGGGGAGGCAAGTACGCGCTACGGAAAGCGGACTCTCTGGATTGCGCGATGAGAATAGACCGTTCCAGCGGTGCCGGACGGGGAGAGATACGCGCCGCGAACGCCAGAATTCGCGAATCGTGACACAAACGTGACACTTTCCAGGCTGGATCCACACACTTGGCGCTTATGCTTATAGCAAGTAGAGGCGGCCGATAAGAACAGCGGCCCCGGCTTGCAGCTAAAATCCAGAGGGGCGGAATATGATATATCCAACCAACGAGAAGAAGGCGTCCGATTCTGAGCGGCATTCGTCGCGACACAGCCGGACGCGAAGCCGTGCTTTCCTAAGACACGTTCCTGCAGTCCTGGTTTTTCTGGCGGCGCTTAATTCCGTGGCGTTCGCTCAACCTGCAATCACCGTGAGTCCGGAAACCGGCCCGCCAACCGATAAAGTCGCAACCAGCGGGACGGGCTTCAGCGCCGACGAGGCCGTGTATGTCTACTTCGATACTGCCGAACTGGATGTCGCTGCCACGAATCCGGAAGGCTCATTCGGCGGAATCCATCTGACGATCCCTGCCGCAGCCGTCCCCGGCAAACACTGGATCACGGGCGTGGGACAGACCAGTGGTTTGGCCGCGCAGACGAGTTTCATCGTACGGACAGACTGGGCTCAGTTCCATCGCGGACCGCAGCAGCAGGGCTATGACTCGACCGAAAATGTGCTGAGCGTTTCGAGCGTAGGAGGCATGCAACTGCGGTGGAGCCAAACTATTTCCTGCGACGATTCCACGCCGGTTGTGGCGAACGGCCGCGTCTACGCCGGAGGTGAAGCTTTTGACGCCGTCACGGGGCAACTCGTGTGGAGCGCGCCGAGCGTGCCTTGCATCTGCGGGAGTTGCAACAGCGTGGCAGTGTCCAAGGGAGTGGCCTATGTGGCAACTTTCCTGGCACCGGTGATGGCCTTCGACGCGGCCACCGGAGAACCGCTCTGGACGAGCCAGGATGTGCAGGATTACACCACGCCAACGGTGTCGAACGGCGCGGTTTACGTGGGCGGTTATACCGGCACCTATGCCCTCAATGCCACGACCGGGGAACTGCGCTGGACCGGTTCCACCGGCAGCGGCCAAGGCGCGCCGGCCGAGGCAGACGGGGTGGTTTATAAGGGGGCATACGATTGGAACGTCTACGCCCTGGACGCCGCAACGGGCGCGCAACTCTGGGCGACGCGCGCGGGCAGTAACATCCAGTCTTCCGTGGCGGTCGCGGATGGCCGTGTATTCGCTGGCGCCGAGGATGACAAGCTTTACGCCTTCGACGCCGCCAGCGGATCGGTCCTATGGACGGGGACCACAGGCGGCTTTGTCAATTCATCGCCTGCAGTGGCAGAAGGAGTGGTTTACGTAGGCTCGGCCGACGCGAAGCTGTATGCCTTCAACGCCGCCAACGGGCAACTGCTTTGGAGCACGGCTACGGGTGGCGCGATCTATTCTTCGCCGGCCGTCGCTAATGGCGTAGTCTATGTGGGATCGGACGACTCCAACGTGTACGCGCTCGATGCCGAGAGTGGTGAAACTCTCTGGAGCGCGACGTCCGCCGGCGCTGTGGGAGCCTCTCCAGCAGTGGCGAATGGAATGGTCTTCGCGACATCCGCAGACAAGCTCTATGCCTTCGGCTTGCCGCCGGCGCGCCCAGTTGCTCCACCGGACCCCGCTACGCTCAAGCCCGATCGCCAGCTTGCCGGACCTGATCCAGTCCATCAGGGCGCAGGGCCTTGAAGGACTGGTGGCCAAGCGCGCCAACAGCCGATACGAACCAGGACAGCGTTCGGGCGCCCGGATGAAGATGCGGGTCAACCGATCCCAGGAATTCATCATCGGCGGATATTCCATCGGCGGCAGCACATTCGACGCGGTGATCGTCGGGCACGTTGCGGACGGTAAGCTGTTGTACGTCGCGCGGACGCGGAGCGGATTCACACCGGCCTTGCGCGCGGAATTACTGCGCAAGATGAAGCGGCTGGAGGTCGAGGCGTGCCCTTTCTGCAATCTGCCGGAAAAGCGACCGGGGCGTTGGGGCGAGGGGCTGACGGCGGACAAGATGAAGGAGTGCCGGTGGCTCCGGCCGGAACTGGCAGGCCAGTTCGAGTTCCTGGAGTGGACAGAGGATGGGCATTTGAGGCACAGCAGGTTTGTTGGGATGTAGACGTAGGGAGGGGATGGCGCGTTGGATATGAGGCCGCGTCGTAAGACTTGCAAGTTGCGCTTACATCCTAACTCCAGACCTTACGCAGATCCGCGCCACTGCGGTCACAAACCGGGATGTGCAGAAGGCGTACGAGTATCCGATTCGGGCCGAGGACATGAACCGCAAGGTGGCGGCATTCCGGCAGGTGGTGCTTGCGCCGCCTGCTTGGCGATCTATTTCACTCCCGCAGCTACATTTACATTTTCTTTACACTTGCGTACCGGCTACGGAAAGCTGTTAACCAGGTTAACAGTGTCCGAGAAAACACGCGAAATGGCCATAATACGGGCTTCTTGCGATTGGCGAGACACGGCCGCGACAGCCGGGGTTTGCCATTTGGGGGCGAAAACGTGGGGGCGGACTGGTCCGAGTCTCCGTTTGCCTCTTCCGGGCAGGCACTTGGTTAACAGCGTGGCCGGTGCCACTAGCCTGGAATCACGGCGTTCGATCACGCCGATCCCACTACCAATCAACGCGCGACCGCGCCGGGCGGACAGTCTCTTTACGAAGGGCGCGCCGGGGCCGGCCTCTCGGGTGTAGAATGCCCGAATGCAGCCTGGCGTAGCGCTGACGGCGTGGCCCTCTTTCAATTAATGATAGACTTTCAGTGACGCCCCCAAAAGGAGGGCGGAAAATGAAACTTCAATACGCCTTTTGCTGTTTGGCGGGCCTCCTGGTTACCGAGGGCCTGGTCGGCGGTGGCTAGTCACCCGACACGCTTATCAGCAATGGGAACGAACGTGCGGCGTGGTGATCTGCTCCACCAACTCGCTCCAATCCTCGACAGTCTGGTCGCAATTCGTCGACAATAGCCCCCTCGGAGATCTTGACGCGTCCCCAGGTACCTGTTTGCCGACAGTCATCCCAGAGGCGGCAGCCTGCAACTCGTCAAGAGCGCCACTGGCGGCCCTAAGAAGCACAAATCGATTCGGGGACAGAGTTTGAGGCCCCCCCCCTTTCGTGTGCAAGAATGTACACTAACCGCAGCGAGCGGGCCTTAGCGGCGTAATAGTCTGGTGCCCCGAGTACAATCGGGAGTGTCGGTCAACGGCTTGGCTTCGAGCCTACAACGTCGCGCGCGCGAAACCCCTCCCAGCCGGGCCAACTCCGCATAGTCCCGCACCGTGCCCTCCCGCAGCAGCCTGAATCATGCGAGACAAGTGAGAACTGTTGGGGCAGATGATGGCGTTGCTCCATATCTGCCAGACAATCCCAAAGTCTGAATGCAGGCGATCAACCTGCTCAAATAATTTCCGCTTGATGCCTGCATGACGGCCGCACTGCTTAGGTCGGGTGTGGACCCAAATCTTCGCGATCATGAGGGGTCTACGCTTCTTATGGCAGCCGTCAGACTGAACGCGCTCGACGCCGCGAAGGTCCTTTTGGACACCGGCGCCGACGTGAACGCCGCCGCCGAACTCCCCTCGCCCAGGCTCGGGCGGACGCCCCTCTCGTGGGCGGTGGGCATCGGGAACCAGGAGATGATCCGTCTGCTGAGGGAAGCCGGCGCCCGCGAGTGACCAACGCCCGTGTCCAGTGGGACGCCGAGGTTAAGGTCCGGGGCGCAAACAGACAGGAAAGCCCCGAAAGGAATCTGGAGGGGATAGGCGCAGGTTGTCCACACTGCGGCAATCCTTTCCCGACGATCTACGCCGACATTTGGCAGTGCGGGGTATGTGGTGCAAAGGGGCCGAACCGAATTCCGCTTTTGGATGCGCGGTCGCCGCGAGGAGGACGCGCCGTTGGGCGGCATGGGCGAGGTGTACAAGGCGCGCGAACACGCGCCTGAATCGGACTGTCGCCATCAAGGTTTCAAACGATCCGTTCAGCGAACGGTTCCAGCGCGAGGCGCAGGCCGTAGCCGCATTGAACCATCCTAATATCTGTCAGCTCCACGACGTCGGTCCGAACTACCTGGTGATGCAGTTCGTCGAAGGCGCCCCCGTCGCGCCGGTCGACAACGCGCGTAAGCTGCTTGATCTGGCCGTGCAGATCGCCGACGGATTGACCGCCGCGCATGCTGCTGGTATCGTGCACCGCGATCTCAAGCCGCACAACATCCTGGCGACGCGCGAGGGGCGGGTGAAGATTCTCGACTTCGGGCTGGCGAAAACGACCCGGGCCGCCGGAGCCGGCGACGCCACGCAGGCCATGAGCATCACCGACCCAGGCACAACCGTCGGCACGGTCGATTACATGTCGCCCGAGCAGGCGCGCGGCGATCCGAATCTCACTCCGCCGTCGGATCAGTTCTCGTTCGGCCTGGCATTGTACGAGCTGGCATCCGGCAAGCGGGCTTTTCATCGCGCGAGCGCTCCGGAGACGGTGGCTGCGATCATCCGCGAGGATGCCGAACCGCTCCCGGCCAGCGGGCCCGCGCCGCTGCGCTGGGTGATCGAACGGCTGCTGCGGAATGGCCTAAGGAAGAACTATTTGATGTTGTCCAGCACTCGCGGCCGCACGGGACTTGCGGATTGGAATACAATGCTCCGCGGAACCACCAGTTCCACGCCGGTGCCGGCTTCGAAGGAACTCGAAATTGTCAGCTTGCCCTGACCTCGCCCATGCGCAGCGATTGGACGGTTGCGAATGTTGCGAAATTGCTGCGTTTCAAACGCCGGCCAGGACTTCGTGCGCGCTGGCCCGCTCGTTGGCGGCCATCGGGGTGCGCGGAGGTGGCAGGCGCGTTCTGGACCGCGGGCTGCGCCGGTCCGAGGCGCGGCGCTCGCGATGGGACACGTCGAGTGGCGGGATGGGCGGCGGTGCAGGGTGGATCTCATCTTCTCTAGAGGGGCGGTGAATCGATGGCGGCCGAGCTAAACTGGGCTTTGTGTCAATCGAGCGCTCATTACTGACGTCGCCGTCTGGTCTCTTGATTTCGAAGATTGGGCCGGAGTCGGATATTCTGCTCCGGAATTTGTTCGAGCACTACATTCACGATATGGCAGAGTGGTTTGAAATCGACACCAAACCTGATGGGAGCTACTCTTACGACACGTCCTTGGTATGGGAGAACGGCTACGACGCGTATTTGGCGAAGTTAGGTGATTTGATCGCCGGGTTTGCCCTTGTCGGATCGGCAGTTGAGTGGCTAGGCGACATTGGCGCCCATGACGTGCACGAGTTCTTTGTTATCCGCAGATTTCGAAGGAGCGGAGTTGGACAGAGAATGGCTACGCTTCTTTGGTCGGAACGTCCGGGCGAATGGCTCGTTAGAGTCCTCGAATTAAATGCGCCAGCCGTTCTCTTCTGGCGAACCGTGATTTCGAGCCACTCGCATGGCTCGTATGAAGAGAAAGGGCGCATCGTCAACGGGCGCCCATGGCGATTCTTTAGGTTCGTATCCCATGGCACCTGACCACACTCTGTAGCAAGCCTCCGAACGGCGGCAAGGCCAGTGGTGCATCGCCGAGGGCGCACGGCCGCCGACGCGGGCGCGTATCACGCGCGGCCCACCGCTCGCACGCCTCCAGCGCCAGTCGTTCTGGCGTGGTCATCGCGTCGAGCGGCGGGCGGGCGCGTGAACATCCCAGGACAAAGTCTTATCGTCACATCATTCGGTGTGGTCACCATCAATGGCGCAGGCTTTGGACAGCAGTGCGTTAGCTGTCAGCTTCTTCTGTCTGGGAACCCAATCCAGGCGTTCTCGTGGACCGATTCGGCAGGGGCGGTCCCTGGCCTTCGCGGTGTTTCCGTTTCCCAATGTTTTCAGGGCCTTCGGCGATACATCGCTTACGCGGGCCAATGTTTGCAGTGCTTCCGTGCGCACATCGACGTTAGCGATCATCTGGAAGCGCAGGTTTTAAAGGCCGCGGCACCAGCACGGAGGATCGAAATAGGATATCAATATTGCATGGCGTCTCTATGGATCACGTATGCCTGGGCGGACAACGGGGACCGCGATGTCGACTTCCTCGCCCAAGAACTCGGCCGAGCCGGCCTGATAGTCAGGCTTGACCGTTGGAGTCTTCCGGTCGGCCAACGGTTGTGGGACCACATTGCCGATTTCATCACGAATCCAGCGCAAAGTGACGGCTGGGCTATATACGCTACTGCGCACAGTCTTAGGGTCCCCTCAAAAATAACGACTCACAATTGATCGGTTCTCTGTCATAACCGGGCTTCACAGGCCGGAGATCTGCAGCGCACTGCATCAGGCCCGGGATGTCTGTAAAAAGCGGCCGTGGCGCACATTGAGATCCGGTTGCCGCGAGTGTTCCAATTTGTTATAGTTCCGATCAGGAGGTCCCGCTCCAATCGGAACTATAACATTATGCGACCAACTTCCTTCCGCCCCGATGCACTGCGCGCCCTGCTGCTGCGCAAGCAAATCGCCACTCTGGATGATCTCAAGCACGCTCTCGGCACTCCCGTCGACGTCACCGTCTTCCGAAAACTGAAACCACTGGACTACCTCAGCAGTTATTCTCATCGCGGCCGGTTTTACACGCTCCGCGAGCTCGCTCTCTTCGATGATCACGGACTCTGGTCGCGGGCAGAGGTGTGGTTCTCCCGTTTCGGCACGCTGCTGGCCACCGCCGAAGCTTTCGTGAATCGCTCCCCGCGCGGATATTTCGCCGATGAACTGGCTCCCGCTTTACACGTCGAAGTCCAGGATGCGCTTCATCAACTGGCCCTGCAAGGTCGCGTTTCCCGACAGCTTGTTTCCGGCCGGTATCTATACTCGGCTACGGATCCGGTCCTCCGACGACGACAACTGCTCACGCGCCGTACTGTGGAATTCCTGCCCACGGTGGCGGATACCTCCGTGCTGGAGGTTCCCGCCGAGGAAGTTAAAGCCGCCATCCTGCTGTTCTACAGTTTGCTCGATGAGCAGCAGCGCCGCCTCTATGCCGGGCTGGAGTCCCTCAAGTTGGGCCGTGGCGGCGACCGCCAACTGGCCGACTTCCTCGACCTCGATCCGCATACCGTGGCCCGTGGGCGACAACAGCTAATGGCCCAAGACGTGGAAATCGACGGGGCCCGCAAAGCCGGCGCTGGCCGCAAGCCGGTGGAAAAAAAACGCCCGAAATAATCGATGCCATCGAGATTCTCCTGGAGCACGATACCGCCGGCGATCCCATCACCGGGCTGAAGTGGACCCGCAAGACGACGGAGAAGATCGCCGCGGTTCTTCAGCAGATCGACATTCCCGTTTCCCCCAACACGGTCGCTCGTCTTCTCTACCAGATGGATTTCTCTCTGCGCGTCAACCGCAAGCAGATCGCCACCAACTCCAGCCCCTACCGTGATCAACAGTTCCAGCAAATCTGCGCGCTACGGACTCGCTTCCAGCGCCAAGGCCTTCCGATCATCAGTGTCGATAGCAAGAAACGCGAAATGATCGGCAATTTCAAGAACGCCGGCGCCAAATGGGACCGCTCGCCCGTGCTGGTCAACGATCACGACTTCCTGACGGATGCCAGCGGCGTAGGCATCTCCTACGGCATTTACGACTCACCCAACAACCGCGGCACCGTCTGTGTGGACGTCTCCCATGACACTCCGGCCTTCGCCGCCCACTCCATTGCCACTTGGTGGAAACGCGAAGGGACCCGTCGCTACGGCCGTGCGCCCAAGCTTCTGCTCCTGGCCGATTCCGGCGGCAGCAACAGTTGCACTTCCTGGGCCTGGAAGATCGAACTCCAGAGTCAGCTATGCAATCGCTTCGGCCTCGCAGCCACCATCGCTCACTATCCTACCGGTGCTTCCAAATGGAATCCCATCGAGCACCGGTTATTCTCCGAGATCTCCAAAAACTGGGCTGCCGAGCCCTTGGACAGCTACGAAACAATGCTCAAATTCATTCGCACCACCAGCACCAAAACTGGCTTGGCCGTGACCGCCTATCTCGACCGACACGAGTATCAAACCCACCTCAAGCCCGATCCACAACTGATCTCTTCCCTCCGCTTCACTCCTGGCGAGGTAATTCCGCAATGGAACTACACGATTCGACCGAATCTGTGAAACTATTCTTGCGTGGACCCTTAGCCCCGAGTCCGCCGCTCTATTCGGCGGAACGCTCCACAGTAGTCTCCCGCGAAAAGTAGCCGATTCGTTCGATGACTTCGAAATCGAGTACGACATCATTCGGGGGGCGAGTGACGAAGAGTTGAAGGAATTTTTTCTACGCCTACAAGAGGGAATGTCCCTTACCAGTAGCGAAAAACTGAATGCGGTCCATAGCAAGCTACGCGATTTCTGCCGAAAGAGTGCCGAGCACGCGTTCTTCACCGAAGTGATCGCTGTTCCCAATACTCGTTACGCCCACTTCGATATCATGGCGAAGGTTGCTGCAATCGAGGTCGAAGGAATCGCTACCGGCTTGCGCTTGGACGACGTGAAGCAGGTTTTCGTCTCGCACAACAATTTTGCATCAACCTCGGCGGTCGCGAAGCGAATTCGTGCCGCGCTCGACTTTCTGCACACCGCTTTTAAGAACAAGGGTACCTCGCTTCGCACGCGCACAATAGTGCAGTCCGTTGTTACTCTCGCTTGCAAAATCGTCGCGACGGGACGGTCAACCGGAGTGGAGGCACAGTTCGAAAAGTTCCTAGTGACATTCACCGCCGAACTAGCGGTGCAAATCGAAATGGGGCCGCAAGCAACCGACACGGACTACATCGGGTTCCAGTACTCCGTTAACGCGAACGTTAAAGGCGGCGCACAGGCGCGCCAAGAGATCCTCTTGCGAAAACTGTTCCGAATCGCTCCTGATCTCGCCGACATTTTTGACCCCTCAATCATATCCGAAAGCGGCATTTCGGCCCGCATAAACACGTTGGGCAGCTCCATTACGCAGTCGGTTTATCAAATCAACCAAAAGTTCTCCGCAAAGAACGGCGAGGACCTTTTCAAGGCCACCAACAAGACGGCACAGGCACTAGTGGCAATCGGCAAGCCCATCAAAACATTGGAGGGCTATGAAGCTCTCATCGATGATTTGCATTTTCTGTTTCGGGAGTCTGCCGGCACGAGGCTCGGTACGAACTGGCCGAGTGCGTTTGTACATGTAAATGACCTACGCACCGACCTCCGGCACGATGTAGATCACGGTGACGCGGCGAAAGTACGCGCTAAGAAGAGGAAGGCAGGTACAACGTTCACGCAGTACGCGGGTGGAGGAACCCCGGACACGGTTGACCCAATCAAATTTTCCCTGATTCAGGTGAATCTTCTCGGTGCGCTGGAGGTAGACCTGCGCGGGTTGCTTCTGACGCTTCCGTAAAGCCCAGGACTCCTTGCGCCCTCCTGGATGCAGCAGGCGAGCAGCAGGACTTTCGTCCGTTCTTCGCCTACGTGCTCGCTCTTCGCCTTGTGATAGTAAGGGCAGGTGCGCGAGGCCGGACGGCACTTTGCGGCGTAAAACCGGCGTGCGGCGACGGGGTGGACCATTGTTGCGTCTGGCGAAAGTCCTAATGTGCCCGGAGCGTAGCCAAGCACGGCGTTCAGCCAGCAACCCGAGCCCGGTTGGCGGTAGCATTGGCTTCCCGGCGGCCACGCGATGCGGACCCGAATGGCGAGCATTTCGTTATATGATTGGGGGACGACACGCTCGAATACCGTGCACCCTCGGGGCTTCAGCGCGCTCTTGCGACGATGCGCCCGTGGCTGCCGGCTAGCCCCGGTGAGCGAGGAAGGGCAGCATGGCCGAACTGAGCTCGGAACAGTGGGCTGAAATCAAACGGCTCTTTATGGCCGCCGAGGAGTTGCGGCCGGCAGAACGTCCAGATTACCTCAAGCGCGAATGTCCGGATCAGGATCTGCTCCGGGAGGTGGCGTCGCTGCTGAAGTATTCCGACCGGGAACTGGCAATGGCCGACGCTGCGATTGCATCCGAGGCGTTGGCGGTGACGCAGGAGCCGGATCCCGACGAACGGCTGATCGGCACGCACTTGGGACCTTACAAAGTGGAGGCCATCGCCGGACACGGCGGCATGGGCGCGGTCTACCGCGCCACTCGCGACGATGCCGAGTTTCGGCAGCAGGTGGCCATCAAACTGGTGCGCGTGGTGGCGGAGTCGCCCGACAGCTTGCGGCGCTTCCGGCAAGAGCGGCAGATCCTGGCGCGGCTGTCGCACCCCAACATCGCCCGGCTGCTGGATGGCGGCTCTACGCCAGAGGGCGTGCCCTACCTGGTGATGGAATTCATCGAGGGCGATCCCATCACGGGGTGGTGCGATCGGCAGTCGCTCGGCGTACAGGAGCGGTTGCGCCTTTTCCTGCAAGTCTGCGACGGAGTGGAACTCGCGCATCGCGACCTGGTGGTACACCGCGACCTGAAACCCGCCAATATCTTGGTGACGGAAGACGGCACGCCCAAGCTGCTGGATTTCGGGATTGCCAAACTGCTGGACCCGGGCGCCGAGAACGGAGCCACCACGTTGACCAGTCAGCTGGTCATGACGCCCGAATACGCCTCACCGGAGCAGGTGCGTGGCGAGCCGGTATCGACCGCGGCGGATGTCTACTCGCTAGGCCTCATTCTATACGAACTGCTGACCGGAAAGAAGGCCCAGCCGGTGTCCACCCATACGCCGGACGCCGTCGCCGCCGTGGTCTGCCAAACCGAGCCGGCCGCGCCCGCGCGGCTGAAACCGCAACTGGCGGGCGACCTGGACAACATCATCCGCAAGGCCATCCGGAAGGAGCCGGAGCGGCGCTATGCCTCCGCCGGCCTCCTGGGGCGCGATATTCAGCGACACCTCGACGGGCGCCCGGTGACGGCCCGCCCGGATACGGCCGGCTACCGCTCGGCCAAGTTTCTGCGCCGCAACCGTGTCGCCTTGGCGGCGGGTGTCCTGATTGCCATAAGTCTCGCCATCGGACTCGGCGTAGAATCGTGGCTCAGCCCGCGGACACCACGCGCGCTGCAGGTTGTGCAGCTCACCCAAACGGGCCAGGTGGAGGCCGGGGCGAGCATTGCGACAGACGGCGCGCGCGTGTACTTCACCGAGTGGTCCGCGGGCCAGTGGTGGCTAGCGCAGGTTTCCGTGAAAGGTGGAACACCGCAGCCACTGCCGGTGACGCCATCGCTCACCCAACCGGTCATAGTGGATATCTCGCCGGACCGATCCCAGCTACTGCTCCTGACCGGACTCGCCAAAGAGAGGTCTCTCTGGGCGTTGCGCGCGGCGGGCGGGTCTGCCCGCCGGATTGGCGAAGTGACGGGCCACGCCGCCGCATGGTCGCCGGACGGGAAGCGCATCGTCATTGCCCGCGGAACTGCCTTATTCCTGATCAACGCCGACGGTACGGATTCCCGCAAGCTGCTGGACGCTCCGCAGGAAATAGCTCGCGACTCCCTACGCTGGGGACCCAAGGGCGGACCCGACGTTGTGCGCCTTGGTTTGATGGCCCACAATACGAGTGTCGCCGTATTGTGGGAAGTGGATCCAAACGACGCCGGCCTGCATCCCCTGCTACGCGAGTGGACTAATGGCGCCGGATGGCCGGAGGGCGATAGCAGCGGCCGTTGGTTCCCATCGGGAAAGTATTACTTGTTCCGCTCCCGCCGCGGTAAGGCGTCGTCCGTTTGGGCCCTGCGCGAAAGCCGGTCCTGGTTGCCGCGGTTCGGCCGGCGCCCCGTTCAGATCTACTCCAGTCCGCTGGATTTTTCGTATCTGGCTCCCAGTCCGGATGGCAAGCGCGTTTTCTTCCCCGCGGTACAGGAACGCCTCGAGTGGGTCCGCTACGACCCGCCACGCGGCCAATTGCTGCCCTACCTTTCCGGCATAGCCGGCCGATGGATCGATTACTCGCACGACGGCCGTTGGGTAGCCTACACTGCGTTTCCAGATAGCACCCTTTGGCGTTGCCGGCCCGATGGCAGCGACCGGGTGCAATTGACATCCGCGCCATTGCGGGCCTTCCAGCCGCGCTGGTCGCCCGACGGAACGCGGATCGCTTTCGGAGGGAGCCGGCCCGGCGGCCGCACCCAGGTCTACGCCATATCGGTGACCGAGTCCGGCGGTGGAGTTCCAGAGGCGATCACCTCCGCACCTTTCACGGCGGACGATCCGGTCTGGTCTCCGGATGGAAACACGTTGCTTTACGTGCGTGGCCTGCCGGTTGGAGTTGGGGGGCGGGCCGGGCTGTACAAAATGGACTGGAAGGCCCGGGAGACCGAATTTCTGCCAGGATCGGAAGAGCTGTCCGACCCAGCCTGGTCGCCCGATGCGCGCTACATCGCCGCCAGTTCGTCAACGCAGATGCGGTTGTGCGACTTCCACACGCGGCAATGGACGACGTTGGCGACCGGCACCGCGTTGAATTCGGCCTGTTGGTCGCACGATGGCAAGTACCTTTACTATCAGGACGCGTTGGCAGGCGTGGAGCAGCCCATATTTCGGGTGCGTCTCGCCGATCGGCGAGTGGCGCGGGTGGTTACCTCGCGCCAGCTTCTGCAATCGAATGTGACCGGATTTAAGTTAATCGCGTTGGCGCCCGGCGATGTGCCGATTGCCTTAGTCGAGCACCGCAACGCGGATATTTACGCGCTCGACGTGGATCTGCCGTAGGGTGGAAACCCAAGGACTGCGAAACATTTATCGTAGGCTCCTCTGCTAGTTGTCTACCGTGGTGTCTGTTAAACAGGGACGCGCCGCAACTCCCGAACAGGCTGCCAATGTCTGATCTGGACCGCCTCGATTTGGTCACAATGGCTCACGACCTCGGCGGCCTATTGGGATGCAGACCCGAACCGAACGCGACACGGTTTTATGGCGATGCCGTCATATGTCAGCCGCGTCTGGCATCCTGACTAGGAACCCATCCACGATGAGCGTTCGGGCTGATCTCCTGTTTCTGCCTGGGCTGAGCGCAGAGCAACAGACATAACGATCCGAACAAGCGACCACTCTTGACCGATGAACAATTGCGGGTCATTCGCCGGGGCCCCAAGAGGACAAAACAGGGGACACCTCGTGAGGAGTTTGAAAAGCTATTTCGTCGTTCTGCTTTAACTGCTTCCGCCGAGCTACGCTGAACCCCCTGCCTGCAGTTCGGTCGCAGCGAGGTGCAACGGCGGCCGGGCCGGAACCGCCCGCCCGGCATCACGCCGCGCGGGAAGCGTCAGCCCCGCCCCTGCGCTGCCGCCGCCCCGGTCCGCGACCGCGGCGCTCACGATGGGCCTGCGTCGAGGGGCGGGGTGGCCGGTGGGGCGTCGTGGAAGAGCGCAGGCGGCGAATCGCGCGCGGCGGCATCAAAACCGATGCCTACGTTTTTCCGTAGCTGTTGGCTGTCGGCGCGTCGTACCAGCGACGTCGCTTTGCCCCGTACATCTGCGCGTCAGCGAACCGCAGCAAGGCATCGGGCCGGTCTCCGTGAAGCGGCCAGATGGCGATACCGGAACAGGCGCCGACCGAGAGCCGCCGACGGTCCGCGTAGATGGGCTCGCGCAGTGCCGCCACGATCTTCGCCGCAATTCGTTCCGCATCCTCGCTCCGAGTGAGCCGCGGCAGCAATACGACAAACTCATCGCCTCCGATGCGCGCGACCGTATCGCCGCGGCGCACCGCGAGGGTCATGCGCCTGGCAACTTCCTGTAGAACCGTGTCCCCTGCGTCGTGACCATACGTGTCGTTGATCTGTTTGAAGCCGTCGAGGTCTATATAGAGCACGCCCAGTTGACTCTTGTCGCGCGAGGCCATCTCAATCTCGGCGTCCAGCTTTTCGTAGAGAAGCGCTCGGTTTGGCAGGCTGGTGAGACCGTCGTGTTGCGCGCGATACGACAACTGGTCGTGCAGCCGGTACCGGTCCAAGGCCAAGGCGGCAATGTTGGACCAGAGGCCGAGTTCTGCGCCCTGCCCATCCAGGGAGACCTGCTCCTGTCGAAAGAATGCGGCGATCACGCCGACGGTAGCGGCCTGCACAACGATGGGCATTGAGCAGAACGTCTGGAAACGCGCAGTTTGCTGCGCATCGATGAAGTCCGCCCACCCTGGATCTTCCGAGAACGCTTTGAGCTCGCGGAATTCGGGACCGAAGGAACCTGAGCTTAGGGGGATCCGGCCCAAGACCTCGATCCAGTCGCTGGGTATGGCGGGTACTACGCAAATGCGCGAACCACGCGGCCCGCCCATCAGGATCGCGCACACCGCGCCTTCGCAGTGCACCGCCACGGCTTCCGCGATGTGGTCGACGATCAGATCCACAGGCTCATCCCGGGCGATGAGTTCGAGAATCTGTTTGCTGTCGCGGTCGAGGGCTTCAGCCGCACACGCTTTGCGCAGCGCTACGCGGGTCCTCCGATGGGCGGCCTGCAACAGAACCGTCTGGGCGTGCAATGTAGAAGTTTGAGTTCGGACGCGCCTGCGGAGGAGACCGACCCACGCCAGGGCAGCGACGATCAGTAATACGGCTCCTCCCAGGATTGGCATCAACCGGTCCACCGTCAACCATGGCGGCTGGCCCACAATCAGGATGTCGGCCGGGGACCGGAGAAGCAGCCGAAACGTTCGCGGCAGGATCAAATCGGAGGATTGCTCGGTTTCCACCGAGCAGATCCCGGTCAAGCGAAGACGCGTGCCGGGCTCCAAATGGTGCATTTGTCCACCGCTGTCGAGAGGCGCGGTGAAAACCGTCCCGCCGGAGGCCACCGCCAGAATCCGGTCCGCAGGTTGTTGCAGCCGGTCGATGAGCTTACCTTCGATCTGCACCAGTTGACCGTCGAAGTCGCCGTTCATGGCGTCCTCGGCAGTGATCCGCACCGGGGCAGGCGGCGCGCCGGATTGCAATCGCTTCACCCGCGCTCCACGCAATGCAGGGCTCAGCCCAGAGATCGCCGGAAAGCCCACCACATCTATCAGATCGCCCACGGCTAATCCGAGTGGGGCACGGTCCTGGATCATGATGCCGCCGCTTGCGTCGCGGACCCAGGTGGGTCCGGAGCGATTGGCGTACGTTACCGCACCGCACAGCCGCACGAGATGCGTCATATTGGGCGCGTTGCGCGCACGCGAAAACCGCAGCAGATCCGCAATGCGCATCGGAGACGTGGCGAAGGGTTCCGCGGAAGGGGCCCGCACCACACGAATGCACGCCATTCCGGGCACGAACATCTGGGTGCCGAGAATTTGACGTTTCCCGTTGAAAAGCGCGCCGCATACACCCTGCAGCTTGACTTCGGCGTCCACCAGATGCATCAGAGATGCGGCCGGGGCCAGAACATGCGCTTTATACGTATTCCTGCCCCAAGCCAGCGTGAGCAGGGCGTCCCCGGTTCTCTGAGCCACGTGCTGGACGACTCCCCCCAACTCGATCCAGCGGCAGTCCTCGCTGCCCAAGTCTGCGCTTTCGAAGCTCGCGGTTTTGGGAGCCGGTAAACGAGCATGACCGAGGATTCTTATCCGTGGCTTGGCCACGTCCGGCGCAAAACCGGCGCTGGTCACTCCGGTGACCTCCACATCGTCTCCGGCGCGCATGGACGCTTTCTCGTCACCGTTCATTTCGACAAACACGCCATCGCTCCGGTCCTGCACAAAAAGGAAGCCGTTGACCGGATCGAAATAGGTCACCACAGCACGAAGACGAACCGGGTATGCGCGTTGTGCGGCGCTCTCCGGCAACTGGTGTACCTGCAGTGCGTAGCGTAGAACCAGGTGCGGGCGTAAGGTCCCGGTCTCCGCTTGCGTGGGCGGCAACGGATACGTCGCGATCCGAGGCCGGATGCCTGCGCTCCCACCCCGATGCAGGGCCGCAGTTTGTGAGCACAGCCAACGCCAGCAGAACGTACTGCCAGCCCATCGCGGAGCAAGGGCGGCGTACCGGTCGCTTCCTGACACTGCATCGACCGATCGCGCTAACGGCCACCTGGAGCAACGTAATTCACCCTACCGACTCATCGGAACTGAAACTTCCAAGACGGTTCGGCAGATCCCCCACTCAGTTTCTTCTATCCATTGGGATAACGTCTATATATCATGAGAGTTAATCCCCCAAGTTAACCCTGTCATTTCTTTCCGCGTGGCGCCGCCGGATAGTCGGATACCTGCCCCGCGCGGCGGTAAGCGAATGGCCGACCCTCCGGAGAGGTACGGACGGCCACCGGGCAGCAGAATCAAAGCCAGTCCGAACTCCCTTCAGCGCCCAAAGCCTTAAGTCCGCTTCTGTGGCGCCGTTGGGTCCAGGGCACCGAATCCCGAACCGTCTTGGCGGCGTTCCAAATCGCTCATGGAAGCCAGCAGCTCGCGCGCGGAACCGGCCATGCCGGAGAGCGGTCCGCTCGGGCCTAGATCCCCGCCGGATCGCCGGATCAGCACCTCGCTCAGAATGGCGATCTGGGAAAGGCCCGCGCCGATGTCGTCGTGCAGGTCGGCAGTGCCCCGTGATTTGCCCATGATATTCTGACACACAGCATCATGCATCGCATATTCGTTCTCTTCCTGGCCGTGGCGGGATTCGCGCAGCAACCTCCGATTTCCTATTCCAATCTTACTCAGGGACAGACCATCGGCGGGTTCCGCGCGGCCGCCGTCTATCTCGACGATTCCGGCCGCGCCATGGGCGCGCGTTTCCAACACGAACGCACCGGCTTCACGCTCGACCTGCTCGAAATACAGTCGGTTCCCCAAGCCTACTTCTGGGTCACAACCTACCCCACCTCGAACATGGGCGAGCCGCACACGCAGGAACACCTGCTGATCAGCAAAGGCAGCAAGGGGAGAATGCTGGGCAGCATGCAGTCGATGTCGCTCGTGACTTTCAGCGCGTCCACCGGACCGTGGCAGACCTGCTACCACTTCAACGTTGCCGCCGGCCCCGCTGTCTTCTACCAGACTTTCGAAACCACTCTCGAAGCCCTGCTCCACCCCGATTACTCCGATGAAGAGATCCGCCGCGAAGTGCGTAACTTCGGAGTATCCCCGAATCCCCAAACGGACGAACTGCACCTGGAAGAGAAGGGCACCGTCTACAACGAGATGTCCACCACCATGGACCAGGCCGACCCGCGAATGGTGCAGGCCGCCCATACCCTGCTATTCGGGCCGGAGCATCCGCTGGGCTTCAGCTACGGCGGAACACCGGCAGCTCTTCGGGTGCTGAAGCCGGACGACATTCGCCGCTTCCACGCGCAGCATTATTTTCTGGCCAACATGGGCGCCATCGTTTCGCTGCCCAAAGAGATGCTACCGGCAGATGCGCTCGCGCGATTGGACGCCTTGCTCAATCGCATGGAGAAGACCCCGCCCGGCCTTCCGGTGACGACCGAAGACAGTCTGCCCGCGCCGCAGCCGGCCGCGTCCGGCACAATCGAGTACGTCGAGTATCCGTTCCGCAATGAACAGCAGTCCGGCCTTGTCTTTCTGGGTGGCCGCCGGACCGTAGGTTGGGTTACCGCGACCTGACCCTGCTCAAACTCCTGGTGGAAACCGCGGCCGAGGGAGAGGGCAGCAACCTCTACCGCCGCCTGGTGGACAGCGGCACGCGCGAATCCGACTTCGGCGCCACCAGCGTCTCCGGTTATGTGGATGAGGGCCAGGGGAACGTCATCATCGTATATCTGGACGGTGTCGGCGTGGCCCACATGAATGACGCGGATCTCTCCGCGCTGCGCGGCAAAGCGATGGACGAGTTTGCCCGCATCGCCGCCTACGCCGCCGGCTCCGCGGAACTGCGTGAGTTCCACGAGCGCTTCCGCAACCGCATCTTGGAGCAGCGCCGGGAGCTGGACAAGCTGGTGAATTCGCCGCCGGGCTTCGGCGCCCGCGGCGAGGGCGGGTTCTGGAATTCGCATCTGTATCAGCTCAACAGGGAGCCTGGCTTCCGCAAGTCGCTCACCATGAGAGACGACCTGGAGGCCATCGAGAAGCTGGCGTCGGGCGGCAAGAACATCTGGCGCGACTATCTGGTGCAGTGGAAAGTGCTGGGCGTCACGCCTTACGTGCTGGCGGCGAAGCCCAGCGCGACACTCATGGCCCAGGAAGAGAAGGAGCGCCAGCAGCGGGGCACAGCCGAGGCCGAACGGCTCAAGGAGGTGTACGGCGCGCCCGGCCTGCAGACCGCCATCAGGCGCTACCAGCAGGAGTACGACGCGGCGACCGCTCAACTGGAAAAGGAAGCTCACGACCTGCCGCCGCCCAAATTCGTGGACACCCCGCCAATGACGCTCGACGACCAACTGGATTTCACGGCTACCAAACTGGCTGGCGGCGTTCCTCTGGTAATTTCGCGATTCGAGAGCATGACCGGCGCCACCGTGGGCATGGCGATCCGCCTGGACGGCATTGCGGAAGACCGCCTGGTGTTCGTTTCCGCGTTGCCGGAACTGCTCACCGGCATAGGAGTCATGGAAGACGGCAAACCAGTCTCGTTCGAACGGATGACCGAGCGGCTGCGCCAGGAGATTCTCAGCCTCGACGCGTCGTTCAGCGTCAACGGCACGACCGGCCGCTACGAGCTGGTGGTGCGCGGGGCGGGCAACAACCTGGAGGAATCCAAACGCGCCCTGGCCTGGATGAAGCTGGCGCTGTTCCATCCCGACTGGCGCCTGGAGAATCTGCCCCGCATTCGCGACCAGGTGGACCAGGCACTCGCCGCATTGCGCAGGACCACGCAAGATAGCGAAGAGAGCTGGGTCGACGGGGTGGCCCAAGCCTACCTTAAGCAGGAGTATCCTCTGTATCTTGCCACCTCGTCCTTCATGACGCGCGCCCATAACCTCCATCGCCTGCGCTGGATGCTGCAAGCCGGCGGCGACGATGCGTTATACGCCTTCCTCGCCGAACTCGGAAAGGCCGGCGGTTCGCGGCAGGAGCGTAAGGCGCTGCTCGCCTCCATAAAGGACGATCGGTACGCGCCGCTCCGGAAACTCACCAACACCCAACGCGCGCTGGCGCTGGATGCGGCCCGCGACCTGGACGTCCTGCTGTCCGACCTGCCCGATTCCGGCCTCCCCGCCGATTGGAGCTACCTCTGCAACCAGATCGCGCACGACCTACGCAGGGGACCGCATTGGGCCCTTGGCATGTTGCAGGAAGTCCGCCAGGCAATCCTGCAGGCGGGCGGCGCGCGCCTCTTCTTCATCGGGTCGAGCGCCTCCGAACAGGCGCTGGATGAAGGACTGCACGACCTGGTGGACGCGCTGGGCACCAAACCCGTCTCCAAGGCCGCGTATCGCTCCGGCAGACGGATCGACGAGCGGTTGCAGGGACGCGAAACCGGCGCCGATCATCCGGTCTTCGTGGGATTGTTGAACGCCAATTCACAAGGCGGCGCGCTTCTCACTTCGGCCCCGTTGACCAGCTTCCACGACACCGATCGGGACAAACTGCTCGACTACCTGGCGTCCAACCTCTATGCCGGGAGTGGGGCGCACAGTATCTTCACGAAAACCATTGCCGCCGGTTTGGCCTACATCAACGGCTTCGTCGCGGTCCTGGCACCGGGGCGCCTGGCGCCGGGACGGCTGTATTACGGCGCCGAACGCACGCCGGAGTTGCCGCAGACGCTGCAGTTCGTCATCGGCGAACTGCAGAAGGCGCGGCCAGACGCCTCGCTCACCGAGTACGCCATCGCAGTCGCCTTCGGCGGGACGCGATCCGCCAGGTCCTACGAGTCGCGCGGAGAAGCCATCGCCAACAACCTGGCGGATGGCTTAACGCCCGACGTTGTGCGGCGCTTCCGCCAGGCCATTCTCGATCTGCGGAAAACGCCCGATCTCTCGGGCGAATTGTTCCGCCGGATGAACGCGGTTTACGCCCAGGTGCTACCCGGACTGGGCGCGCGCGTCGAGGGTGTGACCGGCGGCGTGTACATGGTCATCGGCCCCGAGAAGCAGTTGGCCGCCTACGAGCAGTATCTCAAGAAGGTCGATGCTCCGGATACCAGAGTCTGGCGTCTGTACCCGCGCGACTTCTGGCTCCCGGCGGAGTGATTCCGCCTCTCGGCCCGATTAGCGAACCGGGACGAAAGTGAAGAGCCACGTTTCGTTCGTAAAAGGATGATCTCGGAAATCCTGGCCCTTTGCGCTGAAGCATCGCAATCATCTGGGCCGTTTTGCTGCACTCGCGCGGCGCGCTGGCTTCCTGCGCCTTGCCGGCCTTGTTCCCCGTGGGCGCGGCTTTGGCGGGAGTGGCCTGCTTGCTGGCCTTGCCCTGCACCGGCGCGCCTTGGGCCACACGTGCGCCCGCTTTGGCCTTTTTTCTGGCCTTCGGCTTGGCGAGCGCAGCCTCGGGTTGGGCTGCCACCGGCTGCGGCGCGACCATCTGGCCGAGCTTCTCGACGCGTTCCCCGATCTTGCTGGCAGCCGTCTTGGGGTCCTTCAGCGCCTTGACAGGCTTCACACCCGGCAAGCTGTTGTAGGTCGCTACCCAGCGCTGCGCCGGCCAGCTTGCGAGCAGTTCCGCCAGCTCCTTCTGGTCCGTGAACAAATCGAAAGGCGTCGTGCCGGCGGCCGCGGCGGCCTCAGCGGTGGCAAATACGGTGATGTTGTTTTCGTTGTCAATGGTGAAAATCGTCATTTTCGTTCTCCTTGGTGCCGCGTTCTGCGCGATCGACACATGGATCACTCGTCAAGGCTGGAAAGGCAAGGCAATTCTGCACGAAATTGACGACGGCAAACAAACGGCGGTCGTCGGCGAGTGGACAAACTGGGTGCTTACGGCTACTTGTTCAGGTTAATCGCGCGGCGCCGAAACATTTCTGCGGTGGAAACGGATAGAGATTGAGAACGCTACCTTGACACGGTAGCGCTCCGGCGTTCGAGTCGCCACGGGCCCCACCACTGTTTTCAAACGCAATAGAATGTTCAAGACGGACGTGCAAAGCAATTCAGCGCCTTCACCAAGGCTAGCGCGGCCATAGCGTTCGCCTGACCTTGGGGTCGGGCGTCGCCTCCTTTCGGACGATATAGTGAGATGTGTTAGAAGGGCACCGCCATGCCAGCACGCAGCGTAAAACAGGACGATCCACTTGAGGATTTCGCGGTCCGCGAGATTTCGCTCAATGGCATTGCCAAACGGGTCTATATCGCCGGCACTGGCCTGGCGGCGGCCCCGCAGACCACCAAGCCCGGAATTTGGCGCTACGATGAGAGTTCGTGAGCAACGGCCATCCCGCCGCTCGACGCAGCCGCCCGTTGCCCGTCGCCGCGACCGCCAGCGGGCGGATGGGCGACACGATGGGCGACGAGACGCTGTCCGCGACTGCCAAATAATTTCTTCGAGTGAGCTTCCGTACCGTCCTCCAGTTTCCGCGTTAGCTCTCCGATGTACGGTGTAAGGTTGCGCACGATTACGCAGCCTCCTCCTGTGATATTGTTACCAGAGGATTCTGATATGGCCACCATCAGACTCATCGGTACTCCCGATGGGAAGTATTGGATTCGCGTCCTCGATGACACTTGGCGCGAGACGGTCCGTCAACTCCGCGGGCCGTTTCACGAC
>JBEKMJ010000152.1:0-16256 GCA_050008575.1 Bryobacteraceae bacterium
TCCGAGGGTCTTCTGCGGCATGGACGGCTGACTGCGGCGGTCCTATCCGTTTCCGATATCGCCGCTTAATGCCCAGGCACCGCCCATGCAATCCGAGGT
Organism: Bryobacteraceae bacterium; assembly: GCA_050008575.1. GTDB lineage: Bacteria > Acidobacteriota > Terriglobia > Bryobacterales > Bryobacteraceae > Bog-159. Next base: position 100 of record JBEKMJ010000152.1, read on the forward strand.
TGCACATCCGCGCGTCGCGACACTCATCCGACGGCGATCAGACTCTCCGTCGTTCGGAAGTAGAGGACACCTTCCGATATCGCCGGCGTCGCGTAGCACGGTGCGCCCATGCGGTTTCGGGAGACGATCCGGAACTCCGGCCCGGCTTTCAAAACGTATACGTCGCCGTCCTCCGAAGTGCAGAACACCTTACCGTCCGCGGCCACAAGAGACGCGTAGATAGAAGCTTCTGGGCTCAAACGCTCTTCATATATTTTCTTTCCCGTCTGCGACGCAAAACAGCGGACCACGCCGTTCGTGTTGCCGAAGTAGATGTAGTCACCATAGACGACGGGAGTGGAGATGTAGGATCCGCCTTGCCACGAATCCCAGACGATGGCGCTGTTTGACGTGGCTTCGTCGGGCGGGGTGATGTCGCCCCGAGCGTCCGGCCGAACAACGAAGATAGGCGATTTGCCGCCGTGCGCACTGGTAATGTAGATCCATCCGTTGGCCACGAATGGGCTGGGGATGGGGTTGTCTCCGCCGCCGTGCAAGCGCCAGATTTCCCGACCGGTCTCCAAATCGTAGGACGTGATCCATGGCCAGCCGTTGGCAATCGCCTGGGTGCCGGATTCGCTTGCGCTGATTAGGGGAGTGCCCCAACTTCGCTCGCACACACCTTTGCGGGAAACCCGCCAAAGATCCTTGCCATCCGACAGACGCAACGCGGTGATGAACGGATTTGCAGGGTCGTCACAAAGCAGCACCAGACGGTCCTTGTAGATGGCAGGGGAACTGCCGTACCCCCAGCCGATGCCGTATTTGCTGATGTTGACGACTCCGAGGTCGCGGCTCCACAACAGCCGGCCATCAAGATCATAGCAATACAAACCCTCGGAACCGAAGAACGCGACCAGATGTTCGCCTTCAGTGGTCATGGTGGTGTTGGAGTGGGTGGCTTTCTCGTGGCGGGTCGCGCGAGGCGGTGCTTGGCGCGCCACCTTCCGCCAAAGCTCGCTCCCAGACTGCCGGGCATAGCAGAGGACCACCCAGCTCTGCTCCTCGTTATCTTCGGCGGCGGTCGGCTCCCCACCGGTATTACCAACTCTCAGTGGAGCCTTGCCGGATTTTCGAACCGCGGACGGCAGGTAAATGCGGTCGCGCCAGACGATGGGGCTGGAATGGCCGAGGCCCGGGACAGGCACGCGCCAACGAACGCCGCTTACCGAACCGGCGGCAGCATCGGCGTTCCAGGAGGCGCGGACAGGGTAACCGTCGGCGACGCCGCACGCACCGGCGCCACGGAAGGAAGGCCAGTCACGTTCAGCGCCCAGGGCCGTTACCGGAAGGGCGGCTGCGATTTGGACGAATCGGCGGCGGGTTAATGGCATCCAAGCTCCGTGACCGTGCGCTCGAATCATTCTACTAGAAACTAGAGCGCCAGCGATAATGCGACACAAGGCCGTCAGTCGCCGCCCCAAATAGGCGGGCGCTGCCGGGCCATTCGGGATCTTTTTCCGAGTGCCGACCACCGCGCCGGACCGGCCTGGGCGAGTCAGGCTCGTTGCCCGGGTCCGGCATTGCACTGTCACGGGGTAGTGCGGTTTCTGTCGGCCGGAAATCCCCAAGACGGTTCGGCACCCGCCGCATTGGTCGCGCGTTTCTCCAGTTCCGCCTGGCGCTATCAGCCCGGTGAAGCAACGTCGATCTGGCGGCGAGGCGGGCGCCTCCGCCGCGCCTCCGCCCTGCCGCTTTTACAAATTTCTTACGAGCGCCTAACACCACCGAACAGTGCTGCCCGCTATCCTAATAGCACACATGCGAAAAACATTGATCGCCGTTTTGTTTCTCGGGACCAGCGCCCTCGCGCAGTCGCCCGACTTTAAACCCAATCCGTCGGCTGGCCCGGGCCCGGTTCTCGTCCACACCAAATTCGGGGGACAGATCTTCGGGTTTGACATCGATCGGGACGGCACGGAAGGCGTGCTGAGCGAGGCGCGGAATCTCTCCAGCGGCAAAGTCCTCGCGGCCGTCGAGACATTCGATCAGGCCACCGGCCAGATCTTGCAGGTAGTCGCCAAGACGGAAACGGGCGACAACTTCGTTACCATGGGCGTCGTTGGCAACAGCGTGGGACTGGTCGAACTCGAGGTCGTGCAGGGGATCTACGTTGTCAAGCGCACGTTCCCAACCCTGAATCCACTGGATGGAAACAAATTCACGGGCGTCTGGACCCCACCCATCGGATCGCAGCACATTATCATGCCTGGGGGCGTGGCCGAAAGCCAGGGAGTTCCGAACGTGGCGGTGTTTGCCTACGACAACAGTGAGAACTTCATACCCTATGTATTCTCGTCTAATGTCGCAGCCAATACATTCGGACCCGTCGTCGATATCACCGACTCCACCGATTTTGGCAGCGTGCCTCCACCCATCGCATATGACAGCGCGACCAACCAGGCCATCTTGGGTGGAGGCCCCGGATGCTTTGGCTGCTTTCCGGTCATCGGCGTTGTCGACCTCACGGGCGGCCAGTTCACTACGTTTACCGGCATTGGGTTTGGCTTCATCAATGGCATCGCCGTCGATTCGGAAGATGGCATTTTCTGCACGACGACGGAAGACGATGCCGGCGTGGAGTTCTACAATCTGGCTACCGAGACCGGCTCCAAGGTAATCTTGCCGGGATCGGCCGGGAATCAAATCTTCAGCGCAGCCGACGTCCAGTACGATTCCCTCCACAAATTGTTCCTGATCGCCCAGCCAACGTCGAGTTCAGCTTCGAGCGGAAGCACAATATACGTTTACGATATAGAGGGCCATGTACAGGAGACTCTCAACGGATTCAGCTTTTCTAATACGTTCAACGTGGTGCCGACGCATATTGGGCTGAACCCAGGCAATCGTAGCGGGTTCGTAAATGGTCCGGATGTGGGCGTGACCGAACTGCAGTCTTTTGCGTATTGACCTGTCCGGATGGTGACGCGCGGCAAGGTCCGCCAAAGGCGGGCGTGCACGAACGCGTGCCGGAATATTTCTTCCAATTGTCGGCCACACGCCGAGGCCGCACCCCGCCCTGGCTCCCGGCTGTAAAATGGTTTGAGGGGTGCTATGTCTTTCCAATTCGTCTTGCGCCACGTGGCGGCTGGTCTTTTTCTGACGGCCGGCACAGCTTTCGCCGCTCCAAAGTCGCCGATTCCGCCGCCATCCACTGATGTGCCGCTTGCCGCACAGCCGGGAAAGGAAACGGCTGTTTTCGCCGGCGGCTGTTTTTGGGGCGTGCAGTCCGTGTTTCAGCGCGTGAAGGGTGTTTTGTCTACGGCCGCCGGATACTCTGGTGGATCTGCGAAAACGGCCACCTATGAACAGGTGGTCACCGAGACCACCGGTCATGCGGAATCGGTCGAGGTCGTCTACGATCCGTCGCGCATCGCTTATGGCCAGTTGTTACGGATTTACTTCTCGGTCGCGCACGATCCGACCGAATTGAACAGGCAGGGGCCGGATGTAGGCACGTCCTACCGATCGGCGATTTTTTATGCGAACGAGGAGCAGAAGCGGCTGGCGACTGCGTACATCGCGCAACTGAATCGGCAGAAAGTTTTTCCAAAGGCAATCGTGACCGAAGTGACACCTCTCAAGGCGTTCTATCGCGCCGAGGACTATCATCAGGACTACGCTTACTACAATCCCAATAATCCTTATATCCAGGTTTGCGATCGGCCGAAGATTGCCGCGTTGAAGCAGCAGTTTCCGGAACTGTTTGTTGAGTACAAACCCGCGCGCTAGTTAGCGTAGAGAGAGCACGGACGCTAGAGGCGTGCGCCAGCGCTGGCACGAACGGCCTGCGCCAAATGCGCTGTTTTTATGCTATCGGATGGTCTAACCGGATGCCTTTCTTTCCATCCGTCATACACCCGCGCCCGGTCCGGCGTTGCCGCGCTGCTGGCGCATCCGCTGGCGGATCCTTTCGTGAATCTGGCTGGCTTTAGCCTGCTGATCCGGCGTTAGGGTGTTGTAGAATTTCGCTTTGGCTTGCGCGCGGACGACGATGAGTTGCCCCCTCAGGTTGCCCGCCGCTTGTGAGAGTTGCGTGATTTGCGCGGTGTCGTTGGCTTTGACCGCGGTTGCCAGCGCCTCCCGATTCTGCTTCAACTGCTGCCGTACCGGTTGCGCCGATTGCTTCGCCTGCTCGAAGATCGACTTGGCCTGCTCCTTTTGGGCGTCCGTCAGGTTTAGCTCCTGAAGCCACCGATGGCGCACACCGGCGCGGTGCCCAAATGCATCTCCCGGCGAAGCGGGTTGCGCGGGTGGGGCCGGCGCTTGCGCCAAAGCCATACCGGCTGCGAGTGCCGTGAAGATTGCGAAACGTTTCATAACTGTCTCCTGTTTGTATTTAGCCTATGGGGCCTTCATGTCCTAATAATTGCCCGTGCTCAATAATACAAACCCGGAATTCGCAGGCAGGTTGCGGAGCTGATTTCCAGCCATTTGCTTATGAAATGGAATCACCCAATCTCCAGGTCCGATGAAGCCCTTGTGGGGCAGGCTCGCGGCCCGCGCCGGTCTCGCCGGCCCGCTCTTTCGGCGAGCCCAACTCGCCGTCCGGTAGGTTTTCGACCGTGCGCGGGTTTTCCGGACCCCCCTCGGCGCGCAAGACCCGCCCGTGCGCCCCTCCGGGCTTCGCGCCGCGCTACGATGGGAAGAAGCGCGTGAGACCGAAAGCCCGAAAGCCCGAAGCGCCGGAGGGGAGCCACCGCATCATCGGCGTGCTGGCCCACGAGGCGCATGTGGATGGGTCGAGGTTGTTTCCCTGTACTCAATGCCGTCGGCAGGTTTGGATGAGCCCTGCATCCCAGCGTCTCCTGGCAACCGGAAAATGGGGCGCCTGTTGCATGGGATGCGGCGAGGCGGCCATAGCTTCCGGTGACGAGTTTGCCGGAGCGGCGCCCGGCGCGGTGGACGAGTTGTACGCGTGGCTGCGGCGCAATTAGCCTGAGCGCTCCAAACGATGCTCCAAACGATGCTCCAAGCCGTGACCGCGCCCGCGTGGCGGCGCCTGGACGCGTGCGAACAGCAGGCCGCGCGCAACGCCGCCAGAGCCGGGCCGATCCGGCTGGCGCTCGCGAACCGGCAGCGGTTAAGTCACCCCGGATTCCGGGGGAGCCACTTCAGTTCTCCAATCCGACTCGCTGAAATCGTATTCGGCGTTGAATTGCCTCAACACCGCCACCTGCCGCTCGGTCGGGGTCGCATCCCGGCCGAGACCGGTGATGGTCTGGCGGTTCCAATCCTGAACAGGATCGAATTCAACCTCCCAATGGCGCGTAACCCAGAACAGTCTAACGGCACGGATTTTGGGTAATTCGAGCGGCATGTCATTATCTTATCGTCCGGGAGCCTGGGTAGCGGACAAGAAATCGCGTATCCTAGGCGGAATGGAATACTTCTTCGCGTGCCCCTATTGCTGGGAGCGGATCTCGATGGTACTGGACACTTCGGTGAAAAACCAGGTCTATGTGGAAGACTGCGAGGTTTGCTGCCATCCCATCGAGGTGCGCTACACGGTGGAGGACGATTCGGTGTGCGGCTTTGAAGCCAGAGCTCTCGAATAGCCAACACCCAGGAGACCGCGCGGCGATCTCCGGGCTTCGGTGGCGTTCCCGCGCCCTGACCGAGGTTCGTCAAGCGGCCAAATGTGGTCACAGCCCGGCTATCCGCCGGCATGACAACCGGTGGAAACCCCGCGTTTCCAGGCTGATTGCGCGTAAATTCGCAGTTGGCCCCCGATCTGCACCGTATTTGGCGCTTGCGACTATCGCCTCCTTCCGCGCCGGGAACTTCGCGGCCCAACCCGCCCATGAGCTGGCCTCGTTCCAGCCGGATCATCGGCGGCTCCACGGTCTTAGCGATCCGGACTTGCTGCCTGGCAGGCGCAATCGTCGTTCTGGCCGGCTGTACAGCCGGCAAAGATGCGCGCCAAGCCAAGGTCGGTGCCCCCCTCGAACAAAGAAAAGACCCGGACCCGGCTGTAGTCACACCGCGAAGCGGCCAAACGCAGGTTGAGATGGTCAACGTCGACATTCACCTGGATCCGACTTTGATTCTCCACATCCACTATTTATCGGGCCAGTTTCTCCCTACCAGGAAAGGTCGTCCACCGGCGTTCGACGACAAGCTATCTTATATTGTGGCGATTGATTCCGCCGAAGTCGGTGTCAGTGCCGCCAGCATGAGCCACGCCCTGAACGCCTACGTGTTTAGCGCGCCGGACGCGCCTTTGAAGAATCTGGCGCTCACCATTGATGGCGACCGGATTAAACAGACCGGCACGCTGAATAAAGGCGTCGGCGTTCCCTTTGAAATGACTGGCGCCATCAGTGCAACGGCCGATGGCAGAATCCGTATTCAACCGACGCAGATAAAAGCCGCGCACTTGCCGGTTAAGGGTGTAATGAAACTGCTGGGCCTGGACATGGCCAAGCTGGTCAATACCCGCAAGACCCGTGGTGTGAGCGTTGAGGGAAACGATATCATACTGGATCCGGCCCTCATGCTGCCGCCTCCCATGATGCGTGGCCGTATCACTGCCGTAACCCTGCGGGGCGGCGAGATCGTCCAAACCTTCGGTGCTCCGCGAAAACTCCGGGCCGGAGTGTCCTCCGGCGGCAATTATATGTGGTATCGCGGCGGCGTGCTGCGGTTTGGTAAACTGACCATGGACGACACCGATATGCGGCTCATCGATGCCGACCCCGCCGATCCGTTCGACTTCTTTCCCGACCATTATAAGGATCAGTTAGTGGCGGGTTATTCGAAGACCACCGCAACCGGCGGGCTGCTGGTCTACATGCCGGACTATGGAAAGATCTCGAAGCCGCCTTCGCCGCGCCTGGCGAAAACCAAGGCCGCCGATCGCGTGACCATCGCTTCCGGATTGCGTTGAACGGAACCCGCCTATAACCTACGGAATCCGTTGTTAGTCCTTGTTCCGAATCGAATACAACCGGCTCTCCGTCCGCAGCAGTAATCGGTCCCCCACGATCGCCGGGGTAGCTTGCGCCATCTCGTCCAGCGGATTGATGCGCAGCAACTCGAACTTCTCGCCCGCGGCAATCACGAACGTCTTACCCTCCTCGCTGAGGCAGAATACCTTGCCGTTATACGCCCACGGCGACGAAGTAAATGCCCCGCCACCCTCGATTCTGGATCGGTAGGTCTGCGTCCCGGTTTTCGCGTCGAACCGGCCTAAGATACCCGTCTCCGACAGTGTATATAACGCTCCCTCGTACGCCACCTGCGTAGGCAGGTAGGTGCCGCCCCGCGGCTGCCGCCACGCCACAAATTCGCTCTCCTTGCCATCCTTTCCAGCCGTCAGATCTCCCGCCGCGCCGGGCCGGATCGCAAACAGACCCTTTCCAAACCCGCCGTTCACATACAGCAACCCCTCGTACGCGAACGGACTCGGAATGGGTATCGCCGACATGCCGGACAGCCGCCATAACTCCTTTCCCGCGGCGTCATAACTCACCGCCGCTCCCGGTCCCACGGTCACCACTTCGGTCCGCCGTGGGTTCTTCCAGACAAATGGTGTAGCCCACCCCGACCGCCGCGCCGGCCCGCCGAGCTGCGCGGCCAGGTCCCGGTTGGTCCGCCAGACCAGCTTGCCTGTGTCCGTTGCGAAGGCCGCCATAAACTGCTGCTTCTCGTTGTCGCTGACAATCAACAGCAGGTTCCCCCAAAGCACCGGCGACGCTCCGGTCCCGAAGTCCAGGTAAATCGGATACGCTTCCAACGGCGTGTGCCAGACCTGGTTGCCCAGCATGTCATATGCGTAGATGCCCAGGTTTGCCACGTAAATATAGACCAACCTCCCATCGGTCACCGGAGTCTCCGAGGCAAAGCTGTTCTTGCGATGCCGTCCTCCCGGCGGCTGTCCCGTATGGAACTCCCGCTTCCAAACTACCGTGCCGGTCCCAATATCGAGACAGTATAAGTAGTAGTGCAGCATCACCTCCTTCGGCAACTCGATGTCGCGGGCCGTCACCCGTTCCAAAGCCTGCTGCTCGCTGAGCCCTTGCTTCATCAGTTCCGCCGCATATTCGTTGCTGTACTCCGTGCCAAGCTGCGGCGGTTTCGACTTGCCCTCAGTCGTGGCCGTGGTCAGAAACACGCTGCGCCCGTACACGATCGGCGACGACCACCCGCGCCCCGGGATCTCCGCCGCCCATTCCACGTTCTCCGTCTTCGACCACTTTTCCGGCAGCTTTCCGTTCGGAGCCACCGGATTTGCCTCCGGCCCCCGAAACATCGGCCAAGCCGGCTCGGCCGCGCATGCCGTGCCCAACGCAATCGCGCCAGCCGCCAACTGAACCGTATACCGTCGCATCGTCCGCATGTAATCCATAGTCGCCCCTGACCCATTCTGTCATTCCGCGGCGAGCTACGTTCGCCTACTGGACATTGGCCATTTCAGTTGGGTAGCCCTCGTGGCGCACGCACTCGTGCGTGCCGTGTCGGCACTCTTGCCGACACAGGCGAGCTTCGCTCGCCTCTGGAGTTCTCTGCATTTGCTGGAGCTGGAATTGGAGGGCGGGCTTTAGCCGGCGCGGGGCTTAAGCCCCGCTGGTAGCACAGGCTTCAGCCTGTGTAAACCCTGATGGAGTTTTTGAAACCAGCCGGTGCGCTCGCCGCGAGCGCTCGAAGCGCATAAGCGGGCCCCGCCACGCCTACCAGTCGTCTTCCGGGATCGCGCGCCGCGGCCAGCAAAGTAAACGATCGCGAGCTTACAGACCCGCGCGCCCGGCACCCGGCGCCAGCGCCGTATCGAGCGATGAAAGCTCGCTCTTCCATGCCGCGCTCCAGTCCGGAGTTCGATGAAGGGTTAATACCAGCCATGCTGCCGCCCCGTCCACGTGGCCAGAAAATCCAAGGTCGCCAGCACGCGTGTCCGACGGCTGCGCCGACCCGCCAGGCGCTAGGAGCGCCATGACCGCCAAATGGGGGACACGCCTTCATCGCAACTCCACGGGCCATCTTACCCCCCCAGGGTCTTGGCCGCTTTGTCTTTTTCCTCTTGACATCCAAAATGAAAACCGTCATACTCCTCTTGGATGTCTACACGAAACGCCAAATCCGATGTTTTGCAGGGCACCCTCGACCTGATGGTCCTGCGCACCCTCGAAACCATGGGTCCGCAGCACGGCTTCGGGCTCGCCAAGCGCATCCAGCAGATCTCCGCCGGCGTGCTCGACTTGAACCAGGGCACCCTGTACCCCGCGCTGCTGCGCCTGGAACAGCGCGGCTGGATCTCCTCCCGCTGGGGCGCCTCCGATAAGAATCGCCGCGCCAAGTTCTATGAGTTGACCCGCGCCGGCCGCAAGCAGATCGCGCGCGAAACGGACGACTGGGAGCGCACCGTCGCCCTCATGCAACGCTTTCTGCCAACCGCCGAATAGGAGCATGCATGCGCACGCTATGGAAGCGTCTGACGGCGCTCTTCTCGCAGCGCCAAGGCGAACGCGAGCTACGCGAAGAAGTGGAAATACACCTGGAAATGCGCGCCGCCGAGCTGCGCCAACAGGGACTCGACCCCGCCGCCGCGCGCCAAGCCGCCTGCCGCGAATTTGGCGGTATCGCACAAATGCAGGAAGTTTACCGCGACCGCCGCGCCATTCCGTGGATCGAAACCCTGGCTAAGGATGCGCGCTACGGCCTGCGCGGCCTGCGCCGCAATCCCGCTTTCACCCTCGCCGCCGTGCTTTCGCTGGCCCTCGGCATAGGCGCCAATACCGCTATCTTCTCTTTCATCGACACCCTCATGCTGCGCATGCTGCCGGTGGAAAAGCCGGACCAACTCGCGCTTCTCTACAGGACCGGCGGATGGGGTAAAGGATATGCCTCGTATCCCCTCTATCTGGAATTTCGGAAGCACACCGATCTGTTCGCCGGCGTGTTCGCGCGCAGCGGCGCCGATAAAGTCCGCTTCGACGCGGGCCACGGCAATTCCGTCGACTACGCGCTGCGCGAGTTTGTCACCGGTAACTACTTCGAAGTCCTGGGAGTGAAGCCGGCCATCGGACGCCTCTTCAAAGACGAGGACAACCGCACCCCGCAGGGTCACCCGCTAGTGGTCGTCAGCTACGACTTCTGGCGCAACCGGCTGGCGCTCGATCCCGCCATACTCGGGCGCGTGCTGATGGTGGATGAACAGCCCTACACCGTGATCGGCGTCGCGCCTCCCGGCTTTCATGGCGTGGAAGTCGGGAACCATGCGGAGCTGTGGATACCCGCCATGATGTTCCGCGGCGAAATCATGCAGCCCGGCATGCACTGGGTCTGGATCATGGCGCGCCGCCGGCCCCAGATCCCCGCCGGCCGCGTCCAGGCCGCCGCCAACACCATCATGCAGCAGTACCTGATGAGCGTCTATGGCGGCCAGCGCGACAGCGCGTTTGGCAAGTTCGCGCTGGAGCAGAAGATCGAAGTCCGCGACGCCGGCGTGGGCATCTCCATGCTGCGCGAGGATTTCGGAAAACCCTTGACCGTCCTGATGGCCGCGGTCGGCCTGGTGTTGCTGATCGCCTGCGCCAACGTGGCCAACCTGCTGATCGCGCGCGCCGCCGCGCGCCGCCGCGAAATTGCCCTGCGCTTCTCGTTGGGCGCCACGCGCTGGCGGCTGGTGCGGCAGTGGTTGATCGAAAGCCTCATGCTCGCCTTCCTGGGCAGCATTTTGGGCCTGGCGTTCGCCATTTGGGGCGCGCGCTACATGCTCTTGTTTCTGCCGCCCGGCGCCGGCGAGGGATTCGATGTCGCGCCGGATGCCGCCGTTTTGGGGTTCACCCTGGGCATCTCCATTCTCTCGGCCGTCCTGTTCGGGCTGGCCCCGGCTTTGCGCGCCACCTCTCTCGATCCCGCGGCCGCCCTGAAGGATGGCGGGTCGCGGCAGCCCGGCCGTGGCGCGCGCGCCGGCTTTCGCAAAGCTCTAGTGGTAGTGCAGGTCGCGCTCTCCCTGGTGCTGGTGGCGGCCGCGGGATTGTTCGCGCACAGCCTCGCGGACCTGCGCTCCATCGATCCGGGATTCGCCGCGCAAAACGTGCTCACATTTTCGCTGGACTATCCACGCGCCTGGAAGGGCGCCGACAAGGAAAAGCATCGGGAGCGGATGCTGGCCCGCCTGTCTGAAGTGCCCGGCATCGCCTCGATCGGCTATGGCCTGCCCGGTCCCTACCAAAACGGCGACTCGAGCACCTCCATCCGCGTTCCCGGATCGGCCCGTACCGCCAAAGAGGCCGCGCAGGTCAGTCAGCAAAGCATCGGTCCCGCGTACTTTGAAACCATCGGCGTCCGGCCGCTGCGGGGCAGGGAATTCAACCCCGGCGACTTCCGCTCCACGCGCAAGATCGCCGTGGTCAATCGGGCGTTCGTGCGCGAATTCCTCCCCGGGACACTCGACCCCATCGGGCGCATCATCGGCTTCGACGACTCCAAGCCCGAAGGCGGCGAGCCAACCTACATCGTCGGCTTGGTGCGCGACATCTTGCACGACGGTCTGAAGACCACCGCGAAATCCACCGTCTACGTGCCGTTTCACGAGGGCCAGTTCATCTACGATCCCACGCTGCTGGTGCGTGCTCAATTGCCTCCCGCTTCCCTGCTGCCCGCGATCCGGCGCGCCATCGCCCAGATCGATCCCGAGGTGGCCCTGGTCGAGCCGCGCACCTTGCGCCAGCGCGTAGACGATTCCATCTTTATCGACCGCATGATCGCCACGCTGAGCGGATTCCTCGGCGGCCTGGCCTTGTTGCTGGCCGCCATAGGCATCTACGGCGTGATGGCCTACGCGGTCGCGCGGCGCACCGCGGAAATCGGCCTGCGCATCGCGCTCGGCGCGGCGCCTGCCCGCATCGAGTGGATGGTCCTGCGCGACGGCCTGTTGCTGATTGCGTTGGGCGTCGCCATTGGCCTGCCTCTATCGCTGGCCGCGGCACGCGTGAGCGCGTCGCTCCTCTACGGGGTCGAGCCCAACGACCCGCTGACCTTCGCAATCACGATTGCCGTCCTTTTGGCGATCGGTATCCTGGCCGCGCTCCTTCCCGCGCGCCGTGCCGCCGCGGTTGCACCCATCAAGGCGTTGCGCCACGAATAGGAGGGCGGGCAATTCTGCCCGCAGCCGGCTTTTAGCCGGCTGGCTGGACTTTGGCCTTTTGGCGGGGCGGGCCTCTGGAGTTTCTAGATTCTGTGAGCCGCGGTGGGGCAGGACTCCAGTCCTGCGCGGGTTCTCCAGAACCCGCTCCTGGCGAGCGTAGCTCGCCTCCAGGCGGGTCTGGAGACCTGCCGCGGGCGTAGACCCTGCCCCACCAAAAGGCCAACCTCCAGCGGCGAGCTTCGTTCGCCTCAGCGGGGCTAAAAGAGCGCTAAAAGCCCGCGGCAGCGGATGGCGCTGACCCACGATGCCTATCAAACGGCCTAACAGGGCCGCCCACATCCCAGATCTCGATATTGTCAATTATTAGGCGGGACAGGACTCTAGGCTTGGCTTACCGGCCCGTGCCGGCCATGGCTAGAATGAGCTCCTCGCAGAGGACCCACCGTGGGGAGTGGTCCTTGCCGGGGCATGCGGGAAACTGTTCCCCAGCTTCTACGTGAATCTCGGCGCCGCATGTCGCACAACGATAGCGGCCGCTTTCGGGGCTGGTTTGACCTATTTCACGCATATGTCTAGCTTACCCCAATTCCGGCGTCGGAGCGCTGCCCGAAAGTGGAGCCGAAGCCTGTATACGTGCAAAGTAATCCCTTATGGCCGATCGGTCAGCAATCCGCCCACAAAGAATCCGAAGCCCAGAATCGCGTCGCAATGCGGGCAGGAGTACATGATCTCCTTCTTGATCAAGCCGGAGACTTCGCGGTGAACGCCTTCCGGTTCGGTGGCATCGGCGGAATCCCGGCGAGTCTTGTCCAACGTGACCACTTGCTTGCAGTAGGGACACTTCGGCATATCCGGAATTGTACACCTTCTTACACCGCTTAGGCCGCCAGAATGTTCGCCAAGGCCGGTTCCAAGCCCGGATAGCGAAACGTATAGCCCGCGGCCTCCGCCGCCTTGGGCAACACACGCTGGCTGGCCAGCATCACGTCGGACATCTCGCCGAACATGAATTTCAGCGTGAACGCCGGCATGGGAACCACGGCCGGCCGTGACAGGCTGTGGCCCAGCGCCTTGGTGAAATCGGCATTCGTGACCGGATTAGGCGATGTCCCGTTCACCGCCCCACGCACCGGATTATCGAGGACGTGCTGGATGATGCCCACCAGGTCGTCCAGGTGGACCCACGACATCCATTGGTCGCCGTGTCCCATCTTCCCGCCCATGCCGGCCTTGAACGGCGGCAGCATCTTGCCCAGCGCGCCGCCATTGGCGCCCAGCACCACGCCGGTGCGCAGTTTCACCAGGCGAATACCGAGCGACTCCGCCAAGTCGGCTTCCTTCTCCCAAGCCACGCAAACATCCGCCATGAAACCGCTGCCCGCCGCCGAAGCTTCCGTGAGCACTTCATCGCCGCGCGAGCCGTAGTAACCGATGGCCGATCCGCATACCAGCACGGCGGGACGCTGGCGCGCAGTCGAGAGCGCCTGCACCAAATTGCGCGTGCCCGTGGCCCGGCTCTCGCGAATCTTCTGCTTCACATCCTCGTTCCACCGCTGTGCGATGGGCTCGCCGGCCAGGTGGACCACGGCATCCACGCCCTCCAGGCTCTCTTCCGGCGGCTGGCTTTTCATGGCATCCCAAACATACAGTTGCACGCCGGGCGGCAGGTTCGTACCGGCGTGCCGGCTCAGAACCCGCAGTGTGTGATTTCCGTTGGCCAGCGCCCTCATGAGCCGGCGCCCGATAAAGCCCGACGCCCCGCTAATCGCAATGTTCATAATCTTTAGGGTACCAATGTGGCGCACGCCCCTGAAATGCCCTGGGCTTTGGCCTTTTGGTGGGGCAGGCTCGCAGCCTGCGGCGGCCTCGTAGGCCGCCTGCCTCGAAGCTGTGCCGGGCTTGGTGGCATAGGCTTTAGCCTGTGAAGGCGGGCTACGCTCGCCGGCGCACGCCCCTGGCGTGCCGTGTTCACACCCAAATGAACACATCTTCGCGCGGCACGCTGGGCTTGCACTCGACCAGGCGTAATCCTCCGCCCACCCCAACCATCCCCGCCCTGGCTACGTCCAAGCAGCCTGTTGGCCCCCGAGCCGTGAATCCCTTCAACGACTTCAATAAACGGCTTGGAGGTACCGGCGGCAGCAACAAGACGTCTACGCGATTAGCCATAATTGGTAAGCGTCTGGTGAAACCCTCTTGCAGGGATAAGCCTGCTAGCCGCCACCCGTGAAGCCGGACTCCTTGAGCATCACCAGAGCGGTCGAGAGCGCCAGATATGTGACGTCAGCCGAACCGTCCCCCCCAGCCCAAAGTGCCGGTTCCTTTCTGCGGGTTCGCCACGGCGTTTTGCGGAAATCCCGCGGACTAAAACTCCCTGGAAAACCCGCGGCGATTTTACGCCTTACCTGGTGAGCGGATCTTCAGTTCGCTCAAAACGGCGACCCGAACAGGGATGATCGGCAGTCTGAAAGTCTACAACATTCGGGGCCGCCAGAAAAAAAAGGATCTGACATATGACAAAGAAGTCATTGCCTTGGAAGAAAATCGTACAGCTCGCGGCCGGCGTATCGTTCCGAAAGATGGTATTGATCGTGGCCGGCATTTCGGCGGGCATGAGTTCCCCGGCCTGGGCCACGGGTACAGGCCTCTATGAAATGCACACCGATGGAACAGTCTGGCAATACCAGGGTGGGGAGCCGTGCAAAGAAGGTGTTTGCTCCGGCTGGCTACAGATTCGCGGCGCGGGAAATACGTATTCAATCGCAGGCGGCGGCGGGACTGGCTACCTTGCCCTAATGGATAACGATGTGAATTACTTCGTGTATAACGGTGAACCCTGTGTGGGCGACTATTGTCCTGGCTGGAACCAGATCGGCGCATACCCATTATCGGGATGGGCTTGCCCCGGATTTACGTTTGCAAGCGGGCTCTCTGCGTCCGGAGGTACCGTGCTCGCTTTTTTCGATGGAGCAACTAGCATATTCACGGGCGGGCCATTCGCTCTCGGGTCCTCTTGTCCTTGGACCCTGATCGACTTCAACTACGATGAAGGAGCGAGCGCTACCGTGGGTGAGGCGGGTATCTTTGAGATGCACTGGGACGGCTCGATCTGGTCCTACCCGGGGACGCCCTGCACTGACAACAATTATTACCTCAACTGTGCCGGCTGGGTGCAATTGGACGGAAACCCAAATTCCTCCAGCTTGGCCATTGGGGCCACCTCCCTATACGAGAAATGGCAGAATGGCGCGATTTGGAAGTATACGGGGCCGCCGTGCAATAGCATAACTTGTCCCGGTTGGGTGCAGATCGGCGACAATCCTAATACCTCTCAAATTGCCGCCGGCGGCTTCAACATGTATCAGACGCAAACCGACGGCTCAATCTGGCAATTCACCGGGCAAACTTGCAATGGGAACACTTGCTCTGGCTGGGTGAAACTCGATAACAACCCGGACATGGCCTATATTGTGGCCGGCCAAAGCACTGTTTTTGAGGTTCACAAAAGCGGCTCAATTTGGGAATATAACGGGACGCCTTGCAACAGCAATGGAGTCTGCTCCGGCTGGGTGGAACTGGATAACAACGCGAACACCAATTTAGTGGTGGGCGGTTTCTAAAGTTGGTTCGCAGCTTCTTTATAATCCCGCAGCCGGCTCTGGAGATTGGCCATTTCAGTTGGGTAGCCCTCGTGGCGCACGCACTCGTGCGTGCCGTGTCGGCACTCCTGCCGACACCGCCGAGCGAAGCTCGCCCCTGGACATTGGCCTTTTTGTGGGGCAGGCTCGCAGCCTGCGGCGGCCTCGTAGGCCGCCTGCCTCGAAGCTCTGGCTGGCTTTTTGCAGGGCTTGGTGGCATAGGCTTTAGCCTGTTGAGGCGAGCTATGCTCGCCTCTGGAGATTGGAGGCGAGCGAAGCTCGCCTGAAGCCGGCTTTCAGCCGGCTCTGGCCGCCCTAAAGGCGGCTGCGGCCAAGATTGGCCGCCCTCCAAATCCAAACTGACCCACTACCAAGAATCCCGTGTTCAC
>JBEKMJ010000153.1:0-16172 GCA_050008575.1 Bryobacteraceae bacterium
GCGGCGTCATCGAGGGTCTAAACAACAAAGCAAAAGTCACTATGAGAAAATCCTACGGGTTCCGAACCTTCCGCGTCACCGAACTGGCGCTCTATCATTCACTTGGCAAACTGCCCGAGCCGCAACTCACCCACAGATGTTTCTGACGAATCCCTTAATAAGGCCATTTCCAGTCGCGAACCTCCGGCAGATCGTCGCCATGCTTCGCGATGTAGCGCTTATGCTCAATCAGCTTATTGCGCAGGTCCTGCTTAATGTGCGCGGCGATATTGCGTAGCCGCGGCACCCGGTCGATCGCGTCGCCGGCCAAATGGAAGCGATCCAGGTCGTTCAACACCGTCATGTCGAACGGCGTGGTGGTGGTGCCTTCCTCTTTATATCCGCGCACATGAAAGTTGTCGTGATTCGTGCGGCGGTAAGCGAGCCGGTGAATCAGCCACGGATAGCCGTGGAACGCAAAGACCACGGGCCTGTCCGCGGTGAAAAGCGAGTCGAATTCGCGGTCCGCCAACCCATGCGGATGCTCGGTGGAAGGCTGCAGGGTCATCAGGTCGACTACGTTGACCACCCGAATCTTCAGATCCGGCAGATTGCGCCGCAGGAAATCCACGGCGGCCAAAGTCTCCAGCGTGGGCACATCGCCGCAGCAGGCCATCACTACGTCCGGCTCCACCCCGTTGTCCGTCGAGGCCCATTCCCAAATGCCAATGCCAGTGGTGGAGTGTTCGATCGCGGATTCCATATCCAGCCACTGCAGCGCGGGCTGCTTGCCGGCCACGATCACGTTGACATAGTTCCGGCTGCGCAGGCAGTGATCGGCCACCGAGAGCAGCGTGTTGGCGTCCGGCGGCAGATACACACGCACGATTTCCGCTTTCTTGTTCACCACGTGGTCGATGAAGCCGGGGTCCTGGTGGCTGAATCCGTTGTGATCCTGCCGCCAAACGTGCGACGTCAGCAGGTAATTCAACGACGCGATGGGCCGCCGCCAGGGAATATGGCGCGTGGTCTTCAACCACTTGGCGTGCTGGTTGAACATGGAATCGACAATGTGGATGAAGGCTTCGTAGCAGGAGAAGAAGCCGTGGCGCCCCGTCAGCAGGTAGCCTTCGAGCCAGCCCTGGCACATGTTTTCGCTGAGTACTTCCAGCACGCGGCCGTCCGCGGCGACGTGCTCGTCGTTCGGGTAGATTTCAGCCATGGACTCGCGGTTGGTTACCTCGAACAACGCGTCCAGGCGATTGGACGCGGTCTCGTCCGGCCCCACCACCCGGAAATTCGCGGCATCCGCGTTGAGCTTCATCACGTCGCGCAACATGCGCCCCATTACGCGGGTGGCTTCCGCAACCACCGTGCCGGGCTTGGGTACGTCCACGGCGTAGCCGCAAAAATCGGGCATCTTCAGATCGCGCAGCAGCAGGCCGCCGTTGGCGTGCGGATTATCGCCCATGCGCCGCTTGCCGGCCGGCGCGAGTTCCTGCAACTCCGGGATGAGGGCGCCGCTCGAGTCGAACAACTCCTCGGGCCGGTAGCTCTTCATCCAGTCTTCCAGCATCCGCAGGTGGCCGGGCTTGGTCGCCAGGTCGGTGAGCGGGACCTGGTGCGCGCGGAAGGTCCCTTCGATTTGGACGCCATCCACCACCTTGGGTCCGGTCCAGCCTTTCGGTGTGCGCAGCACGATCATGGGCCACCGCGGGCGCTGGCTCGAAGTACCGTTGCGCGCCTCCTGCTGGATCGTCCGGATCTCCACCAGGATCCGATCGAGCGTGTCCGCCATGAGCTGGTGCATGGTATCGGGGTCGTCGCCTTCCACAAAGACCGGTTCGTGTCCGTAGCCGCGAAACAGGTCCACCAGTTCTTCCCGCGGGAGGCGCGCCAGCACCGTGGGACCGGCGATCTTATAGCCATTCAGATGCAGAATAGGCAGCACGGCGCCATCGCGCGCCGGGTTCAGGAATTTGTTGGAGTGCCAACTGGTGGCCAGCGACCCGGTTTCGGCTTCGCCATCGCCCACCACGCAGCACGCCAATAGGTCCGGATTGTCGAATACCGCGCCATAGGCGTGCAGCAGGGAGTAGCCCAATTCTCCGCCCTCGTGGATGGACCCCGGCGTCTCCGGCGCCACGTGGCTGGGAATGCCGCCGGGAAACGAGAACTGCTTGAACAACCGCCGCATCCCTTCCGCATCGCGCGAAATATTCGGATAATAGTCGCTATACGTGCCTTCCAGGTACGTATTGGCCACCAGTCCGGGACCGCCGTGGCCCGGGCCTGCAATGTAGATCATGTTCAGATCGTGCCGCCGGATCAGACGATTGCATTGCACGTAAATGAAATTGAGTCCCGGAGTGGTGCCCCAGTGCCCCAGCAGGCGGGGCTTCACGTGCTCGATACCGAGCGGCTCCGCCAGCAGCGGGTTGTCGTAAAGGTAGATCTGGCCCACGGACAAATAGTTGGCGGCGCGCCAGTAGGCGTTCATCTTGCGCAATTCTTCAGCGGAAAGCGGACCGGTCATGGCAACTCCATAGATCCAGAATCGCAGATAAAAGTTGCGATTGCGTTTCAGCGCGCGCCCGGAGGCGCGCACCGTGATGGATCATACGTGTTGGCCGGCGGCAGATCCCGAATTAACCAAAGAGAGCCTGTAATTCGCCAATTAACCAGCGTTAGCATTGAATTAATGGCGGAGATTATGTCCGCCGGAGAGGATTTTTTATGCGCAAGCCCGGAGAAAATCGCGGGACTATCCTGATTGTGGACGACGATCCAGCCGTACTAGTCCTGATTCAAAACATCCTGATGGCGGCGGACTACCGCGTATTGCTCGCCGTAGAGCGCGGCGGCGCCGTCCGCATCGCCCGACAGAAGCACGTGCACATCGATCTGGTCTTGCTGGATGTGCGCATTCCCGGAGTATCGGGGACCGAATTGGCGGACGAGATTCTGTCGATTCGACCGGATATTCACGTGCTCTGGATGTCCGGTTTTGTCGACGAAGAGTTCATCCGTGTGAAATTGCTGGACGGATATGCCGGATTCCTGTCCAAGCCCTTGCGCCGCGACGGTCTCCTGCAAGCGGTGGAACAAGCCTTCGCGGCGCCCGGCGGGGAGGAAATGCCGGGGCATCGGGCCGCCAAGACGCTGACCGCCGGCGGCACAAGCTGATCCGGCCTGGGGGGCGGGATTTATCCCGCGCGGGGCTTTAGCCCCGCTGCCGCTCGCAGTGGGTTTTCGAGCCGTGCGCTGCAGAACCCGCTGGAGAGCTACTAGTGTCCTGTCCCGCCTAATAATTGACAATATCAAGATCTGCGATGTGCGGTGGCCCGGCTAGGTTAGGGGGCGGAGCGTTACAGCGGGTCCACCCGGCTCCAAGGCAGGCTTCGCGCGCCGCGCGATGCTGGCCATTTGATTTGAGTCAGGTAGCCCGCGTGGCGCACGCTCTCAGCGTGAGGTGTCGGCACTCTGCCGACACAGGCGACCGAAGCTCGCCTTGCACAGGCCTATGCCACAAGGCCCTGCAAGAAGCCAAGCAGAGCTTCGGGGCAGGCGGCCTACGAGGCCGCCGCAGGCTGCGAGCCTGCCCCACCACACTAGGAGCTAATCCTTCGGCGCCGCCCTCTGGCTGGCGGCCAGCACACCCAACAACACGAAGAACCATGCGCCGATACCCGGCCTCTGTTGCAGCGGATAATCCACCAGGCAATGCACCCAGACCGACACCAGGCCGATCCCCCAAACCGAACGCCACGCGGCCGGAAGCGCCATGGCGGCCAGCCATAACAGCATCGCAAAAAACGGCACGCCGCCTTCTACCGCCCACTGCGCCCAATCGTTGTGCGCCTGGTTTACGAAAGAGCCGTCGTCGAACAGCGCATATCGCGGATAGGCCCGCGGCCAGTTCCCCAACCCAAAACCCATCCCCGGCCGGTCGTGTAGCATGGCCAGGGAAGATACCACCAGCTCGTGCCGTACCGCCAACGCGTCCGGTTCGCTCAGACGCTGGCGCAGGGTTTGCCAACCGGCCACGCCGATCAGCAGCACGGCGATGGCGCCAAACGCGGCAAAGCCGCGGGCCACCGCGCCTGCATGCGTCATGCCGCGCCACCAGGCCAGCAGCAGCACCGCCGCCACTTCCGCGCACATCAGCATCGAACCGGCCCGCGAGGCCCCCGCCACCACCGACGCCAGCATGGCCGCGGCCATCGCGCAATTCGCGAATGCCAGCCGCCGGCCGCGCAAAGCCTCCCACAACGCGATCGGCAGAATCGTCTCCAGGAACGCCGCATACTGATTCCGGTACACGAACGGCCCCAGCACGAAATCCTTATAGCCGCTGGGAAAGAGCCAGAAGATCTTCCCGTCCGATGTGAACATCTGGACCGTGGAGAGCACACTCAGACCGAATCCGAAATACACCGCGAATCGCAGAAACCAGCGCCGCGCCGCCGGTTGTTCGAACATCTGCAACGCCAGGAAAAACAGCGCCAGCCAGGTGGCCCAAGTCAACGTGGCATTCCACGTCGCCCAGCGGTAGACGGTGCGGTACGTGGCGAGCTGCAGCAGGCCCCATAGCGGCGCGGCGCACAGCGGCGCCAGCCACCAGCTCCCGCGCACCGCGGATGGACGCCGCAACTGGCCGGCGGCCCAGACGGCTATGCCGGCAAAAACCGCGAGCTGCGCCAGACCCCATGCCCAGCGCCCTTCGATCCAGATACTGAGCACCGCATAGCTCAGCAACACCGCCACCGCGCGCACACTGTGGGGCGGACCTCCAGGTCCGCTCGGGTCCTCCCGCACCCGCCGTTCGCGTAACGTCCGTGTGGTCATGGCCTGCGCTCCATCGAAAACTGGCGCAGTTCCACCGAACCGTCTATCCGCGTGGCGCCCGGTAGGCGCTGGCAGCTCAGAGTCAAGCGCACGAACCCGCCGGCGGGCGCCGTGAAATGCAATTCCTCCCGCTTCCAATCCGGGCTGGAAAGCCAGTCCGAGGCGGCCGCCGGATCGATGTCGGTCCGCCCGTCGAATACGCTCCAGCGCAGACCGCTGGCGGCCGGAAGCTCCGACGTGTGGTACTCGAAACGCAACGTGTAGCCCGCGCCGGGTGTGACCGGTATGAACTGCCAGAGCGGCGTGCAGATTTCCGGTTGATCGCCGCTAAATGCCACCCACAGGTACAGTGGCGATGGATTTCTGCCCATGGAGACGCCAGGTCCCGGCGCCAGCCGCCACCCGAAGCCGCCACCCACGGGCGCCGCCGCAAAACCGCCGTCGGTCAGCGGCGCGCGATCCCGGTCGAGCGGCGGATAGGGAAGCACATGCCGGGCGCACAGCGTGTTCCAAACCTCCAGCGCCGGGGCGGCCGCGCCCGCATCGAGCTGCCGATTGCACCAGGCCAGCAGCGTCGCCTGGTCTTCCCGGGTGCCCAGCGCGGCCAACTTCACAGCCACCGGCCGGGATGCGGCCAGCCGGTTTTCCTGCATCAGGAACTGGACATAGGCATTCAGGACCACGCGGCGATCCGGAATGGCGCGCGCAAAGATCCCTCCGGCGTCCTGGCTCATGTTCCAACACAGCGAGAACACCGGATTCAGATCGCCGTAGCCTATCTGCAGCGACTCTTTCGCCCACGGCCAGAAATTCGCCGCATCGCCGCGTCGGAAATAATAATTGGCCAGCGCCCAGCGCGGCGCAAACTGGCGGCTGGCGTGGGCTGCCTCCAGCAAGCTGCTCCCCGCCGCGCGCGCGTCGCCGCGCACCTCCTGTTCCACCCCCAGCCGTATCCACGCATCCGCGTTTCCGGGATCCAACGCCGCGGCGGTTTTCAGCGCGGCCGTCGCGTCGGCGCCCTCCGCCTGTTGCGCGGTCGCCAGCTTTAGCCAAAAGTCCGCATTGCCCGGCTCCAGCCGCGCGGCGCCTGCTACTGTGCCGGCGTCGGCGCCGCGCGCGAGATGGTCCGCCCAAGCCAGGCGCAGCGGCCAGTAAGCCATGCAAGCCATGGCGGGGATGGCCGCCAGCAGCGGAATCTGGCGGACGGGCAGCATGCCGATTTACGCGGATTCTAGCACGTGGCGCAGGCCCGTGGCCTGCCGGCGGCCTCCCACGCCGCCCCTGCGCCAAACCCGTCGCAGTTCACACGTTAACCTAATAACTCTCCCCCCATGTTTCCAACAAGTTGCACCCGCCAACCCCCCGATTCCCCAAACCCTGCGGCGTAGTATGTAGGCGGAGGTAAGGGGCCGCACACCAGCCCCCAAATGTCATGAAAAAGAATCCCAGCCCGGCCTCGGAGGCCAAAATCGACGCCAACCGCGAAAACGCGAAGAAATCTACAGGACCCCGTACCGACGCCGGAAAGGAGGCATCCAGCCGCAATGGCCTCAAACACGGCCTCTGCGCCGATAAACACCTCCTCCCCGGCGAGCAACCCGACGACCTTTGCGCGCACCTCCAAAACCTCCTCGACACCTTTCGGCCCGTCGGCGAGGGCGAGGAAAAACTGGTCCTGCGCATTGCCGCCGCTCAATGGCGCCTCGACCGCGCCTTCCCCATGGAAGCCGGCATCCTCCGCGAACGCTTCCACGATGTCGCCGCCAAGGACACCGCCCGCGAAAAACAAAACCTCAGAGACAAGGCTTGGGCCAGGAAATACCGCGACCCCGAGCCGCCCCCGCTAATTCCGCCCAACCAAGGCGACCTCGTCGCCCGCGCCTTCGACGCCGACTGCGCCGGCCCCAACTCCATCTCCAAGCTCGTCCGCTACGAAGGTGCCCTCGAGCGCTCCATCGACCGCTCCCTCCGCCAGTTGAAAGCGTTTCAGGCGGCCCGCCTCAGCTCGTCTGGCTCCGGAACCCCGCCTGCGCCCCCCAAAAAGGAAAACTGCGAAGCAAACCCAAACAATCCTCCGGGTGCTACCGAAGGCTCCGTGGAAATCCTTCATCCCGTTGAAGATGTGCAGCCCGCCCCTGCACCTGGCGCACACCCTTCGGCGAGCTGCGTCGAGGCGCGTCTCGATACGCCCTTCGGCGGCCCCCGCCCATTTGACAACCCTTGCCCCGCCTATTTAGAATGATGGTTCACGCTCATCCTTCTGGCTGTTGCGTGTCCTTCACTGATCAACAGTGTTTGTCTTGTCCGGAATCAAACTATGATTAAAGTACAGGGCTTGACCAAGCGATACGCCCGCACTGTGGCTGTCGATAACATTTCCTTCGAGGTGGAAAAGGGCCAAATCGTCGGCTTTCTCGGGCCTAACGGCGCCGGCAAAACCACCACCATGCGCGTCCTGACCTGCTTCCTCCCTCCCACCGCCGGCACCGCCACCGTGGCCGGGTTCGATGTCCTGGAGAATCCCCACGAAGTCAAGAAACGCATCGGCTACCTGCCCGAAACCCCGCCGCTCTACCCCGAGATGGAGGTCTCCGAATACCTCACCTTCGTGGGCCGGCTGAAGGGTATTTCGAGCGCCGATGTCGACCGCCGCGTCGGCGAAGTGACCGAACGTTGCGCCGTCGGCGACGTGCGCAACAAGCTGATCGGCAAGCTCTCCAAAGGCTACCGCCAGCGCGTGGGCTTGGCCCAGGCCATCATTCACAATCCGGACGTCCTGATTCTGGACGAACCCACCTCCGGGCTCGACCCCAAGCAGATCATCGAAACCCGCGAATTGATCAAGCACCTGTCCGGCGATCACACCATTATTCTCAGCACCCACATCCTCTCCGAAGTCGAACACTCGTGTCAGCGCGTGGTCATCATCAATCAGGGCAAACTGGTGGCCACGGACTCCGTCGAGAACCTGACCAACCGCCTGCGCGGCGCCGAAGCCGTGGCCCTCGAAATCGCCTCCTCCAATGGACCCCTCGATCCGGCCGTAGTCCAGCAGCAGTTGGAACAGGTCTCGGGCGTCAGCCGCGTGCTTCCGCGCGAGGCCAAGGACGGCCGCCTGGCTTTCGAGGTGGAAAGTCTCCAGGGCCGCCACGTACGCGCCGACCTGGCCCGCGCCGTGGTCCACGCCGGCTGGAATTTGAATGAACTGCGCGCCGTCGGTCTCAGCCTGGAAGAGATCTTCCTGCAATTGACCGATGTGGGGCAGGCCTCCAGGCCTGCAGGGGGCCTCCAGGCCCCCTCTTCCGACCCCGCACCCAAGGAACCATAACCATGAAGAACGTCTGGATCAGTGTGGGGCAGGCCTCCAGGCCTGCAGGGGGCCTCCAGGCCCCCTCTTCCGACCCCGCACCCAAGGAACCATAACCCATGAAGAACACCTGGATTATCTGCCGCAAAGAACTCAAAAGCTACTTCGCCTCGCCCATCGCCTATCTCCTCATGGCGTTTTTCGCCCTGATCTTCGGCTTCGGCTTCTACACCGCCACCCGCGACTTCGTGCGCTTCGGCTTCATGGCCCAAATGCAGGGCCGCAACATGCCCATGAATGTCAACGAGCAAGTCATCCGGCCCCTGCTGGGTTTCGCTTCCACCGTGGCGCTCTTCCTCATCCCCATGATCACCATGCGCCTGTTCGCCGAAGAGAAGAAGACCGGCACCATCGAGCTGCTGATGACATCGCCGGTTTACGATTGGGAAATCATCCTGGGCAAGTGGCTCGGCGCGCTGCTCCTTTACCTGTGTGTACTGGCTATGTCCGGCATCAACATCGCCATGCTCTTCGCTTTCGGCAAGCCGGATTGGAAACCTATCCTGATCGGCTATCTGGGCTTGATCCTGCAAGGCGGCACCCTGCTGGCGATCGGCGCGTTCATCTCCACCACCACTAAGAACCAGATCATCGCCGGCGGCGTCACTTTCTTCGTGTGTCTGCTGCTCTGGTTGTTGAGCTGGTTTACCGCCTTCGATAGCACCGGCTACGCGTCGGTGGTGAATTACCTGTCCATCGTGACGCACTTTGAAGGCTTCGCTAAAGGGGTACTCGACTCAAAAGACGTGATCTTCTACCTCTCCATGATTTTCTTCTCACTATTCATGACTTCCCGTTCCATGGAGTCGCTGCGCTGGAGAGCATAAATGAAAGCAGACTGGATTCAAGCAAGACAGACAAAGTACGGAGCCTACGTCGTCGTATACGTTCTGGTGATACTGGCTGTGCTGTTCGTGGCTAACTTCCTGGCCAACCGCTACGACAAATCCTACGATTCCACTTCCAACAAACAGTTCAGCCTTTCCGATCAGACCGTCAAGGCCGTCAAGGGTTTGAAGAAGGACGTGCGGGTCACTTACTTCGGTGAAACCACGCAATTCCAGCCAGCCCGCGATTTGCTGGGCCGCTATGCCTCCCTGTCCCCCAAGCTGAAGGTCGATTACGTCGACCCGGTCAAGAAGCCGCAGTTGGCGCGCGCCGCCGGCGTTCATCAATTGGGCACCATCGTGGTGGATACCGGAGAGCGCAAGGAAGACGCCAAGAGCCTTGAGGAACAAGATATCACCGGCGCGCTGATCCGTTCGGTCAAGGGCGGCGAGCGCAATGCCTGCTTCCTCACCGGCTCGGGCGAGCACGCCTTGGACGATAGCAAAGGTGTGGGATTCTCCGCGCTGAAGGAAGCCCTGGAGCATAACAATTACAAGACCCGCTCCGTCAACCTGGGACAACCGGCCGCTCCCTTGGGGGCCGCCGCACCCGCCGTCGCGCTGGGCCAGGTACAGCCAACCAAAGTGGACATCCCCAGCGATTGCTCGGTGTTGGTCTCCGGCGGCCCCAGGCTGGCCTATTCTCCCGCCGAAGCCGCCGCGATCAAGGCCTTCGTCGAAGGCGGCGGCAGCGTGCTGTTCCTCCTCGATACGCCGCTGCGCATCGGCCCGCAGGAGGGCAACGAGAACCCCGACGTGGTCAAGACGCTGGGCGAGTGGGGTGTCACCATGAATAACGATTTGGCCCTCGATACCAGCGGCGTCGGCCAGATCTTCGGACTCGGTCCGGAATACGCGTTTGTCACCAGTTACGAATCGCAGCCCATCGTGCGGGACTTTAGCTTGCCGACGGCCATCCCGCTCTCGCGCACGCTGACTATCGCCGGAAATGCCGCCGGAAATGCCAAGGTAACTGTCGACAAATTGATCTCCACGACTGACAGTAGCTTCGCCGCATCCAGCGTGGATGGCGGTCGCGTCGATCCCAAAAAAGGCGTGAAAGGACCGCTGGTGCTGGCCGCCGCGGGCACTTACAATACCGGCAAGCCTGGCAGTTCCGGCCGCTTCGTGGTCTTCGGCTCGTCGCAGTGGGCCACCAATGATTTGCTCGGTTCGCGCCAGATCGCCAACCGCGACCTCGCTCTGAACACATTCAACTGGCTCACCTCCGACGAGGACCTCATTTCCATCCGTCCCAAAGAGACCGAAGACCGCCGCCTCAACATCAGCGGCAATCGCATGAGCCTGGTTTTCTGGTGGAGCGTGGTGCTGCTTCCACTCAGCGTGGTGGGCGCCGGGCTGATGGTCTGGTGGCGCAGGAGATAGCCCCATGAAACCTCGCGGACTGCTTGCGGCGGTGATCGTGCTGGCGGCCTTGGGCGGCGTGCTTTACTGGTCCAACCGGAAACAGAAAGCCGACGCCGCCAAGCCTGCCACCGATACCGCCACCACCAAAATCCTCAACATTCCCGAGGATCAAATCAAGGAAATCGCACTCAAGAAGGCTGGCGCGCAAACTACTTTGCTACGCAAAGGAGACGATGGCAAGTGGCTGATCGCCGAACCCCAGCCGCTGCGCGCCGATCAGGACACGGCTAAGTCGCTGGTTGGTTCGCTGGCCACCCTGAATGCGGATAAAGTCGTGGAAGACAAGGCCGCGGATCTCAAGCCGTACGGCCTGAACGATCCCTTGCTAGTCGTCACCGTTACTAAGAAAGACGGTAAGTCGCAGGATTTCCAAGTGGGCGATGACGAACCCACCGGCGGCGGCGCTTATGCCAAACTGGCCGGCGATGCGCATGTCTATACCATCGCCAGTTACGTCAAGACCAGCATCGACAAGACTCCCAACGACCTGCGCGACAAGCGCCTGTTGACTTTCGATCAGGATAAGCTCACCCGTGTGGACCTGCAGCCGGTCAAAGGCGACACCATCGAATTCGGCAAGAACAATCAGAACGACTGGCAGATCCTGAAGCCCAAACCGCTTCGCGCGGACGGCTCCCAGGTGGAGGAATTGATCCGCAAGCTGAAAGACGCCAAGATGGACGCCACCATCTCCGATGACGACGCTAAGAAAGCCGCCGCCGCGTTCGCCTCCGGAACCAAAGTCGCCGGCGTTACCGTCGCCGATTCCAGCGGCGCCGAGACACTCGAAGTCCGCAAAGACAAAGACAAGAACTACTACGCCAAGTCGAGCGCCGTGGACGGCATATATAAGGTGACCGCCGACCTGGGTGACGGCCTGGATAAGAAGGTCGACGATTTTCGCAACAAGAAGCTCTTCGATTTCGGTTGGACCGATCCCAACAAGATCGAAATCGGTAAAGCCACTTTCGAAAAGAACGGCGACAAATGGATGAGCGGCGCCAAGCAACTGGACGCGCCTTCCGTGCAGAGCGTGGTCGACAAACTGCGCGACCTGGCATCCACCAAATTCCTCGACACCGGCGGCGGCGCCCCCGTGCTGGACATCACCGTAACCTCGAACAGCGGCAAGCGTGTGGAAAAAGTCTCCATCACCAAGCAGGCCGATGCATATTTCGCGAAGCGTGAGAACGAACCGAGCATCTATCAATTAGACGGCAAAGCGGTGGAAGACCTGCAAAAAGCCGCCAGCGAGGTCAAGCCCTTCCAGCCGCCCAAGAAATAGGTAGCACAGGCTTCAGCCTGTGTGGGTAGCACAGGCTTCAGCCTGTGTGGGTAGCACAGGCTTCAGCCTGTGTGGGTAGCACAGGCTTCAGCCTGTGTTGGGGGGCGGGCTTTAGCCCGCGCGGGGCTTAAGCCCCGCATCTTGTTTTTTCCGAATTGAGCGCCTTCGTGAACGGCCTTCTAACCGACCTCTACGAGCTAACCATGGCCGCCGGCTACTACGACGCCGGCAAAGCCCAACAGAAGGCCACCTTCGAACTCACCATCCGCCGTCTCCCCCCGCATCGCAATTTCGTCATCGCCGCCGGTCTCACTCAAGCCATCGACTATCTCGTGAACCTCGCCTTCACCCCCGAAGAAATCGACTACCTGCGCGCCCTGCCCGCCTTCGCCAGCGCCTCCCCCGCCTTCTTCGACTACCTCCGCGGCTTCCGCTTCACGGGCGATGTCTTCGCCGTGCCCGAAGGCACCCCACTCTTCGCCGGCGAGCCTCTCATGACCGTGCGCGCGCCCATTATCGAAGCGCAAATTCCGGAAACCTACCTGCTCTCCGCCCTCACCTTCCAGACCCTCATCGCCAGCAAAGCCGCCCGCATGGTGGACGCCGCCGCCGGACGGGCCGTGGTGGAGTTCGGCACCCGCCGCGCCCACACTCCCGAAGCCGGCGTGCTGGGCGCTCGCGCCGCTTACCTGGGCGGTTGCGTAGGCACCAGCAACGCTCTCGCCGGATTCCGCTACGGCGTCCCCGTATATGGCACCGCCGCGCACTCCTGGATACTTTCGTTCTGCGGCGAGACGGAAGCCTTCCGCAAACTGCAAAAGACTCTGGGACCCTCCACCGTGCAGCTCGTCGATACTTACGACACCATCGAAGGCGTCAAAAAGGTCGCCGCGATCGGCCAGCCATTGTGGGGCGTGCGGCTCGATAGCGGCGACTTCCAGCGGCTCTCGCGCGAAGCGCGCGCCATCCTCGACCAGGCCGGGTTGCCGGACGCCAAGATCATGCTCTCGGGCGACCTCGACGAATACGCCATTCGCGACCTGGTGGCCTCCGGCGCGCCCGTCGACGCATTCGGTGTCGGCACCCAACTGGCCACCTCCGCCGACGCGCCCGCCATGGGTACCATCTACAAGCTCGTCGAGCTCGACGTCGGCTGCGGCATCAAGCGCTTCACCGCGAAACTCAGCCAGGATAAAACTACCCTGCCCGGCGCCAAGCAGCTCTTCCGTTTCGAAGGCCACGATATATTGGCGCGTTCCGGCGAATGCAGCAACGGCCAGGCCATGCTCCGTCCCGTGCTGCTCGGCGGCAAGCTGGTCGAGCCGTTGCCGGATTTGAACGCCGCGCGCAACCGCGCCGCCGCTTTGCTCGCCAAGCTGCCCGCATCGCTGCACAGCCTCGATCCCGCCGAGCCCTGGCCCGTACGGCACAGCAAAGATCTGGCGGCCCTCATCGAACGCACCCGGAGCAATCTTGTATGACAACCGTTTTCGTGGACGTAGACACCCAGATCGATTTCCTGTTTCCCGCCGGCGCCCTCTACGTGCCCGGCGCCGAGCGTCTGCTGCCCGCCATCGCCCGCCTGAACCATTTCGCCGCCGCGCAGGGCATCCCCCTGATCTCCACCACCGACGCCCACAGCGAAGACGATCCCGAATTCCGCCAGTGGCCGCCGCACTGCGTCGCCGGCACTACCGGTCAGCGGAAGCCGGGCGAAACGCTGGTACCCGATCAAATCATCGTCGAAAAACAGTCCTTGGACGTCTTCACTAACCCCGGCTTCCCCGCCCTGCTCGACTCTCTCGCAGCCGATCGCTATGTAGTCTACGGCGTGGCCACCGACTACTGCGTGCGCCTCGCGATCACAGGCCTGCTCGCCACCGGCAAGCCCGTCGCCCTGGTAACCGACGCCATCGCCGCCGTCAATCCCGCCGACGGCGCCCGCACTCTCGACGAATTCACCGCCCGCGGCGGCACACTCACCACCGTTAACTCTGCTTGTGGGGCAGGCTCGTAGCCTGGCTCGTAGCCTGCGCGGGCCTCGCAGGCCCGCTCTTATGCGACCGGCACAAGCCACTTGAAATCAACCCATTACCTGTACAGCTAAAATACAGGTGCTTTACAGGTCGAACCTCTTGCCTCCCGAGCCCGTTTCGCGGCAGACTCTGACTTTCGGCACCAAGGAGGTCAGATGGCCAAGCGATTATGCGCCGCCGCCCGCGTTCAGGCCGCCCCACCACCGAAGTCGCGGGCCGGGTCAATTTCATGGCTTGGTACTAGCCTATCCAGGCCGCAAAATTCTGTTGAGGATTGGTTACAAGCAATAACGATTTGGGTGTATACTACCCCCACCAGCACTCGAACGGGTCCTGGATAAACAGCAAGGGACTTGGGAGACACCCGAATGCGGCCCTCCCAAACATTCGCACCAGAGGAGACAGAGAGATGAAAAACCGGTTGTTCACACACACAGGTGTCTGTTGGCTGATCGCCGCCGGCGCCGCGGGCGTTTTGGGTATCGCCAGCGCCCAGGAAACTGGCAACGCCTCAACCAAGATCACCACCTTTGCCGCGGGCAGCGACTACCTGCAGACGGGACCTGGCACCGAGGCTTCGCTGCCGATTGGTGGCAAAACCATGAAGGTCAGTCTGACGGGTGTGCCGATACAAGGCGCCACGGGAGGCACCTTGGGCAATACCGACACCATCATCGAACGCACCCAGGACGCGGTTTTCGCCACTAGTGAAACGTCGCCCGACTCGTCGGTCACGATCCCGATTACCTTGACCGCGCTGAGCCTGACGGGCACCGTGCCGGGCCCGAATGGCGGCCTTTGTACGGTCAATATCTCGCTGGCCACCAGCCCCGCCAGCACCGGAACGCTGACCATCGACAGCAATGGAACCTACAGTTCCGTGATAACGGTGTACTTCAGTGTCACTTTCACGCCCATCCCCCCCAACACCACCTGTTATCCTCCAATTACAACCGCGCCCCCGTGCAAGCTGACACAAAAGCTGGGTTACTGGAGCACCAAACCGCTATCGGGCGAGTACGAGGTGGTAGGCCCCTACGGCGACTTGCAAGCGAACGTGCACACCAACCTCCCGCCGGGCTATGCGGACTTCTACATCACATCGCTGCAGTCGGACACCGCGAGAACGGCCGCGCATATCACCTGCGAAGCGCTCACGGCAGTGGGTACGCCCTGTCCGCCAAAGGTGACACCCGGCAGCCTGACCTTCGCCAAGACTCCGCTCGGAACAACCACTGCGCCGCAGACCGTCACTATTACGAATCAGACCACCGCGACGATAACTATCGGCGCTGTCTCGATCGTGGGAGCGGACCATGGCGATTTCGGACTGGCAGGCAACAACTGTGGCGCCTTGGCTGCAAGCGGAAGCTGTACCATTTCAGTCACATTCACACCCAGCGCCGCGGGAACGCGAACCGCCAACCTGCAAATTAACGAAAGCAGCAGCGGCAGCCCTCTGATCGTTGCCCTTACCGGCACCGGGCAGTAGGCCGGGGCCGCGAAGTATCTATTCGTTCAACGTGTGGTGTCCAGCGGACGCCACTGCCGGCCGGGATGCCCGCATGGGAAATCCCGGCTCGGCGCCTATGAGGAGGTCCCATGAAACGACGATTCAACGCAAGTAAGAACGCGATCTTTATGATCGCCATTGCAGGGGCAGCGAGCCTATGTGGCATCGCCAGCGCCCAGATTACCGGCGTCGCCGAAGGCTCCGACTACTTACAGACGGCGCCGGGCACCCAGGTCACGATTACCCTGACCACGGGTCCCGTAACCATTCCATTGACCGGCAAGCCGATACCGAAGGAAGGCAACACCGACACGATCGTGCGGCGCAAGAAACAGGCCAACTTCCCAACCGGGGCGGTCGGCGCCGCCGCCTCCGTCACTATACCGATCCAAATCGAGGCTTTGAACATGCAGGGCACGTTGGGCGCCTGCGCCGTTTCCATCACGCTGGCTCCCTCGCCTGCCAGTACGGGCACCATGACACTCACCGTCACCAGCGCCACTGGGGGGACATTCAATTCCACCCTTACGGTAAATTACATCGCCATGTTCACACCCGCCGCAACCTGCCCCCCGCAAGTAACAGGCAAGTACACGATGTCGCAGAAGGGCGGCATTTGGACGACGATTGCCGGATCGACCGAGTACTTGGTGGTAAAGCCGTACCCCAATGTGGTGGCCAACAAGCACACGGGACTTCCCCAAGGGATCGTCGACTTCTACATCGTCGGAACGGGGACCGAGGCGGGCGAAACGATCCAACACGTAGTCTGCGAGGCAGCGGAGCAGGCCGGGCTTCCTTGTCAGTGACATGGGCTCGCTGACCAATC
>JBEKMJ010000154.1:0-15785 GCA_050008575.1 Bryobacteraceae bacterium
ACGAAAACGATAGCGATGATGCATCAACCGCTTCTGACCGGAGCGTACCGAAGCGGCGGCAACTTCGAGGGCGCGATGTTGTATTGCAGACAGTCGAGCGTGTTCTTCTACGCGTTGCTGCCGCTGCCGGGAATCACGCCGAAAGCCGTGCTGGCATCGCTCCCGACGGATCGTCTCACCGATGGACCGGCGGACGTCGACCTCGACTTGAAACTTCCGCGCTTCAGCCTGGATTTTTCAGCAAGTCTGAGTGAGTATCTTAAAAGGATGGGAATGGAGGTCGCATTCCAGCCTGGGGCGGATTTCGGACCGATGGGTTCCAAGCAATTCTTCATCAGCGACGTGATCCACAAAACCCGCCTTGAAGTAGACGAAAAAGGTACGGTGGCTGCGGCCGCGACCGCCGTCCGCCATGGCCCGAGCGGCGCTCCCTCGCGGCAACCACGCCCAAAGAGAACGCTGGTCTTCGACCGGCCGTTCGTGGTTCTGATCGGCGATTCGAAAACGGGCGCCCTCCTGTTTGCGGGCGTCATCGAGGATCCGCCGCCAGCGCCCCCACCGGCCACTGCGCCCGCGGAGGCTCCGCCCCCTCCGCCAGAGCCGGCGGACTTGGAGGGACAAACGATAGAGCAGGTTGTGGCGGCCATGGGACAGCCCCTGAAAAAGGCCAAAGTCGGAACCAAGGACATTTATTGGTACAAGGACTGGAAGGTAACTTTCGTCAACGGCAAAGCGAAGGATGTGCAGTAGCCTTTTGAGCAAAGTGGAAATGAAACTCTTAAACAACTGAAGGAGTTGTTCAAAATGCACATAAGCTCAAACGAACCCTTCGCCGGTCATTCCGGCCAAGGACAGCAGGATCTCATGAATCACTTGACTCGCAACAAGAAAGCCGTTCTCTCCGTCGTGGTCCGTGCTCGACCTCCGGCCGGGCGGGGAAGCTGTCTTGACCCTTTTAGGTGAGGTCTCAGGTAAGGCCGGCAACGATGCGTGCGTGTACACGGCGGACGGAAAGACAATCCATCTCACCTGCGGGGGAACCCCGTATTCGGCGCGTTGAGAAAATCCAAATCCTAGAATGTCAGTTTGGTTTTGGAGGGCGGGCAATTCTGCCCGCAGCCAAGATTGGCCGCCCTCCAAAACCAAAAAGGAAAACTAATGAAATTCTGAATGAAGGCGTGGTGCTGGTATAGGCATCCGCACCGGTGTTCCAGGAAGCCAAGTACGTGCCGATGGATGAGGCAATCAGATGCGCCCATCCAATTGCAAGCGATTCAGGTATTTTGCGGCACCTGGCGGGGCTACTGAATGGCGGTGGTGAAGACCAGGTCAACCCAGTAGTTGCTCGAGTTTGCGGAACTGGCCGGAAATGCGTTGCTCGCGGCGTAGGAGCCGTTGGGGCCGTATTGGCCGTCGGGTGGCGCGTACAGCATTTGGTTTGTGATGCCCGAGGTGGCGAAGTATCCGGCGTCATCGGCGTAGTGTCCCTCGGGAGACCAGTACGAGACGACATACACGGTATTGGCATCGATGGCGACAGGCGTTGAGAAGTTCGCCTGCTGCCATCCGGTGGCCGATTCGTTTGTGAAGGTGACGGAGGCAAGCAGCGTGCCAGCGCTATTCCACAGGTATCCAAGATGCTGACCGACGTTAGTGGAACTCTTATAAAAGCGTAAGCCAGTGGCGTAGCCGGGGATATCGGAGATGAAAGTCAAGCCGAGTTGTGCGGCCTGCGAAGTCGGCGCAGCAGGCGTGGCGGGAACCGCCGCGGGAGTCCAGAGCGAGACCGGGGTGGTTGTGCCGATCGCGGGCGATGTATTGAAGACCGGATTAACCCAGAAGTTTGTCGCCGAGGCACCGCTAGTGGGGAACCCGCCGGCGCCATATTGGTACACACCATTGGGCCCGTTTTTTCCATCGGCCACTGCAAGCAGCGGAGGGTTGCGCAGTGCATTTGTGAAAGACCCGTTATCCGCTGCATAGTGTCCGTTTGGGGCGTGGTAAGAAATCACATACGGGATGTTGGCGATGACGGCAACCGGCGAAGGGAAATAAGCTAACTGCCAGCCCGAAGGGGTCTCGTTGGTAAAGGTCACTGTGGCCAGCGGTTCTCCCTTGCCGGACCAGAGATTGCCCACATGGGTTCCGGTGTTGTCGAGTGCTTTGAAGAACAGGACTCCGGTCACGTAGCCGGATACCTTGGGCAAGAACTGCAGACCTACTTCGGTAGCCTGATTATCGTTTGAATCAGGGTTAGCCGGCTGCGCGGATGCATTCCACAGGGAGCACGGGCAAATCGTCACGGTGAAGGACGCGGACTGAGATGCGCCGTACAGTGTGCCGGTAACCGCGACCGTGGATTGCCCGCTGGGCGCGTCAGCGGCCGCGGCAACGGTAAACGACGCCGCAGATGATGAAGCAGGGATATTGAGCGAAGGAGGTACCGTCAGGGCGGGACCGTCGCTAGAAAGTGCGACAGGGACACCGCCGGCGGGAGCGGGGCCAGAGAGCGTTATCGTGCACGTGCTGGTCGAGCCCGCGTTGAGGGTCGCGTTGTCGCACGACAGGAGCGTGGGGAGTACCGGGCTGAGGTTCAAGGTGACCGCGGCGGTGCTTTCAAGGCCGCTGGCATCCAATCTGGCGGTGATGGTAACGCTTTCACCGGCAGTAACTGTGCCGGCGGTCGTAGTGAAGGCGCCGGACACGGCCTGGGCGGCTACCGACACGGACGCGGGGATCATCAGTAGCGGGTTGTTCGCGCTCAGGCGCACAGTTTGTGCGTTGGCGACCGTGCGGTCCAATTGGACCGTGCAAGTGCTGGAACTGCCCGAGGTGAGAAATGTGGGGCTGCAACTGAGCGAAGACACTGCCGGCGCGCTTGCTAGGATCAGAGAAGCAGTCGCGGAAGCACCGTGTAACGAGGCGGTGAGGGTAATGTCGAGATTCCCGGTGAAGGTGCCGGCGGTAGCCGTGAAGGTGGCAGAAGTCTCCGCCGCGGACACGGTCACTGTGGCGGGGATGCTCAGCTTGGCGCTGCTGTCCGATAGTGCGACGAGACTACCGCCGGGTGGGGCGGGCTCGTTCAAGGTCACTGTACAAACGCTGCTAGCATCGGAGCTTATCGTGCCAGGATTGCAGGTCAACGCCGAAACCAGTACGGCAGGCATCAAGGTCAAGGAGGCGCTCTGGGAACTGGCGTTCAAGCTGGCGGTGACGGTGACGCTCTGACTGGTGGTGACGTTGCCCGCGGTGGCTGTGAAGGAGACAGACGCTGCACCGGCCGCGACGGATACGGAGGGCGAAGTGGTCAAGAGGGCACTGTCGGAGGACAGTATCACGGTGCTGCCGGCGGGCGGAGCGGCGCGGTTCAGCGTCACGGTGCAAGTGGTAGACGCATCAGAGTTCACATCTGTGCGATTGCAACTGAGGGCGGAAACCAGCATGGGGCTCACCAAGCTGACGTCAATGCTGTGAGAGGAGCTGTTCAGTGTTCCTGTGAGCGTGGCCCACTGGGTGGTAGTGACGGCGCCGACAGTCGCGGTGAACAATGCGGAAGCGTTGTTGGCAAGTACGGTGAGGGACGCGGGTACGGTCATTGCAGGATTGTTGCTTGAAAGTGCGACCGTGCTGCCGCCGGTGGGGGCGGCCTGATTCAGGGTGATGGTGCAGGTGGTGGAAGCGCCGGAGTTGACGCTGGTGGGATTGCAGGCCAGCGCGGAGACCAGGGTTGGAGCTATCAGGCTCAATGTGGCGGTCTGGGAGGAACCGCCCAGGCTGGCGGTGATGGTGGCCGACTGGTTGGTGGTGATGGTGCCTACAGTCGCATTGAAAGTCGCGGAAGTGCTGTTGGCGGGGACCGCGACCGATGCGGCAACGGGTAGCGCCGCATTGTTGCTCGATAGTGCCACAGAACTTCCACCGGCGGGAGCGGGTTGACTCAGGGTGACCGTACAGGAGGTGGCCGCGCCGGAGTTGACGCTCGTTGGACTGCAAGCGAGGGTGGAGACGAGTGTAGGGGCTATCAGGCTCAAGTTTGCGGTCTGGGAGGAGCCGCTCAGGCTGGCGGTAATGATGGCGGTCTGGTTGGTGGTGATGGCGCCGATGGTCGCGTTGAACGTGGCGGAGGTGCTGTTGGCGGGGACCGCGACCGATGCGGAAACGGGTAGCGCCGTATTATTGCTGGCGAGTGCGACTGTACTGCCGCCGGTGGGGGCGGCTTGATTTAGGGTGATCGTGCAGGTGGTGGACGCGCCGGAGTTGACGCTCGTAGGATTGCAGGTTAGGGCGGAGACCAACGTTGGAGCGACCAAGCTAAACGAAGCACTTTGGGAAGCAGCACTCAGGGTGGCGGTAATGGTGGCCGACTGGTTCGTGGTGATCGGGGCGACGATGGCGTTGAACTGCGCGGAAGTGTTGTTGGCGGGTACGGTGACCGACGCGGGAACGGTTAACGCCGCATTATTGCTGGAGAGACCGACTGTACTGCCGCCGGTGGGGGCGGCTTGATTTAGGGTGATGGTGCAGGTGGCGGCCCCACCAGAGTACACGCTCGTAGGGTAGCAGGTCAGGGTGAAGCCCTGAGTGGGTGCGACCAGGCTCAAGGTGGCGGTCTGGAAGGTGCCGCTCAGGCTGGCGGTGATGGTGGCCGATTGGTTGGTGGTGATGGTGCCTACAGTCGCATTGAAAGTCGCGGAAGTGCTGTTGGCTGGTACCGCGACCGATGCGGAAACGGGCAGCGCCGGATTGTTACTGGAGAGTGCGACGGTACTGCCGCCGGTAGGGGCGGCCTGAGTCAGGGTGACCGTGCAGGTGGTGGAAGCGCCGGAGTTCACGCTCGTTGGACTGCAAGCGAGGGTGGAGACGAGTGTAGGGGCTATCAGGCTCAAGTTTGCGGTCTGGGAGGAGCCGCTCAGGCTGGCGGTGATGGTGGCCGATTGGTTGGTGGTGATGGTGCCTACAGTCGCATTGAAAGTCGCGGAAGTGCTGTTGGCGGGGACCGCGACCGATGCGGACACGGGTAGCGCCGTATTATTGCTGGCGAGTGCGACTGTACTGCCGCCGGTGGGGGCGGCCTGAGTCAGGGTGACCGTGCAGGTTGTGGAAGTGCCGGAGTTGACGCTCGTAGGACTGCAGGCGAGGGTGGAGACGAGTGTAGGGGCTATCAGGCTCAAGTTTGCGGTCTGGGAGGAGCCGCTAAGGCTGGCGGTAATGATGGCGGTCTGGTTGGTGGTGATGGCGCCGACGATCACGTTAAGCGTCGCGGAGGTGCTGTTAGCAGGGACGGTGACCGATGCGGAAACGGGCAGCGCCGGATTGTTACTGGAGAGTGCGACGGTACTGCCGCCGGTAGGGGCGGCCTGAGTCAGGGTGACCGTGCAGGTGGTGGACGCGCCGGAGTTGACGCTGGTGGGATTACAGGCCAGCGCGGAGACCAGGGTTGGAGCTATCAGGCTCAATGTGGCGGTCTGGGAGGAACCGCCCAGGCTGGCGGTGATGGTGGCGGATTGGTTGGTGGTGATGGCGCCGACGATCACGTTAAGAGTCGCGGAGGTGCTGTTGGCAGGGACGGTGACCGATGCGGAAACGGGCAGCGCCGGATTGTTGCTGGAGAGTGCGACGGTACTGCCGCCGGTGGGGGCGGCTTGACTGAGGGTGACCGTGCAGGTGGTGGACGCGCCGGAGTTGACGCTGGTGGGATTACAGGCCAGCGCGGAGACTAGGGTTGGAGCTACTAAGCTCACGGTGGCGGTCTGGGAGGAGCCGCCGCTCAGGCTTGAGATTACCGTGGCCGATTGGTTCGTGGTGATGGTGCCAGCCGTGGCAATGAAGGTGGCAGAACTGGCTCCCGCCGATACCGTCACTGATGTGGGTACAGTAAGCACAGCGTTATTATCCGACACTGTGACGGCGACAGGAGAAGAAACTGCCTCGCTCAAGCTTACGGTGCAGCTAGTGGAGGCGCCGGAGGCTAAGGTGCCCGGGTTGCAGCTAAGCGACGCCACACTCAGCGGCAATGCGGTGATTGTGCCGCCGGTCGCGGTGGTTTGAATCGCGCCTCCGGCTGCCGAACTAGCCAGCGGGTTGGTGACGTTGATAGTAGTTCCGGGCGACGTAGCCGACATCGTCACGGTGAGGACTGCGACCACGCCGTTCTGGATGATGTTCGCGTTCAGCCCGCTGGAGGCCAGCCCAGTTAGGAAGCACGTGTAGGAGCCTGCGCTTCCCGTGCACGAAAGGGACTTGGCGGCGGCTGTGGCGGCCGCACCGGCGCTGGCCGAAATGGCAACGATAGCGGATGGTGAATAAGCGAGAGTCCACTGGATGCCGGCCGGCTGGCTCCCAGATGCAGAACTGAGCGAAAGATTGAGGGAAACCGTGCCGCCTGGGGTTGTCACACCGGATGACAGGGCCAACGAATCCGACTGGCAGAAGGCCGCGGCGCCTGACATGAAGAATGCAATCAAGCCGGTTGCATACTTCAGCATTGTGGAGCTCATTGTGGCTTAGATGGTAACTTCTCGCGTCTCCTTGCTCAACGTTGAGTTTAGTTAGGTTTAGTTAATAGCCTAATACTGCGATAGGCTATCATCGGACAAATAGCGATAACAGATAACCACGATTAACTTTAGTGTAATGCGACTCTAATGCGACTGCTGTCTGTTAATGAGGCAGACTAACTATGGATAGCGTCGGGCTGGAACTAATCGGCGAATAATTGGCTCAAGCCAAGCATGGGGCGGTTGCGGGGCGCACCGACTATTCGTCCCGTAGCTTCTTGCGACTTTGAAGAAAACGACGGCGACCCCCGCTCCAGTTCGAACAGGGAGGCAACCGGCTGGAGGGCTCTAGCCGGTTGGTTCAAGACAGCGCTGCCGCCGGCCCAACTGCCGGCCGTCTCGCGACAAAGCATCGCCAGGCGAGCGTAGCGCCAACTCAGTCCGATTGGTTACCGCCAGTTTTCGGAATATACGATGCAGGTATTCTTTTACCGTCCCCTCGGTCAGGCACAGTTCGTAAGCGATCTCTTTGTTGGTTTTGGCCTGACGGATCAGCGCGACAATCTGCTGCTCGCGGAATGAGAGTTCGGCGTGCCTGGCCGGATCAGGAACCGCCGTTGTGGGCTTGCGGCAAGCCGGGCAACTATACTCTCTGCCGAAGGCCCGAAAGCGCGTCCCACAGCGGGCGCAACTGCGCGTCGGAGTTGGTGGCAAGATTGCGATGTTGTGTGTCATGTTATGTGCATTCGTCATAAAGAATGGTCACCGGAACGCGGCGTAGCAGTTCCCCTCCAATTCTGGCCATCCTCGACGATGTGTTTCACACGGCGAGGTTGCCGATTGGCTTACAGGAAATTCCTGATGTCTGAAGGATAATGGTGAGCAATCGGATTGCCAAGGTGCAGTTGTGGCGGTATTCGTTGAGATGTGGTCGCGTGGCGAAGTCCAGGGGACAACACTACGATTGCTTACGCGGTAGGATTTACACCTATTGATTCGCGAGCGGCCACCACGCCATCGAGGTGCACCCCCATTTTAGGGGATGCGCCGTGCCAATTAGGGGGATGCACGCGATTCCCCTTCGGAAGGAGCGGGCCCAGCGTTGGCCAAGCGAAGGTGAGCATGGTTTCCGGCACCCGGTCGTGCACACCGGCGACCTTTGGATTTCGACCCAGGTACCCCTTAGAGTGTAAGAAATTCACGTTGAGCGCAGGTAAAACCGTTAGGGCGGCTCCCCGGATGGTCTAAACGGATTGCGGTGACCACGTGGGAAGAGTGCGAGATGCCCTCAGATAGTTGCTGTTACTGGAAATAAACCGCCGATATGAAGGATTGGGCGGGAATCGACCACAGGCGGCCGTGACGCGCGCCGGTTGCGGAGAGCTGGGGCGGGGTGCTGCCTTTGGTTGTCGCAAGAACGGTCAGCGCGGTGCCTGCGGTGCCTTCGAGGCGCTGCGGAAGTGGCTTGCTGGCTTGAGTTTGTAGACGTTGGTCTGCTGGGGGCGCCAGGCCCTCGGCGCGTGCTTCCCTAACCAAAAGCAACTTGTGACGGCAACTAAAGCGAGTTACCTTGAAACCAAACTGAATGCAACGCTCAGTGCTGAAGAGACGCAAACCAATGTCGCAGCAAGGCGTGTTCGGAGATCGGTTTTGGGATCTTCCCTGGAAGCACTTCGGCTGGTGGTGCCGGTGCGGTTCGCGGAGCGGTGGCTCACGGCTTTCGATCGGTGGTGATGAGGACGGTCCGCCAAGGGGGACCCGCGGGCCGGGCTTTTTCGGCGGCGGCGATCCGCGTGGCAGAATGGTGGCAATGCGCGGAGTTGGGCTTGCGATGGTGATGGTCGGGGTGTTTGGATGCTGTCCTGCGGCTTGGGGGCAGATCAGTCTGGTGCAGGTGACGAGCTGCGGCCCGAGCACATTCCCGGGCAGTTGTACGATTCCAGCCACCGGGAGCGGACACCTGATTGTGGTGGGGTGGCAGTCCTATGCCGGGTCAAATCCCGCGGGTACATTCACCAGCATGACCGACAACGCCGGCAATGTCTATGTAGAGGCCGGCGCTGCGCGATCAGTGGACTCGGCCGAAGCCGACTGGAACGACATTTGGTACGCGAAGAACTCCGCAGCCGGAGCGACGTCCGTTGTCATTACCCCGAACGCAAGCAGCACAGGCGCCGTCGTGATCTGGGAATTCTCGGGAGTCGATGGCAACGCACCTCTCGATCAAACAGCCACGCTCAATAGCCAGGCTGCCAGCGCGACTCCTTCGGGTGCTGCGGTGACGATTAGCGCACCGAATGAGGTAATTATTTCTCTCGTTGACGAGGCTAATAGCCTGACAGGCATTGTTTCCGGCAATCCTTTCGTCAATGACTCTAACCTATTTACCAACGGGTGGGCGCATAACATCACCTCCTCTACTGGAACGTACGTCGCGCAGTGGAATCAGAGCCCAGCAGGCACCTATGGCAGCAGCACGGCCTCCTTCAAGCAAGCCGCTTCCTACAGTGCCTGTGATCTCAACCAGGACGGGACGGTGAACATTCTGGATGTGCAGGTGGGTACCGATATGGCTCTCGGAAACACTCCCTGCGCAGCCCAGTATGGACCTTGCAACACTGCACTTGCGCAAGCAGTGCTGACTAACGCCATGGGTGGAGCGTGTGCCCTGCCTGAACTCGGTGCGGCCCCCTCCAGCATCAGCTTCGGCAACATCACGGTGGGCAACAGTAGTACGCAAACCATCACGCTGACCGGAGGCGGCACCTCCAGCACGACGATTTCCCAGGCTACCGTCTCCGGTGCCGGGTTCAGCATCAGCGGGCCGTCGCTCCCGTTAACCGTACCGCTGGGGCAAACCGCAAATTTCAGTGTGACGTTTACCCCTACGGGGGCCGGGAGTCCGAGCGGCAGTATTGGTTTTGTGAGTAGCGCCCTGAACACGCCGGCTAGTGTAGCCCTATCGGGGACTGGTGTTCTTCCTGTGCTCGGTGTGACACCCTCCAGCATTAGCTTCGGCAACGTTACGGTGGGCAGCAGTGCTACCCAGACTATAACACTGACGGGAACCGGGACAGTCACGATTTCCCAGGCGACCGTTACCGGTACCGGATTCAGCGTCAGCGGGCCGTCGCTCCCGCTAATTCTAGCGGTAGGAAATACCGCCAATTTCACTGTGAAGTTTGCGCCTGCTGCCGCCGGGAGTGTGAGCGGCAATATTGCTTTTGTGAGTAACGCATCGAATACACCGGCTAATGTAACCCTATCTGGGACCGGAGTCACCGCGGGATCCCATAGCGTATCATTGACTTGGACTCCCAGCACGACTTCGGATGTGGCCAGCTACAACATTTACCGGATCACGTCGTCGAGCACGACCGCGCCCGCCACGCCGTATCCGAGTCTGGCTTCGGTATTGGCGACTACGTGCAGCGGCACGCAGTGCGCCTACACGGATACCAGTGTTACGGCAGGAACGAGCTATTGGTACTATGCCGCGGCCGTCGATACCTCGAACAATGTGAGCGCACCGTCGAATATCGTACAGGCGGTGGTGCCGAGTCCGTAGCCCAATCTTGCAGCGGGGCCCGCTAATCTGGTGGTGGTTCTCGGTTTGTCAGGCCGCGTGGCGCGGGCGTACTTTGGATTGGATCTTCGCCTCCCATTCGTCGCGCGCGGTCTCGAGCTCATACTGGGACTGAATGTTGATCCAATAGTCCGGGGTCGTGTTGAAGTAGCGAGCGAGACGCAAGGCAGTCTCGCCCGTAATCCTGGCCGGCCACGATACCGGAAATCCGGTTGGCTGGCAGTGCCCCGGATGAGGGGGAGTCTTCATCGGCATTTGTGTCATTCCTCTAGCGGTAGTCCAGCAAATCAACATCGAATTCATCACCGTCTTCGAACCGGAATACGATCCTTGGCTCCTACGATTTGCGCGGGGCCAGTCTTTGGACGTCTCGACGGTCGCGAATTCTCCCCGCGGCGATCTTCGACTCAAGCACGTCCGCCCGGCAGAGTACTGGAGCAGACTCCCCGCCGAAGTCAACTATCACTTTGCGCTCCCAGGCCGGAGCAAAGTCGAGCCCGGAAACAGACGTCATGATGTCAATGCGAACAGGCTCGATACCGATTTGGAAGAATACCTCCGGCGCCGTAAAATCGCTTGGATGGATGTCCTTCGTAGGTGCGCCGAACTCAGCCGAGGCAAGAAACAGCTTCTGCGCATTGGATTCGACTGGTTCAATCCAGAGGTCGAGATCCTTCGTGTAGCGCGGTTCCGTGTGTACCATCACCGCGTAGCCCCCCACGATCAGGTAGCGGACGCCGGCCGCGTTCAAGTTTCGTAACAGATCTCTGAAGTCGGAGTTGATCTTCATGCACGCCCTTCGTGGCGGCCGCGGTAACCACCAGATCCCAAGCGGCTTCGAAAATCCGGTTCGGACCCAATGCCTGCCAGAAGGCGATATCGAACTCGCGCCCAGGCGCCCGGCCCCGCACCAATCTAGTCATGATCACGCGCTCGCGC
The DNA here is from genome assembly GCA_050008575.1 of Bryobacteraceae bacterium. GTDB lineage: Bacteria > Acidobacteriota > Terriglobia > Bryobacterales > Bryobacteraceae > Bog-159. Next base: position 11,023 of record JBEKMJ010000154.1, read on the forward strand.
ATCGCTTTATTATCCCATGTCCATTCTTGCATTGGAGCGAATCGATGCAGTTGGATTTCCTCAAAGGTTCCGTCCTGGACGTTAAAGAGAAATTGGCTTAGGTATCGCCGCGGATTCGCGGCAATCACGAGTTCCTGACAGTCCTTGCTCCCAAAACCGAGTCTGCAATCCAAGCACGAGCTCTTGCAAGTCAATCCCATGTTTCTGCGCAAAGCGCTGCTCTCCCAGTCGATGATAAGAGTCCAGACGCTCCCGGTGGTGAGCTGCACAAAGCGGGACAGCCGAGAAGTCCGTAGTCTTCTGCCCGATACCTCTCCTGCCCAGAGCGTTGGTGTGCGCCGCTTCGATAACGGTCGCCCCGCAGCTCATCCTCGCACACACCACACATTCTAATGTCCGAATCCAGGCCAGGTAGTCTGGGTTTCTGTCCGGACCCCGCCTGGGCCGCAAGCGCTTCTTGGGGACCGGTGTTTGCCGTTTCGGAGGCAAGCCCCGCGGCAAGCGCGCAGTCCGGCGTAATGGCACACTTCTCCTGAGCACAGTGACCTCGGTTCGTTTTTAGTCGGGGGACAAGGGCCCGGCCCAGGACGCCGCAGTGACATCCCAAGCCGGGCGTTGCGTTTAGAGCGTGGTGAGGGTCAGGACGGCCGGACCTGGCCGCCGAACTCTCCTTCGCAATGCTTCCAGAAGCTGCAGTGCTTCTGACTGCAGAGCAGCGACTGCCGGTTCGGACAGTACATCCCGGAACCCATGGCATTCTGCGCCATCGGATAGAGGACCTGGGTGGCCCGGATGTCTGGCTCGCCGACGGTGTAGGCCTGCTGCACGATTTGGACAGCCTGGGTCTTCACCATACTGTCGATGCGGACCTCACCGCTGGCGCCGGGAGTGATCTGCCGGTAGGTGGCTAACTGGAACGCGTAGTCCGGCGAAACAGAGGAAGGCCGGCGGGACGCCGTTTTGAAATCGATCAGCCGTCCTTCCACGTCCAGCACGTCCACGCGCCCCCGGACCGCGACACCGGCGATTTCACCCTGGACATTTAGTTCAACGGCGGCGGGTTCCACGGTTGGAGCCACCTCATCCATGTACTTGGCGACCAGCCTTTCGCCCAGCCGGCGCAAGTCACCCTGACTCTCATCGGAGGTGAACGCCGTCTCGGGGACCTGTTCCATCCAGGCCTCCCGAAAGACGATGACGACTCCGCTTGTCTCCAGGTCCTCGTGGGTTTCGATCTTCTCCCGGAAATTGACTGCGAGGGCTGGTGGACCGCGAGACCCAAAGCGAGCGAACTGTTTTTCCGCTCCGGCAATTGCAGTCCGTACTTGAACCACCACCGCGCCGGGCAGTCGAAGAAGCAGCGCACCTGACTGGGCGACAGCACCGGCGCCGGGTCGGTCTTTGCGGCCGGTGCTCCATTAGCCACGGGCAATTTCGTGAGCGCCACTTCCGGTGCCACGATCAGTTCGGTGCAAGTGGACTCCGGGAGGGGACCCAAGAGCGGCAAGTCCTGTAGGGCAGGGAACACCGCGTGTGTGGGTATCAGGTCGGTGCTCAGCGCTGATCCCATGTCACACCTCGCTCCCGCATGGCCTGGATGAACATGGTCAGTCCGACGGCCCGGATGTCTTCGCTGTTGAACTGCAGCGAATAGTTCCGCATTCGGGCTCGGGACTCGACCCGCTGCGCGATTTCCGCGGCCCCGCTCATGGCCAACTCCATTGCGGTTATCCCAGCCCCGGTCACTGGAACCGGAAGCAAGGTGCCGTCGGGCGAGGCCTGCAGATCCAGGGGCCTCGGCAAAGTCTGGTGTGTGCTACCATTGCGATGGTTCTGTTCGTCATTGTTCAGACCACTGGCCGCGGCTTCCGAAACGTTTCTCAAGCCTTGCGGAGGCCGCGGTTCCTCGACTCTTCTCACGCGCCACTCGATCCAGCGCTTGTTTTCCTCGCGCAGTTCGGCTTTGCAGATCTCAAAGACTTCGCGCGCCCGAATTCCGAGTTCGCGAATCTGGTTTGCGACCACAGGCGGCACGTACATGACCCGGTCTCCTTCGAGCGCGTACAGGACCTGTTCGCCATAGCGTCCTTCGACGCGTTTTCCGTCGTCATAGCGGAGGGCTACTTCGACCGGAGCGTTTGTGTTGAATCGCAGAATACTGTTCGTCATTGTTGTTCTCCTAGTTCTTCAAGTTGTTCATCGTCCGAAGGTTCCGGTCCGATTTCTTGTTCTCCGAGTTCATCCTCTTCCGGGGGTTCCGGTTCAATTTCCTGTTCTTCTTCCGGCTCCTCTCCGCTGAATCCAGACTGGCCGTAGTAGTCCAGATCGGAGGGAGCGTTCCATATCGACCACATCGTCGTTCTCCTTTCAAGCTTTCAAGAGCCCTGCGGCCGTCATCATTTCTATGCTATCAACCGCAAGGAAGCATGTCAAGAACAATATTGCGATTTCTTGAGCGAGCCCACCCTTACTTGCGGAAGGAAGTATGATCAGATGGAGAAGGTATGGCGAAGAAGAATGCCGCTGCGGTAGCTCTGGCAAAGCTGCGAGCTAAGAAGCTGACACCGGAGCGCCGGCTCCAGATTTCGGAAATGGGCAACGTGGCTCGACTGGAGAAGGTGTCGCCCAAACGGCGCCAAGAGATCGCCCGCAAAGCCGCTGCGGCCCGGTGGGGCAAGAAAAAGTAGCGGATCCCGAGGCAGGCCAGAGTGCCGGCGATCATCTGTTATTAGAACTCGCCGTATTTGGGCGAGTGTGTTGTTGGTTTGAGGGGCCGGCGTAAGTTGGGGCCGAGCCAGTGGAGGCGAAACCTTTACAAGGTTTCTCCCCCACGCCCCCTCTTCCAATCGTACGCGTTGCTGCCGCGGTTCGCCGAAACCGGGTCTTCGGTGGCAAATCCCCCCCGGCGTCACTAAATCACAGCGCCCAGAGATTGCCCGCCGCCGCGGCCCGGTCAAGAAATCGTTGCGGACCCGACAGGCTCAGACTCTCACGTAGTTCAGATCAGAGCGTAGTGATTCCTTCATGCCGCGAATGGATTGGTGACTCGCACGCCGAGGATTTCCCGCCCATGGTTCAAATCTTCGGTATAGAGAACCGTCGCGCCGGTCCGCGCGGCTGCGACCACAACCAGCGCATCCCAGAATGAAAGCTGCGCTTGGTCAGCCAATCCGACGGCCGCCCGAATCGCGGCATAATCGACCACCATCACGGGCCAGGCCGTCAGATCTTCCAGTACCGAAAAGAGCTTCCTCGATCAAGCACCGCTGACTCACTTTTCTCGTCAGTGTCACGAAAAGCTCCTGCAACACCTGCGTGCTCACCCGCAACCGGTCCTCTTCCATTAACTTAACTCCTTCAGCTGCCGTTCTGCGGCCTGCTTCTTCGGCGAACTGCTCCTGTCGAACGCATGCACCAGCACGTTGTTGTCGACGAAACTCAAAAAGCCTTTCAGCGGTCATAGAGATCCTGACGGCTCCACGTTCGGTCCCCCACATGGACAAGACCTGTCTGAAGGACAAGACCTGTCTGAAACGCTCGTCTCAATCTCGCTCGGGCAAGCCGCCTCCGGCCCGGCCCATCCACCAGGGCGATAAGGTAGTCCCGCACCAGCTGATTTACGCTGGTGCGTTGATCGAGTGCCACCTGTCGGGCTGCCAGTAGCAGCTCCTCGTCGACAGCCAAGGTTACATTGTGTTTCGACGGAATCCGTGCGGGCAGAATCAATCTGCGCGAGGGCATGTTTAGGCCAGCCACAAGAAAATCCAAGGTCGCTGAAGATGAGACCACGCGTGCGCTGGTGGCGGATGGAACGCTGATCGGGCTTGGCGAATACCGCACGGATCTTGGTTTGGTAGGAGATGGAGTAGTTGGGGCCGGGCCAGTGGAAGCGAAACCTTCACAAAGGTTCTCCCCCACGCCCCTTCTTCCGATCGCATGCGTTGCTTCGGCGCGGTTCGCCGGAGCTGGGTCTTCCGTCGCAAATACCCCGGGTATCACCAAATCACAGCGCCCAGAGGTTGCCCGCAAAGCCGCTGCGGCCGGTGGGGCAAGACCAAATAATGGGTCGGGCGTGACTGTTCCCGTTGACCGTATATACGATCATCGTATATTACTGGGCATGGATGGCCGAAATCGAAGGCTTCGATTGGGACGCAGCCAACGTCGGCCACATCCGGCGCCTCGCGGTCACTCCTTTCGAGGTCGAAGAGGTCGCGGGCCGTCCGAACGTGACTATCCCGGCGGAGACCATCAAGGGCGAAAAGCGATGGAAGCTCTTCGGCAAGACGGCATCCAACCGCTACCTGGCCGTGGTCTTCACGATTCGCCGCAAGCTCTTCCGCACCGTGACTGCCTACGAAATGAATGCTGCGGAGAGGAGGGAATATGCCCCGCAAATCGACTAGTGTTCCCAGGTTCAAATCCGACGCAGAGGAAGCCGCCTGGTACGCAACCCAGGAGGGCCGTCGGCAGACGCAACGCGAGTTTGTTCGCGCGCTTCGGGCAGGGACCATCAGCCGGTCGTCCGGCCTGAAGGTCGCTGAGACGGATCCGAGAGTCCTCGAAAAGCTCATGGAACAGGCCAAGGAAAGCGCCACTCGCGCCATTTCAATTCGCATATCGATCGCGGATCTTGAGCGTGCCGAACGGATCGCCGACAAGACGGGCGTCGGCTACCAGACCGTGCTTAAGCGAGCGATCCGCGATGGGCTGAAAAAGGCCGGCTGAAAGAAAACAGCGAAAGCCCAAAGGCATCAGGTCGC
>JBEKMJ010000155.1:0-15251 GCA_050008575.1 Bryobacteraceae bacterium
AATCCAATTCCATCATCGCAAACCTGTCAAGTGGAGCCCGGTTTCTGGCGCCAGAGAGGTTCCCGAAGGGACCGCCAGTGCTCTTGCCGACACAGGCGAGCGCAGCTCGCCTTCGCGGGGCTGAAGCCCCGCGCGGGATAAATCCCGCCCCCCAAGAACGCTTGCCCCAAAAGGCCAAAGTCCACAGGCGAGCGAAGCTCGCCTGTGTCGGCAGGAGTGCCGACGCGGCACGCACGAGTGCGTGCGCCACGAGGGCTACCAAACTGAAATGGCCAATCTCCAGAGGCGAGCTTCGCTCGCCGTAGCCGGCTGAAAGCCGGCTGCGGGCATAATTGCCCGCCCTCCAATTTGTACAGGCGCAAAAGCGCAATGTATATTAGAATCAACGTGAGGACTTGCATGAGATCCCTGGTAGTCATCCTGGCCGCATTGACCTTGGTTTCCTGTAACCGGGATCCCAATGTCGCCAAGAAGCGTTATCTGGAAAACGGCAACAAATACTTCGCGAAAGGCAAGTTCAAAGAAGCTTCGATCATGTATCGCAACGCGCTGCAGAAGGACCAGCGCTACGGTCCCGCGTATTACCGCCTGGCGCAGACGGACCTGCGGCTGGGCCGTATTCCGAACGCCCTGGGTGAGTTGCGGCGCGCCATCGAGCTGATCCCCAAAGACCAGCCGGAGCATTTCGACGCCGAGGTGCGGTTGGCCGAGATCTACCTGGCGTTCACGCGCGAAACGCAGTTCCTGTCGGAAGTGGAGGACATTACCAAGGAGCTGTTGCGGCGGGACGCCAACTCATACGACGGCCACCGGCTGGCAGCCGATCTGGATTTTGTGCGGGCCCAGAGCAGTTTCCACGCGGGCCGGCCGGAGCAGACGGAGAAACTGCTGAGCAGCGCCATCGCGGAATATCGCAAAGCCATGTCCCTGAAGACGCCGGGGCCGACCATCAAGATGCAATTGGCGCGGGCGCTGGCGGCGGACCGGCAGTTTGCGGAGTCCGAACAGATCTATAAGCAACTGATCGACGACGACAAGACTCTGGTGCAGGCTTATAACGAGCTGTACGGTGTGTATGCGCTGCAGGGCAAGACCGGCGAGGCGGAGCAAATCCTGAAGACGGGCGCCGCCAAGAATCCCAAGCAGATTACGTTTCTGGTGTCCCTGGCCAGCTTTTACTCCAGCCTGAAACGTCACGACGAGATGGTGGCGACGCTGAATCAAATCAAGGGCCACGTAAAGGATTTCGACCGCGCCTACCTGGTGGTGGGCGATTTTTATTTCCGCAACGCGGACATGGCGGAGGCGCTGAAGCAATATAACGAGGGCATGGCTGCCGACCCCAAGCAGAAAGGCACCTATCAGAAGCGCATGATCGAGGTGCTGATGCGGCAGAACCGGCGCGCCGAGGCAGCCGACATCGACGCCGCGATTCTGAAGGACAATCCCAAGGATACCGATGCGCGCGGATTGCAGGCGTCCTTGCTGCTGGACCGCGGCGACGTGCAGAAGGCCATTTCGGAATTGCAGGCGGTAGTCAACGCGGCTCCGGATAATTTCGTGGCGCGCTACAACCTGGGGCGGGCGCACGTGGCGCGCGGAGAGTGGGAGCAGGCGCGCCAGCAGTTCACCGAGGCGATCCGGGAGCGGCCCGATTACCTGCCGGCGCGGCTGGCACTGGCGCAATTGCAGGTGATGCGTGCGCGCGAGCCTTCCGAATACGATCTGGCGCTCAAGTCCGTCGACGAGATCCTGCAGATCGACAAGAGGAACGGTCCGGCGCGCATGATTCAAGCGGCGGCCTTGCTGGGCGAGAAGAGATACACCGAAGCGCGGCAGTTGCTGGAAGCCATCCGGCAAGCCAATCCCAACGCGCCGGATATCGATTTTTCGCTGGGCATGGTGGCCATGAAGGAAGGCAACCTGAAGGAGGCGGAGGATATCTTCCGCAAAGCATACGATGCCAATCCGAAGGATGCGCGCGGGCTGATCGGCCTCGTAGAGACGCTGGCGGGGTCGAACCATTACGATGAAGCCATCCAGTTCCTGAAATCGGAGCTGGCCAAGAATCCCAAGCGCAACGATCTGCAGATGGCGTTGGGGAACGTGGCGGTGCGCGCGGGGAGTTTCGATCTGGCGATCGGGCAGTTTCAAGCCGTGCTGGGCGAGTTGGAAAAGAACTCCAAAGCGCGCGGCGAGGTTTACTTCCGGTTGGGGGTCACGCTACGCAAAAAGGGAGACCTGAACGGCGCGATACCGGTGCTGTACAAGGCCAGAGAGGCGCTGCCGGGCAATTCGATGGTGGTCAACGAGTTGGCGCTGGCATTGCAATCGGCCGACCGGAAACCGGAGGCGCGGGAGGCTTACGAGCAGTCCGTCAAACTGGACCCTCAAAACGGATTCGCCCTGAACAACCTGGCATTTCTGATCGCGGAGAGCGGATCCGGGGACCTGGACCAGGCCTTGACGTACGCGCAGCGCGCCAAACAGGTGTTGCCGAGCCTGCCGGAAGTGTCCGACACGCTGGGCTGGATTTATTTGAAGAAAAACATGACCGACAACGCCATGGACATTTTCCAGGATCTGGTGAACAAGACGCCGGGCAACTCGACCTACCGGTTTCACCTGGGCATGGCGTACGCGCAGAAGGGCGACAAGCCGAAGGCCCTGAAGGAACTGCAGACGGCGCTGCGCAGCAATCCGGCCAAGGACGAGGAAAACAAGATCCGGGATTTGATCAATAAGCTGCAATAGGGTTTGGAGGGCGGGCAATTCTGCCCGCAGCCGACAGGCTGAAGCCTGTGCGCCGGAGTTTCTACATTTCCGCCGTAGTGGGGCAGGCTCGCAGCCTGCGCGGGCCTCGCAGGCCCGCTCTTCGGCGAGCAGAGCTCGCCTAACACAGGCTGAAGCCCGTGCAACACAGGCTGAAGCCTGGCTGAAGCCTGTGCTACCAGCGGGGCTGAAAGCCCCGCGGCGGCGCATGGCGCCGCCCCACATCCCGGATCTCGAACTGCGGTACGATGGCCTATCCGGAGGCCTCGCATGGTTTTGTCGGATGTAGACATCAAGCGCTACATCGAAGCTGGGAAGATCAAGATCGCGCCCGATCTGCCGCCCGAGCAATTCGGCAGTTGCTCGGTGGACTTCCGGCTGGGCAGCGAGTTCAACGTCTTCGAATACAGCCGCCATCCTTACATCGATCTGCGCGACCGCACCAGCCTGCAGCACATCATGCGCACCATCGAAGTGCCGCCGGACGAGCCCTTCGTGCTGCAACCGCGCGATTTCGTCCTGGCCGTGACGCTGGAATCGCTGGAGCTGGATGCGGATGTCCTTGGCCGCCTGGAAGGCCGTTCCAGCCTGGGACGGATCGGCATCATCGTACACGGTACGGCGGGGCTTTTCGACCCCGGCTGGACGGGCAAGGCGACCCTGGAACTGAGCAATCTGAGCCGGATGGCGGTGGCGCTGTATCCGGGTATGCGGATCTGCTCGTTCACGTTTGAGCAGCTTTCATCGCCGTCGTCGGTGCCGTACGGAAAGAAACCGGGCAACAAGTACGCGGGGCAGTTGCATCCGTTGGCCAGCCGGCTGGGATCGGAAGTCGCCAAGTAAGCACGCCCCGCTTGACCAGGGTTGAGTAGAGGTCGAAGTCGCTCGCCTCTGGACTTTGGCCTTTTGGGGCAAGCGTTCTTGGGGGGCGGGATTTATCCCGCGCGGGGCTTTAGCCCCGCGCTTCGGCGAGCGAAGCTCGCCCCACACAGGCTGAAGCCAGGCTGAAGCCTGGCTGAAGCCTGTGCTACCACGCCCTGCCAAAAAGCCAGCCAGAGCTTCGAGGCAGGCGGCCTACGAGGCCGCCGCAGGCTGCAAGCCTGCCCCACCAAAAGGCCAAAGTCCAGCCGCGCGGGGCTTTAGCCCCGCGCTCGGTGATGGCAGTGTCGGTAAGTCCGAGGCGGCGAAAACAGCTCTCCTTCACCGGCAGCCGGCTCTCATCGTAATTCTCGCGAGACTCTTCCGCCGTGCGAGCGAACCAAGCGCGAACCCAGCGCAAACCAAGCCGCGTTCGCTTGAATTTCGAGATCCTGTTCTTCTACGAGGAGCCCGGCGCCGCGGTGTTGGCTGATGAGCTCAAGCACATCGTCCATCAGGCGCCGGCCAACTCCCGAATTTTCATCGAAACCACCTCGCCCGTGTCGCGGCGTACAGTGAACACTTTGTATTCGCGGCGGCCCAGCGATCCCAGCCCGGTTCGATCCTGCATGCTTAGCGTGATCCGCCAGGCATCGGCCCGTTCGTACTTTCCGGCTTCGACCTCTTCAAGCCGGAGATCCTGAGGAGGCGGGTCGAGCATATTACGGACGAATTCGACAGTACCCGCGACCGCCTCTTTGACGGTGATCGTATCTTGAGCCACCATCGCATAGCGGATTACGGCGCATGATCCCACCGTGCGTTACGATAGCTTCTCCGATGAAGCTGACCTTCTGGGGCGCGGCGGGCACGGTGACCGGCTCCCTCCATCAATTAGATGTGGACGGTAAGCGCTACCTGCTGGATTGCGGGCTGGCGCAAGGCCGCCGCAAAGAGGCCGACCAAAAAAATCGCCATCTGCCGGTGGATGCCGGGTCGGTCGCCGCGGTGCTGCTGTCGCACGCGCACATCGACCACAGCGGAAACCTGCCTACGCTGGTGAAAAACGGCTTCAACGGGCCGATCTACACGACGCCGGCGACCGTCGACTTGTGCCACGACATGCTGCGCGACACGGCGCATATTCAGGAGAAGGACGCCGAGTTCGTGAACCAGCGCGCGGCGCGGCGGGCCAATGGCGCGGAGCCGGTCGAGCCGCTGTTCACCATGCAAGATGCCGAGCGCACCCTGCCGCTCTTCCAGCCGGTCGGTTACTACACGCCCAAGAGCCTGGACGAGCGCCTCAGTTATGAATGCTACGACGCCGGGCACATCCTGGGTTCGTCGTCGCTGATTTTGAATTACCGGAACGGCGGCGCGCGGGTGCGGCTGGCATATTCGGGCGACCTGGGCCGTCCCAACCTGCCCATTACGCGTCCGCCGGATCCGCTGCCGCCCGTCGAGTATCTGATTCTTGAAAGCACTTACGGCGGCAGGTTTCACAAGAGCGCGGCGCACGTGATCGGCAAGCTGCGCGATGTGGTGAATCGCACCTGTGGGCGGGGCGGCCGCATCATCGTGCCGGCGTTCGCCGTGGGCCGCACGCAACAACTGGTGCTGCTGTTGCATCAACTGGCCAATGCAGGCCACATTCCGAGCATTCCGATCTTCGTGGACAGTCCGCTGGCCGTGAACGTGACCGAGGTATTCCGCAACCACCCGGAGTGCTTCAACGCGGAGACCCGGCAATACCTTTTGGACGGCGAGGATCCGTTCGGGTTCAGCCGGTTGCAATATATTCGGGAAGCCAGCGAATCGAAGAAGCTGAACGACCTGCACGGTCCTTTTGTAGTGATTTCGGCTTCCGGCATGTGCGAACAAGGACGCATTTTGCATCACCTGCGAAATAATCTCGAAGATCCGCGCAATACGGTGCTGATCACGGGTTTCCAGGCGCAGGAGACGCTGGGGCGGAAGCTGGTGGAGAAGGTGCGGGAGGTACGGGTATTCGGCGAACCGGTGACCGTGCGCGCCGAGATATCGAGCCTGGACGAGTTGAGCGGGCATGCCGATCAGGGAGAGCTGATAGCGTGGCTGAAGCCGCTGGCGCCGCACTTGAAGAAGGTTTTTCTGGTGCACGGCGAGCCGGTGCAGTCCAAAGCGCTGGCGGATGTCATACGGTCGCAATACGGCGTTGACGCCGTGGCGCCATCGCCGGGCGGGAGTTTTGAGCTAGGCCCCTGAAACGTAAACAGTTCCGTAACAGTCTATAATGAGAAGATTCCGACTGAATCGAGGAGTATAGATTTGTGAGCAGCCCGACGTATACACCCCCGCCCACTGGCTCAGGTGTGAAGACCGCATTGGTGGCTGGGGGACTCATCGCCCTGCTGGCTTCCAACATTGCTTTGTGGTATCGCGTGGAGACCTCGCGCACCGATGACCGCGCGTCCAGCCAGGCCATGCTGGCCGAGATCGCCGCGCTGAAGGCAGCCACTTCGGCGACCACGGCATCGCATCGGCACAGCCTGGACAGCTTGAAGGAAGAATTGGCAGCCGCGCGCCTGCAAGCCAACCAGGCGGCGGGCCATGCCAAACAGGAGGCCCAGGCGCACGCCGACCAGCTAGCCAAGCAACTGGCCGATGCGCAGGCCAAGCAGCAGGCGCAGGTGCAGTCGCAGATCACGGATGTGCAGCAGCAGGCGTCCACCGCCAATACCAAGATCGGCGAGGTAAGCGGGGACGTGACGGCCGTGAAGACGGATTTGGGTTCCACTAAAGCGGAACTGGACAAAACTATCGCGAACCTGAACAAGGTGCAGGGCGATCTGGGCGTGACGACCGGCTACGTGGCCACCAACGGCAAGGAGTTGGACGCGCTGAAGAGACTGAACGACCGCAACTACTTCCAATTCACCTTGCTGCGCAAGGACAAGCAGCCCAAACGGGTGGGCGATATTCAACTGAAGCTGAAGGCCGCCGACAAGAAGAAGAATAAGTACACGCTGGAGGTGTCGGCGGACGATAAGACGGTGGAGAAGAAGGACAGAGGCGTCAACGAGCCGCTGCAGTTTTACGTGGCCAAGGCGAAACAGCCCTATGAGTTGGTGGTGAACGAAATAGGGAAGGACCAGATTACGGGCTACCTGGCTACGCCGAAGGATACTACGCCGCGGAATTAGGTGGCACAGGCTTCAGCCTGTGATGCACGCTGGTAGCACGGGCTTCAGCCTGTGCGGGCGTCAGCCCCGCCGGCTGCGAGCTGACCCACTAGCCTTGGGCAATTCTTATTGCACCGCTACAGTGATGCCCTTCTGGCTGGAAGCGGCGCCCACCGTAATCACTACCGGTTGAGGGCCCGGCGTGAGGCCCGCCGGAACGGTCAGATTCACCTGCATCACGCCATTCACCAGGCCCGGAGCTGGTCCCGCATAATCCACGGTCGCGGTGACCCCTCCAATGGTCGCGGTGACCGGTTGCGTGACCAGACTCCCGATGCCTGGGGCCAGAGCGCCATCTGTCGCGCCTCCCGCGATCGCGCCGCCGCCGGTGGCGAATACCAGAATTGCCCCGCCGGCCGCCACCGGATTGGATGCGCTGTTGACCGAGTAATCCGTGTTGAGGATGGCGCCCGGTCCGCTGCCGCTGGCATTGAGGGAGAAAATCCCAGGCAGGGCGGGGACCACCGGCGCCGTCACGGTGTTCGAGACCACGTTTCCGTTGCCATCGTTGTATTGATACTGGATCGCGGTCTGCTGCTTGCCCGCCACTTCAAAGGGCACAATGGCGCTCACCTGTCCCGCCTCCGCGTAGATCATGGGCGCCGGTGCGCCGTCGAAAAGCACTTGCGCGCCGCTCACGTTGGGCGGGAATTGGCTGCCGGTCACCTGGTTTAGCGCGAGGCCGGCCGGGCCGTAATTGGCGCCGAAAATCGCCACGATTTCGCCGGGCGCCACCGCCTGGCCTTGATAGCTGGCGGCATTCACCACGGAATTCGCATTCAGTACCGGCGGCGTGGTCTCCATGGCGGTCATCAGCGAGTAGAACGCCGGTGTGGGAGCATAGTTGAAATCGAATGGCAGCGCCGCGCCGTATCCGGGGAAAACGCCGGGAATCCACGAATCGTTGTAGGAGACGCCCCAAACCTGAAAGGCCGTGCAATTGGGCTGCTGCAGGCACGTGGTCAGGACAGTCTGGTAGATCTGCGCCTGGGTCTGAAGATCCGCCGCCGACGCGTTGCCGCTGGAATCCACCGGCAGGCGGACATCCATTTCGGTGATGTGTACCTGGAGGCCGAGCGCGGCCAGCGCTTGGATGTTTTGCGCGAGTTGCGTGGCGCTCGGATAGTAAGTGTTCAGCACGTGCATTTCGAAGCCCACGCCGTCGATGGGCACGCCGCTCGCCACAAAGCTCTGCACCATGCTCAAAACCGCGTCGAACTTGGGGCCGGGTTCCTCGATGTTGTAGTCGTTATAAAAGAGCAGCGCATTCGGGTCGGCGGCGCGCGCCCACTGGAACGCTTGCGCGATATACCCGGTGCCAGTCTGCCCGATGCCGGGCTGATCGTACCAAATCGAATCGCGGAGGGTGGCAGGCGCGGATCCGCTGGGATCGTTGAAGGCTTCGTTCACCACGTCCCAAGCGAATACCTGCCCCTTGAAGTGGGTGACTTCGGTGGCGATGTGGTTTTCGAGCAGCGTGGCCATATCCGCCGGAGTGGCGGTGGCGGCATAGGGCGCCAGCCACGAGGGGAACTGCGTATACCAGCAAAGATTGTGGCCGCGCACGCGCATGCCGTTGGCCTGCGCGAAGGCCACCAGCTCGTCGCCCGGCTGGAAATTGTAAGTCGTCATGGTGGGCTGCGTCACATCCCACTTCATGGCGTTGCCGGGCTCCAGCATGCTGTATTGGCCGGAGAGCAAACCGGCGTAGGACGCATTCAGCAGCAGGTCGGGTGGACCGTACTCATCGGCCGATGCCGCGGCGCCGATGGGAATTGCCCGCGCCGCCGCCGCCTGGCGGAGCGTGACTGGGGTTTGCCCTGCCAGGGGCATTGTTCCGGCCAGCATCGGCGCCAGCGCCAATACAAACGAGGCGGTCCGTTTTTCTTTAGTGTGACTCATAACCTTTGGAATCATCTTATCGCGGTTTCGCTTTGGCCTTTAGTGGGGCAGGCTCGCAGCCTGCAGCGGCCTCGTAGGCCGCTTGCCGCGAAGCTCCGCCAGCTTGGTGGCATAGGCTTTAGCCGGTGGAGGCGAGCTTCGCTCGCCCGGTGGCGGGTCTGGAGACCCGCTGCAGGCGTAGACGCCTGCCCCACTAGAACTAGAAGGCCAAACTCCAGAGGCGAGCTACGCTCGCCTAGGGCAGCGCATGGCGCTGCCCCACCGGACTTACTTACCGGCTTGGGCGACGGTGAAGGTCAAGCCGGCGATCGTCAGCGTGCCGGTGCGCGCGCCGCGGCTGGCATTGGCGTCGTAAGAGAATTGGATGGCCGCACTTCCCATGCCGCTGGCGCTGGCGGGGGATAGGTGCAACCATGCGGCGTTGCTCGCCGCGCTCCAGGGAGCCGCGGCTGTCAGTTCCACCGTATTATTGCCCGCCGCGCTCCCTACCGACACCGCGGCGCTCCCCAGTGTGTAGTTGACACCGGGCCCTACGGTGAGGATAGACGTGACCGGAGCGCTTCCGCCTTGCGGATTTTGGATCGAGACCGCGAGTTGGTCCCCAACGGCAAGCGGGCACAGTCCATTCTGGTCGACATTCGCCACCGCCTCGATCCTATTATCGTTCCAGTAACTGACAGACAAGTTACACGGGTTCCCCGCCGAACCGGCGCTCCAGTTCTGGGTCAGGTCGGTAACTTGCAGATAGTTCGAATTGCCGGTAAACGGCAACCCATTGGGTAAGAAGCCAAACCCCGCTCCACTGAGGGTAATCGGGGGCAAGGGTTGTACCGCGACCGGGCTTTCGCCGGGGGCCGGCGCGGGGATTGCGCTGACGGCGGTTGGATTAACGGGAAGCAGTCCGCAGGCCGGGGACGTCGCCGGCACGCCGATCGGCAGCGTGCCGCAGGAACTTGGACCCGTCAGTTTGGATGCCTTCTGCGGCAGGGTGGCGGCCAGCGGGTAGTCCACCACGGGCAAATAATCGCCCATCAGGCTGCCTTCAGACGTATAGACGGTGGTCCGGTAGGCCACATTCTGGGCGGAACAGGCGAACGTGCTGGAAGGCACGATCTCGCGAATCTCAAGACCTACCAGGCTCTGATATCCCGCGGACGTAGTCAGATCCAGGAAGGTATAGCCATTGGCTGGGGTGATCCAGGAAGGAATGCTCGCCCCGGTGCCTACAATCAGCGTGGCATACCCCTGCGCGTCCTGGGTGAAATCGGAATCCTTAACGCTGGCGAGAGTGTCGGTGCCTCCGTCAAACGAAAGACCCAGATAGCGCACTTGTTCGTTCCCCGACCGGGAACAGCCATCCGTGCACGGTGTGGGAGGCGTAGTAGGTAAGCGCAACCGTATGCGCATCGCTTCTCCCTTAGTCGCCAGAGTCGTGGGTAAGTTGGCCGGAGTCGCGGCGTAGACATAGGGAGAAAATGGATTGGGACCCGAACCGCCTTCGCGCAGGCGTGAAAAATCCGCCGAGCTGCGCGGGTCCTTTGCATAACAGAAGGACGGCAGGTAACTGTTATAAACCTGATGGGCGTTAAACTGAGCCTGATCCAGTATTGAAGTGGCCGACTTGCTGGTGCTCACAATCTTGAGAGTCTGAATCGCGTAAGCCGCCGGGTAGGCGCAGCCCGAAGCTACGTCGCGCACGATGACGCTGGGTACCGTGGTGGGATCCGATAGATCGATATCCACATAGGCCCGCGCCAGCATGTATCCGTTCACCGGCGGGTTGGTGTGGTCCGGCGTATCCACAATGTGAACCGGGGGAATCGGCGATTGCTGGAGGAAACCCGCGTCGGTATTCCAGTTCATCCCCTGGTGCCGCTGGGTGGCGTCCAGGGAATTGACGCTCACGTTGAAGCCGTTCATCATACAGCCGGTCTCGAGCGTGCCGGGCGTGCCTCCGAAGTTGACCGCCAGGGCATATTGCTGTCCCGGCGCATAGGGGACGCCGGGCTGAAACGGATTCACATAGCCGGAGGTCAGGGGCACGATGTTGGTATCCAGAATGGCTTGCGATATCAACGAATGGTCGTCATAAGCGGTTACCGAGAAGTATCGGGAATTCGGAAAGTCTCCGAGCACGATTAGCTGGTAGCTCGAATCGACGCTGTAAACGATATGCCAATCCGTATCGTTTAGATCCGTGAATGAAGAGGCGTCCATGACCATCGGGATCAGGTAACAGGGATTCTGGAAGTTAGAGAAAAAGTTTCCCGTAGGAAACTCATTTCCAGTGAACGTGGTGGGTAAGCCCGAGCAGTCGATGGCATGGGCCAGGCTAGGAAAGAGGGTAAGGGCGGCAAACAGGATAGCGGAAAGACGCCCCGACTTAGTAACGGTTTTCACGGTTCTGAACCCAGTCTCAGCAATTATACACCGGACGGCGTCCAGCGCACCCGTTTTTTGAATGTTTTTTGTCCGAGCGACTCCGCGGACCGCTACGGATTTTACAATTCAGGCCTTGACAGAAAGCGAATAAAAGGCGAAACTAGCCGGAGGAGACAATTATGATCCGTGACGCCTTATTGCCTGAATTCGATCAAGAGATGGCCAGCACGCGCAAGACATTGGAGCGCTGCCCGGAGGACAAGTACGGCTGGAAGCCGCACCCGAAGTCCTTCAGCATGGCGGCGCTCGGCACGCATATCGCCAATATGACGGGTTGGGCCGTGGATGTCGTCGAGAAGGACTCGTTCGACATTTCCCCCGTGGGCGCCCCGCCGTATACGGAAGAGCCGGCGGCCTCGCGTCCGGAACTGCTGGCGAAGTTCGACCAGAACGTGGCCGCGGCGCGCGCCGCTCTGGCCGGAGCCAGCGACGAGCGTCTCGCGCAAACGTGGTCTTTGCTGGCGGGGGGGCAAACCCTGTTTAGCATGCCCCGTATGGTCTGTATCCGGAGTTTTGTGATGAACCACACCATCCACCATCGCGCGCAACTGACCGTGTATCTGCGGCTGAACGATGTGCCGGTGCCGGCGATATACGGCCCGTCGGCGGATGAGCAGGCCTAATTCCGAGGCGAAAGCGTGGCGCAGGCACCCTGCCTGCCGCGCTGACACTCATGTCAGCGCAAGCAAGCGCAGCTTGGTGGCATAGGCTTTAGCCTGTGTAGGCGATCCGCGCTCGCGGGGCTCAAGCCGATTTAGACCGGCAGCCGCAGGCGCGCCACGCACCCGGTGCGGTCCGCACGATTCTCCAGCACCAACGTTCCCCCGTGCGCCTCGGCAATCTGGCGGCTCAGCACCAGCCCGATGCCCGATCCGCCCGGCTTCGTCGTAAAGAACGGCACGAACAGGTTCGTGGTGTTCGAAATTCCCGGCCCCTCATCCTCGATGGCGACCTCCACGTGCGAGCTGTTGCGCGTCCAACCGATCTGCACCCCGCCGCCGGTGATCAGCGACGCATCCGTGGCATTGCGCAGCAGGTTGATCAGCACTTGTTCGAGCTGGTCCGGGTCGCCTTTAATGAAGGTATCCGGCCCCGCGACGACAGCCACCTTGAGGCGGGTCTCCAGGCTGACCACGCGTTGCACCCAAGGCCGCATCTCCATGGTTTCCAGTTGCGGGCGCGGCAGCTTGGCCAGCCGCGCATAAGCGCCGATGAAGCGGCTGAGAGCCTCCGAGCGCGTGGAGATCACGTTCAGCCCGCGGCGCATATCGTCCTCCCAATCCGTGGGCAGCGGATGCCGCGTCAGCAAACTTGCCAAACTGCCCGCGATGGATTTGATGGGCGTCAGCGAGTTGTTCAATTCGTGCCCCAGCACGCGCACCAGCCGCTGCCAGGCCTGCAATTCCTGCTGGCGCAAGGGCAGCGTCAAATCGGCCACTACCAGCAATTGCAGCGGCAGCCCGTGCTCGCGAACGGTGGTGCGGCGCAGCCCCCAACGTCCCGAGCCGCCGGGGAAAGTCATCTGGAAGGTCTGCTGCGGCTCGCCTTCCAGGCAGGTTTCCAGTTGCAGTTCCGCGGCGCCGCCTCCCAGGACGCGCTCGGCGGGCGCGGCCAGCAGCCGCTCACCCGCACGATTCACCAGGCGCAGCTTGCGCTCGTGGTCGAAGGCGAAGACGGCCACGTCGATCTCCGACATCACCGTACGCAGCAGCGTGGTGGCCTCCAGCGCGCCCAGCCGCTGTTCGCGTAACGTGCCGCCCAACGAGTTGACCTCGCGCATCACTTCGCCCAGCGCGTCGTCGAAGGCGCCCGCCCGCCCGCGCACGGAGAAATCGCCTTCGCGCAATGCCGAAAGCAAATTGGAGATGGTTTGCAACGGGAACACCACCCGGTCGCGCACCGCCATGGCGAAACCCAGCCACAGCAATACGATCATCACCGTGAGGGTCCACTGCGTCTTGGCCTGCGGGGTGGGCTCGCGCAGCCACAGAAAGATGAGCGCCACCAGCGAGCCGGGCAGGCCCGCCATGATGGCCATGATCACGATCCGGCCTTCGTATTTCATGCGCCGGCGGCGGCGGTTTCTTGGGGGTGTCATGGATCTCTCGGCGGCCTTAGCCGCCTGAAAAGGCGGCCGCGGCCAGGATTGGCGTCCTACAATCCATAGCGCTGCAGGCGCCGGTAGAGCGCGCTGCGGCTCAGACCCAGCGCGCTCGCCGCGTGGCTGACGTTGCCGTTGAAGCGCTGCAACGCCTTCTTGATGAGCAGGCCTTCCACTTCTTCGAGACTCATGTCTTCCAGGCGCGGCGATCCGTCGCGCGCGGCCCGCAACCCCAGATCGTTGACCTTCACGCAGGCGCTCTGGGTCATCAGCACGGCGCGTTCGATGGCGTGGTCCAACTCGCGGATGTTGCCCGGCCAGGGGTGCGCCAGCAGCGCCTTCATGGCGGCGTCCTCGAAGCCGGTGAGACTCTTGCGGTAATGCTCGGCGTGCTGCCGCAGAAAATGCGCGGCCAACAGGGGGATGTCCTCCCGGCGCTCGCGCAGCGGCGGCAGGCGGATCTCGATGGTATTCAGCCGGAACAACAAATCCTGGCGGAAGCGCCCGCCGGCTACTTCGGCGTTCAGGTCCGAATTGGTGGCGGAGAGCACGCGCACGTCCACTTGGCGGGTTTTCGACGATCCCACCCGCTCGAATTCGCCGGTCTCCAGCACGCGCAGCAGCTTGGCCTGCAGGGTGGCCGAGATGTTGGCGATTTCGTCCAGGAACAGCGTGCCGCCTTCGGCCATTTCGAAGCGGCCCACGCGGTCCGCCTTGGCGTCGGTGAAGGCGCCCTTCACATGGCCGAACAATTCACTCTCGAATACGCCTTCGGAAAGGCCGCCCGTGTTGACGGTAAGCATGGGCTTGAGGGCGCGCAGCGAGACCGAGTGAAGAGACTGCGCCACCAGTCCTTTGCCGGTGCCGTTCTCGCCGGTGATCAGGACGTTGGCGTCGGAGGGTCCCACGCGCGAAATCATGTCCAGCACCGGCTGCATGGCGGCGGATTGCGCGATCAGGCTGGGAAACTGTTCCGAGCGCAGCAGGCGATTTTCGGCTTCCAGGATTTGCCCTTTGCGCAACGCGCGGCCCAGTTCGATCTGGGTGCCCAGGATGGCGGAGAGGCGCGCATTGTCCCAGGGCTTCTGGATGAAGTCGCGGGCGCCGCGGCGCATGGCTTCGACCGCCAGATCCACGCTGCCCCAGGCGGTCATCACGATCACCGGCAATGTGCTGTCGAGCGCCATCAGCCGGTTGAGGAGATCGAGACCTTCCTGGCCCGAGGTGGTATCGCGGGTGTAGTTCAGGTCCATCACCACGGCGTCGAAATCGCGCGACTCGACGGCTTCCAGAATGCCGGCGGGCGAGTTCACGGCGTCAGCCTGATAGCCCTCTCCCTTGATCAGGAAGCGCAAGGCTTCCAGCACGTCCGGCTGGTCGTCGGCGATCAAGATCCGCGGCACATACGCATCGTTCAGTCTCATGAGCGGTTAACAACATTGTCGCATCATTGCCGGATGTCAGCGGCAATTGCCCTACCACTCCTAAATGACTGAGAAAAGCGGAGATACCGAAACGGAAGTGTCCGTTTTTGGGACTGGCTTGTTCAATGCTGGAACTGGGCGGCGCCGCTGGCTAACGCGCGCGGCTCGGTAAGGCGGCTTACCGGATGACCACAAAGCCGGTTTCCACGTGATCCGCGTGCATCCAATTCCATACCACGCGCGCCAGACCGGATGCTTCCGGATGCCGGAACGTCGCGTTGGCGCCCAACGGCAATAAGCCGTGCCGATGGCTGGCGCGGAAGCCGGAATCGCTGACATCCAGAAGATCCACGTCGGCTTCGCAGCGCGGCTCGCTTTCGAACCTCAGGTGTACCTTACCCGATGCGGGCCGCCGCGGCTCACGCCGGCGGTCGGCCGGATTGACCGGGGTCCGGGATCGCGTGATTGTCTGCACACTCATGTATCGTCCCGCGCGAGCCGGAACGTGATAGGATAATACTCCTAATTTAG
>JBEKMJ010000156.1:0-25414 GCA_050008575.1 Bryobacteraceae bacterium
CGACGGGCGCGTTCACGACGCTGTATTCATTCAAGGGTGGGGCGGACGGCGACGGCATGTATTCGGGCGTAGCACTGGGGGCGGATGGCATTCTCTACGGAGCGTCGGAAGCCGGCGGCGCGTTCGGCTGCGGCACGGTCTTTGCGATCCAGCCTTAACGCGGGTGCCACTTTCGCGCGGGGGGGGGGCCTATAATAGGAACACACGGTCCTATACTCCTATACTCCGATAGTGTGCGAATCGGAAAGGAGACGCATATGGAACGACACAACGATTTCCAGCCTCCGACCGCCGGATAGCTACGAGCGCTGGGTACCGGTCTTCGTCACGTTGAACACCCTCTCTTACGAATCCCGATCTTGCTCGCTACAGCGCTGGGCCTAGCCTTGGGCCTGACGCGCTTCATTCTCGCGATTGGAGAGAACCTACAGGCTCAGCCCTCCAGCTTAAATGCCACACTTTTCCTTGCGGCCATGGTTGGTGGTGCCGCAGTGCCGATCGTATTGTTTAGTGCGGCTGTTGGGTTTTTCATTGGGGTATTGCTGGAGGCGGGTTATGTCTGGTGGTGCACCCGGAAGAGGTCGAGCGTGCTGTTTTAGCTTCGCGCAGCCTGATGCCGCCCGCCAGTTCCGGCACCCGCAGCCCGCTGCCGCGACCGCCGGCGGGCGGATGAGCGACGGGATGGGCGAGGAGACGCTGTGCGAGGGCCAGGTCCTTCATGCCCGGCCACTCCTTGCGCCCCGCAAGCCTCTCCGTGACCGTCTGCAGCGTGTGCCACGACGGCATGTACCTGGAGGCGAGCCCCCGCGAACTGGCGGACCTTCATCCCGAGTGGTGGAGCGTATGTCTGGCGTGTCTGCTACCGGCCGAACCGAGGCTGCGCCCGGCCGTCGATGGCTGGGCGCCGCAATAAGCCCGCTGGGATTTTCAAGAAACTACGGTCTATACGGCTGTATACACTCCGACCTTGGCTCCGGTTTTTTGGATTGCGCCCGATGCGCCCTCGTTTTTGGCGCGGGTGGAAGCTTCCCAATCCGCGGATCTCAACCTCGTCCCCGGAACGCAGGGCACGGCCGATGCCAGCGGCGTCATTGATTCCCATTTGAAGGTGTCCGATGACTAATGCTCCAGACGTATGCGGCAACTGCCGATGCTTGTTGGGTGGTAAGCTGTGTTCCGCCCATGGGGGGCATCGGGCTGCGATATTGCTTGGGTTGCGGCACACCGTCGGTAATCACTTGCAAGATTCCCGCAAGACTGCCGTCGCTCCACAACCATTTGCCGCTGGCCAGACTTGGGCCTAGAGGTGAACCCGTACCGTTCGCGCCATGGCAACCCGCGCAAGCCGCTCCGCCCACTTTGCCGTGATAAATACGCTCTCCAAGCGCAACCATGTCTCGTGTCGCTCCATCGGGAACGGGGACAATTGCAGCCGAACCCGCGTCTGCATTCGTTCCTTCGGGCGGGTTTGCCTTAGCCTCGACAATTTCGCCGGCTGGAGCCGAGGCACTCGGACACGGGGCACCCCTCGCGCCGCCTGTGACACCACCCCGATAGACGATCCGGTAAATGCGTCCGCGAATGTCGTCGGATACATAGAGCGCCCCATCGGGTCCGACTGCAAGGCCTGAGGGACGATGGGCAGCACCCTCCGGAGTTTTGACCGCTCCGGCGAAACCGTCCGCGAAGACTTCGCAACTTCCCGATGCGCGTGTACCGGCGAGTGGCTGGAAGACAACGTTGTACCCATTTTGCGCGTATGGTGCCCGATCCCATGAACCGTGGAAGGCTATGAAAACGCCATCACGATAGCGCGCCGGAAATTGTCGCTTGTCGTAGCGCGCCATCCCGTTCGGTCCCCAATGCGCTGGAAAAGCCGCGACGGGACCCGTCTTACTCGCGCAAACACCCACCGTCTTGCCGCCGTCGCCGCCATATTCCGGAGCAAGCACTAATTTATCCCGCACGGCATCGTAGTAGCATTCGGGCCAGCCATAGTCTCCTCCGGACTTCAAAAGCACTAACTCTTCGGCTGGTAGCGTAGCTTCCTCGGAGGGTTTGTAGAGATCGGGCCAATTCGCATGCAGTTGATCTCGTCCATGCTGGGTGACGAAAATGCGCCCCGAGGAGTCGATGGCAAAGCCCTCGCCATTGCGTATCCCGGTGGCGAAGCGGTCGGCTGGTGAAAATGTCTGATTCGTTTTGTTGGCATCGTAACGCCATATGCCGCCACGAGTCTCCAGTTCGGTACACGGGTTCGTGCCGGGTACGTTGGGCTGACGGTTTTTCGGCTGGCAGGAGTTGGTCGCGGTACCCACGTCTACATACATCGTTCCTTCCGCGCCGATGATGAACGGATGCATCGGGTGGTCGCCACCCAGCGGTAATCCGGAGACGATGGTTTCCGGTGGATCGCGCGGAACCATCGCGCCCGCCGGCAGGGAATAGCGCACGATTCGGTCATTGATCTCCGCGTAAATCGATCCCTTGTAGAGGCCGATACCTGTTCCACCTGCGCCCCCAGATTGAACCGTTTCACCGAAGCGCTCAATTACGTTCGCCTTCCCCGTCCCCGACTTGTCTTGAAGCGCCACCAAAAAGCCCCCTTCGTGCGGCTTGTCGGATCCGTAATAATCCCCTGACCAAGTGTTGACGTAAACCACGCCGCTCGGCCAAACCACCATGTGGCGTGCGTGCCCTATGCCGTCGGCAAATACGGTTGCGCAGAAGCCGGCTGGCAACTTCAATCCACTGTCGTCGTTTGAACACGCTGTGCTCTTAGATTTCTTGGGAGGATTGAGCCGGCTTTGCGCCCGTACCGAAGAAGCGACGTCGGACAATGTCGCGAGCGCGATGATGACGAACAAGAGAGGTCTATATGAGTTAAGTAATCGCATTGAACCCTCCAGAGATGAAATTGTGACTAGACGCGGGCGTTCCAGTGGCCGACCGGATCAATTTGTTCCTTGCCTCCTTCTTGCCGACCTCGAACGGCGTGTATGCTTAACATCGTACCGCTATACACGACACCATATATTGCCGCTCACTCTCGCGTTTCTGGGCGGAGCAAACCGGCCTTGGAGCGTCGGCTGGCAAGCCCGGCGACAAGGCGGACGGTTCTTCCGGGATGCTGGAAACGACACCACCACAACAAAAGGACAGCCCCGGATACGCCCCGAAGCGTGGGCAGCCTGATGCCCGAAGACAACTCCGGCGGCGCGCCGCCGGCGGCCGTCCCCTTCCACGATGCACCACCGGCCACCCGCCGCTCGCCGCGGCCCATCGGGAGCGGCGCGTCTGGCGCAGCGCAGCCTAATGCCAGCGGCCGGCTCCGGCGCGGTCGGCGAGTAGACGCTGTGCGAGGCCAGGGCACTCATCCGCCGCAGGGGCGCACGGCGCGGGTGAATGCGCTGCTCGTGCCCTGCGCCGTGCCCACTTCCACGATGCCGGCCGGCCACCCCGCCGCTCGACGCGGCCCATCGTGAGCGCCGCGGCGTCGGACCGCCGCCGTCCGCAGCCCGTTGTCCGTCGCCGCGACCGCTGGCGGGCGGATGGCGACGCGATTTGCGGACAAGACGATGCGCAAAGACCAGGGCGTGCGCCGGGCGCGAGGGCGCCGGCCGCGCCGCGACGACCCGCCCGCGCGGCTGGCGCTGAAGGCGGCGAGCAGGCCGCGCGCGATACGCCGCGCCTTCGAAGGAGCGCTCTCGGCGGAGGAGATGAAGAAGGACGAAAACAATCGCACCAAACGACGGCGATTGGGAGTATGCTTGATAGGCCAGGACGGCAAAGTCCAGGCAACTATTACAACTGCCCGGAATGCCTAAATCGATATTTCCTGGTCGAGGACGATTCGGATGAACAAAATCGAACGGTACGTTGCTTACGCGCTGTTTCTCATGCCGGTCTTGTAGGCTCCCGCATCATCGCTGGCGCAAAGCCCATTTGACGGCACATGGCGCAACGACATGGACCAATACAAGCCATCGCCGAAGCCCAACGTCTTTTCGGTGAATAAGGGCATGTATAACTGTTCCAGTTGCAGCCCGAAGATCGACGTGAAGGCCGATGCGCAGGACCAGCCCGTTACCGGCCAGTCTTATGACACGATCAGTGTGCGTGAAGTCGATCCCAAGTCGATTGCAATCACCACCAAAAAGAGCGGCAAGACGGTGACGGAGCAGACTCGAACCGTGTCAGACGACGGCCACACTCTGACGGTGAAGGTCACCAACCATCCGGAGAACAGCGATCAACCGGTGATCGTTGAAAGTACGGCCACGCGGGTAGGAAAGGCGCCTGCCGGCGCGCATGCGACTGCTGGCTCGTGGCGAATCAACAAAGTTAAACAGAGTGAAAATGGCCTCGTGACGACTTACAAGGGAAGTGCCGATGGGCTGAGTATGTCCCAACCGACAGGCCAGAGTTACACGGCGAAGCTGGACGGCGAAGACTATCCGGTCAAGGGGTCGTATGCCTATAACGCTGTCTCTCTGAAGCGCGTTGATGACCACACGATAGAGGAGACGGATAAGCGTGATGGCAAGGTAATCGGAGTGGCGAAAATGACCGTCTCGCCCGATGGGAAGAAAATGAGTGTCGTATATACGAATAAGCTGACCGGTCGAACATCAACGTCCGTCGCCCAGAAGCAGTAGTTGCTTTGTGGCTTGATGCCCGAGGCCAGTTCCGGCGACGCCGCCCCGCGGTCCGGCGCCGCGACCGCCGGCGGGCGGATGGGCGACGCGATGGGCAGCGAGAGGCTTTCCAAGGACGTTCATCCGCCGCGACGGCGCGCGCCGCTCGCGAACTCAGACCGCGTGTTTTTGGCCTTCTTCCCGCCGCCATGGCGCGGCAATTAATAGACAACTGATCGGCGAGCTTGAGATTTCAGAATCGGCGGGCCAAGAGGGGTGCCGTGCCTCTAACAAGAATCTATTGCCAGCGATGTTACAGGCCGCGCGCGATACGCCGCCCACGCCGGTGGCCGTGCCCCTTCCCCGATGCACCCCTGGCCGTCCCGGCGCGGCCCGCAGCCCAGGCGCATGGCTGGCGTTCGCGCATCCCGACGCCCGCGGCCGGTTCCGGCGCCAGCCGCCCGTGGTCAGTCGCCGCGACCGCCGGCGGGCGGATGGGCGGCGTGATCGGCGCCAGGACGACGCAAAAATATGCAAAGAAGTGATCGTACGCCATCGTTTGGTGACCTTCGGTCCGCTGGGCCGTCCATAACGATTTAACGCGCGCCGCGGGTTCTTATCGCGCGCGCCCTGGCATCATGGAAGTTCACTTAAAGGAGAGTTTATGGTTCGATGGCTGTTGAGTTTCGTGGCGGGCGCGGCGCTGGCGGCGCCCGCATTGGCCCAGGAGGGCGTCCCGCAAAAGTTGATCGATCACTGGAAGACATCCAAGAAATACGTGCTGGCGCTGGCGGATCAAATGCCCGCCGGGGACTACGGTTTCAAACCGAATCCGGACGAGATGAGCTTCGGCCAGCAGATGGCGCACATCGCCAGCGCCAACGCCTTCTTTTTCGCGACGCTGAGCGGGCAGAAGAGTCCCGTCGCCAAACCCGCCAACTACGACAAGGCGACCGTGACGAAGATGCTGAACGATTCCTACGCTTTCGTGATCGCCGCGCTGCAGGGCCTGGATCCCGCGCGCTTGCACCAGACCTTCGATATGGAAGGCGGCAAGATGGAGGGTTTCGAGGTGCTGCTGCTGGCGACGGATCACACGGCGCACCATCGCGGCCAGTGCATCGTCTATTTGCGCGCCAAGGGCATCAAGCCGGTGGATTACGATTTCTGAGGAGCCTGGCGACTGCCCGCACGACGCCGCCTTATTGGGGCGCGATATATGTCGCCAGAGATCCTCTTCCCTGGAAGAGCGGACTCTGCGCGCTCCAATGGAGCTGGTGCTGGCCGCTGTCGGGCACGGTAAATTCGATCTGAGTCAATCCAGCCACGGCGCCCGTGCCCCTTCCCAGACGCACCGCCGGCGGGCGCGGGCCGTGCAGCGCAGGGGCGTGGCTGGCGCTTAGGGCGGCCCGCAGCGCCGGAGCCATGGGCTGGCGCTTAACCACGCTCGCATGACTGACGCTTGAGCTTGGCGCGCGGTAGCCCACACGCGACACGCCGCCTGCGCCCGGCGCCAGCAGCCCCGTCTCCGCGACCGCCAGCGTGCGGATGGGCGAAGAGGCGTTGTCCGCGGCCAGGTTTCCCGTTTCCATGATTACGAAGCCCGCGATCCGATGGATCAGATTGAGCCGGAGGAACGCAGGAGCATCGCTTCATACCTTCGCTACTACCACGGCGGCCACATCGGCCCTGATGCCCGCTTCAGCGAAATTCTGCCCTACCTGCCAGCCGTCCTTCACAAGATCACGACGAATCTAGACTGCTACCTCAATACGCTGGAGAAGGATGGCGACATTGAGTAGGCTGGTGGCCCTGTACGCGGTTTTGTACCCAAGAAACGCAAATCGGGCGAACCGAACGACTCCCGCGACTTATGTTTTCAATAAGTTACGCATTATCAATACCCCGGCCTAGTTCGATTCCGACCCGCGCCTCCAACTTCGCGGTCCTCGCGCACTGTTATCCTTTCCTTCATGAAGCTCGCTCTACACCTGACCTGCCTGACCTTCCTCTGCGGTGCACTCGCGCCCGCCGCCGACGCCCCTGGCCTGCGCGGATATTCCCCCGAAGCGGCGCGCGGCGAGCACGACTGGGAGGTGCGGTTCCGCGCGATTCCCAGCACGCAAAACCTACACGACTACTTGCAGCGCCTCTCCGCCCGCCCGCACCATGTCGGCTCGGCCTACGATAAGGACAACGCCGAGTGGATCCTGGCGAAGTTCCGGGAGTGGGGCCTCGATGCACAGATCGAAACCTTCGAGGTGCTGTTCCCCACGCCCAAGAACCGCGTGCTTGAGCTGGTGGCGCCGGAGCATTTCACCGCCAAGCTTGCCGAGCCCACCGTGCCGGGCGATCCCACGTCCGGCCAGCATGACGAGCAATTGTCCACTTACAACGCATACTCCATCGATGGCGATGTGACCGCGCCGCTGGTCTATGTCAACTACGGCGTACCTGCGGACTACGAACAGCTCGACCGCCTGGGAATCTCCGTGAAAGGCGCCATAGTAATCGCGCGCTATGGCGGTTCGTGGCGCGGTATCAAGCCCAAGGTCGCGGCCGAACACGGCGCCATCGGCTGCATCATTTATTCCGACCCGCGCGAAGACGGCTATTTCGCGGGCGAAGTCTTTCCGCAAGGCCCCTACCGCCCCAAGGATGGCGTGCAGCGCGGCAGCGTGATGGACATGCCCATTTATCCGGGCGACCCATTGACTCCCGGCATCGGCGCGACCGCCGGCGCCAAGCGCCTGGACCTTAAAGATGCGCAGACCCTGACCAAGATCCCGGTATTGCCCATCTCGTACGGCGATGCCCAGCCGCTGCTGGCCGCGCTCACCGGTCCGGTGGCGCCGGAAGCCTGGCGCGGCGCGCTGCCTATCACTTATCGGATCGGACCCGGCCCCGCGCGCGTGCATCTGAAGCTCGAATTCAACTGGGACATGAAAAAGATCTACGACGTGGTGGCGCGCATTCCAGGTTCGCCATATCCGGATGAGTGGATCATCCGCGGCAATCATCACGACGCTTGGGTAAATGGCGCCGAAGATCCTCTCTCGGGCGCGGTGGCGCTGATGGAGGAAGCTCGCGCTTTTGGGGAATTGCAGAAGCAGGGTTGGAAGCCGAAGCGGACGCTGATCTACTGCGTGTGGGACGGCGAGGAGGAAGGTCTGCTGGGATCGACCGAGTGGGCCGAGGAGCATGACGCGGAACTGCGGAGCCGCGCAGCGATGTACGTCAACTCGGATGGCAATGGCCGCGGCATGCTGGGCATGGCGGGCTCGCACTCGCTCGAGAAGTTCATCAACGGCGTGGCGCGCGATATCGAAGATCCCGAAAAGAAAATCCCGGTGTGGAAGCGCGATCAACTGCAGCACATCTCGCGCGCGCCGGCCGCGGAGCGCGAAGAGGTGCGCAAGCGTGCCGAATTGCGCATTGGCGCGCTGGGCTCCGGCTCCGACTATACGGCTTTCATCGACCACCTGGGCATCGCCTCGCTGAATTTGGGGTTCGGCGGCGAGGATGGCGGCGGCATCTATCACTCGGTTTACGACGATTTCTACTGGTACACGCATTTCGCGGACGGCGATTTCATCTACGGCAGGGCGTTGGCGCAGACCGCCGGCACGGCCATGATGCGTTTTGCCGATGCCGACCTGCTGCCCTACGATTTCGCCAATTTCGCCGAAACCGTCAAACGGTACGTGGACGAAGTGCAGAAGCTTTGGAAGACCGAAAGCGACGAGATCCGCGAGCGCAACAAGGAAATCGAAGAAGGTCTGTTCAGCGCGACCGCCGATCCACGCAAAACGTCGGTGCCGCCTCCGGTGGAGACCCAGCCGCCCTTTTTGAATTTCGCGCCGCTCGAGAACGGACTGGCCGCGCTCACCCGCGCCGCCGAACGCTACGACAAAGCTGCGCAGAAGGCCAAGCTGGACGGGCCGGGAGTGGCGGCGGTGAACGAGAAGCTTCTCCGCATCGAGCGCGGATTGACGCTTCCCGACGGCCTTCCGGGACGGCCTTGGTTCCAGCACCAGATTTACGCGCCGGGTTTGTACACCGGCTACGGCGTGAAGACGCTGCCGGGCGTGCGCGAAGCCATCGAGCAGAAGCATTGGACCGAAGCCGATGAGCAAATCGTGCGCGTGGGCAAAGTGCTGGAGAAGGAAGGCGCGCTGATCGAGGAAGCTGCCGCCGGGCTGGAGTAGGGCAGGGCCATGCACTGCCAAGGCGGCGCATGGCGCCGCCCTACAATCTGGTAGAGTGGAATCCAAATCGATGGACGAGCACAATCACCCCGACCCCGAAATGTTGCGCGTCATGCGGCCCATGTACGCGCGCCACTGGCTGCTGGGGCCCGCACCCCGCCACGACGTTCCCGAAAACGGCATGCCACCCGCCACGGCATATCATCTCATCCACGACGAACTGATCATGGATGGCAGTTCGCGCTTCAACCTGGCAACGTTCTGCGGCACGTGGATGGAGCCGGAGGCCAACAGGCTGATGGCGGAGACGTTCGACAAGAACATGATCGATAAGGACGAGTATCCGCAGACCGCGGAGCTCGAAATGCGCTGCGTGCACATGCTCGCCAAGTTGTGGAATTCGCCCGACCCGGAGCACACCGTTGGCACGTCCACCATCGGCTCCAGCGAGGCTTGCATGCTGGGCGGGCTGGCCCTGAAATGGCGCTGGCGCGAAAAGATGCGCAAAGCGGGCAAGCCTACGGACCGGCCGAATCTGGTCATGGGCACGAACACGCAGGTGTGCTGGCACAAGTTCGTGCGCTATTGGGACATCGAAGAGCGCGCGGTGCCTTTGGAAGGCGGCGATCGGGTGACCGATCCGGAACGCGCCGCCCAGGCTTGCGATGAGAACACCATCGGCGTGGTCTCGGTGCTCGGCAGCACGTTCACCGGCGAATACGAAAACGTCGCGGCTCTGAGCGCCGCCCTGGATCGGCTGCAAGAGAAGACCGGCCTGGATATTCCGATCCATGTGGATGGCGCGAGCGGGGCCTTTGTGGCGCCTTTCCTACAGCCGGAATTGCGCTGGGATTTCCAACTGCCGCGGGTGAAATCGATCAATACATCCGGGCACAAATATGGTTTGGTCTATCCCGGCGTCGGCTGGGTGATCTGGCGCGAGGCCGCCGATCTGCATCCGGATTTGATCTTCAACGTCGACTATCTGGGCGGGACCATGCCTACGCTGGCGATCAACTTCTCGCGCCCCGCCAGCCAGATTGTAGCCCAATACTACAATTTGATCCGGCTGGGAAAATCGGGCTATCGCGCGATTCACCAGGCCTGCCAGGATGTCGCCGTGCGGCTGGCAGGCCAGATCGCCGATCTGGGGCCGTTCGAAGTGGTAAGCCCCGGAACGGATCTGCCGGTGTTTGCGTGGACTTTGAAGGCGGACACCCACTGGTCCTTGTACGATCTGGCGGACCGGCTGCGCGACCGCGGCTGGCAAGTGCCGGCCTACCGCATGCCCGCCAACCGCGAGCGGATGGTGGTGCAACGCGTGGTGGTGCGCAACGGGTTCACCTGCGACCTGGCGGATATGCTGGTGAAAGACATTCGCCGGCACTTGGATTGGTTCGTCACGCAGCCGGGATTGCGCCCCAAAGTGGAAGGGTCGCAATTCCATCACTAGCGCCCGTGGGGCAGGCTCCCAGCCGGGCTCCCAGCCTGCGCGGGCCTCGTAGGCCCGCTCTTCGGCGAGCGGAGCTCGCCGGCACAGGCTAAAGCCTATGCCACCAAGCCCTGCAAGAAAGCCAGCCAGAGCTTCGAGGCAGGCGGCGCCCTGCAAGAAAGCCAGCCAGAGCTTCGAGGCAGGCGGCCTACGAGGCCGCCGCAGGCTGCGAGCCTGCCCCACCTTGGCTCAGAATCGCCCTTTAATTAATACTCCCGCGTCGTCTTGATCCCCGGCTCCGGCAGCGGATACTTGCCTTCGGCGTCGGCGCGTAGCGGCGCGGGACCGTCCAGCGTCAGCTTGTCCACGTCGGGTGCGAATTCATGCTCGTGATTCATCATCTGCTCGAAGGTCACGATCTGGCCGGTGTGCGCCGCGAAGCGCCCCATCGACGCCACCAGGCTCGCTTCGGCGCCGCGCTTCACCTCGTTATAAGGTTTGTCGTCGCGAATGGCGGCGATCAGATCGTCCCACTCCCAGTCGTAGGGCGAGCGCTCCGGCTGCGGGTACGCCCAAACCAGGTTCTCCGGCGCCGGCGCCTTCTGACCATTCTGCCAGCGCGGGATGTCCTGTCCCTTGTAGATGCGCGTGCGTCCCGGCGTGTGCGCATTGGTTGAAACCACCGCCGACCCCTTCGACCCGTGAATGTAGCTGGCGAACTCGTTGTGTACCCCAGGCATGTTGCGCCCATCGAAGAACAGGCGCGTGCCGTCCGGATAGGTATACTGCACCGCGTAGACGTCGAAGTTCTGGTCCACTGAATTCCCGCGGTATTGACGGCCGCCCAGAGCCATCGCCTCCACCGGCCAAGCGCCCTTCATCCACGAAAGCTCGTCGATCTGATGGATGTAGTAGTCGCTGAAGACGCCGCCGCTGGCCCACAGAAACGAATGGAACAGGCGGATCTGATGCATCAGTTCGCTGGCGCCCGCGGGCACCACCGGCGCCGTGCCGCCGCCCGATCCCATGCGGTAGCCGCGCATCGCCACGATGTCTCCGATCTGCCCGTCGCGGATGCGGCTGAGCAGTTCCTGCCGTGCCCGGCAGTGCCGTATCATCAAGCCGACCCCCACCTTCAGATTCTTACGCCCCGCCTCTTCGCCCAGCGCGATCATGCGCCGCGTGGTGGGGCCGTCCACCGTGACCGGCTTCTCCATGAACACGTTCACGCCCTTGTCGATGGCGTAGCGGAAATGCACCCAGCGGAACGCCGGCGGCGTCGCCAGGACGGCCACATCGCCCGGCTTCAGGCAGTCGATAGCCTGACGGTAGCCGTCGAAGCCGATGAACTGGCGCTCCATGGGCACGTCCATCTGGGCGGCGAAATGGCCGCGCAGCTTGCCGTGGCTATCGCTCAGCTTTTGCGGGAAGACATCCGCCATGGCCACCAGCTTCAGGGGCCCGTTCTTGATGCCCAGTGCGTTTTCGATGGCGCCGGTGCCGCGCCCGCCGCATCCTATCAGCGAAAGCTGAATCGTGTTGTTCTCCGCCGCGTGGACATGTGGCAGCGTGATTCCGGCCAGGGCCGAAGCCCCGGCGATGCGGCCGGCGCCGGTCAGGAACGCGCGGCGCGACGTGGTTTCCTTCGTTTCGATCATCGCAGATACCTCGTCCGATACATTAATCCATTTCATGGTTCCGTGGCGCACGCCTCCGGCATGCCGCGTCGGCAGTGCTGCTGCCGGCGCAGGCGAGTGAAGCTCGCCCAAGCTCGCCTACGGCGAGCGTGGCGCGCCTCCACAGGCTAAAGCCTATGCCACCAAGCCCGGCAGAGCTTCGAGGCAGGCGGCCTACGAGGCCGCCGCAGGCTGCGAGCCTGCCCCACCAAAAGGCCAAAGTCCAGAGGCGAGTGAAGCTCGCCCTCCCTCACAAATCAATCGCGATTACTTCGTGGTCCACGATGGTCGCAATGGTCAGGCTCACTATGCCGTTGGCCTCCGCCACTTTCGGATGCGCGCCGCTCACCAGTAACCGCACCTGCTTTGCGCGGCTACCTGCCGGCAGCCGCACGGCCACTTTCTGTGGCGGCGTGGGAATGAACTCCCGCAGCGGTCCCTTCATCATCATCGGATTCGTCAGATTCACCAGGTGCACGGTCATCGAATCCTTCTGCCGCCACACGGTCACATCCAGCACCCCCGGACCGGTCACGGTGACTGGGCGCGGCTCGTTGGCCACCCAATCCACCGCGTTGCGCAGCAGCTTACCGTGGTCCGCCGCCAGAATCTCCCAGAACGTGCGGTCGATGTCCCAAGGGAAATACACCACCCGTCCGGGCCCGGCCTGGCGCACGTGCAACTCCAGGATATCCGTCTTCGGCACGCGCGGAAAGACTTCTTCCATGGGCAGATCCGGATAAGACGGAATCAGCGTCAGCGGGGCGTGACTATCGCCTGCCGCGCGCGTGTGTACGCGAGAAACGCCGTTGATAATGCGCTCGGCGCCCTCCAGGCCTGCCAGGATCGGATGGCGGTTACCGGTGCGCGGGTCGGTTTCCAGGCGCAGATAGGAGTTCTGCATGCGCTCGTCGATAGCGCCGTCGAAAGTCGCGCCGAATAAGTCCGCCAAACCGAAGTCGCGCCGCCGCTCGCCGCTTTCGTCATAAAGCGAGGTTTCGTAAGTGGCCACCATGCCGCCGCCGCGCGCCACGAACGCGCGGATCCGGCCGCACTGGCCGTCGGAAAGCGCCGCGATATTCGGGAAAATCAGCGCCTGGAATCCGGCGGTGTGCTCCGCGTCAAGTAACTGGTCGTGCACCATCTCGAACGGAATGCGCGCCTCCACCAGCGCCTGGTAATAGCCCAGCGTATGGTCTTCCACCTTCTGCTGCGCCCGCTCGCCGCCGTAAAACTGGGCCGTTTGTTGCGAATACACCAGGCCGACGCGCGCCAGCGACCGCTCCTGCCGTAGATAACGCTCGTTCCGGTAATGCCAGCCGTAGAGATCTTCCACTACAGGAAGCCACCGCCGGTCGTAGAGCGTGCCTCCGAATTTTGTGAACCAGGGACGCAGCCCGCTAGCGATGCCGTCCAGCGCCCACAGCCGGATTTCCGCGCCGTCCTGCACAGAGTCCTTCCAGCGGTAGGGCTCCTCCACTCCCACGCTGAAGATGCCGCCCACCGGCTTGTTCCCCATGGTGGAACGATATTCCTTGGCGTTCTTGCCATTGGCCCACGGCGCCATCAGTCCGCGGCGCGCCTGGCGGTCTGCGAACAGGATCGGCGCCAGGTCGCCCACCCGCTTCATATCCAGATCGCTGAGCGCTCCGCCGCCTGCGTTGGGGATATAACAGGCGGCTGGGTGGATGCGGCGGATCTCGGTATCCCACAGTCGCCAGAGATCGAACAGCCTTTGCTGCCGCCACTCTAGATAGGCGCGCCGCGATGCATCCCGCGGATCGTTGGTGCGCGGCAGATCCAGACCCGCGGCTGCGTGAAAATTCTCGCGGCAGTGCTCGCAGTAGCACATCCCCGATCCCGCCCACCGGTTGCTGAACACGCCGTCCACGCGATAGCGCGACACAATTTCCTGGGTCACTTCGGTCATGAAATCGAAGTTGTAGGGGCCCAGCGCGCAGGTGACCCACAGCTCGGGCATGGCCCAGTGGCGGCGCTTCTGGCCGGCGGCATCCACCGCGATCCAATCCGGGTGCGCGTCGCGGACATCCTGATGCGCCGCGTGCGGATCGGTGCGCGCCACCACGACCATGCCCAGTTTGCGGCAGCCCGCCACGAGTTCCCCGAATGCGTCGCGATTGCCCAGCCACTGGCTGCGATAGTGCAGCGGGACCGCGGTGGGATAGTAGGCCACGCAGCCTCCCGCGCTCAAACAAGCGGCATCGGAATGCGTGCGCCGGAAATAATCCAGCCAGAAAGCCGGATCGTATTTGCCGGGGTCGTCTTCCACCAGCGTCAACTGGGCCCAGCGCATGGGGCGATGGAACCAGCCTTCGGCTTCGGCGGCGGCGGAACTTTGCGCAAACGAGGCAGCCGCCAACGCCGTAGCGCCTAGGAAATCGCGGCGGTGTATGGTAACGCGCATTGGTGGGGCGAGCTACGCTCGCCGCAGAGCGGGTTCTGGAGAACCCGCGCAGGCCTGGAGGACTGCCCCACTAAAAGGCCATTCTCCAGGCGCCGGCCGGAGCGGCTTTACCGTAGCAATTCGTCCACGCTGCCGGCGTCCAGCACCCGTTCACTCAGCTCTTCCAGCTCCGGCGCCTGCATAGCTGCCAGTCTCTCGGCGGCCCAACCCGGCAGAGCGCCGAAGCGCTTCTCAATCAGCCGCCGCAGGACGGTGAATTCGCCTGCTTGAAGGCCTTTCTGCTCCGCTCGTATGATTAGAGGCCCCAAAACCTCGTGTTCCCTGATATCCTCTTCGATCGGCATTCTTTGTGTCTCCCGCTCCACCGTGGCGGCCAAGTGGCGCAATCCCGCCAGGATCATCAACTGAGCCAAGGCGGTTTCTCTTTCCGTCCTCGCCAGACCGGCGATCCGCTCCCCAATCTTGTGGACTGCCTCTTTATTGTTCCGCAACCGCGCTAGAATCGCAATGACATTATCTCCGACCCCCGCGCTCTCCAGCAGGCGGTCTCCATTCAGCGTCCGAATGTCGATCAGACCGTATTCGAATGACAAATTCGGGCCTTGCAGTTTGCTCTCCATGCGCATTGGCGCCTCGCCCACATAGAGCAAAATCTGCCGCGGGAATTGTCCGAACAGCCGCTGCACTCCGAGACAATATTCGATCATCCGGAACGGCATCGCCGCGTCGTTGCGGCTTTGCAATTCCAGATGGATGAGCCCGCCCCCCACAGTCTCGGCCAGAAGATCCAACCGCAGGTTTTGCACGTTATGCACCTTTGGCATTTCCACATCCAGCCACCTCGCGACCGCCGTGCCGGTCAATTCGCGCAGGGTGAGCGTGGCCGAACCCTTTAACAGCAACTTCAAAGCTACGTCGTATTCCTGCATCCCACCCGCACCCGAAGAGCGCGATCCATCTATCGCGCCTACGGATAAAGGTAGGATATGCGCGGCCTTTTTCTCACCGGCGGCCGAAAACGGTACCGAACCGCGCCTGAACCCTACCGGCTGACCGGGTTGCCGTCGGCATCCAAAAACTTCAACTCGCCCAGCCCCAGCTCGCGAATGGACGCCTCGATTTTGGCACGATCCCCGACCACCACCCAGACCACGTTATCGGGATTCACCGCCGTCTTGGCTGCGTCCGTCACCTCGGGAATGCCGAGCGACAGGACCTTCTTGGCGTACGTTTGGTAGTAATCGTCGGGCAGCCCGAACTGCACCAGATCCAGTATCGAAAACCCCACCCCGTCCACCGTTTCACGCGAGCCGGGCAGCCTCAACGTCATACTTTTCTGTACGCGCTGCAACTCCTCGGCCGTAGGAGGGCGCTTCCCCACGATGTCGTGCAACTCTTTGTTCACTTCCACCATGGATTCCTTGGTCTTGTCGGTTTGCACCGGAGCCCACACCAGATATGGCTGCTGCCCACGCGCTCCCAGCAGAAAGCTGCGCGCCCCATAGGACCAATGCTTGTCCTCCCGCAGGTTCATATTGATCCGCGCGCCGAATTCGCGCCCCAGGATCTCATTCATGGCTTCCATGGCGATCTCCGCCGGATTGTTTTTCGGCGGCGCAATCTGCCCCGCCAGAATGTCCGATTGCTCGGCGCCCGGCCGGTCCAGCAGGTACACTACCGGCTTCGGCGGCAGCGGCACGCGGCTAATGTTTTTCGCCGGCGTCTCACCCGGCTGCCAAGCGGCGAACAATTTCTCCAGCTTGGGCGTCAGTTCGGCCAACGTCGTATCACCCGCCACAATCAGCGTGGCGCTGTTGGGGTGGAACCACGTCTGGTGAAATTTCACCAGATCCTCGCGCGTCAGTTTCGCGACGCTCTCTTCGGTCCCCGACCCGGTCAGCGGGTTTCCGTATGCATGCCCCTTGCCGTAGAGCAGTGCCGGGAATACCCGGATGCCCATCAAAATTCCCGTGACCTTCTCCTGCTGTATGGCCGCAATCTGGAGCTTTTTCTGTCTTTCGATATCCGCCTGCGGGAATGCCGGGTTCAGGATCACATCGGCATACAGCGCCAGCGTTGGATCGAGCTTGGCCTTCAGGGCCGACAGGTTCACCACCGACACATCCAGACCCGAGAACGCGTTCAACTGCGCCCCCAACAGCGCCAGCTCATCGTTGATTTCGAGCGCGGTGCGCGTCTGGGTGCCGCCGGTGAGCAGCGCGGAAGCGGCTTGAGCGGTTCCTGGCAGCCCAAACTGGTCCGCGGCGTAGCCCGCATCCAGCGCCAGCCAGAAATTCACGATGGGGAGCTCGTGGCGCTCCGCCAGCACGATCTTCATTCCATTGCGCAGCGATGCACGCTCCAGTTTTGGCAGCCGCAGTTCGGGCGGCGCGCCCGGCTCCGGCGGTTTAGCGCGATCCACGTCGGTCTTCGCCGACTCGTATTTGGCGAAGGGATGCACTTCCAGAATGAAATCGCCATCCGAAAGCCAGCGCCTTGCCGCTGCGCGCAAGTCCTCGGCGGTCGCCGCTTCCACCCGCTGTAGCGTCGCCTTGTACGCATCCGGGCTGCCGCCAAACACCTGGCTGGTGGCCAGCGTGTCGGATTTGCCGCCAAATCCCCCGATGCGCTCAATGCCCCGGATGAAACTCGCCATGTAATTGCTCTTGGCGCGTTCGAGCTCATGCGGCGTCGGTCCCGATTCCAGAAAACGCGCCAGTTCTTCGTCCGCTTCTTTCTCCACCGTTTTCAGATCGTCGCCGGGGCGTGCCGTCACCTGGATATTGAACTGGCTGCCGATCTCCCGCGCATCGACATACGCCGCCACGTCGGTCGCGATCTGATCGTCGTACACCAGCCGCTTATAGAGACGCGAGGTCTTGCCGGTCGATAGAATGTCGCCCACCAGGTTCAGGTAATCGGCGTCGGCCGAGCCCCACTGTGGCACGTTCCACACCTTGTAAAGGCGCGCCTGGGGCACGTGGTCCTGCGCCACCTGGCGGTGCGATCCCGTCATTTTCGCGATCCACACGCGATGCGCGGCGGTCGGCGGCCCTGGCGGGATCGCCCCGAAATATTTCTCGACCTTCGCCAGCGCGGTGGCCGCATCGATGTCGCCGGCGATCGCCACCACCGCGTTCGACGGCCCATAATACGTCTTGAACCACTCCTTCACATCGTCGAGCGACGCGGCATTCAAATCGTCCATGGAGCCGATCACGGTCCAGGAGTACGGGTGCCCGGCCGGGTAAGTGCTCTTGGTGATCAGCTCTTCGGTAATGCCGTATGGAAAATTCTCGCCCTGGCGTTTCTCGTTCTGCACTACCCCGCGCTGCAGATCGAGCGTCTTCTGATCGATGGCTCCCACCATGTAACCCATGCGGTCCGACTCCAGCCAGAGCGTGGTGTCCAACGCCGAAGTCGGCACGTCCTCGAAATAGTTGGTGCGGTCGTTATTCGTGGTGCCGTTGAGGTCCGTGGCGCCCAGCGGTTCCATGACTTCGATATAGCGGCTCTTGTGGTGCTCGCTGCCGCCGAACATCAGGTGCTCGAACAGGTGCGCGAACCCCGTCTTGCCGGGCTTCTCGTTTTTCGACCCGACGTGATACCACACGTTGAAGGCTACGATGGGGGCCTTGTGATCCTCATGCACGATCAGGGTGAGGCCGTTTTTGAGCACGAACTTCTGGTACGGGATTTTGATATCGCTCCCCTGCGCGAATACGGCGGGGCAGAGAGCGAGTACAAATGCCAAGCCGAGGCGGATGCGCATGTGTATTTTCCTCCAAGTCATGATACTACACAGGCACGCCGAGTTCTGTCTGGCTTAGTGCGGCAGGCTCCCAGCCTGCGGCGGCCTCGTAGGCCGCCTGCCGCGAAGCTCTGCCGGCTTTTTGGAGGCGAACTGCAGAGCGGGCCTACGAGGCCCGCGCAGGCTGCGAGCCTGCCCCACGAGGCTACTTAGCCGTTTCAGCCAACTCCTGGCTGGCCGGTTTTGCCAACGCCTTCGCCGGGTTCGAGAACTCCAACGCGGCATTCTCCACCGGGCGCCACTTCAGGCTGACCGCATCGCGGATGTAATTCTGATAAACGCGCCACGGCGCCTTCACACCCTGCTTCGGCCAATTTGCCAATGCGCGCTCCATATAGCCCGGCGAGAATTTCTCCACAAAAGGCGCCGCCGCCGTCTCCCTGCCGCTCTGAGGCGTCACCTGGCGCACGCCTTTCCTGTCCATCAGGTTCAACAGCCGGCACACATAGGTGCAGATCAGGTCGGCCTTCAGCGTCCACGACGCATTAATGTATCCGAATACCGAAGCCATGTTCGGCACGCCCGATAACATCACGCCTTTGTAAGCCAGTGTCTGGCTCAGGTCCACGCTGCGCCCGTCCACCGAGAGTTCCGCCCCGCCGAAGGCCTGCAGCACCAGGCCCGTGGCCGTCACCACGATGTCGGCTTCCAGTTCCGCGCCCGACTTCAGCCGGATACCTTTTTCGGTGAATGTTTCGATCCGGTCGGTAACCACGCTGGCTCGCCCCGATTTGATCGCCTGGAACATGTCCCCGTCCGGAACCAGGCACAGCCGCTGCTCCCACGGATTGTAGCGCGGCGTGAAATGCGTGGCCACGTCGTAGTCCGGTCCCAACTCCTCCCGCACCTTCTTGATCAGCCCGTTTTTCACGAAATTCGGACGCCGCTGCGCCAGTTGGTAAACGTACATCATCAAGCCGACGTTCTTCCAGCGGCTCAGCCTGTAGGCCCACATCGCCGGCAGCACGCCGCGCAGCCAATTCGCGATCTTGTCCTGCGCGGGCATCGAAACGATATAGGTCGGCGAACGCTGCAGCATGGTCACGTGGGCCGCGGTCTTGGCCATGGAGGGCAGAATCGTCACCGCGGTCGCGCCGCTGCCGACGATTACCACGCGCTTGCCGTCGTAGTCCAGATCCGCGGGCCAGGCTTGCGGGTGAACCACGCGGCCCTGGAACCGGCCGATGCCTGGGAACTCCGGCGTGTAGCCCGCGGAATAGCGGTAATA
Organism: Bryobacteraceae bacterium; assembly: GCA_050008575.1. Classification (GTDB taxonomy): domain Bacteria; phylum Acidobacteriota; class Terriglobia; order Bryobacterales; family Bryobacteraceae; genus Bog-159. The sequence continues at coordinate 19,418 of JBEKMJ010000156.1, forward strand.
GCCCGCGCACGAGAACAGGAAATTGCAAGTCAGCGTCACCGGCTCGTCGCGTCCGTCGGGCAATCGGCGCACCGCATCCACGGTCCATTTCGCCTCTTCCGACGACCACGCGGCGCGCTGTATCCGATGCTGGAAGCGGATATGCCGGTCGATGCCTTCGTCCCGCGCGGCGGCCGTGATGTAATCACGGATGTCGGCGCCTGGAGAAATCATCTTCGGGCTGGTCCACGGGCGGAACGAATAGCCCATGGTCAGCATGTCGGAATCCGAGCGAACGCCCGGATAGCGAAACAAGTCCCAAGTACCGCCGATGCGCTCGCGCTGCTCGAGGATGACGTAGCTCTTGCTGGGGCAGTATTTCCGCAGGTGATGCGCGGCCCCGATGCCGGACAGGCCCGCACCCATGATCAAAACGTCGAAATATTCCGTCGCCATGGTTATGACGAAGATACCACAGGTGGGACAGCCCTTCGGCCTGTCCGCGCTCGGTGGGGCAGGCGTCCGCGCCCGCCCATCGCAATACTTAACACACACGTTAACATTCCTCTTGACCCAGCCTTGCGCGGCCGCTTACAATTAACGACATGGTTAACAATCCCAAAAGGATCACAGCCATTTTCGCGGCCCTGGCGGACCCCACGCGGCGCCGTATCCTGGTGCGCCTTTCCAGCCGCGGAGAAGGTCCGGTCGCTGCGTTAGCCAAGCCGTTTCGCATCTCGCCGCCGGCCATCTCCCGGCATCTGCGTGTGCTCGAAAAGGCCCGCCTGATCGACCGCCGGCGGGCGGGACGGGTCCACCTGATCCGCGCCCGGGCCGCCGGATTCAAGCCGGCTCAGGACTGGCTTGCCCGGTGCGCGGCAGCCTGGGATTTCAGCTTCGACACGCTCGACAAGTTGCTCAAAAACGAACAAAGAAACGAACAAAGAAACGAACAAAGAAAGGAAGAAAAAAGATGAAGTCCGACGTCGCCATCGGCGGTAATAGCCTTCAAATCGCGCGGGTATTCGACGCTCCCCGCCCACTCGTGTTCGCCTTCTGGACGCAGGCCGAGAAGCTGCGGCAATGGTCCGGATGCAAAGAGGCAACCCGGTGTGAGATCGCCATGGATTTTCGCGTGGGCGGTTCGTTCACCCAGAAAATGCAAATCGCCGCCAAGGGCGAAACCTGCGAATTCACCCTGACCGGCTCCTACGACGAGATCGTCCCGCCGGAGAGAATCGTCTACCACGCGAATTTTGGCTTTGCGATCGTGCGCGTGATCGTGGAGTTCTTCGACCAGGGCAACAGTACAAAAGTGGTCCTCACGCACGAGGGATGCCCGGACGATTTCTTCCGTCAGACCGTCTCTCAGGGAACTTCCGAATCGCTCGACAAACTCGACGCTTTGATGGTTGGCGCCGGACTGACAGCCTCCGTGTGATTGGAGAGGATCGCCGATATGAACTTCCCGCGCATCGCTCTCGCCGCCGTGGGCGGCTTTATAGCATACTTCGTTCTCGGAGGTCTTAGTTTCGCCCTCTTTCCGCGGCTTACCAATGAGTTCCGCAAATACCCCGCCGTATACCGGTCTTCCGAAGGAATGAAGAGCGTTATGCCGGGCGGCATGGCCGCCATGTTCGTGGCAATGCTGGCGCTCGCGGTGATTTACGCCATGCTATACCATGGCGGTTCGGGCCTCGCCGAAGGCGCGCGCTTCGGTGTGCTCATCGGGGTCTTCGCGGTTTGCGCGTTTGTGGTGCATAACTACGTCAACCTGAACATCGGTCTGGCGCTAACTCTCCAACAGTCCGCGGCCTATCTGGTCGAATGGATAGTGGCCGGCATAGCGATCGGCCTGCTCTACCGGCCCCTTGCGCCGCACTAACGCCAGGAACGGCGCTGCTTTGATTTTGCTGGACACGAAACCGCGAGTGTGCTATCGTTGCCGCGGACTCCGAAACGGAGTCCGGATCTCCAGTAGACGATCAGGAGGCTAACGATGCCATACCCTCGACGCCACGGTCAATTGTGGATCTGCGCCGTTGCCGTCGGTCTGTTCCTGGCCGCCCGGCCAACTTGCGGCCAGTCTACTCCGGACAGCAAGCCAACGGCCGCCGACGATGACTGCGGGCAGCTTCTGCTCGGCACGCCTAACGAGAGAACGTCCACCTTTGTAGCCAACCTCGTCCGCGGAACAGATCCCGCTGGACGGGAGACGCGCGCCTGTGATCTCATCCGGAAGCTTGGCGCCATGACCGAGCCTGACCGATGCATCGCGCAGGCCACTAATGCATTAATCCTGCGCCAGGAGCTTACCGATATGATTCTGACCGCATCGCTCCAAGTCGATGGGTTCCTGACCGAGATCGACAACGAAGCCGGACACATCCGGGCGGTTCACGACGGGCTGGCCGACCGGCGCGACTCGACTGTCAACCGCAGTAGCCTCGGAAGCGCGGCCGGGACAGGGGGCGGTGCGATCGGATCGGCGCTCGCCCTAGTCGGCGGCGCCGCCAGTACCGCTGCGGGGAATTGGTTGTCGGCCACTTTTGGCGGACTCGGCGCCGCGTTCAGCTTCTGGGGATATTTTAAAGCGAACGGTCCCAAAGGATGCTTTCCGGATGTGCAGGGGACTCCGTGCCAAAAGCCGAATGCTCAAGTCGTATCCTGCGAGGATCCGAAGAATCATCCCGGAGGCTGCTCGCCCACGATGCTCTATCATCTTCTCCTTTCGAAAGACAATGATAAGAAGATCGGTTTTCACAGCGACTACGATCCGCTCATCGAAAGGTATCTGGAGACGGGCTGGCGCCAAAAACTGATCGCTGAGTGGCAATGGGATGAAAAGAATCCGAACTATGCATTAATCGCCGGCAACAGCGACCCGCGCAAACTCTCGATCGACCAACTCACCGATCGGGCCAACAAGCTGGCTGAGCTGCGCGGCGTCGCGTCCTTCATCAAATTCGACCTTAGCCTGCTTATGACGGACCTGTCCCCGCGGCTGGTGTGTCCCCTACCTTAGTCGCACAATTTCGTTTTCACCTTTGTCGGTTTTTCCTCCGATTTCGCGCCATTAGTAGCGAGTATGCAAGCGGCGCGCCGCACGTGCCGCCAGCCGCGGCCAAATCAAACTCAAATCGAAGGAGAGGAAAAATGACTGCCGTAACGCAACCGAGGCTTCCCGCAACCAGCGGGAGAGTCCCCTTGAAACGATACCGGGCATCCTTGCTGGTTGCCTTTTGTCTGGTGCAGGTCCATGCGTCCTTTGCACAGACGCCGACTGAAACTGCATCCGCCCTGCCTCGGCTGGTCCGCTTCGGCGGCGCCGCCAAGGATCTCAGCGGCAATGCGCTGACCGGCGTAGTCGGTATTACTTTTGCTCTCTATGCCGAGCAAGCCGGCGGCGCCGCACTCTGGCAGGAGACCCAGAATCTGACCGCCGACGGAGCTGGCCACTATTCGGCGCTGCTGGGATCGACCAAAACCGAGGGACTGCCGGCGGAGTTGTTCACCACCGAGCAAGCGCACTGGGTGGGAGTACAGGTCCAGGGACAGGCTGAGCAACCGCGCGTGCCGCTGGTCAGCGCCCCGTATGCATTGAAGGCTGTAGATGCCGAAACCATCGGAGGACTGCCGCCGTCGGCCTTCATGCTGGCGCAGTCTGCCGGTTCCGCGCCAACCGGCGTCGCGGCAGCTCCGGCGTCCGCGCCAGCCGGCGCCCACGCCATGGCCGCCGCCAACGCCGCTCCGGATACAAAAACGAAGAACTACATCCCGGTCTTCACCAGCACGGCGGGCGCCCTGGGCAACTCTGCGATATACGAGTCGGGCACCAGCATCGGCGTGGGAACAACCACGCCCGCCGCCACACTGGAGGTCAATGGCGGTGCTAAAGTCGACGGCACTCTCACCCTGAGCGGTGACATCTTGTCGTCCACCGGTGTTCCCGTAGTTCAGGCTCCCACCACCGGTTCCGGTAACTTCAGCGCAGGATTGGGGGCCCTGTCCCCTACTACGACGGGATTCACGAACACGGCGCTAGGAGACAGTGCGCTTCAGGCCAATACCACCGGAGGATGGAACACCGCCAATGGCAATTCCGCGCTGTACAACAACACCACTGGAAACGACAATACCGCTGTCGGTTATGACGCGCTCTCTTCCAACACCAGCGGGGGCTACAATGCCGCCTATGGTTACGAAGCGCTGGTCTCCAACACCACTGGGGGACACAACGTCGGCGTCGGCCTTCAAGCGCTGGCGCTCAATACTACCGGGAGCTACAACACTGCCGGCGGATACGCTGCCCTGTACTCAAACACCGCCGCATCCGGTAATACGGCGACCGGCTACTTCGCGCTGTTCTACAATACCGCGGCCGGAAGCACGGCCACCGGTTACGAGGCGCTGTACGCCAACACCACTGGCGCCCAGAACACGGCCGCTGGCTACCAGGCCCTGTACGCCAACACTACGGGGGCCAACGGTACAGCCACTGGCTACTTGGCGCTATCCTCCAACACCAACGGGCAATACAACACCGCCTACGGTTCCCAAGCGTTGCGCGACAACACCGGCAGCGACAACACCGCCAGCGGTTCCGAGTCCTTGCTCTCCAACACCAGCGGGGAGGCCAACACCGCCAGCGGTACCTTTTCGCTGTTGTACAACACCACTGGGAGCGGCAACATCGCCGTCGGGTACCAAGCCGGCCTCAACATCGCCACGACGAGCAATAACATCGATATTGGCAGCGCGGGCGCCGCGGGCGACAACGGTGTCATCCGCATCGGCGCCGCCGGTAGCCAGAACTCAGCCTACGTCGCCGGTATCTACGGCGTCACCACCGGCGCCAGCAATGCCGTGCCGGTCCTGATCGACTCCAACGGAAACCTCGGCACCGTCTCCTCCTCCCGCCGCTACAAGGAAGACGTCCAGGATATGGCGGATGCCAGCACTGGCTTGATGCGGCTGCGTCCCGTGACTTTCCGCTACAAACAGGCGTACGCCGATGGATCGAAACCCATCCAATACGGGCTGATCGCGGAAGAAGTCGCGGAAGTATACCCGGACCTGGTGGCGCGCTCGGCCGACGGCCAAATCGAAACCGTCAAGTATCAGGTGCTCGATCCCATGCTGCTGAACGAACTGCAGAAGCAGAATGAGCGGATCCGTTCCCTCGAAGAGCGGCTGGCAAAGGTGGAAGCCGCGCTCGCGGGAACCGCGGTCACTGCCGCGTCCCGCTAGTCTCGCCGCCTCGACGGCCGCGGCCCGGTGCCTGGTGCGCTACCGGGCCGCGCACGTCGGCGCGCGGAAGTCGGAATAGTTTCGGGCCTCGTATCGTGCTCACCTTGGTTAACATACCCATAGTACTTGCGGCGCGCCACAACGCCCCTGTGGTATTACCAAGGCTAAGATGTCATCTTCAAGGCAAGCTGGCGCCATCGCCGCGCTCGTCATGTGCTGCGCCGCCTCCGCCACCGCCCAGGAATCCGGCGCCCCCCACACGGTCAGTCGCCTGACGCTGCACCAGACCACGTACCGGCTCCGGGCGGGCGAATCCACCAGCCTTGACGCCTCGTCCGGAACCCTCGATTTTCTCTTGCACGCTAAGACCCGGCGCGTCGAAATTGCGCGCAAGGAAACGCGCGGCTTGGTGGTCGCGCCGAATGCGGCAGGCGATCGGCTCCTGCTGGCCGCCTCCCTCGCGCTGCGGCCCGGCGAGTACCGCGCGACGCTGTCCGCCACAAGCGGTACGGGCCAACAACGCGCCGCTTGGCTGACCGTGACGATTGACCCCATGCAAGCCGTACCCCTGAACGCCACCCAGCCCCCTGTGATTTTGTTAAACGGCTTCCAGCTCTCCTGCCCTATTGCCGTCACCTCGCCGGCTTCGGCGTCTACCTTCGGAAGTCTCCAGAATCAATTGGAAGCGGCGGGCATCCCCGCCGTCTACTTTTTTGACAATTGCGCGGCCTGTCCCGACGCCTGCGGCATCGAGCAGTTAGGCACGGA
>JBEKMJ010000157.1:0-13978 GCA_050008575.1 Bryobacteraceae bacterium
TCACCAAGAAAGCGAAAAAGCTTGGGTTTCAATTAGTTATCCAGCAAACGGCGTAAACCTACAGGGGAAGGTTTCTGGAGAGTGCCGACACGGCACGCCGGGGGCGTGCGCCACGAGGGCCAACCAACTGAAATAGCCAATCTCCAGAGCCGGCGCCGGCTCTGCCGCCTAAAAAGGCGGCTGCGGCCAGGATTGGCCGCTCTCCATGAGCGGCTCACGCGCTTTCCACGACCATCTTGATCTTCTCCGCCAGTTGCGCGGCGGTATACGGCTTCTGAATGAAACCGGAAAGCCGCTGCCCGGCGAATCGTTGAATCGCCTCCGCCTCGTTGAAGCCGCTGGATAGCACGATGCTCACGTCCGGCCGCACGCGGCGCAATTCGCGCAGCGCTTCTTCTCCGCCCAGCAGGGGCATGGTCAAATCCAGCAGCACCACGCGGACTTCGGCGCCGTGGGCGCGCAGCAGGTCCACGGCTTCCCGGCCATTCTCCGCCAACAGCACTTGATAGCCCTGCCGCTCCAAAGCGCTCTTCACCGCGCGGCGCACGAAGGCTTCATCGTCCGCCACCAGAATCGTGCCTGTGCCGCGCAGATCGATGCGGCCCGCCTCTCGAACGGTTTTGGCCGCTGCGCGCGCGCCGGCCGGAAGCAGCACTTGAAACGCGGTACCCTGTCCGGGCGTGCTGCGGACCTGGATGGCGCCTTTGTGTCCCCGCACGATGCCCTGCACGGCGGAAAGGCCCAGACCGCGGCCGGAAAACTTGGTGGTGAAGAAGGGATCGAAGATCTTCGATTGGGTTTCCCGGTCCATTCCGCGGCCGCTGTCCCGCACCTCCAGCGCCACGTAAAGACCCGGCTGTAGTCCGGCGCCCGCCACCTCGCCGAGGGCGGACTCCCGATCGATGGATTGGACGTTGGTGGCCACCACCACCGATCCGGGCTGGTCTGGCGGAATAGACTCGGCGCCGTTGATCACCAGATTCATGATGAGCTGCTGCAACTGGCCGCGGTCCCCCTCGACGGCGGGCAGATCCGCCGCCAGATCCAGGCGCAACTCGACCGTCCTGGGAATTGAGGTGCGGACCAGCGCGGTCATCTCACGCGTCAGGTCGGAGAGGTCCACGGGCTGGATGACAAAGCGGCCCTTTCCCGAATAAGCCAGCAGTTGGCGGGTCAGGTGCGCCGCGCTCTCGGCTGCCCTGATGACCTCGTCCACATGCGACCTGCCGGCGTGATCCGGCCCCAGCAGGTCTGCGGCGAGGGTGGCATTTCCCAGCACGCCGGTCAGCAGATTGTTGAAATCGTGCGCCACGCCGCCGGCCAATACGCCGATGCTTTCCAGCTTTTGCGTCTGGCGGAACTGGTCCTCCAGCCGTTTGCGTTCGGTCACGTCCCGGTAGTTCACCACGATTCCGCCAATCACCCGATCGTGCAACAGGTTCTTGCTGACCGCCTCGATCCAGCGCCACGAGCCGTCCTTGTGCCGCACGCGATGCTCGCTGGTGAGCACCGCGCCCGGGCTATTGATGAACGCGGCAAACGCCTCCGGCAGACCTGCGCGCTCGTCCGGATGGAGCAAGTCGAATACGTCGCGGCTGCGGAACTCCTGGCCTTCGTATCCCAAAATTGGCGGACCGGTGTAGAGCAGTTTGCCGTCGGACCCGAGCAGCACGAATCCATCCGCGCTGTTTTCGATCAGGGCCCGAAACCGTTGCTCGCTTTCGCGTAGCGCGCGCTCCACCCGCTTCAGTTCGGTAATCTCCTGGACCACGCCCGCCACTCCCACGGTCTTGCCGGACGCGGCGGTCACCGGATAGTAGCTGGCCAGCAGGTCGCGCGGTCCGCCTGCCGCCGATTTCCCGGTGCGGAACTGCCAGTCGAGAACCGGGCGGGCGGACTCCATGATGCGCCGCAGGAGCGGCACGAAGAAAGATGCGGCTTCCGGAATGACTTCCCACACCGTCCGGCCCAAATGGTCGTCGGCGGGCAAGCCGTTGATGGCCGCCAGCCGTTCATTGATGCGCAGGTAGCGCAGATCCGCGTCAATCAGGCACAGGCCGACGGGAGCCGTCTGATAGATGTGCTCCAATTCCGCCAGTTCGCGCTGCGCGCGCTCTTCGTTCTCGCGCAGTACCTGCTCGAAGCGCTTCTGGCCGGTGATATCCCGAAAGTTGACGACCACGGCGGCGACGCTCTCTTCATCCAGCAGATTGGTGCCGAAATGTTCCGTCCAGACGACGTCGCCGTCTTTGCGGATGACGCGCAGTTGCACGGTGAGCGTTTGTCCCGGCAAGGCCATCGCTTCGCCCAGGCGTTGCCGGGCCATTGGCCGGTCCTCGGGCATCACCAGATCGAGGGCGTTGCGGCCCACCAGTTCCCCGGTCGCGTAGCCCAGGATCCGTTCCGCGGCCGGGCTGGCATAGAGCATCACGGCATGCGCATCCAGCAGACAGATGGCGTCGAAGCTGTGTTCGATCAGGGCCCGGAACCGTTTTTCACTTCGCTGGATGCTTTCCTCAAGCGCGCGCTGCCGGATGCGGTTGCGGGCGGCTTCCAGTTCGCGTTCCACCGCGTGCCCCAGGCGCGACATCCGGTCCTTCATAATGATGTCGCGCGCGCCGGCCTTCACCGCGGATACGGCCGCCTCGTCCACTACCGTGGCGGATACCAATAGGACGGGCGCCGCGATGCGCTTTTGCCGCACCAAAGCGAGGGCGCCTTCGTAGGTGAAATGGGAGAGGCTGTGCGCGCACAGGATCAAGTCCCAGGGCCGATCGTCGAGCGCGGCGGACATTTCCTGGGCCGTGGCTACGCGCAGGTACACGGGGGCATAACCGGCGCGCCGCAGTTCCAGCAGCGCGCGTTCCGCGTCTTCCACGGAATCTTCGACGATCAGGACATTTAGCGGGCGGCCGGCGATCCCCGGGTCAGGGTGCATGCCTACTCATTGTAATCGTGGCTCTAGCCTCGTGGGGCCTTTTGCCAGTGGGGCAGGCGTCTACGCCTGCGGCGGGTCTCCAGACCCGCCCTTTGCCGGGGTGAGATCGGCTCAGATCCGGAGATCGGCCATCTTTGGTGGGCAGGCGGTTTCGCCTCCGTGGGGCTGAAGCCAGACTGAAGCCCTCCTCCCATGTTGTATCCTAAATAAAGAGGAGCGACGACCGCTCCGCCCCCATCCACCATGGCCACCAACGCCACCCCCGTGCGCGACATCGAAATGACCAGACTGCCGAATGGCGTGCGCGTAATCACAGAGGTCATGCCGCACGTGCGCTCCATCTCGGTGGGCATCTGGATCGGCACCGGCTCGCGCCGTGAAAATTCCGAGCAGAACGGTATCTCGCACTTCATCGAGCATATGCTGTTCAAGGGCACCACCAACCGCTCGGCCGAAGATATCGCCCGTTCCGTCGATTCCGTGGGCGGCAACCTGGACGCCTTCACCGCCAAGGAGTTGGTCTGCTTCAACACCAAAGTTCTCGACCAGCACCTGCCGTTGGCCTTCGATGTGATCGCCGACCTGGTGCTCCATCCCCTCTTCCGCGACGAAGACATCGACAAGGAGAAGGGCGTCATCCTGGAAGAAATCAAGATGGAGGCGGACAGCCCGGACTATCTGGTCCATGAAATTTTCTCCTCCAACTTCTGGAAGGACCATCCACTGGGCAAGCCCATCCTGGGCACGCGCGAAACCGTGAAGCGCTTCGACCGGCAGATGGTCGACGATTATTACCGGGCGGTCTACGCGCCCTCAAACCTGCTGATCACGGCGGCTGGGAATCTGACGCACGAGGCCACGGTGAAACTGGTGAGCCAGCATTTCGAATCGCTCCCGCCGAATGCCGAGCAGCCCCCCGACCAGGTTCCCGCCACGCACGCGCGCATCGCGCTGCGCAACAAAAAGTCGTTGGAGCAGGTGCATCTGTGCATGGGTGTGCCGTCGTATCCGTTGCCCCACGAGGAGCGCTTCGCGTGTTACGTGCTGAACACCCTGCTGGGCGGCGGCATGAGCTCGCGCCTGTTTCAGAACATTCGCGAGCGGCAGGGCCTGGCCTATGCCGTCTTCTCGGAGCTGAGTCCCTATCGCGACACGGGCTGCCTGTCGATCTACGCCGGCACGTCCATCGAATCCGCCGGTAAAGTGGTGGAGTCCATCACCAAGGAGTTCCGGCAGCTCAAGCAGGATGGCGTGAGCGATGAAGAATTGCGGCGCGCCAAGGATCACCTGAAGGGTTCGCTGATGCTCAGCCTGGAATCCACTTCCAGCCGCATGTCCAACCTGGCGCGCCAGGAGATGTACTTCGGCCGCTTCTTTACCCTCGACGAACTGGTGGAAAGCATCGAGCAGGTAACCGCCGCCAACGTACAGCGCATCGCGCAGGCGTTCTTCGATCCAAAACAGATTGCCCTCACGATCCTTGGCAATCTGGACGGATTCAAGATCGGCCGCGAAGACCTGGTGTGCTGAGCCATGAAGCTCGTGGTTCTGGCTCTGGTAGCCGCGGCGCTGGTTTTGGGCGTCAAGTGCATGACGATCCGCAAAGATCTGGTCTCGGAGCGCCAGGCCATCGACGCCGATTGGGCGCAAGTGGATGCCGCTCTCACACATCGCGCCGGCATCGTCCCGGAGCTGACGAGCACGGTCCAGGCCGAAGCGCCCGCCGAAGCCGCCGCCATCCTGAAGGTTAATGACGCGCGCAACCTGCTAAGCCTGGCGCTTAGCCAGCAGGAAAAAATCCAGGCCAACGCGCGGCTGGATCAAGCACTGGCGAGCCTGATGTTGCTGGTGGAGAATTATCCAAAGCTCGAAGGCGGCAAGAAATACGGCGATTTGCTGGAGGCGCTGAAGAGCGCCGAATACCAGATCGCGGTGGCCCGCCGCAAGTACAATGAAGCCGTGGAGCATTACAACGCGCGGATCGATCTTTTCCCGAGCAACATCGTGGCTTCGGTGACGGGCCTGGGCAAGATCGACGCCTATATGCAAACGCCCGCAATCTGACTCGAAATGTCCACTACTACGGTCTTCTACAATTACATTGGTGGCGAATGGCGCCATCCCGAGGGGCCGCAATTCGAGAATCGCAACCCTGCCACCGGCGAAGTCGTGTGTCGATTCCCGAGAGGCTCCGCAGCCGATATCGCGGCCGCGGCCGACGCCGCGGCTGGCGCGTTTCCGGCCTGGTCCACGCTAAACGCCCCCGCCCGCGGCGCTTTTCTCTTTAAGGCCGCTGAAATTCTCGACAGCCGCTTCGATGAGGTCGCGGCCGACATGACCCGCGAAGAGGGCAAGACGCTTCCGGAAGCCAAAGGCGAAGTCCGCCGCGCCATCAACATTTTTCGCTATTTCGGTGGCGAAGGATCGCGCCTGAATGGGATGCTGGTGCCATCCGAGCGCGACCGCGTACACATGTTCGCCATTCGCAAGCCGGTCGGCGTGGTGGGACTGATCACGCCGTGGAATTTTCCCAGCGCCATTCCGGCTTGGAAGCTGGCGCCGGCGCTGATCTGCGGCAATACCGTGGTGCTGAAGCCTGCCAGCGCCGCGCCGCTCAGCGCATACCGCATCGTGCAAGCGCTGCACGATGCCGGTCTACCCAAGGGTGTGGTCAACTTCGTGGCCGGACCGGGCGGCGAACTCGGCCGGGCGCTCATAGAAGCCCCGCCGCTGAAAGCGATTTCATTCACCGGATCGTGCCAGATTGGCAACTGGCTGCACGCCGAAGCCTCCAAACGCCGCTTGCGCATTCAACTGGAAATGGGCGGCAAGAATCCGACGATCGTGCTGGCCGACGCCGACTTCAACGCAGCGGTCGAGAACACGGTGAATGCCGCATTCTTCTCCACGGGCCAGAAATGCACAGCCACCAGCCGCGCCATCGTGGAAGATGCAATTTACGATCGCTTCCTGGATGCGGCGGTGGAGCGCACACGCAAACTAAAAGTCGGCAACGGCATGCAGCCCGGCATCGACATCGGGCCGTGCGTGGACGAAGCTCAAATGGAAACCGTGCTGCGATATATCGACATCGGCCGGCGCGAGGCGGGCGAACCTAAGATCGGCGGCCGCCGGCTCACGGACGGCGATCTCGCCAAGGGATATTTCGTCGAGCCAACCGTGTTCGCCGGCGTGACGCCGGAGATGACCATCGCCCGCGAAGAAATCTTCGGACCCGTGCTGGCCGTGATGCGCGCCCGCGATTTCGAGGACGCCCTGCGCATCGCCAACGATATTCCGTTCGGGCTCTCGGCTTCCATTCAAACCACCAACCTTTCGCGCGTCTTCGAGTTCGTCTACCGGATGGAAGCGGGCCTGCTTACTGTGAACCTTCCCAGCGCCGGCGTGGAGTATCAGTTGCCCTTTGGCGGGACTAAGGAATCCAGCTTCGGGCCGAAGGAACAAGGACCCGCCGCGCTCGACTTTTACAGTGACTACAAAACCGTCTATCTGAAATACTAATGCGTCTCGGACAAATCAAAGCTGAAGGTGGCTATCTGGCCGCCGTTTTCGAAGGGGACCTGGCCCGCCCGGTTCCCGGTTATACCGTCGCCGACCTGATTCGCCGCTCGGAAGCCGAGGGAGTCTCCCTCGCGAAGACCACCGCGCGTCTCGCCAGCCGCCATCCGGCCGAGCATCCGCCGGCGCTGCCCATCGTGCCGCCGGAGGTTTGGGCCTGCGGCTGCACCTACGAAATGAGCGCGTCGTTCCGCGATGCCGAGCACGGCACGCGCGAAGGCATGTACGCTTACGTCTACAATCAGCCGCGTCCCGAAGTCTTCTTCAAGGGGACGGCGCGTGTGTGCGTGGGTCCCGGCCAGGCCATCGGCATCCGCGCCGATTCCCGCTTCACCGCGCCCGAGCCGGAACTGGCATTGGTGCTCGGCAGCAAGGGCGATATCGTCGGCTACACGTTGGCCAACGACGTGTCGGCCTGGGATATCGAGCGCGAAAACGCGCTTTACCTGCCGCAATCGAAGGTTTATACGGCGTGCTGCGCGCTGGGCCCGGTGATCGTGACGGCGGAGGACTTGCCGGATCCTTATAACCTGGAAATGACTTGCACAGTGACGCGCGACAGCCGGCGGATTTTCTCCGGCAGCGTCTCGACGGCGAAGCTGCACCGTAAGTTCGAGACACTGATTGAGTATCTGCGGCGCGCCAATCATGTACCGGCCGGGACGGTGCTGCTTACCGGCACCGGTATCATCGTGCCGGAAGACGCCGCGCTGGCGCCCGGCGATATTGTGACTATCCGTATTCCTGAAATCGGAGAGCTGACCAACCACGCCCAAATTGTGGGGCAGGCCTCCAGGCCTGCGGCCGGCGTCCACGCCGGCCCGCCTCCGGTACTAGAGTAATCCAATGCTCGACCTAAAGCGTTCGCTCATCGAATCCTACGCGGTCAACGAGCGCATCAACCAATACCTGCTTGAAAATCTGCCCGACGCCGTCTGGAACGCCGAGCCGCCCGGCGGCAAAGGACGCACCATTGCCGCCATCGCCGCGCACATACACAATGTACGTCACATGTGGCTGGTGGCCGCCGCCAAGGGCAAGCCGTTGCCCGATAAGCTCGACCGCGCGACAGTTACCAAGAAAGAGGCGATGCAGGCGCTCGCTGAAAGTGCGAAGTGCTGCGCGCGGCTCTTGGAGGAATCGCTCGACCACCCCGAAGGCAAGGTCAAGGGTTTCCGTCCGGACGCAGTGGGGATGTTCAGCTACCTGATATCGCACGATGCGCACCACCGTGGGCAGATTTGCGCGTTGGCGCGCCAGTTGGGGTATGCGCTGCCCAAGCAGGCGACGTTCGGGATGTGGGAGTGGGGCACGCGTTGGAAGGAGTGCGGCTTCGGGGGTTAGTGGGGCAGGACTCCAGTCCTGCGGTCGGCGTCCACGCCGGCCTATGGACGGCCCTACCTTCTCGCCACGGTTGCGCGATATGAATCTCGACACGAAAGATCAAAGGGTTTGCTCCGAATGCGTAGATGACGAGTTCCTTCGCACGAAAATCGAGGAAGACGGCCATGATGCCGCCTGTTTCTATTGCGCGCGGGATGGGAGAACTTTCTCAGTCGACCAAATGGCGGACTTGGTCCGCAGTGCTCTCCCTGAGCTCTTTGATCGCATAGATCTGAATCCGCCAGATGATGCGGGAGGCTGGCATTCCAAAGGCCAACCAGTTGCCGACGTGCTCAACGGTGCCGGGATCGGCTACCTGGCTACGGAGGATATTCTCCGAGTCCTTGCGGAGCGGCACCGCATGGAACAGGGCGAAATCGGTTCTGAAGCAAATCCTTTTGACGACAAGGCGCGCTACGTGAGAAAGGACTCAGTGGATGCGTGGGACTTCGAAGGTGATTGGTTTGACTTTGAGCGGAGCCTCAAAACCGAGGCGCGATATTTCAACCGGCGCGCGGAAGCAACGCTGGCCTCCATCTTCGATGGAATTGACGGGCACCGGACGATCGGTGGCCGTCCGATCGTAGCGGAGGCGGGACCCGGCACCGAGCTCGCCGTTCTTTATCGCGCCCGGGTCTTTCACTCTGAAAAGCGGCCAGACCAGGAAATCGGTCCCCCACCTGCATCGTTCGCAGCCGCCGGACGTATGAATGCCGCCGGTATCGCGGTCTTCTACGGCGCCACAGATCCCAGCGTTGCCTTGGCCGAGGTGCGGCCTCCGGTCGGCAGCAAAGTACTGATTGGGTGTTTCGAGGTGATCCGGCGGCTGTCGCTACTCGACCTTGAAGCGCTGGAAGCTATCGTCAGCGAACGAGGGAGCATTTTCGATGCAGACTACATCCGCCGTCTAAAACAAGCAGAGTTCCTGCGTGGGCTGAGCAAGCGCTTTTCAAAACCGGTCATGCCGGACGATCAACCCCGCGACTACCTCCGGACTCAGGCAGTCGCTGACTTCCTCGCTACCATGGACGACCCGCCGTTGGACGGGATCATCTATCCGTCAGTTCAGATCGGCTATTTGCGGCCTCGCCGGATACTGGCGCCGGGCGCGGACAAACGCAATGTGGTCTTATTCCATAAATCGGCGCGCGTGCAATGCCTGGACATCCCAGAGGGTTCAGAAATCTCCGTTTCCGACGACTCTTTCTGGCCGCCCCTGTTCGGTTACTCTGACGACTACGCCGGCTCCCTCATCGACGCACCCGAGGCCAAGTATGCCGTGACTGAGAAGGTGCCGAAGGCCGCACCCCCTGCCGATTCGGATGACGCTCATCTTAAGTTCTCGAGCCTAGAGGTCCACTTTGTCAATGGCGTAACGCTCAGCACCAGGTCCAGTCAAGTCCTTCGCCATCGAGAACAGCCTTGACGTGCACGCGAAACGCAAGGATGTGAGCTGGCGAGCGACTGACCTACCGCCCACTGCCTTTCGCGGCCTTCCCCCTAACTTTCCATTTGTTCTGGCGGCCGCCTTCTTAGCCCTGCTCCTGGATTGGCCGCCAGTCTGGCCCAACCTGGGCGCCATCCACCTCTTGGAACCTAGAAAGCCTTCTAAGATCCCCGGTACGTAGAGGTCTGCATCCACGGCTGGAAAGTGGATGCCGAAGCCGGACGGGCTAATTTCTATGGCGTTAAGCTGTGCCGGCTTGGCATCTTCCAGCCCTTCTACGTCGCGGGGCGAGAAGGCCACGAATACCTTGGAACTGAGTTCGACTACGATCCGCCCGGTCTGGCGATCATAGTGCGCGGCAACTACTCGCGGGATACTTCTTTCCATTTCCATAGCGCGTTCGTTTGCCAATTCGAAACCGTCACGCGATGTCATGAATTGATCGGCACCTGAAGATGGCTTCCAGGCGGACGTCCATCTCTTCTTCTTCAATGAACTCACCGCGCCGAGCCGCGGCGAGTCCCTTATCCACGGCCGCAAGAAATCGGATTTCATCGTGAAGCCGCTCTTGTTGCTCTGGAGTAAAGTGCACTTCCATTCCTCCAAGATACGAAAAGCACCAGCCCCATACTAGTCAGCGGTCATGGCGCAAGCCGGCCGTACTCCTTCAAAACCTCCTGCAGACGGTCGTGCGGCAGCGCGATTACCGTGTGCCCTTCGAAGCCGGTCATCGTCTCGGCGCCGACCATGGCATTGACGATGGACTCCTCGGTGGCCTGCGCGGTTGCCTCGAACAGCCCGTTCATTTCGTCGTTGGGCAACATCGTCAGATTCACCACGCCCGACGTCCGGCCGGCGGCCGCATTCGCCGTCGAAAAGGCGATGAAGATATCGCCGGAGCCGTTGCCGGAAATCGACCCCGTGCGCGCCAAGCCCAGCGCCGCGCGCCGCGCCAGGCGCTTCATCTGATGCGGCAGCAGCGGCGCGTCCGTAGCCACTACGATAATAATCGACCCGTAATCTTCGCCCGCGTGGCGGAAGTTGAGCGCGTATGGCTCATTCCCCGGAATCTCCCGGCCCACCGGCACGCCCGCGATGCGAAGCTGCGCGCGCCTTCCACAGTTGCACTGCACCAGCACGCCCACGGTGTAAGGACCCGCCTTGCGGGAACTGGTGCCGATGCCGCCCTTGAATCCGTAGCAGACCATGCCCGTGCCGCCACCCACGTTCCCTTCGGCTACCGGTCCACCCTTGGCTGCCTCCACCGCGGCGAACGTGTCCGCCTCCGTCACGTGGAATCCGTTGATGTCGTTCAGAAACCCGTCCCACGTTTCAGCCACCACCGGCAGCGACCACTCATCGTCGATGTGGATGCCGGCTTTGCGCGCCCACGCTACCCGCCATTTGATATAAGAATCGCGCACGGTCCCCACGCTGTGCGTGTTGGTGATCAGGACGGGCCCATCCAGCAGTCCGGACTCCTCCAACCAGGTAGTGCCAGTCATTTCGCCGTTGCCGTTCAGCGAGAACCATCCGCCAAACACAGGCGCGCCGGACTGCTTTCCGCGCGGCCAGACGGCGGTGACTCCGGTGCGGACGGCTTGGTTCCCATCGCCCGCAATCAGCGTGGTGTGGCCCACTTCCAAACCAGCGACATCGGTGATGGCATTGAGCGGCCCTGGAGTGCCATCGAACGGAACGCCGAGTTGGCGGGCGCGCGCCGCGAGCAACGCCACAGCGGCGAATAGTGTGAGAATCGTGCGAATCCCTATCTGCATGTCTACGAAGTATAATGCACGAGTGGCCACTCATCCAACCGCCGGGGTTTCACCGTATGAATAATTGTGTGTGCCTTGGCAGCGTGGTTTAATCGTATTCGGAACCTAATGCTGCTGCCCCTGTTGCTGGCAATCGAATTCGGAGAAGGCGACGCGGACCTGGTCCGGCGTCTGCAGCGGCGCGATCCGCGCGCCATGGCGGAACTGTACGACCGCTATGGACGGCTGGCTTACGCGCTCATTTTGCGCGTAGTGCGGGACGGCGGCATCGCCGAGGATCTGGTGCAGGAAACCTTTCTGCGCGTTTGGAATCGCGTGCAGGGATTCGACGCCGAGCGCGGCGGCCTGGGCCCTTGGCTGCTGGCGGTGGCGCGCAATCGGGCGATCGACTATCTGCGCTCGGCGGCGGGCCGCATGCGCAATGCGATGGAACTGCCGGAGACGGAACACCCCGCGTTATTCGCCGACATGGAAAAGGAGTTGCTCAATTCGGATAGAGTGCGGCGGGTGCGCGTCGCGCTGGAGAAGCTTTCGGAGAATCAACGCGCGGTGATCGAGCTGGCATATTTTGAAGGCCTCTCGCAAGCGGAGATGGCGGAACGCATGCGCCAGCCGCTGGGCACCGTGAAGACGTGGGTGCGCACGGCATTGAAGAGCCTGCGTGACGAGCTCGGAACGGCGGTGCCCGCATGAATTGCGACGAACTGCGCGACCATTACGAGCTTTACGCGCTGGGCATCGCGGAGGAGCCTGAGGCGGGCGAGATCCGCGCGCATCTGGCCCGGAATTGCGACACCTGCGTGCCGGGCGTGCGGGCGGCGCGGGAGTTGACCACCCTGATCGGCGCGGCGGCGCCTGCCGCGGAACCGCCTGCCCGCTTGCGGAAACGGGTGCTGGCCATCGCCGGCGCGCAGACGGGATCGCGCTGGAACTGGTCGCCCGTGTGGGCCGCGGTGGCCGCCGGCGCTCTGATTGCTGCGGTGGTCTTCAATGTGCGTGCGCATCGGGCGGCCGCGCAATTGGAGCGGGCCGACGCGGAGTTGCAGCGCGTGCGATCGGATTCCGTGGCCCAGACGCGCGAACTGGCGCGGCTGAACGAGGCATTCGCCATCCTGAACCAGCCGAATGTCAAACAAGTGGTGTTCGGTGGTGGCGCGCCGCAGCCTCCACGCGGGCGCGTATTCCTCGACCCGGCGCGCGGCGTGCTGCTGCTGGCCTCCAACCTGCCACAAGCGCCCGCCGGCAAGATTTACGAGATGTGGGTCATTCCCAAAGGCGGCAAGCCGGTGCCGGCCGGCCTGTTCCAATCCGCCGCGGATGGGACCGCGATCCATGTGCTGCCGGGAGCGGTGGATGTAGCCGGCACCGCCGCTATCGCGGTTACGGTGGAGATTGCGGCCGGCGCGCAGGTGCCGAATCTGCCGCCGGTCTTCGCGGCTGCGCTGTAGCCCTCGTGGCGCACTTGAGGGCCGGCACGGCGCGCCAGGGGCATGGGGCGTTCACGCTGCTCCGCAGCGACAGCTATCTGGGAGCGCAGTACCGCCGGCCGCGCACTCGTCCGGGCGCGAAAGCTGGCCCGCTTATATTACCGGCTCATCAAACACGGGCAACCGTACGTCGACCCTCGCCAAAAAGCGAAAAACTTGGATTCCAAATAGTTATCTAGCAGACGGCGTGAATCCCAGCCAACTGGTGAAGTGCTTCGCTGGCGAAAGCCTCCAGGTCCACGGCCTCGGACCTGACCGTGTGCGCCGTCGGCACGTCGATCCCGTTGCTATGCGCCGAGTCGATGCCGGCGCAACTGCACATCGCAAAACGCTCCTGCGCGGGTATGGAACGCCAGTGTGACGACGGCTTTAGCTTGCCGAATCCAATTTCACGTTCGCAAACGTGGCAAGTGGAGCCCGGTTTCCGGCGCCAGAGAGGTTCCCGAAGGGACCGCCGCGGCTCCTGTGAACACAGCTCCCCCATTTTTCGTATCTTCCTATGAAAGGGCAATCCAATGTTCTGCACAAGATGTGGGATTGAAATCGACGAGAAAGTGCGCTATTGTTCCGCCTGCGGGCACCCCACCAAACTGGCGGAGGCCACGGCGAACCCCTACGCGTCGCCCAGGCTGGCGCTGGACTCGGAGAACAAGAAGGTCGCGGGAGTCTGCGCGGGCTTCGCACGCTATCTGGGGGTGGATGCGTTGCTGATCCGCATTGTGTGGCTGGCGCTGGCGCTGGGCGCTGGTTTCGGGTTCTTCGCCTATCTGATCGCCTGGATTTTGATGCCCAAGGACGCGCCGCGGACGGCTGCGGCGGCGGACTACGCACGCCAGAATTAGCCGCGATACCGTTCGCGAACCCACCAATTCGCATGGCGCCGCGTCTCTACGTTAAGGTGAATGAATGCGGGCTGGGAAACTTTTCGCCGTTCTTCCAATGCTATTGTCAATCGCCGTCGCGCCTCGCGCGAGGGCGCAGGGGTTCGTGCCCGGCCAGCATCGTCCGCCCAGCGACCCCGCGGAGGTCGCGCGCGGAAAAACGCTCTTCGCCGTGAACTGCGTCTCCTGCCACGGCGCGGACCTGCGCGGCGGCGACCTGGGTGGACCGAACCTGTTGCGATCGCAGGTTGCCCTGAGCGACCAGAAGGGCGAGTTGATTCTGCCCATCATCCAAGGAAGCCGCCAGGATGAGGGCATGCCCGCCATCCCGATCGACCCGCAGGACGGGTTGGCGGTGGCGGCGTATATTCGGAGCGTGGTGGAAACCATCGGCGGGCAGGGACGGCCTCCCTCGGTGGGGAAGGAGGCGCCTAGCATCCTGGTGGGCGATGCCGGCGCCGGCCAGCAGTATTTCGCGGCCCACT
>JBEKMJ010000158.1:0-16769 GCA_050008575.1 Bryobacteraceae bacterium
AACGCCTCTCCGATTGAAGCGGACATTGGTCTTACGTTTCGCTTCTGAGCTGGCTGTCGGCTTGCTATTGACTCTTGGATTGAACAGAAAGGATCAATCAATCATGAACAACCACAACGCTGTCGCATTTGAAGATCGGGCCGAGCACGGAATCGAACTCAGCCGCGAGGGAGTTGCAGAGATATCGAGCGCACTCCGGGAATTGCTGGCGGATGTCTTCGCGCTGTACCTGAAAACCAAGAACTTCCACTGGCACATGAGCGGACGCCACTTCCGCGATTATCATCTGCTCCTGGATGAGCAGGGCGACCAACTCTTCGCCATGACTGACGAAATCGCCGAGCGGGCGCGGAAGATCGGCGGAACTACTTTACACTCCATCAGCGAGATTGCTGCACATCAGCGACTCTCGGACAACAATCAGGAGGTAGTCAGCCCGGACGATATGCTCGGCGAGTTGCTGGCAGACAGCCGCCGTCTGACCGGATTCCTGCGCGTAACGCACGAGACTTGCGGGCGTCACAAAGATGTCGCCACCACCAGCATGATCGAGGTATGGATCGATCAGACCGAACGAAGAACATGGTTTCTCGCGGAGATTGTTGGGCGGACGTAGTCATTACCAAGGGCTGAGAAAACCACGCGCTGGCGCTGCCCATTCCCCCGGGGGGCAGCGCCAGCCAACTCGATCCCATCATGAATTTCACTTACACAGTGCTCTGGCGACGGAAAGTCACAAGGGTCGCAATACGGACTCGGCTGGCCCGGCACGTGTCTGCAAACCTAAAGCGCAACTGTGAGATGCGCCGTGGCATCTCCATTGCATTGCTTAAGGTCGACATGAGCACCTCTAAAGCGTCTAACCTCGGCGAACATTCGCGACAAGCACTAAAGGCTGTCCAAGGGATTGTCCTCCTAACCGCCGTACTCGTCGGCAACGCCATCGCTCAACAGGCCGCCGACCCGACGGCCGGCCCATTCGTACCGGATACTCCCGGCGCCTCTCACGCAGCTACCGACCTGCGCGTCTCGGGACCTGGCAGCGGTGGGTGGATATACCCCATAACCAAGCTAGATGAGTATCTACCCCACTGGATCCAGTTCGGCGGACAGTTTCGCGATCGGGTGGAGAGCCAGGATGGACTCGGCTATGCCCCCGTCAACGACGCATATGATTTGACGCAACTTCGCATCGGGATTTATATTCAACCCACCAAGTGGCTGGAGATCGTAGGAGTCACGCAAGATTCGCGAGTCTTTTTCAATCACCACGTCGCCACTGGATCTCCTTATCAGAACATCTGGGACGCTCGAGAGGCGTATCTGAAGTTGGGCAGCTCGACAGAGGGCTGGGTCGATTTAATCGCAGGACGCCAGATGTTCAGTTTCGGCGACGAGCGAGTCATCGGACCTTCCGATTGGCTCAACATGGGACGTACGTTCGACACGGTGAGGCTGGATCTTCACCACCCAAGCGTCAAAGTCAGCATTTTCGCGGCGTCGGTGATTAACGCCGTTGACGGCCAACTCGATCACCATATTGAAGGCAACAATCTTTACGGAATCTACAGCGGCTTCTCCCGCCTGGTTCCACACGCCACACTGGAACCCTATCTGCTGTGGCGGGTTGCTCCGGGCAACGTTTCCCTGCCCGATACCGTGGGCAAGGGCCACATGAACGAAGTCACCGCAGGTGCTCGCCTTGCCGGCACGCTCCCCGGCCACTTCGATTACGACGTCGAAATGAACAAACAGACGGGGTCGTTGGGGCATTATTCGATTGACGCCTGGGCCGGACATTGGAACGCGGGATATACCCTAGTCAACGCACCTACTCAGCCCAGGCTTTTCGCGGAATACAATTACGCCTCGGGCACGAACAATCCGAATGGAAATACCTGGGGCACTCACGACCAGATATATCCCTCCGCTCACGACAAGATGGATTTCGCCGATCAATTCGGCTGGAGGAACATCCAGGACATCCGCGCCGGCGTTGACGAAAAGGTCGGCAAAAAGTGGACGTTTACGGAGATGTTCGACGACTTCTGGTTGGCGACGAAAAACGATGCGGTGTATGCCTCGAGCGGCGCTCTCTCCGTAGCCGCGCACCCCGGAGCTACCAGCAGCCATCTCGGCGCGGAGCTCGATCTGATCGCGGAATATAAGCAAAACCAGCACATCAGCTATGGTTTCGGGTTTTGCCATCTATTTACCGGCCAGTACCTGAATCAAGCTACCCCCGGCAAGGACTACAACTACCCATTTTCTTACGTGACTTACATTTTCTGAATTCACCAGACCACAAGAGGAGCGATTATGGCTGACATCGACAGCGCAGATTCGAAAGTAAGCAGGCGAAGCGTATTTGGATTGGGCTCCGCGGCTCTGGCGGCGGCCACTTGGGCAGCCGCATCAAAGGAGGCCGACGCTGCCCCGCAACCGCAGAAGCCCGTTACACACAATGCGCCCAACGAGAGCAATCCCGGACCGCAGAACCGCCCGCTGGCCGCGGAGAATCCGGATTCCGAATGGTCTCCGTCCACCGATAGCGGCACTGTAAAACCCTTCAAGTATTCCTTCTCCCTGGCCCGCAAGCGCGTGATGAGCGGCGGGTGGACACGCCAGGTTTCGGTGCGCGAATTGCCAGTTTCCACCGCGATGGCGGGCGTGGAAATGCGGCTCACGGCCGGCGGAGTCCGCGAACTTCATTGGCACGTGGAAGCCGAGTGGGCCATCATGCTCAATGGCAACGCGCGCATCACTGCCGTGGATCAGAATGGCAAAAGCTTTGTCAGCGACGTGGGCGAAGGAGACTTGTGGCTCTTCCCGCCCGGAGTACCGCATTCCATTCAGGGCCTGGGTCCGGATGGCTGCCGCTTTCTGTTGGTATTTGACGACGGAGCCTTCGACGAGTTCCACACATTCCTGATTACCGATTGGCTCACGCACACTCCCGCGGAAGTCCTTGCGAAGAACTTCAGCGTATCCGAATCGACCTTCGACGCGGTTCCCAAGAAAGAGCTGTTCTTCAAGGCGAGCGCCATGACGCCGACAAAGGTGACGCGCGGCGGGGAAGTGAAGATCATCGATTCCAAGACTTTTCCAGTGACCCCGATTACCGCGGCCATCGTCACCCTGAAACCGGGCGGCCTGCGTGAATTGCACTGGCATCCGAACGCCGATGAATGGCAATACTACATGACGGGCAAGGGACGAATGACCGTGTTTGTCGGGGGTTCGACGGCTCGTACCATGGATTTCGAGGAGGGCGACGTCGGCTACGTGCCGATCTCCAATCCGCATTACATCGAGAACACCGGCGACTCCGACCTGGTGTTTATCGAGATGTTCAAGAGCAGCGAGTATCAGGACATCTCGCTCGCTGAGTGGATGGCGCATACCCCGCACCTGTTGATGAATCAGCATCTCGGCGTGACCACATCGATGCTCGAGAACATTCCGAAGCAGGAGACGGTAGTCACGCCCCTATAGCGAGCGTGATTTCAGGCCCGGAGTCGGCCCGGCGACAGGAGCGGACTTCCTATGGACAGACGCTGTCCGAACCGGCAGAAGGCAAAGCACCTTATTCCTGGCGCTCCAGTTGCAAAACCTTTGGTGAGCTATGCAAAGTATCTTTCAAGACGGACATGGGATCGGCGTGGTCCGACCCGAAACATTCAGCCAGGACACCGCGCAAACGCCCGGCTCCCACAGGGTTGCCGCCATCACCCGCGAGCATGGGACCCCGTCGTCGATGTGGGGCGGCTTGTTCACCGTCGCAGGCGGCGGCGAGACCGCAATTCATCATCACGGGAAGCAGGACACGGTCGTCTACGTGTTGGCGGGCACAGCTCTGATTCGCTGGGGGCGTCGCGGGGAGTTCTCGGCGACCGCTGAACCGGGAGATTTCGTATATGTCCCGGCGTATCTCCCGCACCAGGAAATCAATCTCTCGGAGGAAGCCGAATTTACCTGGGTGGTAGTCAGGAGCACTCCCCAACCTATCGTGGTCAATCTGCCGGATGAATACTGGCAGATCAGTCCGGCGAACAAAAATCATTAGGGTCCAACTGCTTAACTGGAGCATTCTTCACATGTCTGACGATTCAAGTCTGAAGATTCTCGGGAGCACTTCAAAAGCGGTTTCCAGGCGCAGATTCATCCAGGGAGTGATCGGTGGCGGAGCCGCTGTCTGCGCATCCAGTTACCTGTTCCGTGGCTCCACCGTCCACGGCATCGGCGGTGCCGGCGAGCGGCTCATCAGCCTGAACGTCAACGGGCAAGTTCGCCGCGCCGATGTTATGAAGCAAGAGACGTTGGCGTGGACGCTTCGCTACAAGCTAGGTCTTACCGGGACCAAGCTGGGCTGCGACCGCGCCGAATGCGGCGCCTGTACGGTGCTGATCGATGACGTGCCGCATTACTCCTGCTCGGTGCTCACGCACACGGTGCGAGGCCGGAACGTCGTCACGATCGAAGGGCTCGCGAATCAGGACGGGACCCTGCATCCCGTTCAGCAGGGCGTAATCGATGAACAGGGATTCCAGTGCGCGTTTTGTATGTCCGGATTCATCATGGCCACAGTGGGGTTCCTCAAAACCAATCCGAACCCCAGCAGGTTGGAGTTGGCGCACGGTATTTCCGGGAACCTGTGCCGATGTCAGGACTACGACAAGATCCTCACCGCGATGATGCGCGGCGCGGAAAATATGAGGAGCGGGAACCATGCCTAAACCTGCTAACGAGCGTGTATACGGGCCTCAATACAAGCTGATCGGCAAGAACTACGTGACGGCCGATCTCTTAGCCAAGGTCACAGGCAAATCAAAATACGCGGAAGATTTTCGCGCCGAAGGCATGCTGTTCTGCAAGCTATTGCTCAGTCCTTTGCCGCATGCCCGGGTCAGGCACATCGATGCCCGTGAAGCGATGGCGATGCCTGGGGTGCGGGCGATCCTTACGGCGGACGATCTTCCAGCGCCAGCCGACACACTCACCGACAACGGCACGATAATCAAGGCGAGCAAGTGGGGCGAGCGCGGGCTCACCATGGAGCCGGTGTATCAAGGCGAACCGGTTCTCGCCGTGGCAGCGGTCGATGAATTGACCGCAGCCGAAGCCATCGAAAACATCCGAATCGACTTTGAGCCGCTCCCGTTCGTGGTCGATCCCCTCGATACGCTGCGCCCCGGCGGCCCGAACCCTAGAACGGACGGCAACTTCTGGACGACACCCCTAGGAGCTACTGGGCCCGCAGTGAAGGAACTGAAGTGGACCGAGGCCGATTTCGCCGAAATGGAATCCGGCCGTCTGCCGATGGGCAAGACGCCTGACGACTGGTCGTATGGCGACCTCGACGCAGGCTTCAAGAGCGCCGCCCTGGTGCTGGACGAAACGTTTGTCACGCCAGACGTAAGCCATCAGACCCTTGAAACACGCAGTGCCATGGCCTATTGGCAGAACGGCAAAGTCCACATTCACAGCGGGACCCAGAGCACCGCGCAAACCCGGCCCGCGATCGCCCGCTGGCTGAATATCGATGCGGAGAAGGTCGTCTTCATTAGCGAATACACCGGCGGCGGATTCGGCAGCAAGATCACCGGCGGCGTCACCATGATCATTCCCGCGCTGCTGTCCAAGAAGGCCAATGCCCCCGTGATGATGCGGATCAGCCGCGAGGAGGAGACTTTCATCGGACGCGCGCGGCCAGGCTTTCAGGGGCGCATGAAGGTCGGATTTTCCAAGGAAGGACGGATCCTCGCGCTTGACATGTTCGTGATCTCGGACAACGGTCCTTACGACGCGCAGGGCGACTCTCCGACGTCGGGACATATGGTCTCGCTTCTGTATCAGCCGCAGGCCATGCGCTGGCGCGGCGTGACCGTGCTAACCAACACGCCCCCACGCAGCGCGCAGAGTTCGCCTGGCGGACTGCAGGGAATTGCGATTATCGAGCCAATCATCGCGAAGGCCGCGCGTAAGCTGGGCTTGGACCAGGTAGCGATCCGTTCCATCAACTGTCCCGAAGGGAAAGCGCAATACGGGCCGCCCGTACAGGGGCAGCTTCAGCATGCTACCAGCGCATTTCTCAAGGACGCGCTGCAACGCGGCGCCGAGAAATTCAATTGGACGGAAAGGGTAGCACGGAATCCCAAACGAATTGGTTCCAAGGTACGCGGCGTCGGTGTGTCGCTGAGCTGCTACGTCGGCGGTACGGTCGGCTTTGACGGACTCCTTGTGATCACACCCGAAGGACGAGTGCGATTCCAGTCCGGAATTGGAAACCTGGGAACGGAATCGGTGATCGACGTCCACCGTGCAGCCGCGGAAGTACTCGGCGTCCCGTGGGAGAAATGCGACGTGGTGTGGGGCGACACGTCGAAACATCTTCCATTCACCTGCGTGTCCGGCGGCAGCCAGACCACCCACGCTATGACGCGAGCCGCTCACGCTACGGCGATGGATGCCAGGCAGAAACTGCAGGAGATCGCTGCCAAGAGCCTGGGAGGCAGCCCAGGGGATTACACGGTGGCGAACGAGCGAGTCTTCCGCGCGGGTTCGGCCGGCATGACACTGGCGCAGGCCGCCCAGCGCGCTATCGAATTGGGCGGGAAATACGATGGCCATGAGGCGCCAGACGACGTCAACAAGGTGACCAAGGTGTCGGTAGCGTCGCTGGCCGGGCAAGGATTGGTCGCTGCCGCGAAGGACAAATACCCGCGCGACGGCATGACGCATTCCTACGTCGCAAGCTTCGCCGAAATCGAAGTGGATGTCGAAACCGGCAAGTATTACCTCGTGGACTTCCTGGCGTACGCCGACGTGGGCACGGTGATTCATCCACGCGCGCTCGGCGGGCAGGTGCTGGGGCGCTCGATCCTCGGCATCGCCCACGCCATCGGGCAGAAGTGGGTCTTCGACCCGCATTACGGAGTGATGGTCGCCAAACGGTTCCACCATAATAAGCCGCCCACGATTCTCGATGTACCGGTGAACCTGCAATGGGAAGCCTTGGATATCCCCGACCCCGAGACACCGGTGGGCGCCCGAGGCATCGGCGAACCGCCTGTGGGAGGCGGGTGCGCTTCTGTCCTAAACGCGCTCTCGGACGCCCTGGGCGACGAGATCTTTCGACGCGCGCCGGTGAACGCCGACACCATCCTGACTTCGTTGGAAGCTGGGCGCCCGGTGCAACATCCGCTGATGGCACATATCTAATGCGAGAGGACTTATGTCGGTAATACGAGACGTCATGCCCGCGTTCGACTTGCTTCAGCCTACTACCGCCGCTGACGCACAGCATCTTCTCCAACAGCACGGCGCCGATGCCTGGATCATGGCCGGCGGGCTCGACAGCTTCGACTGGCTCAAGGACCGCATCAAGCGCCCGAAGGTGCTGGTCGACCTCAGCGGGATCGAGGAAATGAGAGGCATTCGCGCGACAGACGGCGGCATCGAGATCGGGGCGCTGACCACGCTTACCGAGATCGTAAACCACCCCGTCATCAGAGAACAGTATTCTGTGCTGGCGGAGGCCGCCGAATTAATCGCCTCGCCGCAGATCCGGAATCAGGGCACCATCGGCGGCAACGTGTCGCAGGACACGCGCTGCTGGTATTACCGCGCCGGCTGGCCGTGCTACCGTGCCGGCGGCAATATTTGCTACGCCGACACGCCTACCGGCCGGAACCGCGAGCATGCCATTCTGCACGCGGAGCGATGCGTAGCCGTGAACCCCTCCGATTCGGCTCCCGCGCTGATTGCCCTGGATGCGAAATTTGTCCTTCGCACGCCCAAGGGAGAACGGGCCGTCGACGCCGAGGACTACTTCATTGGGCCCGACATCGACATCACGCGCCTGCACATACTCAAGCCCGGCGACCTCCTGACCACCATTCGCATCCCTTCCACCTGGGCGGGCGCGCGATTCTATTTCGAGAAAGTGCGCGACCGCAACGTATGGGACTTTCCTTTGATGAACGTGGCTTCGGCGATGCGGGTTTCTGGGGACACCATCGAGGCGGTCCGGCTTGCCGTGAACGGAGCCGCCGCGCGTCCTCTGCGATTGAAGGCGGTGGAAGACGCCGTCCGCGGAAAGGCTGCGACGGCGGCAACGGGAGAAATGGCCGGGAAGCTAGCCGTACAAGGAGCGGTCCCGCTGCAGTTCAACGCCTATAAGATCCCCTTGATGAGAAACCTTGTGAAGCGGGCGATTGGGGGAGTGGAGGAAGCAAAATGGGCATCCTGAAGCGGATTACAGAATGGGCCACGAGTCCCTGGGGGCAGAACGTTCCCATCCACGCGGCCTGGTTTCTGATTTGGGTGGCTGCGATTTCAGCCTTGTTATTCCTCATCGTGCACGCAATTTATGTGCGGTACTTCGCCCGCGCGGAGGAATTTGCGGGCACGGAGTCATCGGCGCTCGCGGTCGAACTGCCCCCGCGTGTTCGCAGACATTCACTGGCGGCGCGGTTGTTTCACTGGATTATGGCTGCCTCGATGTTTACCCTGCTCTTCACGGCATTCCTGCCGAAAGTCGGCGTGCAGTTCAACTGGGTGACTTATCACTGGATCGCCGGCAGCGTGTTGACTGTGTCGATTGTCTTTCACGTGATTCATGCCTCATTCTGGATGGACTTCTGGGCGATCTGGCCGGACAGAGCCGACCTGGTGGACGCGTGGAGAAGAGTGCAGCGATTTATGGGCCGGCCGGCGCCGCCACCGCGGCGGTTCGCCAAGTATCCGTTAGAGAACAAGCTGTATCACGGTGCGATTATCGCGACTGGCTTATCGGCAATCGGCACCGGCGTGTTTATGATGTCCCGGATCCACACCATCTTCTTCCCTCGGAATCCGTATCTGTTCACCGATATGACATGGGGCCTGATGTATGTGCTTCACGGGCTGGCCGGTATCGGACTGATCGCGCTGGTGATGGTGCACGTGTACTTCGCGATTCGACCTGAGAAATTGGACATCACCAAATCGATGATCTTCGGGACTATGAAACGTGAGTTCTACCTGAAACACTACGACCCGCGGCGGTGGGTGGTAGATAGCCGAACGGACAGGGAGGTTTGATATATGGCGGCGGACATTGAAGAGCGCTTTGAGGTGATCGAGGAATGCTACGAGTTCATGCTGGCATATGCCGCGCAGGGTCTCGCCAGCGATAAGGGCAGCGAGTCCGGCAGACAGATCCGGGAATTCTTGCAGCGCGCCGCCAATGCTCTCATCGGGCTGCCGGCCGGCTGTGCGGAGGCGATGGGCGGGCCGCCGCCGCCATTCCTCGCCGTGTTGGAGCGCGATGCGAGCGATTCGCTGGACGCCATGGAGCTCGTGCTGGCCCAGCCTGCAATCAGTTCGCAGTTGATCGACAACCTGAACGCCTCGCTGCATCTGCGCGCGCTGCTCACGGACGTGTTTCTGCTTGGCGAGGTCTTGCGGGCGAAGCAGGTAGCGGCAAGGTCGGCGACTTCCTAGTGCGGGAGAGCGATATGACGTTCGATGCCATGAGACGACAATTCCTGAAAGTCGTTACTGGCGCTTCGGCGCTCGCCGGGGTATCGTGGTTTGCGAAAGGAGCGGAATCCATGGGAGAGGTCCCCCGCCGTAGACTCGGTCACACAGAGGAAATGGTCTCGATGATAGGGCTGGGCGGATACCATCTTGTCCGGCCAGACCTCGCAGAGGCGGAGAGCATTCGCATCGTGCGCGCGGCCATCGATCAGGGAGTTAACTTTCTCGACAACTGCTGGGACTACAATGGCGGGCAGAGCGAGCTTCGTATGGGCAAGGCGCTGCGCGACGGCTATCGCCAACGCGCATTCCTGATGACGAAGATCGATGGCCGCGACAAGAACACCGCTACGCAACAGATTGAGGAATCGCTGCGCCGCCTCGAAACCAGTCATATCGATCTCCTGCAGTTTCACGAAGTCATCCGCATGGACGATCCGGACCGCATCTTCGCGGCCGGCGGCGCGATGGAAGCGGTGCTTGAGGCGAAGAAGGCCGGGAAACTCCGCTATATCGGCTTTACGGGCCACAAGAGTCCGGCTGTGCATTTGAAGATGCTGGCGACCGCGGAGAGCCATCAGTTCCGATTCGACACGGTGCAGATGCCGTTGAACGTCATGGACGCGCACTACGACAGCTTCGAAAAGAACGTCTTACCGGTGCTGGTGAAGAACGATATCGGCGTGTTGGGGATGAAGCCGATGGGGGACCACATCATCCTCGATAGCAAGACTGCCTCCCCGGTCGAATGTCTTCACTACGCCATGAACCTTCCAACCAGCGTCGTGATCACCGGTTGCGATTCGATGCGGATCCTCGACCAGGCGGTGAGCGCCGCACGGAGCTTCCGGCCTATGAACCGCGCGGAAGTCGAAGCCCTTCTGACGAAGACGGCGCAGGCCGCACAAGCCGGCAAGTATGAGCAGTACAAGACGACTCATACGTTCGATGGCACATACCAGAACCCTCAGTGGTTAGGCTGACCCGCGAAGCCGGGCCATCGCGATGAATCGCGATCCTGCAGGTCAGTTCGCGAATCTTCGCGAGCCGGCGATCCTCCCCGAATCTCCGCTCCATTGATGAGAGAGCACTTACGCACGCCCCGGCAACGGTGCATCGCTTGCATTTCAAAATGGCGAAGCTCTTGAAGGGAGAGCAAGAAAATGTTTAAGAAACTCTTACCGATGGCCGCTGTGGCGCTCAGCGTTATGGGGGTTGCGGCGGTATCCCCGCTCCGCGCCGATGAATTTAACTGGCGGACCGCCATCACCGTAAACGAACCGATCAGTGTGTCGGGCACCGTCCTTAACCCTGGCCAATACGTCCTGAAGATGCTGGATGACGATAGCGACATCGCATTGGTCTATGACCAGAAGGAACAACACCTGATCACCAGCACGATGGCCATTCCTGCCTTCCGATCGGCCGCCTCTGACAAAACGGAATTTACCTTTTACGAGAGCTCTCCGGAGCAGCCGGAAGCGTTGCACACGTGGTTCTATCCGGGCGACACCACTGGGCTCGAATTCCGCGACATAGAGAAGTAGAATTTGGCGAAGGGGACGGGTCAAGCCTGGGTTTCGCGGTACGTGACGACTCGACGCCGGGAAATGGCGTTGGTTCGACACGAGCGATGGGACAACGAACTGCGAGTTCTGAGCGAAGGCGTGCCGATCGACGGAGTTACGCAGGGGGCCGCAATGAGGCCCGCTGCGTGCATCAGGAAGGCAATGAAAGCCGGCACGAGAACTTCGAAGCCGGAAATCAATAGAGGACTCAGGAAAGATCATATGAAGAAGATATTCGCATCCACGCTCATGCTGGCCACCAGCCTGGCGGCGCCGATGTTTGCACAAGGCGAAACAGACCGAATGGAAATTGGAGTTTCCGCGATCGGCGCCTTTCCCTCAGGAAGTTCCGGCAACGGTGTCCAGCAGGGCGGCAGTTATAGCGGCGGCGTGCTGGCTAGCTACCGATATTTCTTTACCGCTCACCAGGGAGCCGAAGCAGATTACGGCTACACGCGCGATACGCTGCAGTACAGCACCTTCAGTGGATCTGCCGGCCTTCCCAGCAACATGCACGAGTTCTCCGCCAGTTATGTTTATCGAATGCCGCTGGGGCGCTTCACACCTTTCGCATCGGCTGGGTTCGGTGGCGTGGTCTTCGATCCAGCCACTGGCGGCAGTTTCGCACCAGTAGCGCCAGCGGCGCAGGGGCGGCCGACGTTTGTCTATAGCGTTGGCGCCGATATCACGATCACTTCTCATTTGAGTTTTCGCGCCCAGTACCGAGGGCTCCTGTACAAAGCGCCAGACTTCGGCACCGGGATAGGCTCCGATTCGGCGATGAATATGTCGGAACCCGCTGGCGGCCTGGTCTGGCGCTTCTAAACTACATCGCCGAGAGAGGTTCACGATGCGACGCGTTCCACTATTCTCCTGCATGGCCATCGCCATACTTGGCGCCGCACTGGCGCTGCGTTCGGAACCCTGGTCTCCGGCCGGGGAAAATATCCCGGTCACCGCTCAGGCGGAGCTTGAGTCGGTTGAAAGGGAAATCAATCGGATTGAGGCGGAGACTCTCACGAAGGTGGAACATGAGCGCCTCGATCCGTCGCAACAAGTCACTCTGCTCGGCAAGCTACTCTTTTACGACCGGCACTTGTCCGTCGGGAAGAACGAAGCTTGCGCGTTCTGTCATATGCCCGAGGCGGGATTTGCGGGACCGGTGAGCGAACTCAATCGAACCACTGCCGCCTATCCCGGGTCGATTCGCACTCGCTTCAACGCGCGAATACCGCAAACCCACGGATACGCGAGCTTCTCGCCCGTGCTGCATTACAACGCGGCGCAAGGTGACTTCGTAGGTGGCGCCTTTTGGGACATGCGCGCTACCGGACTGCGGCTCAACAGTCCGCTTGCGGAGCAGGCGCAAGGGCCGCCCCTCGATCCGAATGAGATGGCGATGATCGACGCGGCTTGCGTGGTATATCGGGCATCCAAACAGCCGTATCGGGAGATGGCGGAGCGAGTATGGGGCGCCCAGGCCTTCGATATTCACTGGCCGGCGAATGTCCAGGCGATTTGCGACCGTCCTGCTCCGGCCCCAACAACAGATCCACTGCCCGTACACCTGGCGGCGGTGGACCGGGGGATCGCGCAAGCTACCTACGACAAGATCGCACAGGCCATCGCGGCTTATGAAGGATCCAGTGAAGTGAATTCGTTTTCTTCGAAGTACGACTATGTCACGGCGGGCAAGGCCAAGTTTACCGCAGATGAAAATGCCGGCTACCAGTTGTTCCGTAGCGGCGCCACCCACTGCAACGAATGTCATCGCGACGGAGGTCCCGGCGAGGAGCCTTTGTTTACCGACTTCACGGCTTCGAACCTGGGCCTGCCAGCGAATCCCGCGGTGCCCTATTACCGGGAGAATCAGCCTGACGGTTTCGGCTTCGCCGCCAACCCGCTGGGTGCGAGCTACCACGATGCCGGCGTGGGCGGAGTTCTCGAAGGCCCGGCGAATCCGGATCGGGAGTGGGCGCCAATGGCGAAATCCTTCATAGGCAAACATAAGACGCCCACGCTGCGAAACGTCGACAAGCGGCCGCGGCCCGACTTCGTGAAGGCCTACATGCACAACGGGTATCTGAAATCGCTGAAGGAAGTAGTCCACTTCTATAACACCCGCGACGCGCTCCCACGCTGCCAGGCCGACGATCCCGGAGAGAGAGTGAGCTGTTGGCCGGCGCCCGAACATCCCGAGACCATGAATCGCAGGCAACTCGGCAACCTGGGACTCAGCAGCAAACAGGAAGATCAAGTTGTCGCATTCCTGAAGACGTTGACGGATGGCTACACGCCCGCCGTCAAGTAAAGAGGACCTGCTATGAATACACAAAATCGATGGCTGCTCGCCGCTGCGGGTGTGCTGATGCAAATCGCCTTTGGCGCCGTTTACGCGTGGAGCGTCTTCCGTATTCCGTTGTCGCATGCTCACGGCTGGACGATTGCCGAAGTCACGGCCGCGTTTGAGATCGCTATCTTCGTGGTTGGCTTTGCGGCGTTCGCCGGTGGCCTATGGATGAAGCGAAGCGGCCCGCGGCCGGTGGCGCTGGCTGCCGCGGTCCTCTACGGACTGGGCACAATGCTGACCGGTTCGGCGCACAGTTTGACCGCGCTCTACCTGACATACGGTGTGCTTGGCGGCGCCGGGCTAGGCTTGGGGTATATCGTGCCGATCGCCACCTTGGTGAAATGGTTTCCCGATAAGCGCGGCATGATTACTGGTCTCGCCGTCGCAGGCTTCGGAGCAGGCGCCCTGGTAACTGCTCCAGTGGCGAATTCGCTGATCGCTTCCGTCGGAGTTGGCGGCACCTTCGAAATTCTGGGACTGGCGTACCTGGTGGTAGTCTTTGCGTGTGCGCTTCTCATGCGCAATCCTCCCGAGGGGCACGCGCCTGGGGGATACCGTGCCTCGGCCCCGCAGCCTGGCAGATCGGCGAGGGATTTCACACTCGGGCAGGCCCTGGGAACTTGGCAATGGTACGCGCTCTGGCTTACCTTGTTCCTGAACACGACGGCGGGGATCGCGATCATTTCGCAGGCTTCTCCCATGGCGCAGGAGATCTCGGGCGTATCGGCCGCGACGGCCGCAGGCATGGTTGGGCTCATCTCGATCGCCAACGGCTCGGGGCGTTTTCTGTGGGCCTGGTTCTCCGATGCGGTAGGCCGGCGGACCGTATTTCTGATTATGTTCCTGCTACAGGCCGCGGCATTTCTGCTGCTTTCGCAGGTTCATCACTTTGGCGTGCTCTCGCTGCTGGCATTCGTCATCCTACTGTGTTATGGCGGCGGATTCGGCACCATGCCGGCGTTCGCTTCCGATTACTTTGGGGCGGCGCAAATCGGATCGATCTATGGCCTGATGCTCACCGCCTGGGGCTTCGCAGCGGTGTTCGGTCCGACCCTGGTCGCCAGCATTCGCCAGGCGACGGGCCACTATCAGGGCGCGATGCGCTGGCTTGCGCTCGCGACTCTGGTAAGCACGGCTGTACCACTGCTCCTGCGGCCGCCGCGGGAGCGGCAGTCGCGCAATCTCAGGGTTGACGACGTTGGCGCCCCTTCCCGCGTCAGGTCATAAGCGGGTGAGGATAGGCATCGGGTTCCTGTTCGAGAGACCGGTGCAGGCACTTGAAATCCTTTTCGACCAGAAGTTGCACGCCGGCTTGCGATTGGGCTTCGATGCCGACCTGGTCGCTCTCCGCCCAGGCGGTCATCTGATACATCGGGATCGTTACGCGAATTGCGCGTCCATCAAAGGTCGCGGACATCGTCTCCGCGTTTGGCGGGCCCTCGATGAGATAGGCAAGCGACCGGCCCGGAGCGAACTCGATGTGCGATTCCACCAAGCCCTGGTTGCGGACCAGGGCGACTTCCTTCTGCGTAAGCCGCAGGCGTATAGAATTTCCCTGAATACGATGTTTCATAGAAAACCCACAATCCGATGACTTCCCGAATACACATTGAATCTCCCGTTGCGGAGGAAGCCGATGAGCGTCATGCCCGAGCGTTCCGCTGTAGCGACTGCCAAACTGGAAGGCGCGCCGACGGCTGCCATGATTGGAATACCGGCCATCAGCGCTTTCTGCACCAGTTCGAAGCTGGCGCGGCCGCTTACTAACAGAAGCGACCTGCTCATTGGCGTGCGCCGCTCCAACAACGCCGCGCCGACGAGCTTATCGACGGCGTTGTGCCGCCCGACATCTTCGCGCAGGCACTCCAGCTTTGCCGCTGTTGATCGAAACGCGCCGCGGCGTGCAGTCCCCCGGTGCTTTCGAACAGACTTTGAGCGCTGCGGAGTGAATCCGGCAGCCCATGAACAATTTCCGGCGAGAGCCGGACGTCGTCTGCGGGCAGAATGGGGCAGGTATTCGCTTCCAGATCCTGCAATGACGCCTTCCCACAGACGCCGCACGCGGACGTCATCACAAAGTTACGCTGCGCCTGCACCTGCACCCGCGGTTCTCCCTCCAACTCCACCACTACGACGTCCGCGCAATCGTCGCTTGGGCGACCCATGCTCCGAATCTGCGATGCATCGCGGATCATTCCTTCGGCATGCAAAAAACCCGTCGCCAATTCGAAATCGTTCCCGGGAGTTCGCATGGTGATGGTGAGGCTGCGATTACCCAATCGAATCTCGAGGGCCTCCTCGACCGCCAGCAGGTCGTCGGCACGCGATGCAGCGCAACCTTCCACCCGGCCGATCGGCACCGGAACCACCGCGACGTTCACAGGACCTTCCCTACGCTCTCCAGCAGGTCGAGCGAGACCGCCATCGCATGGCGGCTATTCTCACTGCCCGCCCTCCGCAGCAATTGCAGCAGCCCCGGCGCCCGGTTCGCTTTTTCGCGTTCGGCTCCCTCCGACGCGGTGCGAACCAGGCTTTCCAAGACTTCCGGTGGGATGCTGGCAAAGAACTTCGTCAACAGGATGAAATTGCGCATCCCGCGAAGAGATTCGGGAGCGCCTGCCGCGGCTGTCAAGATGCCCACTAGCTGGTCGCCCGCGCCTACTAATCCGCGCAATAACTCCAGGACACCGCGGTCGTGCAGGAGTTGTAAGAGTTCCAATGCGGAGACGATAGCGTCGGTATGCTTGTGCAGCGCGTCTTCCAGGCGTTCCGTGGGGTCTGGACCTTTGGGTGTGAGCGTCAATGGAATCGGTTGTGCCATTTGAGTCTATCCCTCGCGTTTCGTCTCGATCTGTACCAGGTCGCCCGGGAAGCGATAACCGGGCTGCCGCCATTTTCGTTCTACTTCCACGCCGCTCTGCGGAGTGGGATGGCCGAAGCGGTGATTGATGCGCGGCAGCGGACTCTCGCCGGCTCGGGCGAGCACCTCCATGCGAACGGCTGTCTCCTTATATGCCGGCGTATGCGTGGCAGGGTCCGTGTGGCTACCGGTGAGCAGGTTAACAGGGCTGGTGCTGGAATTCATCGGCATGTAGAGTTCGCCGTCCTGTACACGGTCGGTGACCAACGCGCGCACCCGCAAGTGGCCGTGGCGCGATGTAAGCTGTACCAGGCTGCCGCTCTCGATACCGCGGGAGCGTGCCAGCGCCGGCGATACCTCGACGAAAGTGTCGGGAGTTTTTTCCTGGATGCCGGGGCTGCGATAGGTCAGATTACCCTCGTGAAAGTGTTCCAGCAAGCGGCCGTTATTTAGGTGCAGGTCGTACTCG
>JBEKMJ010000159.1:0-13719 GCA_050008575.1 Bryobacteraceae bacterium
GAGGAGACACGTGTCTCGCGCCGGGGATTCCACGTTCGGGACGCTGCGGTGGGACAGCGCCTCGAGTCCATCGGCCAAACCTTCCTGCGGGGATACCACGCCGCGCTGCCGGACCAGGGCGGCGCGGCTCTGGCTCGCAGCCTCGGTGCGATCGACATCGATCTCCAGGGGTTTGCATTTGAAGGCGCGGCCATGGCGCTCACCTTGTTGGACCACTTGCTGCCCGTGCACCGGGGCCGCTTCCATCGATTCCTCAATGGCGAGGGAGCGCCTCACCTTTATATGCTGCACGTCGGCGCCGGCTGGGCGCTGGCCCGGCTCCCGTGGCTGCGCTGGCGCGTCGATTCCTTTATTTCCAAGCTCGACCCGCTGGCGCGATGGCTGGCGCTCGATGGCTACGGTTTCCACCAAGGCTACTTTTATTGGCCCGAGTCGGTGCGCCGGCAAGCCGTCCCGCGCGGCGTTAACGGATACGCCCGCCGCGCCTTCGACCAGGGTCTCGGCCGCAGCCTGTGGTTCGTGGAAGGCGCCGAAACCTCCCAGATTGCGTCCGCCATCTCCGCGTTTCCGCAAGCCCGGCGGGCGGACCTATGGAGCGGCGTAGGCTTGGCCTGCGCCTATGCCGGTGGCCGGGACCGGCATCGCTTGGAATTGCTGCGCGAGACCGCGGGACCGTATGCCGCCCAAGCCGCGCAAGGCGCCGCCTTTGCCGCCAAGGCACGCCAGCGGGCAGGCAACCCAGCTGCGCATACCGAACTTGCGTGCGAGGTTCTGTGTGGCCGATCGGCGGAAGACGCGGCCAGCGTCACCGACGACGCTTTGCTCGACCTGCCACGGGATGGCGTGGCGCCCGCCTACGAAATCTGGCGGCGGCGCATTCAGGAACGCTTGCACGAACAATTAGTACTTACTTGCCAACCTCTGGGAGGTGTCTTGAAATGAACTCATTCTTCGCCCGGCACGCGCGGCGCATTCTGGCGCTCGGGCTGGTCGCGTGCCTCTACCTGCTGGCGCGCCTGCCGGAGCTATCCAATTCCGAACGCTCCCAACTGGCGTCCCATTTCCGCTTTGAGAAGTCGGTGCTGCCGGAAGTGTCCGGACCTGCGCAGCGCTCCGTCCGCCCCGTGAATCCGAGCCTGCGGCGCATTTCGTCGTGGATCTCTTCGGTGGGCGCGGCCGTCGCGCTCAACGATCTCGATGGCGACGGTTTGCCCAACGACGTTTGCTACGTGGACACACGCACGGACCAGGTGATCGTAGCGCCAGTGCCCGGCACGCCCGCCCGGTACCAGCCCTTCGTCCTGAATCCCGCGCCGCTGCCCTTCGATCGCGACACCATGGCCCCCATGGGCTGCCTGCCCGGCGATATGGACGAAGACGGCCGCATGGATATCCTGGTGTATTACTGGGGCCGCAGCCCCATCGCCTTCCTGCGGCGCGGCGCACCGATGAACGCGGCGGCTTACACCCCCGTCGAAATCGACATCCGCGGCGAACGCTGGTTCACCAATGCCGCCACCTTCGCCGACCTGGATGGCGACGGCCACGCCGACCTGATTGTCGGCAACTACTTCCCCGATGGCGCCCGCGTTCTGGATGCCCACGCCACCAACCCGGAACAGATGCAGCATTCCATGTCGCGGGCCTATAACGGCGGCCGCAAGCACCTCTTGCGTTGGACCGGGCCGGCGCAATTCCGCGAGCAGACAGGCGTGCTCAGCGACCAGGTTTCGCGCGGCTGGACGCTGGCCATCGCGGCGGCCGATCTGGATGGCGACCTGCTGCCCGAGATCTATTTCGCCAACGACTTCGGCCCCGACCGGCTGCTCTACAATCGTTCCACTCCCGGACATTTCCGCTTCGAGTTGCTGCACGGCGAGCGCACGCTGACCGTCCCCCGGTCGAAGGTGGTGGGCAACGATTCATTCAAGGGCATGGGGGTGGATTTCGCCGATCTCAACGGCGACGGCTATCCGGATATTTTTGTAAGTAACATCGCCACGAAATTTGCGCTCCTCGAAAGCCACTTCGTATTCGAGAGCACCGGCCATCCGGAGCTGATGAAGCAGGGCATCGCGCCCTACGTGGACCGCAGCGAGGCGCTCGGCCTATCCCGCAGCGGTTGGGCCTGGGATGCCAAGCTGGACGACTTCAACAACGATGGCACCTTCGAAGCGCTACAGGCGGTCGGCTTCGTGAAGGGCCAAGTGGATCGCTGGCCGGAACTGCAGGAACTCGCCATGGGCAACGATGAACTGCTGCCCGACCCGCGTAGTTGGCCGCGCTTCCAGCCCGGCGACGACCTGTGCGGCAACCTGCACAATCCGTTTTTTGTAAGATCCGCCAGCGGCCGCTATTATGACGTGGCGGTCGAGATGGGCCAAGGCGAATCGCATGTGAGCCGCGGCATCGCCATCGCCGACGTGGATGGAGACGGGCGGCTGGACTACGCCGTCGCCAATCAATGGGAGCCTTCTTTGTTCTTCCATAATTCCAGCCCGCTCCCTGGCCAGTTTCTCGGACTGCGGCTCCGCCTGGCGCCGGATCGGCCGGCGATTGGCGCGGCGGCCACCGTGTTCCTGCCCGACGGACGCAAGATGACCGCGCAGGTGGATGGCGGCAATGGCCACTCCGGCAAGCGCAGCCAGGATATCCATTTCGGTTTGGGCGCCGTACCTGCAGGCACGCCGTTGCGCGTATCGATACGCTGGCGCGACGCGGCGGGAATCCATGAACGCGTAGAGCAATTGGCCCCGGGCTGGCACACGGTGAAGCTGAGTGGGGCAGGCTCGCAGCCTGCGGCGGCCTCGCAGGCCGCCCAAGCCGCGGAGGTCCTAAACTAATGAAACCCAACCAAACCTGGACCCAATCCAATCGCCTGGCCGGCCTGCGCCGCTTCGCCATCGCCATCACCGCGCTGAACATCCTAGGCCACACCGTCTTCGGATTCGAACAATCCTGGGCCCAGCCGCTGGTCTCCCTAGCCACTGCATACGCCATGGAAATCCTGCTCGAACTAGCCGGACGAAAGCGGCGCGCGTGGCTCAGCGCCGAAACTATCGACTTCCTCCTCCCCGCGCACATCACCGGCCTCGCCGTAGCCATGCTGCTCTACGCCAACGACCGCCTCTGGCCCATCGCCTTTGCCAGCGCCGCCGCCATCGCATCGAAAGCCATTTTCCGCGTGGGAACCGGCGCGCGCACGCGCCACTTTTTCAACCCTTCGAACTTCGGCATCACCGTCACCCTACTGCTATTTTCCTGGGTGGGCATCGCCCCGCCTTATCATTTCACCGAGAACCTGGTGGGCGTAGGCTCCTGGATTCTTCCCGGCGTGATGATAATGTCGGGCACGTTCTTGAACGCGAAGTTCACGCACAAACTGCCGCTGATCGGTACGTGGCTGGGTTGTTTCGCGCTGCAGGCCCTCATCCGCAGTTGGCTGTTCGGCACCCCAGTCGTCGCCGCATGGCTGCCCATGACCGGCGTCGCATTTCTGCTCTACACCTTCTACATGGTCACCGATCCCGCCACCTCGCCGAGTAGCCCGCGCGGCCAGATCGTGTTCGGCGCGGCCGTGGCATGCGCCTACGCGGCCCTAATGCTCGCGCACGTGGTGTTCGGATTGTTCTTCGCTTTGACCATCGTCTGCGCACTGCGCGGCCTGGTTCTATATTGGGAGGCGCGGCAGGCCCCACCGCAGCGCGCGCAGCCCGTGCTGGAGCGTAGGGAAGAAGTCGAGATGGAGGCAGTCGCCGCCGGAAGCTCCCGGTCATGACGCCGTCGATCGCCATCGTAGGCATGGCGTGCCGATACCCCGACGCGCGGTCTCCCCAGGAGTTGTGGGAGAACGCGCTGGCCGGCCGGCGCGCCTTCCGCCGTATACCGCCCGAGCGCCTGTGCGCCGCGGATTACTATTCGCCCGACCGCGATGCGCCCGACCGCACCTACTGCATGCAAGCGGCGCTGATCGAGAACTACGAATTCGATCGCGCGCGCTTCAACATATCCGGCAGCACGTATCGCGCCACGGATTTGGCGCACTGGCTGGCGCTCGACATCGCCGATCGCGCGCTGGCGGATGCCGGCCTCGCTGAACACCTGCCGCGCGAATCCACCGCGGTGTACGTCGGAAACACGCTCACCGGCGAGTTCTCGCGCGCCAACACGCTGCGCCTGCGCTGGCCCTACACCAGGCGGGTGATGGCGGCGGCCCTGGAGGCCGAAGGCTGGGAGCGCGGCAAGCTCGACCGATTCCTCGAAGGCGTCGAACAGTCTTACAAGCAGCCGTTTCCTCCGGTCGGCGAAGACTCGCTGGCGGGCGGGCTCTCCAACACCATCGCCGGACGCATCTCGAACTACTTCGACCTGAAAGGCGGCGGCTACACGGTGGATGGCGCCTGCGCCTCGTCCCTGCTGGCCGTGACCACCGCGTGTTCCGCGCTGGCGGCGGGCGATGTCCAAGTCGCGCTGGCGGGCGGTGTGGATCTAAGCATCGATCCTTTCGAATTGGTGGGATTCGCCAAGAGCCAGGCGCTGGCCGGCGCCGAGATGCGCGTCTTCGATGCGCGCTCCGATGGCTTCTGGCCGGGCGAAGGCTGCGGCTTCGTGGTCCTGATGCGGCACGCCGACGCGGTGGCGCGGCAGCGCCGGATCTATGCCGTGATTCGCGGCTGGGGCGTCTCTTCCGATGGCAGCGGTGGCATCAGCCGTCCCGATCCCGAGGGCCAGTTGCTGGCTATCCGGCGCGCCTACTGCCGTGCGGGATTTGCTCCATCCACCGCAGCTTACGTGGAGGGGCACGGAACCGGAACCACCGTGGGCGATGCGACGGAGTTACAAGCGCTCTCGCGGGCCAGGCGCGATACCGATCCCACCGCCCCGCCCGCGGCCCTCGGTTCGATCAAGGCCAACATCGGCCACACCAAAGCGGCGGCCGGCGTGGCGGGATTGATCAAGGCGGCCATGGCGGTGCACACGCAAATCCTGCCGCCGGCGACTGCCTGCGATGTGCCGCACGCCGAACTCACCGGCGACGCACCCGCCTTGCGCGTTCTGCGAAGCGGCCAGGCTTGGCCAGCCAGTCTGCCGTTGCGCGCGTCCGCCAGCGCCATGGGATTTGGCGGCATTAATACGCACGTCGTGCTGGAAGGTACGGCGGGCGAGCGGCGGCGGGAACTGTCCGTGCGCGAACGGGCGCTGCTTGCCCCCCCGCAGCACACCGAACTGTTTCTCTTCACTTCGCCGGATCAGGTTGCGGACCTGGCGCGGATCGCCGCCCAGCTCTCGCGCGCCGAGCTGACCGATGCCGCCGCTGCCCTGGCCGCGGTCGCCGGGCAAGGATCCATGCGCGCCGCGGTGATCGCATCCACCCCGGAAGAGCTTGCGGACAAATTGGCGAAACTCGAGTTCGTGGCAACGCCCGCTTCCCCGCCGCGCATCGGTTTCCTATTCCCGGGCCAGGGCTCGTTGCCGCCGCAGGCTGGGGTGCAGCCGGCTATTGTGAAGGCTTCGCTCGCCGCGCTGCGCGAACTGCGCCGCCTCTCGCTCACCGCATCCGTCGCGATAGGTCACAGCCTGGGCGAGCTCACCGCGCTCTATTGGGCCGGCGCGCTGGATGAGGCTGCGGCCGTCGACATCGCGGAAGCGCGCGACCGGATCATGGCGGGCCTGGGCGGCCCCGCGGGCGCCATGGCTGGCATCGCGCTTCCGGCGGCCGATGTGCCGCCGCTGCTCGCGGGTGAACCGGTGGTTATCGCGGCATTCAATACCCCAAGCCAGACCGTCGTCTCGGGCGATGCCGCGGCGGTTGCGCGCGTTATGGCCCGTGCCCGCTCGCTGGGTATCGCGGCCGTAGCACTGCCCGTTTCGCATGCGTTCCACTCGCCGCTGATGGCGCCCGCCGCCGGCCCGCTGGCCGAGTATCTTGCCGCTGTCGATTTCCAGCCGCTCGAACGCACCGTGATCTCAACCATCACCGGCGAGGCGCTGGCGCCCGATACGGACCTGCGCGATCTGCTGCGCCGCCAGGTAACGTCGCCGGTACGCTTCGCCGATGCCGTCGCCGCGGCCAGCGGCAACGTGGATCTTTGGATCGAAGTAGGCCCCGGCGCTGTGCTCAGCGGCATGCTTGGCGACCGCGCGATCGGCGGAATCCTCAACGCCTTCGCCGCAGCCTTCGTACTCGGCGCGCCGGTCGATTGCCAGGCCCTCTTCGCCCAACGCTTGACGCGTCCATTCGCAGGTCTGCCGAAGTTCTTCAGCAGCCCTTGCGAACTTGCCCCCACTCCCGCATCCCTTGAACCGCCGGCGGCGGCCACCCTGCCCGAACTGCCTCCGCTCGAACTGGTGCGTCAGCTCGTCGCCGCGCGCACGGAGCTTCCGCTATCCGCGATCCAGCCCGGCCAGCGGCTCCTCAGCGATCTGCACTTGAATTCGATCACTGTCGCACAGCTTGTGGCCGAAGCCGCCCGCCGTTGTGGTGTGCCGCCTCCAGTGAGCGCTCTACGCTTCGCCGATGGGACGGTCGAGGAAGTGGCGCAAATGTTGCAGGCCGCTCCGGCCGCAGTTCCGGCTGAACACACCCCGCCCGGCGTCGACTCCTGGATCCGCCCCTTCACCGTAGAACTCCGCCCCACGCCGCTAAATGGGGGGCGGGATTTATCCCGCGCGGGGCTTGAGCCCCGCCATTCCTGGCAGTCTTTTATCTCCCCCAACCATCCGCTGACCGCCGTGCCAAACCTCCCACCCACCGGCGGCGTCCTCCTCTGCCTCCCACCCCACCCGGACGAAACCCACGTCCCACTAATGCTGGCCGCGGCCCGCGCCGCGCTAGCCTGCAAGCCGCCCGCGCAATTCCTGCTGGTGCAGTCAGGCGGAGGCCTGGTGCAGTCAGGCGGAGGCCTGGTGCAGTCAGGCGGAGGCCTGGTGCAGTCAGGCGGAGGCCTGGTGCAGTCAGGCGGAGGCCTGGTGCAGTCAGGCGGAGGCCTGGTGCAGTCAAGCGGAGGCGCGGCATCGTTTGCCCGCACCCTGCACCTGGAGACAGGTCTCACCACCTGCGTCGTGGACGGCACACCCCAACAAATCGCCGCCGAAGCGCACGCCGCCACAGGCTACACCGAGGCGCACTACGACGCCGCCGGCCGCCGCTACGAACCCGTGCTGCGCCTTCTGGAACCGTCCGGCGAAGCCGCCGGCAAATTGACACCGTCGGATGTACTGCTGGTGACCGGTGGCGTCCAAGGCATCGCCGCCGAATGCGCCCTGGCACTGGCGCGCGAGACCGGCGCGAAGCTTGCGCTGCTCGGGCGAACGCCAGAGGTCGATCTCGATCGCTTGCGGTCCGCCGGCGCGCAGGTCCGCTATGTCGCCGCCGACGTTACCGATGCCGCGGCTGTTTCAGCGGCTTTCCGCGAAATTGAAGCATCGCTCGGCCCGGTGACCGCCATCCTGCACGGCGCCGGAATCAACACGCCATGCCTGCTGGCGGGCCTCGATGAACCCACCTTCCAAGCCACGCTCGCGCCCAAACTGCAAGGCCTCCGCAACCTGCTAAACGCCGCCGATCCCGCGCGGCTGCGCCTGTTGATCGCATTCGGCTCCATCATCGCCCGCACCGGCCTGGAGGGCGAAGCGCACTACGCCGTCGCCAACGAATGGCTGGCGCGTGCGGTCGATGTCTGGCGCGCGGACCACCCGCATTGCCGCTGCCTGACCATCGATTGGTCGGTGTGGTCCGGCCTCGGCATGGGCCAGCGGCTGGGCCGCGTCACGGAGTTGGAGCGGCGCGGCATCACGCCCATCACTCCCGAACAAGGCGTGCGCATCTTCAAATCTCTAGTCGCACAGGAATCCCGCGCCTCCCAGATTGTGGGGACAGGCCGCTACGGCGATCCTCCGACCCTCCGGTGCGAACATCCGGAATTGCCGTTCGTGCGTTTCCTGGAACGCCCGCGTGTCTACTATCCCGGCGTGGAACTGATCGCAGACTCGGAACTCTCCACGCATTCCGACCCCTACCTGAGTGACCACGTCTTCCAAGGCGCGCCGCTGCTGCCGGCCGTCATGGGCCTGGAGGCGATGGCGCAAGTCGCCGGAGCGCTCTGCGGTGCAACCCAGCCTCCGGTCTTCGAGGATGTGCGCTTCTCGCGGCCGATACATGTACCCGAAGGCGCCGCGGTCACGGTGCGCGTCGCCGCGTTGGTGCGCTCGCCG
Organism: Bryobacteraceae bacterium; assembly: GCA_050008575.1. Taxonomy (GTDB): domain Bacteria; phylum Acidobacteriota; class Terriglobia; order Bryobacterales; family Bryobacteraceae; genus Bog-159. The sequence goes on from JBEKMJ010000159.1 coordinate 8,215, forward strand.
GGCGTCGTAGAAGTCGTGTTGCGGTCAAGCCAGACTGCGTTTCAAGTCGATCATTTCCGCGCCGTCTGCCGCTTCGAACCTGGGGGGCGGGATTTATCCCGCGCGGGGCTTCAGCCCCGCACCTCGCCCCTGCCCCTCGACCCCGCCCGCGACCTCTACGGCTCTCTCTTGTTCCAGTCCGGACGCTTCCGCCGGCTGCGCGCCTATCACCGCCTGCGCGCCACCGAATGTATCGCCGAGATCGCAGCCGGCGATCCCGGCGATTGGTTCGCCCGCTATCTCCCCGCTACGCTCGCGCTCGGCGATCCTGGCGCGCGGGATGCCTGCATTCATGCGGTGCAAGCCTGCATCCCGCACGCCACGGTATTGCCCATCGGAGTCGAAAGAATCACGACCGTCGTGACTCACCAATCCGGCCCGCGCTATGTGCACGCCCGCGAGCGCACCTCCAACGGCGCCCTGCTGGTCTACGATCTGGACGTGACCGATGCTGAAGGCGCGCCGGTCGAACGATGGGAAGGCCTCCAATTGCAGGTTGTCGCCGCCGCCCCCCGCCAGCTTCCGTGGGTGACGCCCCTGCTGGGTCCTTATCTGGAACGCAAGGTTCGCGAAATGGCGCCCGGCTCGGAAATCTGCATTGCGGTGGGACGGAACGGCTCGTCGCGGCACGCTATCGAACAGGCCCTAGGCTTCCGCGCGGCCCTGGGCAAGCGGCCGGACGGCAAACCGGAAGTCAACGGGCATCGCGTCTCGGCGTCATACGCGGGCGATGTAGTGGGCGCGGTGGCGGGCGCGGCGGGTTGCGATCTGGAAGCCGTCTCGGCACGCACGCCCGCCGTGTGGCGCGACCTGTTGGGGCCGGAGCGATTCGCCCTTGCCGAACTCATCGCGCGTGAAAGCGGAGACGATGCCGGCGTGGCCGCTACCCGCGTCTGGTGCGCCATGGAATGCTTGAAGAAATCGGGCGCACTGCCCGGCGGGCCGTTGGTCTTCGCCGGCGCGCGTCCGGATGGCTGGATCGAGTTGGGCGCGGGCCAATCGAAGATCCTGACCTATTGCGCCGCCTTGCGAAACCTGGAAAGCCCGCTGGCCTTCGCGGTGATGATAGAGTAATGCGCTCCTACGAGTACCGGCACGTGGTCGGCTTCGAAGATACCAACCTGGTGGGCAACGTCTACTACGTGAATCACCTGCGCTGGCAGGGGCGTTGCCGCGAAATGTTCCTGCGCGAACACGTGCCCGAGCTGCTGCGGGAATTGCAGTCGGATCTGGCGCTGGTCACGCTCTTCTGCTCCTGCGAATACCTGGAGGAGATCGTGGCGTTCGACGAAATCCTGGTGCGCATGACGCTGGCGGCGCTCACGCAGAGCCGCATGACTCTGCAATTCGAGTATTGGCGCGGCGAACAACTGGTCGCGCGCGGCGAGCAGCGCATCGCCTGCATGCGGCGGCAACAGGGCAAGCTCGCGCCCGCGCCAGTGCCCGAACGCCTGCGGGAAGCGCTACAGTGACCTGGTGTATGGCCATTTGGTGGGGCAGGCTCGCAGCCTGCGGCGGCCTCGTAGGCCGCCTGCCTCGAAGCTCTGCCTGGCTTGGTGGCATAGGCTTTAGCCTGTGGAGGCGCTCGCCTTGGAGCCGCCTGAAAGGCGGCTGCGGCCAAGATTGGCCGCCCCACGGTGCAACCGAACTGCCACTTGCTAAGATCGACTCGTGCTCCCAAAACTGGCCTTTTCGCTCTTGACCTTGCTCTGCTTCGCGGCCGTCATCGGCGCCCAGCCCCTGGACATCGAGCAACGCGTCAAAGACTTGTTGGCCCAAATGACTCCCCAGGAAAAAGCGGCGATGCTGAGCGGCTCCGGTTGGATGGAAAGCCAGCCCAACGCGCGGCTGGGTATCCCCGCCATCAAAATGGCCGACGGTCCCTTGGGCGTGCGGAACTGGCGCGGCTCGTCCGCTGTCACCAACGCCGCGGCCACCGTGCCTGTGACTTCGACGGCGTTTCCAGCCGGCATCGCCATGGCCGCCAGTTGGGACCTGGAACTGGTGGCGCGCGGGGCCCGCGCCATCGCGCAAGAGGTGAAGGCGCTGGGGCGCGACATGATCCTCGGACCCACCGTCAACATCAACCGCGTGCCGCTGTGGGGCCGCAACTTCGAGGGTTACGGCGAGGACCCATACCTGGCCGCGCGCATGGGGGTCGCCTACATCAAGGCCGTGCAAGCCGAAGGCGTGATCCCGTCGGTCAAGCATTTCGCCGCCAACAACGAGGAGTTCGAGCGCCATCGCATCGACGAAACCATCGATGAGCGCACGCTCCACGAAATCTATTTCCCGGCGTTCAAAGCGGCCGTCGAGGAAGCCGGCGTGTGGGTGGTGATGTCGGCCTATAACAAGGTGAACGGACAGTATTGCGCCGAGAATCCCTACCTGCTCACCGAAACGCTCCGCAAGCGTTGGGGCTTTCGCGGATTCGTCGTCTCCGACTGGGGCAGCACCTACAGCACCGAGGGAACCGTCACTGCGGGCATGGATCTGGAGATGCCCGGCGGCGAGCCCATGCGGATCTGGTCCAATAAGCCCGAAACCCAGCGCGATGGGAACGGCGCGGGCTGGCTCACCGCGGACAAAATTCTGGCCGCGGTGTCGGCGGGACGCGTGCGGCAGGAAGCCGTGGACGAGAGCGTGCGCCGCATCCTGCGCGTGATGTTTACTGCCGGGTTGTTCGACCACCCGCACGCGGGCGGCGGCGACATAGACACCGCGGAGCAGAGGCAGGTAGCACGCACGGCGGCTAACGAGAGCATCGTGCTGCTGAAGAATACCGGCGTGCTTCCCTTGAGCGCCGCACGCACGCCCAAGATCGCGGTGATCGGTCCGAACGCGGCGGTGGCGCGCACCGGCGGCGGTGGCAGTTCGCTGGTGCGGCCGAAATATGCGATCGCCGCGCTCGATGGCATCAAGGAAGCCGCGGGCGCGCACGCCGATATCGTGTACGCGTTGGGCGTCGCGATGGAAGGAGAAGATGCCGCTAAGCCCGCGCCGGAACTGCGCGCGGAAGCCGTCGCCGTGGCCAGCCATTCCGACGTAGCGGTGGTAGTGGTGGGCAACGCGCCCAAGCTCGAAGGCGAAGGATTCGACCGCAAGTCCATGGACCTTCCAGCGGGGCAGGACGAGCTGATCGAAGCGATCGCCGCCGCCAACAAGAACACCATCGTGGTGGTCATCGCGGGCGCGCCGGTAACCATGACCAAATGGATCGGCCGTGTATCCGCCGTGGTCTTCGCCTGGTATGGCGGGCAGGAGGCCGGGCACGCCATCGGCGACGTGCTGTTCGGCGCGGTCAACCCGTCGGGCAAGCTGCCCGTGACATTTCCGAAAGCCTTGCAGGATTCGCCGGCGTATGGTCACTATCCGGGCGAGAACCTCCACGTGGAATATGCGGAGGGCATCTACGTCGGCTATCGCGGATTCGACAGGCATAATGTCGAACCGCTTTTTCCATTCGGCTATGGGCTGTCGTATACCACGTTCGAATACAGCGGGCTCAAGATCGCGTTCCCGAGCGTCAGCGTGAGCGTGCGGAACAGCGGGACGCGCGCCGGCGCGGAGGTGGTGCAGTTATACTTGCAGCCGCCGCCCTCGCGCGTGGACCGTCCGGTGAAAGAGTTGAAAGGCTTCAGCCGCGTCATGCTGCAACCGGGCGAGACGAAGACGGTATCGTTCACGCTCGATAAAGCGGCCCTGTCGTACTACGATGCCGCGGCGCACGATTGGGTGGCCCAACCGGGCCGGTTCACGGTGCTGGTGGGCGCATCCTCGCGGGACATTCGCGCCACGGGCGAGTTCGCGCGATAATGAAGCTCAGGCCGGGGAACGCCTACTGGACAAGCCCTAGATACCAGTCCTCCTTCGCCTTTATGTATTCGTTTCTTGAGCAATCAAAGCGCCAGTAAACCTCGTATCCGCCGTAGACACCAAGAATCAACTTGCCGTGCCGGGTATATGCCCCGAACTCTGCGCAGCGCACGACGAGAAAGCCCTGATCTTCCCGAATCGGCAATAGCTCTACAATTGGAATCGGTTTGCCGGTCCTCCGGCACCGTTCCTTGATGACTTTAGCTGCCAAGTACTCGACGGTGGAAGAACCGATTTTGGGAGGAAATATTTCTGCAACGTGCGAATCTTTCAGAATACTGTTCGCCAAGACGATAATGTTGTTGTCTGGACCGGTCCGTTCTGCCCTGGCTTCGGCGTAAGCCGCTAGCGAACATTGGCACATACCACTGCATGTTGTTTGAGCATTCGCTTGCCCAACGATCGAGAAAACCAGGATCAGTCTGATGCTTGGTGGAAGGAGTATTGGACTCTTCATATCACATCGAGTATAAAACAGACATAACAGCCTGAAATCAATGCCGGTGGTGGCAAACACGGAAACGGCTGCGGTAGAATGGCGCTTGCCGCGGGATGGTGAAACTGGTATAGACAGCAGACTAAAAAGTCCGATTGGGTCAGTCGTTGTTTCGTGCTATCTTTGAATCCGTGCGGGCGTGGCGGAATCGGCAGACGCACCGGACTTAAGCGAAAACTTGAGTGCCCGCCGGGAAACCGGCGATGGTAGAACTGCTCAAAGTCGGGGAACCCTGTGATATGGCGATCCCGAGCCAAGCCCTGCCGGAGCAATCGGCGTTCCGGTTTGGGAAGGTGTAGAGACTAGACGGGCAGCGCCTAATCCCAAAACTGATTTGGGGCATGGCGAAGGGATAGTCCAGACCCCAAACCTTGCTGCAATCAAGCGGGGGCGGCGAAAGCCGTAGTGGCAAGAAAATCCGTTGGACCGCAAGGTCCGTGAGGGTTCAAGTCCCTCCGCCCGCACCAACTTTTCATGCTCCTCGCGCCGGGAAACAGCGGGCCAGACGGTCCCGCATCGGCGCCCTGGGATTGGAACCAGCCTCTCGTAACCTTTCACCGGCAGGAAACGCCTGCTATCCTGAACTTTTTTCGCTCACGACCCGGCTCTTGCTCGACGCTACTGGAACAAATATGAAAATACTGATGGTCCTGACATCGCACAACCAACTGGGAAACACGGGCCTCCCGACTGGTTTCTGGCTTGAGGAATTCGCGGCCCCCTATTTCGTATTCAGGGACGCCGGCGTTGAGCTGACGCTCGCCTCTCCGAAAGGCGGGCAGCCTCCGCTCGATCCGAAAAGCGATCTGCCTGAAAATCAAACGCCGGCGATGGCGCGGTTCAAGAAGGACGCGGCGGCGCAAAAGGCTCTCGCCAACACGGTCAAACTTGCGGACATGAAGGCGGAAGACTTCGACACCGTTTTCTATCCCGGTGGGCACGGCCCGATGTGGGATCTTGCGGAGAGCCCTGCGTCGATCGCTCTTCTGGAGGCCTTCTACAATTCCGGCAAGCCAATCGCATTGGTGTGCCATTCGCCCGGAGTGCTTCGCCACGTTACCTACCAGGGCGCTCCGCTGGTGAAAGGAAAACAC
>JBEKMJ010000016.1:0-96639 GCA_050008575.1 Bryobacteraceae bacterium
GCCGGAATGATCCGCCGTTGTGGGGCAGGCTCGCAGCCTGCGCGGGCCTCGCAGGCCCGCTCTTCGGCGAGCGAAGCTCGCAAACCGGCGAGCTTTGCTCGCCTCCACAGGCTAAAGCCTATGCCACCAAGCCCTGCAAGAAAGCCAGCCAGAGCTTCGCGGCAGGCGGCCTACGAGGCCGCCGCAGGCTGCGAGCCTGCCCCACCAAAAGGCCAATCTCCGGCGGCGAGCGCAGCTCGCCCTCCAATCGCAGACGAGGCGCCCGAATGAATTCGCTATTCGTCAAAATCCTGCTGTGGTTCTGGGCCACGCTGGTGATCAACACCATCGGAACGGCTTTCATCTCGGGGCTCTCGGGACCGCGTCCCTATCTGGTCTCGCGGCTGGTGGCGTTCCAGCTTGAGGAGGCGCGCGCCGCTTACGAGGCCGGCGGACAGCCTGGCCTCGAACGGTTCATGCGCCGCTTCCGCGCCGTGTTCGCGGGCGAGGGCATCCTGACCGGTGCGTCCGGGCACGACTTACTCACCGGCGCCGATGAATCCAGCCTGCTCGACAAGTCCCGCGAAGAGTCGTTCTTTCCCGCCCTGGGCTTGCGCGGCGCGTCGGTCGCGCGCCACTCGGCCGACGGCAAATATTGGTTCATTTTCGAGATCCCGCACCGGCGGCTGGCCTCCTGGTTCCTGCTGCCGCAGCATTGGTGGATGATGGCGGGCGGCGTTTTCCTGTGCTACCTGCTGGCGTATTATCTGACTTACCCCGTGCGCAAACTGCAGCGCGCCGTGGAGCGCTTCGGCCGCGGCGATCTTACGGCGCGCTCCGCCACCCGCCGCCACGACGAGTTGGGCGAGTTAGGACGCACGTTTGACCGCATGGCGGACCGCATCCAGACGCTGGTGGCTGCCGAGCGCCGCCTGCTGCTGGATATCTCGCACGAGCTGCGCTCGCCGCTGGCGCGCTTGCGGGTGGCCGTGGAACTGGCGCGCTCCGGGCAGAACCAAGAGCGGCACCTGGACCGCATCGACAAGGAAGCCGAGCGGCTCAATTCGCTGGTGGGCGGCCTGCTGCAGGTCACGCGCGCCGAGGGCGACCCGGATTCGCTGCGCCGCGAGCCGGTGCGCCTCGAGGGATTGCTGGAGCAACTGGTGGCCGACTCGGCCCTGGAGGCGGAATCGCGCGGAAGCGAGGTGCGCCTGGAGCGCGCGCCGCCGGCGACGGTGCAGGGCGATCCCGAATTATTGCGGCGAGCCATCGAGAACGTGATTCGCAACGCCATCCGCCACGCGCCGGAAGGCACCGCGGTGGAAGCCAGTCTGGAAGCCGCCAACGGCCGCGCCACGGTGCGCATTCGCGACTACGGGACAGGCGTGCCGGAGGAAGCGCTGCCGCGCATTTTCGATGCGTTCTATCGCGTGGAGACGGATCGCGACCGGGCCAGCGGCGGCGCGGGACTGGGGCTGTCGATTGCGCGGCGGGCGGTGGAGTTGCATAAGGGGACCATTCGCGCGCGGAATGCAGGGCCGGGGTTGGAGGTGGAGATTGATTTTCCGGGGTAGGCCTTAGCACCGGACATATGCGCATCGCTGCGATGGGGGACGACTAACCTAACGATCAATTAACCATGCAACCTGGCACGGGCAGCCGGCCTCGCGAGAAAGCGGGTCACGAGAGGATCCGCTAAACAAATGCGATGGCCAAGGCGCCTGCCGCCCACGGAAACGAAAAAAGACGCGGATAGCGCTACGCTGGGCGGACCCGTCAGGCGCCGCCGCTCGATTTGGTTCGTCGGCTCAGGGTATTCGCTGTCATGTCCGCGGCCGTTCCCGAACTGCCCCGCTGCGATTTGCGGCCTCAGTGGGTGTACACCCCGCAATTGTTGTTGGACAGTTGCAGAACCGAAAAGAGATCCCGTACACGCTAGCGTAGAGCCTAGGTGCTTCTTCGGGCGCGTTTCACAGGTGAATTTGTGACCGGTGGCTTGCTCGCGTCCCACCCGATCACGGGATGGGCAGTCCCTTTCCAACCACTGGATAGGGCGTTGCTCCGTCGCGATGCAGACCCAGCGACAGAATCGCTGGAACGGGTGCTTCCTCAAACTGGAGCGATCCCTCCGGCGACTTCGCGCTCGCCGCCGTTCGCCATCTGGCGCAGAGCGCGGCGATGCCAAGGATTGCCAGCATCGTGGCCAAACCCGCGGGGTTACCGAGAGCTCGCTATTCGACCTCGGCGCCCTTGCCGACCACAACCATAACCCCCACAAAACTCAAAAACGCCATGTGGGCGTAGGACCTTCCCGGCAGATAGGAGCAAGTGAAGGGAATCTTGTGGAAGTTGGCCAGGCACAGCTCCGCGAGGATCGCGCCCGGCAGCCCGAGGACCGCGAGATGCCCCGCAGCCGGCTCGCTACCATGCAGGCCGCCGCTCCGCGAATCACGGCGGCCCATCATCACGATGCTGGCCACCAGCATCGGTCCGTTCCCGTGCCGCCACAACGGGTCGATTCCGTAGGCCTGTTGCCGCAGCTCCGGGGCTTTGGCGAAGAAAATCGCGGCGGCGTGAAGAACGAAGAGGGCCAGTTCCGGGTAACCGAACATTCGAGTGAATTGAATTCCTTCCGCAGGTCCGGTACGCGCGGAGAGGGCCGCACCAGGGCGATTCTGCTTCAGTAGTGGTATCGAGCCTGGAGGAAATCAATGGCTTCGTCCGTGACACGGTACACCAACCGGTGTTCCTGGCTAACACGACGCGACCAGCAGCCTGCCAGCACATATCGAAGAGGCTCAGGCTTTCCGAGCCCCTGGAATGGATCCCGCATCACCGCCTCGACGAGATCCAGCACTCTAATTGCAGTGCTGCGTTCCGTTTTGACCCAAAAACGGAGGTCCTCCCGGAACTCAGGTTGAAAGACAGCGACTCGCTTAGGATCTCGCTTCACCTAGCATCTCTCGACGGAGTCCCGCGGCGGTCCCAGGCTTAGTCCGCCGTTGCTCCGCTCGTCGTAATGCCGATTGGAGACGGCGTGCATTGCGCGGCGACCGTAACAGGTGTGCAGTTTCCATGAGACCGGCGAGTTCGGTGGCCGGAAGAAGGGCGACGTCGCGCGCTCCCCGCCGCCGAACGATCACGGTTTCCTGCTGGTCCACCACTTGATCGAGAACGCTGGCCAGATTTTGACGGAGGCTGGTGTACGTGGTTTCACTCGGCATGAGGCACCCAATTGGTATTGTACAGCATTCCTGTACGGAAGCGGCGATCAGGGCGTTCGCTTCCAGGATCGCTCTGCACACTTCCCCCTCATCGAACCCCAGCGGGAGTGCAGGGGTCGTGGTCCGACGCCCTTGTGTCCGGCCGCGAGGACCGAGCGCGGAATCGACCGATCGGCACCGATCGAATCGTCGGGGAGCGTATTGACCGCTTCGACCTTTCCGTGCTCTAATCTAGGCAACAAAACCGTCTCGCGATCTCGATGCCGGATGTGTTCCCAAACCTGAAGTGGAAAGTGCGCTACGGGAGAGTTCAATGCAGAAGAAGACGCTCAGTTTCCTTCCTTTAGTATTCCTCGTGCATATTATCGGCGCAACCTGCCTGGTACGAGCGCAGGCGGAGAAAGCTCCCTATCCAGTCATGGCTCGGCTCGATCGGTATTTGGCGCCGGACGAGAATTTCGAAATCGCGCTGGCTCGCAGTGCCGCTCCAGCATCCATTTCGGACGCCGCCGAAGTGATGGTGCTGGGACGGGCGGGATACGCAACCGCAGTGAAGGGCAGGAATGGCTTTCTCTGTATCGTGGAGCGATCATGGGGCGCCGCCACCGGCGATCCGGATTTCTGGAACCCCAAAGTGCGCGCCCCCATTTGCTACAATCCGCCAGCGGCAAGGACCCTTGTGCCCATCTTCTTGATGAAAACCAAACTGGTGCTGGCAGGAAAATCGAAGACGGAGATCGTTCAGGCGACCGCCTCTGCACTGGACAAGAAGGAACTGCCCGCGCTGGAGCCTGGAGCGATGTGCTACATGATGTCGAAACAGCAGTACTTAAGCGACCGCGACATGAGCTGGCATCCCCATCTGATGTTTTTTGTGGCGGGCAACGCGGCGAAAAGCTGGGGAGCCAATCTGCCGGGCTCGCCAGTTTTGGCGGCGGACGACCCTGAAGAACGGGTGACTATTTTCCTCGTCTGGGTCGGCAAATGGTCCGATGGGACACCGGCTCCGCAGGCTATGCACTGACCTGGGATTTCAAAGAATGAGCATATGGATGAGGCGGCCTCAAGCGCGTTTCTCAGGACTGAAGGTGCGGAAGCGCGGGAACGTTCCGTCTGTCAGCGCCGAAGGCGTCCGGCTGTGGGGACAAGTGCGTGCGACCTGCCCGAAACTGGGACCAGCGCAAGAAACGCTCGTCCTGGTTTAGCTTGGCGCTTATGGGCCAGCAGCCCAGCCGATGCGCGACACCGCGGCGGCGATGGCCTCGCCTACCGCGCTCTCTGGGGCGGCGTGCGGCACGGGCAGGCCCTCGGCTTCCGCCGCCGACGCCAGGGCGCGACGCGACAGGCGCTCTTCGGCGGCATGCAGCAGCGGGTGCGAGCCCAGGATGCGGTCCAGCGGCGGCAGCGGCTTGGCGTTGCCCCAGGGGACTTCCTCGACGAACAGCTTGGCAGCGACGGCAATCGACGCGCCGCATCGCGTACAGCACGGAAGACCAGAGCCCCCCAGAAAGGGATGAAGTCGCAGCGCCTTTCGGCGAGTTGATCACAATCGGGCGCCGGCTGTTCACACTACCTGCGTGCATGCGGCCGGTCACTTGTGCCATGATTCGTTTATCGTGCTCCAACATGGCTTCACTCCGATTGCTCGTCGCGTGGTCGAAACGACGGTCGGAGGGAAGTTCCGTCCTGTTGGTCCAGGCGCGCATCGAGTTAGAGCAATCTTGATACTTCTCCTCCTGGCGTACCAAGCCGCCCACGGTCAGGATTGGCCCCAATTCCTGGGACCGGGACGAAACGGCGTTTATGCCGGCCAGTTGCCGCCAGCGTGGCCGAAACCAGGGATCGAAGTGCTGTGGAAGGTGGACGTGGGCCAGGGTTTTAGCGCCCCTGTCGTGGCGCGCGGGCGGGTCATTCTATTCCATCGGCGCGAAAAGCAGGCGATCGTGGAGTCGCTGGAGGCGGACACAGGAAAGCGCATCTGGTCGGCCGGGTACACGACCGATTATCGCGACGATTTTGGCTTCGATGAGGGGCCGCGCGCAGCGCCGGCCGTCGCGGGCGAAAGAATTTACACGTTCGGGGCGGAGGGCGTTTTGCAAGCTCTGGATTTCTCCACCGGCAAGCGCCTCTGGAGCGTGGATACGCGGCAGAAATTCGATGCGCCGAAAGGCTTCTTCGGAGCCGCCTGTTCGCCGCTGGTGGATGACGGCCGCGTGCTCATGAATATCGGCGGCCCAAATGGCGCAGGTATTGGGGCGTTCGATGCGGCCACCGGCAAAGTACTCTGGACGGCCACCAACGACGAGGCCGGCTACTCTGCGCCCGTGGTGGCCACCATCGGCGGAGCGCGCCACGCGTTGTTTTGGACGCGGGCCGGTCTGGTGGACGTCGATCCTGCAACCGGGAAAGTCCGGTTCCAGTTCCCGCGGCGCTCGCGCAGCCACGCTTCGGTGAACGCGGCGGCGCCTCTGGTGGTCGGCGACTTGGTGTTTCTTTCCGCCAGTTATGGTACCGGCGCAACATTGTTACAAATCGATGGCGCGTCGGTGAAGCAGCTTTGGGATTCCGATGAGGCGCTCTCGAACCATTATGCAAGCAGCGTGTACCATGATGGTTACGTCTACGGCTATCACGGCCGCCAGGAATTCGGCCAGAGCTTGCGGGCGATCGAGCTGAAAACCGGAAAGGTGCAGTGGAACTTCGAGCACTTCGGTGCGGGCACGGTCACTCTGGCCGGTGACAAGCTTTTGTTAATGCGGGAAGACGGCGAACTGATCGTGGCGCTGGCGACGCCAAAGGAGTTCCGGCCGATTTCACGCGCCCAACTTTTGCCCGCCACGGTGCGGTCCTATCCAGCCCTCGCCAATGGAAAACTGTACGTGCGGAATGAGCGGACGCTGGCGTGCTTCGATCTGAGGTAGTGTCCGAGGGCCGCCGTGCACGCGCGGGAAATCCGGAAACTGGTGGAGCAAGAGCATTTCGACAAGGCGAATCGGCTGGGCGGGGTCGCTGCCCGGACTATCCCCCCTTCCGGATTTTGGCTCATTCGCGATCTGCGGCTCCGGAGCGTTTCCAAAGACTCTCCTTACAAAGGGCGTGACGCCGTTCGCGACGCGGATCGAATGGTCCGGCGTTCACCCAATCCTGTAACCGGCGAAGATCTTGGACCTTCGGCAATGGCGTCCTTCCCGAAGATCGCCCGGGATCAGATCGGCCTCGGCCACCAGAATAAAGGTGGTTCAGTTGCACCGGAGGGCGGCCAATCGTGGCCGCAGCCGCCTTTCAGGCGGCTCTTTTTCTACGGCCTGCCGTCAAGGCAGGATTGCCCAATAGCCTTTACTTTTCTCAGTCCGGAGCATCCGCATTAATTGTGCGGCAGGACTGCAGTCCTGCGGCCGGCGTCCACGCCGGCCTCTTTGCGATCGGATCAGGCTCATTTCGTTGCGGGGAAGAGCGGGTCCTGGAGGACCCGCGCAGACCTGGGTGTCTGCCCCACATGGTGCACCAGCCTGGTGCACCTGCATCCGGAAACGCAAAGGGCGAGCGTCACTCGCCTCCACAGGCTGAAGCCTATGTTACCAGGCCCAGCGAGTTGCTAAGCTGGTGCCAGAATGCTCGAGTGGTCCCCCACGTCCTGGACAAGCAAGCCCGCCGAACAGCAGCCGCAATACCCTCGCGCGGACGAAGTCGCGCGCGTGGTCGACGAAATCTCCAAACTGCCGCCCCTGGTCACCTCCTGGGAAATCCACGCGCTGCGCGCCCAGTTGGCCGAAGCCGCGCGCGGCCAGCGCTTCCTGCTGCAGGGCGGCGACTGCGCCGAACGCTACGATCATTGCGACTCCGGCACCATCGCCAACAAGCTCAAAATCCTGCTGCAGATGAGTTTAGTGCTGGCGCTGGGCGGCCAGCGGCGCGTGATCCGTGTCGGCCGCTTCGCCGGCCAGTATGCCAAGCCGCGCTCCGATGAATTCGAAACGCGCCACGGCGTCACCTTGCCGAGCTATCGCGGCGATCTGATCAACGACCCCGAGTTCACCGCGTCCGCCCGCACCCCGAACCCGCAGTTAATGCTGCGCGGATACGAACGCGCCGGGCTCACGCTCAACTTCATCCGCGCCCTGGTAAGCCGCGGTTTCGTGGACCCCGCCCGCCTGGATTATTGGAACCTGGACTGGGTCAGGGATTCCCCTATGGCGGATGAATACCGGCGCATCGCGCACCAGATCGGCGAGTCCATCAGGTTCATGGAAAGCCTGATGGGTGTGCATCCGGGCGAGTTGCAATGGATCGATTTCTTCACCAGTCACGAGGGTCTGCATCTGCTGTACGAGCAGGCGCAGACCCGCCGCGTGCCCCGCCAGGAAGGCTGGTTCGACCTGTCCACGCATTTCCCGTGGATCGGCATGCGCACGGCCGATCCGCGCGGCGCGCACGTGGAGTTCTTCCGCGGCATCCGCAATCCGATCGGCGTCAAGGTCGGGCCGGGCATGCAGCCGGGCACGCTGCAAGAGATCGTCGAAATCCTGCACCCGGACGACGAACCGGGACGCCTCACGCTGATTCATCGCTTCGGCGCCGATTGCATCGGCAAGTTTCTGCCGCCGCTGATCGAAGCCGCGCATGCGACGGGCAGGACGGTGCTGTGGTGCTGCGATCCCATGCACGGCAATACGCGCACAACGGCGGATGGCATCAAGACTCGCAACTTCGAGGAGATCCTGAGCGAAATGGACCAGGCGTTCGACATTCATGCGGCGTGCGGAAACCGCCTGGGCGGCATTCACATCGAGGTAACCGGCGAGAACGTGACGGAGTGCATCGGCGGTGCGCGCGGAGTGCGCGAGGCCGACCTGAAACTGGCCTATAAATCCGGCCTGGATCCCAGGCTCAATTACGAGCAGGCGCTGGAGATGGCGTTGTTCATTTCGCGGAAGATGAGCGGCGGCAGCGCATGGCGCGGCCCCACTTCAGGCCACTAAGTGGATGCGGTTGCGGCCTTCGCCTTTGGCGCAGTACAACGCCTTGTCGGCGGTGTGCAGCAGCGCCTTGGCGGATCTTTCTCCGTTGTACTGGACCACGCCGAAGCTCGCGGTTACCGAGAATGCGCGGCCATCGGGCGAGTGGTATTCCATGCCTTCCCAACGTCCCCGCAACCGCTCCATGAGCGGTCCGGCGCTATCCCCGCCGGTATTCGGCAGGACCACACAGAATTCGTCGCCGCCCATGCGCCCGGCGATGTCGCCCTTGCGGATGCCGGCGCGCACCAGCTTGCCGAATGACGCCAGGATTTCGTCGCCCGCCGCATGCCCGTGCGTGTCGTTGATGGACTTGAAGCGGTCGATATCGCAGACGCACACCGATAGGGGCTGGCCGCTGCGCACGGCATGCGCAATGGCATAGTCAAGCTGGACCATGAGGCTGTGACGGCTCGATAGACCGGTCAACCCGTCGTGCGCGATGCGGTAATTCGCCTTGCGGAAAGCCGCCTCCACCGACGATAGATCTTGCAAGACGACGGCCAGCGAGACGCACAGCAGAAACAGGGCGGCGCCACAGCTTAGAACCACGGTCCATTGCAGGCGGCGGCTGCTGGACTCCTGCTGGGCAAAGCGCGATGCCAGAATTTCCTGTTCCTCATGCTCCATCTCCTGAATGCCCTGCCGGATTTCGTCCATGTATTGCGGGCCTTTGTCGAAGGTGAGGATGCGGCGGGCGGCGCCGAAGCCCTGGTCGTGACCGATCTTGAGCAGCGCGTCCAGCAGGTCGAGGCGGTGCAGAACCAAGGGCTCCAGTCTGTCGATGCGGGCTTGTTGGCGCGGGTTATCGGCGCTAAGCTTCCGCACCGCCTGCAGCCGGCCGCGGATTTCGGTCAAGCCGGCGGAGTAAGGAACCAAGTAGGATTCCTGGTCCGTCAGGAGGAACCCGCGCAGCTCCGTTTCGGCCTCGGTGACACCTGTGGCGGTGGCTTCGAGCTGTGTGAGGACGTCGTGGGTGTGCGCCACCCAGCGGGCGTTATCCACCAATTTCGTGGAGGCGCGATAGACCGCCACGCTGATGCCGATCAGGCACACCGCCAGCCCCGCGGCAGCGGCTTTGATTTCGTAGCTTGCGACCAAACGCTTAAGCATCGCACATCGGACGGCAAGATTTCCAGACCTCTCTTGGTTAACCGGTTGGCGCGCGAGGTGCAGCCGCGCAGCGCGCCAGGCCGGCAGGTAGCTGGCCGCGATGGTGACCGCCGCCAGCAAAGCCGCGGCCATTCCCAAGGTGGGCGCCGCCCTGTCCGCTTTCGCGAAATCCGCGTTCACGGCGGGACAGTCGAGCGGGGGACCTCACCAAGGGCAGAAACCAAAGCGTTGGGGGGCGGGATTTATCCCACGCGGGGCTTTAGCCCCGCGACTGGAGTTTCTGCATTTGCTGGATCTGGAGTTGGAGGGCGGGCTTTAGCCGGCGCGGGGCTTCAGCCCCGCCGGTAGCACAGGCTTCAGCCAGGCTTCAGCCAGGCTTCAGCCTGTGTAAGGCGAGCTTCGCTCGCCGCAGAGCGGGCCTGCGAGGCCCGCGCAGGCTGCGAGCCTAGGCTCGTAGCCTGCCCCACAGTCGAATTGCCGTATCATCGATGTATGATGCGTATTGCTTCGGTCGCCGTACTGGCCCTAGGACTCGGTTTCGTGCCCAAGGCCTTCGGTCAGAACGATTGGACCAACTTTGCGAAGAGTGCGCATCACGTGGCCGCGTCCACTATCGCGTCCCAGGCATTGACCGGCATACTCTGGCAGACACCGGTGGACCTCTACCCCCCCGAATCCGGCAATATCCCACATGTCTCGCCGGACGGGGCCGAAGAACTGCTGATTCACTACGGCACGCCTTTGATTACGGCCGCCAATACAGTCATCGTCCCGTTGAAGACCGAGACCACCGGGGATTTTCGCGTGGAGGCGCATACCGCGGCCGACGGAAGCCTGGTGTGGAGTTTGGCGACGGACTACATTCTGCCCCCGTTGGATGGCTGGACGCCGGTATTCGGCCCCGCCCTCACCGCGAAGCGGCTTTACTTTCCAGCCGCGGGCGGCACCGTCTTTTATCGCGATTCCCCCGACGCGGTCACCGCGGACGAGGGCCGCCTCGCCTTCTACGGGTTGTCGAACTACCAGGCCGATCCGACCGGCTTCGACAGTACCGTTTTCATCAACACGCCGCTGACTACCGATGAGAGCGGCGATGTCTACTTCGGGTTCCTGGTGAATGGCGCCAGCCCCTTAGCCGGCTTGACCAGCGGGATCGCGCGACTCGGCGCCGACGGGCAGGCGGCCTGGATCGCAGTAGCCACCGCGGCCTCGGACCCGACCATGACGGAGGTCTCCTATAACTGTGCCCCGGCCCTCAGTTGGGACGGCGCGACACTCTATATCGCCGTGAGCAACGGCAGCGCCGGTTATCTGGTGGCGCTGGACAGCGCCACGCTGGCGCCTGTGGCGCGGGTCTACCTTATGGATCCCGAATCCGGGCTGGACGCCTGGGTTTCCACGAACTCCTCGGCGTCCCCCACCACCGGGCGGGATGGAGACGTGTATTACGGAGTGCTCGAGAACCCGTTTCCGGAAAACAACGACCGCGGATGGCTGCTGCACTTCAACGCCGACCTTTCGCAGACCAAGACTCCCGGCGCATTCGGGTGGGACGAGACGGCTTCGCTGGTCCCTGCGTCGATGGTTCCGTCGTACACCGGCACATCCAGCTATCTGTTGATGACGAAGTACAACAACTATGCGGACATCGGCACCGGGAACGGGGAGAACAGAATTGCGGTTCTGGATCCGAATGCCACGGAGACGGACCCCATTACCGGTGTGACCGTGATGAACGAGGTGCTCACCATCCTGGGCCCCACCCCCAACCCTCCTTATCCGGGCGTGAAGGAGTGGTGCATCAACTCCGCCGCCGTGGATATCCCCGGCAAGTCCGTCCTGGCGAATAGCGAGGACGGCAATCTGTACCGCTGGGATCTTACGACCAATACCCTAAGCCAGACGGTGGCCCTCACGGCTGGCATCGGCGAAGCTTACACACCCACTGTGATCGGCGTGGACGGCACGGTTTACGCCATCAACGACGCCATTATGTTCGCGACTGGGAACTAAGTATGCGGCGGGGCAGCGCCTGGCGTTGCCCCACACCGTTACCCCGCCAGACGGTCGGCCTGGATCAAATGCGAGAGTGCGGCGATGTCGTCTTCCATGGGCCGGTCGCGATCCAGGAACGCCGCCACTTGCCGTACGGCGTCGTAGACGCGGCGGCCTCCCTGCCCCAGCCGCGCCGGACCGCCGCGCAAGTCCACCGCCTGGGCCGCGGCCAGCAGCACCATGGCGACCGCGTTGCGCAGACACTCAATGGCTTCGGCCGCGGTGACGGCGGAATGCATGCCGAGGCTCACGACATCCTGATTATATTGCTCCGTCGGCAGGGAGTGGATGGAACTGGGGCCGGCCATCTGGCGAATCGCGCAGGTGAGGCTGGTGATGCTCAACTGCATGCCTTTGAATCCGGAATTGACGCCTGGGTCGGGTACCAGGTTGGCGGGCAGGCCGCCGTTGAACTTATCGTCCACCAGAACGGCGAACAGGGCATTGGCCCAGTTGGCTTCAATCGCGAAATCCAGCTTGAACGTGTCCAACAGGCGGGAGATGTGGCCGCCATAGAAGTTGCCGGCGCGGTAGAGATTGCCGGTCTCCGGATCGATCAGCGGATTGTCGTTGGCCGAGTTGATTTCCCGTTCGACGGTGGCGCGCGCCGCATCCAGCGCTTCCCAGGCGGGGCCCAGACCCTGCGGCACGCAGCGCAGCGAGTAGCATTTCTGAATGTAAGATTCAGTGACGAATCCGCTGCCTTCGAGGAGGCCGAGGACGTGCGCCGCCACGGCGATCTGGCCCGGGTGGCCCTTGCTCTCGTGCACCCAAGGCCGATAGGGCTCCGATGGCGCCTCAAGCGCCTCAATCGCCAGCGCCACCGCGCCCAGCAGAGCCCGCAGCACGCGCCACGCATCCACCCAGAGCAGCGCGGCGAAAGCGGTCATACCGGTCGTGCCGTTGATCAGCGCCAGGCCCTCCTTGGGCGCGAACCGCACCGTGTCGAGACCGGCGGCACGCAAGGCTTCCGCGGCGGAGATGCGGCGGCCCTGGTAGTCGACCTGCCCCATACCTAACAGCGCGCGCGCGATATACGCGGAAGGCATCAGATCGCCCGAGGCGCCCACCGATCCATAACGCGGAACCACCGGAACGATGCCGCGATTCAGTAACTCCTCCAGGGCCGAGACGAGTTCCCAGCGCACGCCGGAGGAGCCTCGCGAAAACGTCGCAAGCCTCAGCAGCATGGCCGCGCGCACCACGTCTTGCGCCAAGGGCGCGCCGGTGCCGCAGGAAAGGTGGCTCATCAGGTTGTGCTGAAAGCGTTCGGTTTGCTCGGCGTCCAGCGAGAATTTGATGTTGCCGCCCACGCCGGTGTTGACGCCGTAAATGCGGTCGCCCGCGGCCAGGCGTTCTTCCAGTTTCACGCGGCCGTGCAGGATACGGGCGCGCGCCGGCTCGGCAAACTCCACGCGCGCCTGGCTGCGGGCTACATCTTCCACATCTTCGATAGAGATCGGGCGAACGCCCAGAACAAGACTGTTTGGCATGATTATATAGATTCGACGGCAGGCGCTATTATTCGATTGCAAAACTCTGGCGGGCCTCGAAGGTCTGGTTGCCTACGCCGTCATGTGCGGTAATCGACACGGCATACTCACCGGGCCGCGTGTCGGACTTGGTGGCCAGGCTAAAGACGGCGGGCACGTAGCGTTTGGGATAGAACGACTGGCTGTGATCGGCGCCCGCCTGCGGCTGGGAGTACACGACTTTGCCGCCAGGCGCCAGTACGGCCACGTCGTAGCCGACATCGAGGGCGTTGCCGTCGCCGAATTTATAGCCGATAATGTCGAAGCGTGCCCAGACGGCCTCGCCGCGCCGGTAAACGGGCTTCGGCAGGGCTTCCCGATCGTTCTCCCCGTGGTAGAAGCGGATATTGCGGATGACCAGCGTGTCGCTCGGATCGACGCGGCGCCCGCGGACTTCGAAGGGGACATCTTGCGTAGCCGTGGTTTTGCCGACGATATCGGCCACGGAAATGGCGATTTTGTAGGTGCCCGATTCGGCCAGCGGCGGGATCTCGATTTCATGGCGGACCGTGGGTTTCCAGTTCTTGTCCTCCGGGGCGAGAGTTTCTTCGATTTCCGCCGCCACCGGTTCCATGAGGCGCACACCGTGCGGATCGAAAGCCTCCAGCTTGTAAGTGAGGTGGACACGGTCGCCGGAAGAGGCGGTAAAGCCGTCCACCTGGAAGCTGAAGAACATGGTTTCGCCCGGATCGTGCACGAAGCTGCCGGGCACGGCGGCGCCGCCATCGCGATCGGAGACAGTAGGCCGCACCACGGCCAAGGGGACGGTGGCCCCCCAGAGAGCGGCGGCCGCTATCCATAACCCACAACCTGCAACCTTGCTCGCGGTAAGCATACCTTATTGTCCCTTATTAATATCCTTTACTGCTGAGTGGGCATGTCGGGAACATCCGAGGCGAAGTTGAGCGGGATATCGATATCGCGGGTCTGCTGGCTGTTCTCATCGGCTACGCGCAAGCGATAGTGCTTGGGCGGCACGTCGAAGACCACATTGCCTTGCAGTGTTTCGGCCGGCTTCACGCGGCGCAGGTAACCGGTCCACTCGGGGACCTGGTCGCCGTTGGGGAGCTCGGTGTAGGTCTGGCCGGCATCGTCCACCAGGGTCAGCGCGGGGACCATGAGGTCGGTGGAGCCGCCGTTCACCACACTGAGGCGGACCAGGAAGAAGCGGTCTTTGGGCACGCGGCTATCGGAGTCCCGCCCCAGTTGAGCTTTCCACTGATCTTCGAAGACGTTGTAAACCAGCGAGCCTACGGTGACGCGCTCGCCCATGCGGTGGAGCCGGGCTTCGGGCGGCACGGCGGGAGTACACGCGGGCGAGATCAGGCAAGCCGCCAGGCCGGCGAGGGTGGCGCCTCGCAGATAGGACTGCAAAGTGTGCATAGAGGAATCTTGCGATGCGGAGCGACCGGCTGTCAAGGAGCGGAAGTCGGGCGGGACGGGTCAATTGCGCGGACGTTCTTTCAGCATCTTCTCGAACTTGCGTTTCTGTTCGTCGTTCAAGATATTGAAAATGCGGGCTTTGCCATCCGACAGGACGGTCTGGTAATACTTCGCGAAATCGTCCAAAATGCTGGACATCTGGGCCGCTTGGTCGGGCGTCAGATCGAGCTGTCTGGTCACGCTTTTCAGGTATTCGGCCTTGGAGCTATTGTCCCAAAACGGATGCGGATGCAGGATGCTATGCGCGCCCAGGTTCATGGCCACGGCTCCGGCCACCGCTCCGCACAGGAACACCAACAACAACACGCCTGCGCCAGCGAACTTGGGGGACTCCCAGAATTGGATCGCCGTGGGCCTTGCCAGCAGATTATGGCTCATAGTTCGCCAGCGTCGCCAGCATCTGATCCGCGTTCGGAGAGCCTGCGGCGTCGGCCATCACGGCCTCTGGGGTGGTCGGATTAGGCGCGTAAGCTTGCTCGCGCGACACCAGGACGGTGCCCAGCACCGCCAGCGTCAACAAGGAGGCGAACACCACACGGCGTCCAAATGCGAAATCCCCAAAGACGCTCCAGAACGACGGCGTGGGCTGTTCCGCGACCGTTTGCATGAGTTGCGCCACGAAACTGGGCGGAGGGTCCATCGCGCCGGCAGGCTTCAACGAACGAAGCAGCCCGGAACACTCCCGGATTTCGTCAACATCCCGGCGGCACTCGCTGCAAATTTCCAGGTGGGCCTGGAAGCGGTCGAGAGCGCGCGGCGGCAATTGGCCGCTCAAGTACTCCTCAAGATCGTCGATGATTACCGCGTGCATAGCCTTCTTCCCTTACAATAGCGAACTTCTCATTCTTGCCCCCGCGGATCTTTTCATGCCTGCCCGCTTCAGGGGAAACAAAACCAAACCAAACCGGCTGAAGCCTGTTCTACGTGGTCTACCCGGCGACCAAGCCGGGAGATCTATCCAGACGCTGCGCCGCCTTCACTAGTTTCTGGCGAGCCCGGAACAATTTCACCTTGATGGTGTTCTCGTTCATCCCCGTCATGGCCGCCAGTTCCTCCACCGAATGTCCTTCAACCTCCTTCATCATCAATAACATACGTTCCTCTTCCGATACCCGGCTGAGGAGTTTCAGAACATAATCCCGGCGCGCCAGATTCACGTCCGCCGCCGGCTGGCGATCAATGGCGGGATCGGCGTTCTCCACGCGGCGCACTTCGTCTTCGCTCAAATCGCTTTCGTATACCAGCTTCCGCACTTTCTTCTTGCGCAAGTAGTCGAAGCATTCGTTCACCGTGATCTTATAGATCCAGGTAATCAGGGAGCTGCGGAAGTCGAAATTCCGGATAGATACGTAAACCTTGGCAAACACTTGCTGCGCAATATCTTCCACGTCGTTGCGCTGGCGCACGATGCCGTGAATGATGGAGAATACCTTGGATTGATACTTCTCCACGATTTCGCGGAAAGCCGCCTCTTCGCCCGACTGCGCGCGGCGGACCAATGCCCCTTCCTGGGTGTTGAGGTAATCCACTCGAGTTTTCGTCGCAATCCCGGTACCGAAGACGGGGAGGGGCAATGCGCCGCTCAGTGTACCCATACAACGATTCCGACGCGGATCGTTGATCCGCGGTTTCAAGTTCCCACCCCAAAAATAGCAGATTCCCGCAACTTAAGAGCCTGTGGCACATCCATTTAGTTGGCGGTTCCGATCCGGGTCGGGTATAATGGCAGGCGTAGCGGGACAAGTTTTCAACGAGGAGTTAGGACTTCTATGGTGCAATTGACGGAGAAGGCAGTCGGCAAGGTGCGGGAGATTTTGGATTCGCAGGAACCCAAGCCGGCCGGGCTGCGCATCGCGGTGGTGGGCGGGGGATGCTCTGGCTTCAGCTATTCGATGGCTTTCGAGAATCAGCCCAACATGCTGGACAAGACCTACAGTTTTGGGGGCCTGAAGGTTTTCGTGGACCAGGCCAGCCTGCTGTACCTGGACGGGGCTGAAGTGGACTACGTGGAGACGCTGGAAGGCTCCGGGTTCAAGTTCAGCAATCCGCAAGTGAAGTCGACGTGCGGCTGCGGCAGCTCGTTTAGCGTGTAGGAAGAAGAAGCTATCAGCTTTCAGCTTTCAGATCTCGGGACAACGGCCGGGGGTGGAACTGAATGCTGGCTGAAAACTTCTTTAAACCAGCGCCGAGAGCTTTTCCGCAACGCTCCTCAGGGCTTCGGATTGGGCGCACAGTTGCTTGCCTGCGGCAGCGTTCTCTTCGGCATTCGCAGCGGTGGTTTGGGTCACTTGGTCGATTTGGACCAGCGCGCGTGCGATCTGCTCGATGCCTTTGGACTGCTCCTGCCCGCCGGTATTGACTTGACCGATCAATCCTTTCACTTGGGCAGCGCTTTCCGTGATGGCGCGGATGGCCTCGGCGACCTGATCCAACTTGGCGGTGCCTTCGCGTGACCGCGTAATCGATTCCTCAATCAATGTGGCAGTGTCCTGGGCGGCTTGGGCGGAGCGTTGCGCCAGGTTGCGGACCTCATCGGCCACGACCGCGAAACCCATGCCCGCTTCGCCGGCGCGCGCGGCTTCCACCGCGGCATTCAACGCCAGGATATTGGTTTGAAACGCAATTTCATCGATCACTTCGATGATCTGTGAGATCTTGGCGCTGGAGACGTTGATGGCGCGCATGGACTCGATCATCTGTCCCAGACTTTGGTTCGCCTCGCCGACCTGCTGGTTGACCTGCTCGGTGGCCCGCGACGCGGTTTGGCAATGCCCGGCATTGCTGCGTGTCGTCGAGTGCACCTGCTCCGTGGAGGCCGAGGTTTCCTCTAATGAGGCGGCTTGCTCGCTGGCGCCCTGGGCGAGAGACTGGCTGCTGGCGTCAAGCTGGCGAGCAGCATCGGTCACTTGGCCGCTCATGGCCGCCATATCACCGGCGAATTGGCGCAAGACTCGATTTACCCCGCGCACGATCCACTGCACTGCGCACCCCGCCAGGAGGCATAGGGCGATAAGAACGTACGCAACCACGCGGCTGCCGGATACGCGCGCCTGAGAGTCCCGGCCGGACGCGTCCAAGAGTTCCTGCTGCTGGACCGCAAGCAAATTGGCGGCCTTATCCATGGTCTCAATCAGAGGATAGATCTTATCCAGCATGATCTCATGGGCCGCCGTGTAATCGTGTCCGGCCATGAGTTTCAGGTACTCCTGGTAAAGCGCCAGCCATGCCGCGACTCCGGCTTCCATGGTCTGCACAGCTTGCTTCCCCGAGGCGCCGGCGACCAAAGGGCGCAACTGCGCCACCAGCGCTCCCAGCCGGGTAGCCACGGCTTCGAACTGTTGTCTCTGGGTGTCTACGCTGTCCTGGGTGTGGCAAGTGCCGCACGTGGACGTGGCGCTGCCCTGGCGCGTATCCAGCCGGCCGATGATGGTGTTGGTCAGCGAGATCTCCACCTTACCCGCGTCGGCGCGCATCTCCTGGAAACCGGCCTGTAGTTCTCCAACCAGCCGCAGCTTTTTCGCCGTCCCGTTGATGGCTGCATCCAAGGCGGTGCCCAGCCCCCCGATAGCGGTGAGGGAGGAATAGCTTAATCCCAGCACCAAAGCCAGCACCGTAGCGAAGGCCAGCAGCAGTCTTACACTGATTTTCTTGGTCGCGTTCATCGCTCTGCACCTAAGATCGGCGGGATGGCGGCGAAGTTTAGGCTTCGCTCGCCGAACAGCGGGCCTGCCAGGCCCGCGCAGGCTGCGAGCCTGCCCCACGGGGTTTACGGCTTGATTTCGTAGTCCGGCCAGCAATCCTCGGTGGGCTGCCAGGGGTCGGCCCGCCGATCTTCCCACTGCTCTCCGAAAATGCGGATCTCCGCGCCACCCGCCCCTTGCGTGGGATTGAACTTGGGATCGAGAATCCGGGCGATCTGGTCGCGGGCGCCCTCCAAATGGACCCGCGTAGTGCGATCCGTGGTGCGGGCCAGCGTGGCTGTAATCGACGTATTCAAGGCGCGCAGCTCGGCGCGGTAGAACGGCTTTTCGTCTCCGCTTGAGGCGAAGATCGCCACGGGGAAGCCGGCGGGCAACCCGGCGGGGAGCGTCGCAGCGGGTCCGTTGATCTTGGTATTTGCCAAGTCAAGATAGCTGCGCTGCAATTGCCGCCGGTAGGCGTCGATAGGCGCCGGCGGGCTTTCGATCTCGCGCCAGACGCCGTGCCGCACGGCGGCCAGGAAATCGGCGGGCTTGTAGGCCGCGGAGCCATCCAGCGCATCCTGCTCGATGAGCCGCGCGAAGCGCGCGCCGCTCAACAGATTAGCCATCACGGAGCGCTGCGCGTTGCCTACCCGGCTGATCGCGCCGAGAGGCTCGATGCGGCGCAAAATATCCTTATCGATGGCCCATTTGGGCGTGGCGAAGGCGTTGTCGTTGAGGAACGCCACCGCGGCTGCCTGGCGCGCGCCGGCCACCGGAGTGAAGATCACGCCCTCCTGCCCGATGTTTTTCTGTTGGGACTCGAGCCCGCCCACCAGCGCGGCGACATGATTCATCTCCAGGGTCCATTGGCCGAGCATGCGACCATACAGCTCGGACAAATCTTCGTAGGGATCGCCCTTCTGGGTGGTGGTAGCGGTGAGCATCATGCGCGCCACGCGCTGCAGGTTCTTGACCCCCAGCGCGGTGGATTTCAGCGCATCGGCATCCCCTACGGCTTCGGTCAGTTCGCCCGGATCGGAACCGGCCGCGCCCGGCGTAGAGAAGCGGAACCAGGGTGTCCGATCCTGTTCGCGCGCCCATTCGTCGAGCGTGGGCTTTTCGTCATCGGCAGTTTGGGCAGCCGCGATCGGCGCATAACCCCATCGCGTGGCCCAGACATCGTATGGTCCCACGGTGGGCACCAGATCGGCCACATCGATACCATCCTCGGGTTGCGCCACATAGTTGAAGCGCGAGTAATCCATGATGGACGGCGTGTGGCCCATTTTCTTGACCCACTCTTTGTCGCGCACCTTCTCCTGCGGATAGAGGGAACTGGCTTTCATATTGTGCTGGAAGCCGAGGGTATGGCCGACTTCGTGCGCGCAGACGAATTGGATGAGGCGGCCCATGAGATCGTCGGGGAGGGGCAGCTTCTGCGCGCGCGGATCGAGGGGGCCGACTTGCAGGAAATACCAATCGCGCTGCAGGTTCATTACGTTGTGATAGAACTGGATGTCCGCGTTCAGGATCTCGCCGGTGCGCGGATCGGAGACGTGCGGCCCCACGGCATTTTCGATGGTGGAAGGCAGCCAGCGGATCACCGAGTAGCGCACATCCTCGGGGCTGAAGTTGGGGTCCTCCGCGGCGGTGGGAGCGGGTTTGGCGACGATCGCATTTTTGAAGCCGGCCGCCTCGAAGGCCTTCTGCCAGCTTTCCACACCCGCCTTCATGTAGGGCACCCACTTGGAAGGCGTGGCTGCATCGATGTAATAGACGATAGGCTTCACGGGCTCGGAAAGGGCGGCGCTGGGGTCCTTTTTCTCCAGGCGCCAGCGGGTGATGTAGGTGCGCTTGGGGGCGCGCTGTTCGTCGCGGCCGTAATCGATCTGGCGCACGGAGAAGTAGCCTACGCGCTCGTCGAACAGGCGCGGCGTCATGGGATGCTCGGGCAATTTCACCATACTGTGATGCAGCACCACAGTGGCGCTGCCGGGCCGCATGCCTCCGGCGGTTAGCGGATTCTCCGTGCGCACGGCGCCGGCGGGCGTCGCCATACGGGTGTAGGTGTGGGTGGATTCCACTTCGATATTTTCCGGGTACGGCGAGATGCGTTCGACATACGAACGGCTGGCGTCCATGGTACTGGCGTTGAGGCGCTGGCGGGCGCTCAGTTCGAAGACATCGCTGGTAAACAGGCGCGTGACATCGACGATGATGGAAGGCTCGTTGCCGGTTTCCTTATATTCTTTAGGTTCGGGCCGCGCGGTCTTCTTGGCCGGGTCTTTGGCGCCGGCCGGCTTCGAGGCGGTGTCTTTGGCCGGCTTGTCGGCTGGCTTTTCGGCTGGCTGCTCGTCTTTGCTCTCCTCTTTTTCCGCGTCGGCGTCTTTGTCTTTGTCTTTGTCCTTGTCTTTGGCGGATTCCTTGCCCGGCTCTTTGCCGAAGGCGGCGATCGGAAAACTCATGACGATGGTGTCGTTATTGGCGGCCTTTACGGCCAGCGAGATCGGCGTTTTCGGATCGGCCACGACTTCGTAATTCACTTCGCGGAGGTTGATTTTGTTGGCATGGCGCTCCCAGCGGACCACCCGCTCGGATACAAACTGGCCGCCATAGCCCACGCCCAGGGTGGTGCGGGCAATCTGCGTGGTGAAGAGAAACTCTTTGTTCAGCTCGGTCTTGGGAATCTCGTAGTAGTATTTTTCCTTGACTTCATGGACGTTGAAGATGCCGGTCTTCGACTTAGCGTCTTTGGTGACGACTTTGTCGTAGGCTTGGGGCTGCTGCGACGAGCCGGACGAGAGCCGGCTTATTGCGCCGGTCTCCGCGGCGGCTGGGGGTTCGGCGGGGGTGGGCGGAGGATCTTGGGCTTCCAGAAAGAAGAGAGACAACAAGACAGCGATCAGGCCACGGGCGGCTACAGACATGTCACACTCCTCGGATTGGTTAATGATAGCGCGCTTCGTGGGGCAGGCTCGCAGCCGGCTCGCAGCCTGCGCGGGCCTCGCAGGCCCGCTCTTAGGCGAGCTTAGCTCGCCGCTCAAGTGGGGCAGGACTCCAGTCCTGCGCGGGTTCTCTAGAACCGCTCCTGGCGAGCGTAGCTCGCCTCCCGGCGGGTCTGGAGACCCGCCGCAGGCGTAGACGCCTGCCCCACACGGGAGTCAGACGCGGTCTTTCAGCATTTCGCGGGCGGCGTTGTAACCCGGCGCGCCCATCACTCCGCCGCCGGGGTGGGCTCCGGAGCCGCATAAATAGAGGCCGGGGATCGGCGTGCGGTAACGCGCATAGCCGGCTACGGGGCGCATGACAAACATTTGATCGAGGGCCATTTCGCCGTGGAAAATGTTGCCGCCGGTGATGCCGAAGCGGCGTTCCAGGTCGAGCGGCGTGAGCACCTGCTTGTCGATAATAATCGAGCGAATGTTAGGCACGTACTCCTCGATAAGTTCCACCACGCGGTTGTAGAACGGCTCGCGGGCTTCGTCCCAGGTGGTATCGCGCAAGGTGTAGGGCGCGTACTGCAGAAAGATGCCCATGATGTGCTTGCCGGGAGGCGCGAGCGACGGATCGTACATGGTCGGGATGGTCAACTCCAGCATGGGGCGATCGGACGGGCGGCCATACTTGGCGTCGTCCCAGGCGCGCTCGATGTAATCTATGTCTGGGCAGATGTGCATGGTGGCGCGATGCTGGGGGCCGGGCGCGCCGGGCATGGCGCTGAATTCCGGGAGGCCGGATAAGGCGAAGTTGATTTTGCAGGACGTGCCTTCGGTGCGAAACCGGCGAATGGATGTGACGAAATCCGGCGGCAGGGCGGGCTCGTCGAGCAGCCGCAGGAAGGTGACGTGCGGATCGAGATTGGAGGCGACCACGGTGCTTTCGATTTCCTCGCCGCCTGCCAAAACCACGCCGCGGGCGCGGCCTTCGCGGACGAGGATTCTTTCGACCGCCGCGTTGGTGCGAACGACCGCCCCGTGGCTGCGCGCAGCACTGGCGATGGCCTCGGAGACCGCGCCCATGCCGCCGCGCACGAAGCCCCACAATCCGCGATGCCCGGCCACGCTGCCCATCACATGATGCATCAGGATATAGGCCGTCCCTTGGGAGCGCGGGCCGCCGTTGGCGCCGATCACGCCGTCGGTGGCCAGAGTGACTTTCAGCTCCGGCGATTCGAACCACTCATCTAGTAACTCAGCGGCGCTTTGGGTGAAGATCTTGACCAGCGCGACGATATCGGCGGGCGCCAGCTTGCGCAGACGGCCGGCGAGTTTGAGATGTTCGATCAGGTCGCCCACTCCGCGCGGCGGGAATTGCGGCGGGGTGGTAAGCAGGAGAGACTCGACCACCTGGGAGAGGCGCTCGAGCTGCGCCTCGAAGGCGGGATAGACTTCCGCGTCGTGTTTGGAAAATTTCGCGATTTCTTCCAGCGTCTTGCGGCCATCCTGCCACATGAAGAAGCAGCGGCCGTCGGGGAAGGGAGAGAAGAAGGCGGGATCTTTGGCATCCACTTGATAGCCGAAGCGCGGCAGGTCGAGATCGCGGATGATGCGCTCCTGGAGAAGGCTTGTCAGATAAGATGCGGTGGAAACGCGGTAGCCCGGCCAGATCTCTTCGGTGACGGCGCAACCGCCGACTAACTCGCGGCGCTCGAGGACCAGGGTCTTGCGGCCGGCGCGCGCGAGATAAGCGGCGGTGACCAGGCCGTTGTGGCCGCCGCCTATGATGATGGCGTCGTATCGTTGTGGCATGTCTGTTTGTCAGTAAGCGTCCGCAAAGCCGAAGAGCGCCGGCGTCTCGATGGCGCGCCAGGCGCCGGTCTCCGCGTTCACCGCGCCGACTACCGCGGTTCCCTTGAGTATAAGTACGTCGAGCCTCGATTTGCTCTCGGTCTTGATTCCGGCGGCTGCGAGGTTCTTGAGAAAATCCGGCGGGTAGGCGCCTTCCGGGAGAAACTGCGTCCGATGCAGGGCGGTTTCGCCGGCTTTGGGGGCGTGGTAGTTGTAGAGCAGCGGCGGCGCTTCCATGACCGTTTGCAGATCGAGGCGATTGCCGAACGTGCCGAGCAGGATGCGCACGGTCTCGGCGAGCAGCGAACTGCCTACCGACGCGATGGCCATGACCGGCTTGGCATCCTGCATCACGATGACGGGCGCCATGTCGTTCGGCAGGCGATCGCCCGGATGGATGGCGGCCAGGATCGATTGTTGGAAGCCGGCGGGATCGGGAACCGGTATGCCGCCGACGACGATTCCCGTGGTGCCCCAATTCACTGTGTTGATGCTGTGTACCAGGGCGGCGACATTGCCGTATCGATCGGCGACGACGATGGCGGCGCTATGACGGGGCGGATTGATTTCCTGGAGGCCATGCTGGCGACGGAGCTCGGCGGCTACGCCGCGGCTGTACGGGCCGAGCTCGACGAATTGGAGCAGCGCGGAGAGATCGCGGAAGGTGGTCCAGTCTTTGAAGTAGGGCTGGGCGCGGTCGAGTTTCATTTCTTCGATCAGGTTTAAGGCTTCGAGGATCTGCCGGCCGCCCTCGTTGGCGCCGGAGGGCGCGTAGACGGTGCGATCGAGGAACGTGGTGCTGCGCGGCTCGTCCCATACTGGGCGGTAGCGGCGCATGTCTTCGAGGGATGCCTGGCCGCCTTCGCGGCGCACGGCTTCGACGAAAGCGCGGCCCCACTCGCCGGTGTACATGTAAGCCGCGCCGTGTTGCGCGACGGCACGCAGCGTGTGGGCCAGACCGGCCTGGACGAAACGGTCGCCCGATTTGGGTATGCGATCGGCGACGGCCTGATGCAGAAAGTCGCGGCCTTCCTGGGTGCGGACAAGATATTGCTCGCGGGTGGGAAAGTAATTGCCCAGGAGTTTGGAGACCGTGACACCGTTTTCGGCGTACCAGATGGCGGGTTGGAAGAGGCTGGCGAACGGCAATCGCCCGAAGCGTTTGTGCATGGCTTCGATGCCGGCCATGAATCCTGGGACGAGAGTTTTGCGACCCTCCGCTCCGGGGGCTGCTTCGTTTGTGGGGATGGTGGCCGGCTTCGTTTCGCCCAGATAGGCGTTCCAGCCGGCGTCCAGGGAGTAGAGCTTGTGCGTGTGACTGTCGTAGTAGACAAGCTGCAGGATTCCTGCGTAGGAGACGTAGGAGCCCAGGGCGGTGACGATTTGGGTTAAGGCAATGGTTGACGCGGCATCGGCCGCGGTGCCTCCCTGCTTCAGGGATTCGATGCCGGCGCGGATGGCGAGGGGGGAGAGTGTGGCGGATATAAGGGCGGAGCGGCCTTCGACGGGCCGGATTTTTGAGGGGAAGACGGTTTGTTCCTGAGCTTCGGCTTGGGCTTTGGCGGCGGGGGGCCAGTTGGCTGGGGATAGGTTGGCGGCTATCGCCATAGTTGTGCAGGTTAAGAAGATAAGTAACATGGTCATAGAAGTTGGCGGCCTACGAGGCCGCCGCAGGCTACGAGCCTGCCCCACTTACCTTTTCCTAAAGGCTATTACTGCCAGCGGGGGCAGGGTGACACTTATGCTTTGCGGGCGATTGTGTTGCGCCACGGGCCTTGACGCTACCCATCCGGCGTTACCTAAGTTACTGCCGCCGAATAAGTGGGAGTCGGTGTTAAGTACCTCTTCATAGACGCCTGCCTCAGGCACGCCGATCAGGTAGCGCTCGTGGACCACGGGCGTGAAGTTACAGCAGAACAGCAGGAAATTATTCGGGTCCTCCGCGCGGCGCAGGAACGAGATGACGGAGTGTTCCACGTCGCGAAAGTCCACCCACTCGAAGCCCGCGTAATGAAAGTCCACCTGATAGAGGGCCGGGTTGGCCTGATAGAAGCGATTCAGCTCCTCCGCCAGGAATTGCAGCTTGCGGTGGTAATCGAACGTCAGCACATCCCAGGGGCGGCCGACGTTGTGGTTCCACTCCTCGCGCTGGCCGATCTCCTGTCCCATGAAGAGCAGCTTCTTGCCGGGATGCGCGTACATATATGCCAGGAAGGCGCGCACGTTGGCGAACTTTTGCCACTCGTCGCCGGGCATCTTGTTGAGCAGCGAGCGCTTGCCATGGACCACTTCGTCGTGCGAAATGGGCAGCACAAAGTTCTCCGTGAAAGCGTACAACATGCTGAAAGTGATGTTGTTGTGATGATACTTGCGATAAACCGGGTCCTGGCTGAAGTAGTTGAGCATGTCGTGCATCCAACCCATGTTCCACTTCATGGTGAAGCCCAAGCCATTGAGATAGACCGGCTTCGAGACGCCCGGAAACGCGGTGGATTCTTCGGCGATGGTGATGGCGCCGGGCACGGTGTGCGCCAGTTCGTTGAAGCGGCGGATAAAGTCGATGGCTTCCAGGTTTTCGTTGCCGCCGTACTGGTTGGGCACCCATTCGCCGGCCTTGCGCGAGTAATCGAGATAGAGCATGGAGGCGACCGCATCCACGCGCAGGCCGTCGATGTGGTACTTCTTCAGCCAGAACATGGCGTTGGAAATCAGGAACGAGCGCACCTCGTTGCGGCCGTAGTTGAAGATGAGCGTGCCCCAATCCTTCTGCTCGCCCTTGCGCGGGTCGGCATGTTCGTAGAGCGCGGTGCCATCGAAGTAGACCAAGCCGTGCGCGTCGCGGGGGAAGTGCGCGGGCACCCAATCGACCAGCACGCCGATGCCTTCCTGGTGGCAGCGGTCCACTAGATACATGAAGTCTTCGGGCGTGCCGAAACGCGAGGTAGGCGCGAAGTAACCGATGACCTGATAGCCCCAGGAGCCGGAAAAGGGATGCTCCATGATGGGCAGCAGCTCGATGTGCGTGTAGCCCATGCGCTTCACATATTCGACCAGGTTCACGGCCAGCTCGCGATAGCTGAGGAACTGTCCCTGCGGGCCGCGCATCCAGGATTCGATGTGCAGTTCGTAAATGGAGACGGGCGCTTTGAGCCAGTCGGTGCGGCCGCGCTCTTCCATCCAGGCGGCGTCCTGCCAGTCATACTTTTCGATATTCCAAACGACGGAGGCGGACTTGGGCGGGACCTCGCTTTCGAAGGCGTAGGGGTCGGCCTTAAGCTGCTGATAGGCGGCGAAGCGCGAGCGCACGTTGTACTTGTAGGAAGTGCCGGCGCCCAGCTCGGGGATGAAAATCTCCCAGACTCCGCCATTGCGGCGGCGCATGGGATGGCGGCGCGTGTCCCACTGGTTGAACTCGCCGGCCACCGTCACGCTTTCGGCGTTGGGGGCCCACACGGCGAAGCGCACGCCTTTCACGCCATCGGCTTCGGCCAGATGCGCGCCCAGCATGCGATAGGCTTCGTAATGCGTGCCTTCGGTGTGCAGGTGCAGTTCGAAATCGGTGATGAGCGGTCCGAAACGGTAGGGATCTTCGAACTCGATGGTGGGGCCGTCGTAGAGCTTGGCCTGGACCAGATACTTGCCGGGCGTGCCGGGTAGGGTGGTGCAGAAGAAGCCGCCATCGTGGGTCTTCTCCATGGGGTGCACCTGGTCGCCGATGCGCAGCGTAGCGGATGCGGCTTGGGGCAGAAAGGCGCGGACTTCCCAGCGGGGCTGGCCGCCGCGTTTGCGGACGCCGTGGGGGCCGAGGATGCGGAAGGGGTCGCCGTGGTATCCGCCAACGATAGCTTCGATTTCTTCGGGTGTCATGCGGGCCTGTTCGTCATGGAATTAGGGCCGGAGGGTGCGGGCCATGTAATACTGTAGCGCGGCGCGGGGCGGGGAGACAGGGGATCGGGATTGGGTGAGGATATGGAAAGTTGTGCGGAATTGGGCAGGTTTGTGCGTGCTGGGAAGTTTTTTTGAACAAACGAACCTTAGAACGAAGCCGACTTTCGGTAGCACACGTGGAATCATCGGGTTTGCCGCCTTGCAGAACGGGATATGGCGTCGGTGACGGGATGCGATTGCAGGGCGGCGGAAATTCGGCTTTGAATGCGAATGCCGGGGTACGGATCAGGTTTGGCTCGAGTCGGAGCGGGTGTGTGCATGGATCTAGCGTCGGACCGGCGCGGAATCCCGCTGGGCGGGTGGAATCTTAATGCCCGGGCTACACGGAATTGGGGCAATCGACGATTCCCCGGTTACCGCGCCTTCGAAGCGCGTGGAGGCGCTCGTGCCTGGGTACCAGAAGCCGCTGCTGGGAGCGCTCGCGATACTGGAAATCGGACTGGCCCGGATCCGCGCCGAGCGTCCGCATTTCAATGACTGGCTGACGCGGATCGAGGCGCTAGGGCGCCGGCTCGAATAGGACTCGGCGCACCTTCGCAAATTTCGGGACACCCATAGCACGTCATGTAGGTGGCGCACCAAGCGTGCGCTCGGATGCGTAGAGTTAGACGCGCCACGCCCACCCAGAGCGGGGCTAAAGCCCCGCGCGGGCTCAAGCCCGCCCCCCACCTGCTATTGATCGTCGTTCGAAACGTCTACTCCCAGGAAGTCCAGGGATTGAATGGAATCCAATGCTCCCGTGCCGCCGGAGAAGCCCAGGTAGATCTGCCCGTCGCAAAGAGACGAGATATCCTGAGGCAGTGTCATTTCCAGGGTTGGCGTCGCGGGCCTAGTGGATGTGTCCGAATAATAGATGGCCATCACATTAGTGGCGTTGCTGTAGGCCACCCATACGTACCGCATACCCGCGTTCCCGCTGCCACCAAACACGGGAATCGCCGGAATAATCTGCGCTAAGTCAACACCGGCCGGAGAGGCAATAGCCAAAGTGCCGGCCGGGCTTCCAGTGATCTCATTGCTGTAATAATCGAGGGTGACGGCGATAGCGGGAATCGCAGTTTGAGTGAAGAACCCGAGGCCCGATCCCGCGAGACCAATGTAGGCTGGACCCGAGCCAGTGTTCTCCACAATTAACGCGAGCCCATCGGCGGGCGGCGAGGTGGAGTAAGGCTGGGCATGGTAAACGAAGGAAACGAAGAACTTGCCGGTGGGACCGAACTGATAGGGCTTAAAAATGAAGGCGCTGCCCGCCTCATTCAGATTGGTTGTCAAGGTGATGTGCCCGAAATTGTTCAGGATCGCGCTTCCGTTGCGTTGGAGTTTATTCAGCGGAAATTCGTCCGCTGGTGCTACCGCAGGCAGGGACAACACGCCCGCGAGCAGCAATGGTAAGGTGACGAAAATCTTAGGTGGAGTTGGGAAGTTCACTTTATTTTCTCTCTTTCAAAGACAGACATACCGCGGATCGACCGGGCTCGACACCACCAGTCTACCTTGGTGTCACTCGGCTTGGGTGAATATTGTACACCTACTTGTAACGCTTACCACATTTGGCTTACTCGCGATCCCGCGGGCCTGCCGCCGATTCGCCGTGCCGCCATAGGACGGAGGTCAAGCGATTTAACGGCTGAGGGCGGGCGCGTGTATATGCCGGCACGCCGGGCGCGAGGCCGGAAGCGGAACTGGCGCTGAATGTGGTTAGGGCGGTTGCGGTGCGGTGTTCTCGCTAACGCCGCCACCGTCGGCGGGCGGCTCCCGGACGGAGGCGATACTCCGAGAATTCACAGGCACTCCCAACGACCGGGAAGTCGGAAGAAGTCGTAAGTCAGAAGTCCGAAGACAAAAGATTTTGTCCGAGGTTTTACTTCGAAGGCGACATCTGCCCGCGCTCGATTTCGGCGGCGAGCGCGGAAACTGCCGGCGCTTCGAACAGTTGGTCCGGGGTGAGCGCGACGCCGAAGACCTGCCGCACACGATCGAGCACCAGCGCGGCCAGAATCGGGTTGCCATCGAGTTCCCCGACGGAAGCCAGGATGTGCGCCAGACGCGCCTCGACGGTGGTGCAGGCCATCGGTCCCGACTCACTGCGCGGCGCGGGGAGCGCGGCGCGATCCACCTTACCTTTGGGTGTGAGCGGCAACTCGGGCAGACTGACGATCGCAGATGGCCGCATGTATTCGGGAAGGCGCTCGCCGAGCCAGGCAGTCATCTCGTCGGCGGACGGCGCACCGTCAACTCCATCATCGGCCGGCACCACATAGGCGACCAGACACCGTTGGCCGGGCGCATCTTCCCGCGCGATCGCCACGCTGTTTTCGATCCGCGGATGGGCGTTCAGCGCGCTTTCGATTTCGCACGGCTCGACGCGGAAGCCGCGGATTGAAATCTGGTCGTCCATGCGCCCGGCAAATTCGATTTGGCCATCGGAGAAGCGGCGGGCCAGGTCGCCGGTGCGGTAGAGCCGAGCTTGCGGGTCCGCGGAGAATGGATCGGGAACGAATTTGCGCGCGGTCAATTCGGGTTGGTTCACATAGCCGCGCGCAAGACCCGCTCCGCCGATGTAGAGTTCGCCAGTGTGGCCGTTGCGCACAGGCTCCATGGACTCGTTGAGGATGGAGACGCGCACGTTGTCGATGGGCTGCCCGATGGACGGAAACTCCATCCAGTTGCCGTGCGGCTTCACGGGTCCGGAGGTGGCCACCACGCCTGTTTCGGCCGGACCATAGTTATTGACCAGCGTGAAAGGAAGGCCGGCGGGCGGATAATGCCGCAGCACGTCGCCACCCGTGAGCAGGGTGCGCAGGGCGGTATGGCAGGGCCAGTCCATGGCGATCAACTTCTCGGCGAGGGCCGTGGGCGCGTAGGCGATGGTGACGTATTCGTTGACCAGCCATTCGTGCAGCGGGCGAGCCCCGCGGACGATGTTGGCTGCCGGAAAATGCAAGCTGGCGCCGACGGTCAGGTAGGGCCAGATCTCCCAGACGGCGGCGTCGAATCCGGGCGCGGCAATCTGGCTGGCGTTGTCGGCGGCGGTCACTTCAAAGGCGCGCTGATGCCAACGGATCAGGTTCAGCAGGCTGGCGTGGGTGATCTCGACGCCCAGGGGACGGCCGGTGGATCCGGAAGTGTAGGCGATATACGCCAGATTGTTGGGCGCGGGTGTGGGGAGCGCTTCCATGGGCGTGCTGAAAAGGAGCGGCGCCTCGTCCAAGGGGATGACTTTCCACCTGCCCCTGGGCAGCCGGCCGGCAATGCCGCGCTCGGCCAGGACGAAGGGCGTCTGCACGTCGCGCAAGATGAATTCCAGACGTTCCGGCGGATCGGCGGGATCGAGCGGGACGTAGCCGGCGCCGGCTTTCAGAACGGCCAGCGCGGCCAGTACGCCGGCGGGCGTGCGATCGGCGTAGACGGCGATGGGAACGTCGGGTCCCACGCCCAGCAACTGCAGCCCTTGCGCCAGGCCCCCGGCGCGCTCGTTGAGCTGGCCGTAACTCAAACGGAAGGAACTGGCGGCCAGCGCCAGGGCGTCGTGGGGTTGGGCGGCGATCATGCCGGCGATGGAGGAATCTCGCGATACCGCGGTGCGTGTTTCAGTCAGCATATATGAGCCCGTTGATGAGGATTCTAGCATCGGCGGGCGATGGCGGCGTACACGAAACGAGGGGGAGCGGATCTAGCGCGGGTACCAGCGGGTATAGGAGGATGGCTAGCGGCCAGAGGCGAGCTTCGCTCGCCGCGGCGGCGCTAAAGCCCCTGGCGGCGCATGGCGCCGCCCTACCAGAGTGGTCCCATAGAGATTGCCCGCCGCGTCGCGGATTACACCGGCGTAGGGGTAGCCTCCATCGATCCCGCCTGTAAATGTGTAGAGCACGGTCTCCTGTCCGGATGGCTCCAGCTCATACACGACTCCCTAGTTGGTTGCACCGCCGTAGTCGGTAGTCCCGTAGAGGTTGCCGGCCAGGTCGACGATCACACCGCAGTAAGGGTTTGCGCCGTCTGCGCCGCCGATGAAGCTGTACAGCACGGTCTGGCGGCCGGCGGTATCCAGTCGATACACCACACCCGGATTCGCGGAACCGCCCTGTTCCGTGCATCGCTACGGCGTGAGTTCGAACACCACGCCTTGGTTCGCCGTGCCGCCCTGGCGGGTGACGCCGTAGAGATTGCCGGCCGGGTCGGCGACGACTCCTCCGGAAGGGTTCAACCCGCTAAAGCCCGCGAAGGTGTACAGCACGGTCTCTTTTCCGGCGGTGTCCAGCTTGAAAACGACGCCGAAGCCGGCGCCGCCTTCGAGAGTCGTGCCGTAGAAGTTGCCGGCTGCGTCACGGATCACGCCGGCTTGGGGGAAGCGTCCATCGGCGCCACCGGTGAAGCTGTAGAGCACGGTTTCATGGCCGGCGGTATCCAGTTTGTATACCACCCCATTACCGTAACCTGCGCCGCCATAGTAAGTGGTCCCGTAGAGGTTGCCAGCCGAATCGCGGATCACGCCGCCGTAGGGATTGCCGCCATCGGCGCCACCTGTGAAGCTATACAGCACCTTCATCCCACTGTACGGACTGAGTTCATATACTACTCCCGCGTTGGCCGCGCCGCCATGGTAAGTGGTCCCGTAAAGGTTACCCGCCGCATCGCGGATCACACCGGCCGTGGGGTTGCTCCCATCCGCTCTGCCCAAGAAATCATAGAGCGTAATTTCGTTGCCGGCCGCATCCACCTTGAACACCGTGCCGGCATTTGCCGGTCCGCCGCTGAATGTAGTTCCGTACAGGTTGCCGGCGGGATCGCGGATCACACCGGCCTTGGGAAATGCGCCGTCGATTACGTCCGTGAAGCTATGACGGACCGTCTCCAGGCCGGCCGGATCCAGCTTATACACCACGCCGTAGCCGGCTGTGCCGCCAGAGTAAGTAGTGCCGTAGAAGTTACCGGACGAGTCGCGGATCACGCCAGCCTCAGGGCTGCCTCCGTCGGCGCCGCCGGTGAAGCTGTATAGAACCGTCTCGCGGCCGGATGGGTCCAGCTTGTACACGGCGCCCGCACTCGATGCACCGCCGCCGTTGGTAGTTCCGTATAGGCTGCCCGATGCGTCGCGGATCACGCCGGCGATGGGGCCGCTCCCATCGGCGCCCGGGAAGCTGTAAAGCACCGTTTCCCGGTTAGCCGTGTCCACCTTGAATACGACGCCAATACCCGAGTAGCCCGGCGCCGTTCCTCCATAGAGCGTGGTCCCATAGAGGTTGCCTGCCGGGTCCTGGATTACACCCGCTTCGGGGCCGCTGCCGCCGGCGCCGCCGGTGAAGCTGTAGAGGACGGTCAACCGGCCGGCCGAATCCAACTCGTACACTACACCCGCGTTCGCTGTCCCACCGGCGGACGTGGTTCCGTAGAGGTTGCCGGCCGCGTCGCGGATCACACCAGAGGGAGGGCCGTCGCCATCGGCGCCGCCGGTGAAGCTGTATAGGACCGTCTCCTGGCCGGCTGTATCCAGCTTGTACACGACGCCCGAGTTCGCCAATCCGCCCTGGAAAGTGGTCCCGTAGAGGTTGCCGGCCGAGTCACGGATGACGCCGGAGTTAGATGCGTCCCCCTCGGCCCCTGGGAAGCTGAACAGCACGGTCTGGTGGCCGGCGGGATCCAGCTCGTAGACCACGCCATTGCCCGTCTGGCCGCCGATGCCGCCTGCGTCGGTAGTCCCATAGAGGTTGCCGGCCGCGTCGCGGATGACGCCTGCCGCGGGGCCGCCGCCATCGGCGCCGCCAGTGAAGGCGTATAGCACGGTCTCCTGGCCGGCCGCATCCAGCTTGTAAACCACGCCGGCGCCGAAACCCGATCCGCCATTGGGAGTGGTCCCATACAGGTTGCCGGCCGAGTCGCGGATCACTCCGGCTAAAGGGAACCCTCCGTCCGCCCCACCCGTGAAGGAATAGAGCACCGTTTCCTGGCCGGACGTGTCCACCTTAAACACGACGCCGGAGTTGGCCGTGCCACCGAAGACGGTAGTGCCGTAGAGGTTTCCAGCCGCGTCGCGGATGACGCCTGCATGCGGGTCGGCTCCGTCTGCTCCGCCCGTGAAGTTGTAGAGCACCGACTGGCGGCCAGCCGGATCGACCTTGAACACTACACCCTGGTCTGCCGTGCCGCCGGCAGAGGTGGTGCCGTAGAGGTTACCCGCCGCGTCGCGGATGACGCCAGAGAAAGGGTTCGCGCCCTTCGGCGGGCTTGCGAAACTGTGCAGCACGGTTTCAGTGTAAGCAGTCTGCGTGTGCGCGGGCGCCACACCCAGCGCGGCTAACGCGCACGCGAACCAAAAAGGGCCGGGGGCTGGTTGTTTCTTTGTCACGATTTTCCTCACACGCGAATGGCGCGGGCAGCCAATGCCGCCACAGCGCCTCCCCATGAGCAGGAGAGGAACAGACCCAGCGGCTCGGGCTGGTCCAGAGGCCGCGCGCCGCCGCTTACCAGATCCAGCGCGCCGGCGGGGCCGGTTTGGGTATGACGGGCGATGGCCGGCACGAAACCCTGGCGCGCGCACAACAGCGCCAGTCCGATTTCGGCGGCCGCCGTGCCCGCGCCCATGTAACCGGTCTGGCTCTTCAAGGCGGTTACAGGCGTGCGGCGCCCCACCATGGCTGCAAGGGCGGCGGCCTCGGCGCGGTCTTCCGCCACCGTGCCCAGGCCGGAGGCCACCACAAAATCGGGGCGCGCATCGCCCATGGCTTGGCGGGCGGCCTGACAGATGGTTTCAGCCGTCCACGCTGGGCGCCATTGTTCGCTGGCCCCCATGGCTGAGCCGGCGCCCAGGAATTCGCCCAGAATCGTAGCGCCCCGCGCTGTGGCGTGCTCCCATCTCTCCAACACCAGGAATCCCGCGCCTTCGCCCAGCACCAGCCCATCCGCCTGAGTGTCGAACGGCCGGTAGGCTTCCGCCGGATCGGCATGCGAGAGCAGTCCGGCCTGTTCATAGGCCAGGAAGTTTCCGGGCGTGGCCAGCGAATCGTAGCCGCCCGCGACCGCCACGTCGCAGCGCTCTTCGAGCAAGTCGAGATAGGCCGCCTGCAAAGCCTGCGCCGAAGCCGTGTCCTTCTGGGTGAAGTTGCCGTTAGGCCCGCGGATGCCGAATTCCGTGGATAGCAGCGCCAGTCCGCCGTTGGCTAGAGTGCGCAGGCAGATGTAGCGGTCGATGAGGTGCGACGGCAGACCGCCCAGATATTTGTAATCCATCTCGCGGCCGGCGTCCCAGGCCATGATCAGGGAGGGAAAGAAATGGTCGTACTCGACGCCGGTCTGGCCGGAGCCGACCTGGATGCCGATGCGGGCGGCATCCATTTGGCGCGGATCGATGCCGCATCGATCGATGGCTTCGCGCGCGGCGCGCATGGCGAACTGCACGGCGCGGCCCATGAATTTGTAGTTCTTGGGGAAGCGCAGGAAGGGCTCAAGCTCAAAATCGGCCACGCTCGCCAAGGCCTGTGCGGCGTGACCCTCCACGGTAAAGGCGCGGGCAGGTGCGATGCCGGATTCGCACCGCAAACTGCGCGCCACGTTTTCCGTGGCCGTAAGCCCTAGAGGCGTTACCAGCCCCACACCTGTAATCGCGACGCGCTGCATATCCCTTCAGAGATTTTACAATACGGACAGAATTACCGAGAGGCTACGGCGGCGCACGGCGCCGCCCTACTCAATAAAAAAGGCTCCCCATGCGGGGAGCCCTGTAGGAAGATAGGAGAGTGTCTGGTCAGACTTGCAGCTAATCCTTTTTGCGGGATTTCCGGCGCAGCAGCCCGAGGCCGAGCAATCCGGATCCCAACAAGACCATGCTTATAGGCTCCGGAGTCGACGCTCCGGGGTCGAAGCTCTGGGTGAACTCGCTTAACTGTCCATTCGCGCCCGTCTCGATATCCTTGAAAATGTAAACGGGAGAAGTGCTGGTGAACGGAGTTGAGAAAATCGGCTGATCGGGCGCTCCGGAGGCAACCGTGATTTGGCCCAGGGGGCTTTCCGATTCGGTGCCTGTAGAATTGGCGCACAAGAAAGCCAAATCGCCCGTGATGGCGATGGGATTCGCGCAAGCGCGCTCCGTGATCGAGGCAGCGTTGCCGCCCACCGACATATCGATCTGGCTGACGCCGCCAGACACGGTGAACAAAAACTGCTCGTCTTCGTTGGAGCCGCCCAAATTGGGATTAAAGTTCAGGTACGCGGCGCCGGTCACGGAATCGTAATTCGATCCGGCCAGGATGTCGATGATGCCGGCCGCGCCGCCAGTCGGATTCAAGACCTCGAAATTCGAAAACGTCAGACCGCCGCAGGTGATCACGGTGGAAGTAGTCACGGCCGTGTCGACCGCCTGGTTCAGGGAACAGTTCAACAGCGAAGCACTTGCCGCACTTATCGAGAACAGCGAGAGAGCCAAAAGCACCAGGAATTTCTGCATCGCATTGCCTCCGAAAATTTACTGAATCTTAATATACCCGCGGCTTTCGAGAGCCGAACAGGCTGAATCGACAGAACAATTTGAAGAATACAGCAGTTGCCCTAAAAATGCAAGGTTCCGGCATGAGAATTTTGGGATTTCTCAGACACTCCATTCGAGTCCTGGTACGGCAACATACGGATCGATTCAGTACCTCTTAAGGCGATGTCCTAGGGCACACCCTTATAGCACAAGATCTGGTGTTTGCGGAGCTTCGCATACACTATGCCCAGAGGTTCGCTTGAATCGAATGACCCGGTACTTTTGGCGGTTTCAGAGTGGCTTGCGGGGTGCGCAAGTTCACAGTTCCGCAGCGGAACGGAGCCTGCGGTACGCAACGCCGCGACTGGCGCGGCCTTACCGAGCGCGGCCGCGGACCAGCGCCTCCACGGCCACGGGGGGCTGTGGCTCCGTGAGCGGCGGTTTACGCGGCCGCACATCCAGATGCGAGGCCAGCAACGCCTGGCGGCTGCGGTTGTATTTGGGCGTGCCGGGCTGCCCGTCGAGAGCTTCCCAGGCCGACGGCGCGACCGCCTGCATGGCGGGCAGGTACTTTTGCAGGTAGCTGCGGATGCGCTCCTGAACGGTTCTCTGCCCGGAATGTCCCAGCAGGAACACCATCTCGTCGGGCCGGGCCTCCGCCAGAATCCGATAAACGTGCGAAGGCTTCTTCACGCGCGCCGACTGCAAGGCCTGCTCCAGCTTCCGGGCACGGGGCTCCAAAATGCGCATCTGTTCGATTTCCGTCTTGGGCAGATCCACCGCTTTGAACAGGGCGCTTTTCTCCTTGGGCGTCAACTTCGCGGTGAGCGCCAGGAGGAACGGCGCGAGTTGGGCGACCACCACAATGCTGGCCGATTCCACCAGCTTGGCGGCTTTTTCCAGGCGCACTAGAGTCTGCAAATTGAGCTTAGATGCGGCCGCCGCCGGTGAAAACAGCGCCAGTAACCCATCCTGATCGAGGGCCTGCAGGACTTCCGCGGGGCTGGGCTCCGCGGCGATGTGCTTCAATTCCTCCAGCAGCGTCCGCGGCGGCAGCAGATTCTCCACATGGGCGGCGCGCGCATTGTCATATTGCGTGCGCGTGCGCTCCTCCACGGCGAACGACAGCCTGACGCGCAAACGAACCAGCCTGAGCAGCCGGGCCGGGTCGTCATAAAAGACATACGGATGCGTGCTGCGCATCTCGCGGCGGCCCAGATCGGCCAAGCCGTTGGTAGGGTCGAGCAGCAGGCCGCGGGAGGCGCGGTTCAAGGAGAGCGCCATGGCGTTGACCGTGAAATCGCGCCCGCGCAGGTCCTCCTGGATGGTGGCGGCAG
The DNA here is from genome assembly GCA_050008575.1 of Bryobacteraceae bacterium. GTDB lineage: Bacteria > Acidobacteriota > Terriglobia > Bryobacterales > Bryobacteraceae > Bog-159. The sequence continues at coordinate 36,575 of JBEKMJ010000016.1, forward strand.
TCACTTGCGGCTTGGCGCCGGTCTTGGCATAGCGCTCTTTGCGCGACATCGCCACTTGCGCGGTGACGCCGCTGGCGAACACCAGTTCCGCGCTGCGCCGATTTTCGTCCACAGCCAGCGTGCGCGCGCCCTGCTCCTCCAGGGCCTTGGCCAATTTCAGCGCGCTGCCTTCCACGCTGAAGTCCAGATCGCGAATCTGAAATCCGCCCAGCATGTCGCGCATGCCGCCGCCGGCCAGAAAGAGGTTGACACCCGCCGCGCCGGCGGCCGCCTGCACCTGTTCCAGGGCGCGGTTCTGGTCCGCGCTCAGGTGGCTTTCCAGCATGAACATGTAGTCGCTCATGGGGTTCCGTGTCAGGCCCTGGGATGGTGCTGGTCGACCGTCTTGCGCAGCCGCGAGCGCATCACGTGCGTGTAAATCTGGGTGGTCGCGATATCGGCGTGCCCCAGCATGGTCTGGACGCTGCGCAAGTCCGCGCCGCCTTCCAGCAGGTGCGTGGCGAAGCTGTGCCGAATGGTGTGCGGCGTCAAATTATGAAAAACTCCGGCCTTCCCCCCATGGCCGCGCAGCAGCTTCCAGAACGCCTGGCGGGTCATGCAGCCGCCGCGCGCGGTCACGAAAAGATAGCGGCTGGAACGCCCCTTCAAGATGGCCGGACGTCCGGTCTCGAGGTAGGCGCGCACGGCTGCGAGCGCCGCTTTGCCCACCGGTATCATGCGCTGTTTCCGGCCCTTGCCGGTGGCCCGCAGCACGCCCATATCCTGGTTCAGGTCCGCCATGCCCAGGCCGCAGAGCTCGGAAACCCGCAGGCCGGTGGCATACAGCAGTTCGATCATGGCGTGGTCCCGCAAGCCCGTGGTCCGGCGCGCGTCGGGAGACTGCGACAATCGTTCGATCTCCTCCAGATTGAGGAACTTAGGGATGGTCTGCCATTGCCGCGGCGCGCCCAGATGTTCGGTTGGATCGCGGTCGATGCGGCCCTCGCGCAACAGGAACGCATAGAAACTGCGCAGGGTGGACAAATGGCGGGCCACCGAGCGGCTGCCCAGACCGGCCGGGTATAAAGAGTCCACATAGCGGCGCAAGGCTTCCACATCCGGAATGGCGCCGCCTAAGCCGGCGAACTGCACAAACTTCTGCAGATCCGCCGCGTAAGCTTCCAGGGAATTGGCGGCTAACCCCTTTTCGATTCTGCAAAAATTGAGGAACGCGGCGGCTTCGCCCGGCAAAGGTCCGGTTACATGCGCGGGCGTGTCGTCCATCGTGCCAATCACGTGTCAATGATACAATAACCCCGACCCATGTTTGAAACCATCTTGCAAAGAATGTTTGCACCTAGGGGTTGATTTGGCCGGCTCGACCTCCAAAAAAGTGCGAATCAACCGATTCGAGCGGGAGCCGCTGCTCGGTTACGTAAACCCGCTGACCTATTTGCGGCCGGCTGGGGTGGAGCTGCTGACGCCGGACGGGAACTACGCGGTGGTGCCATACGCGGAGGTGAAAGCCGTTCAGTTTGTGAAGGATTTCGAGCCGCCGGACCCGGCCGCCGAGCGCAAAGTGTTCAATACGCGGCCCAAATTGGATGGACTTTGGGTGCGGGTGAAGTTCCGGGACGGCGAGGTGATGGACGGCATCCTCGCCAATAATCTGCTGCTCATGGAACCCCAGGGCTTCACGGTGGTTCCGCCCGACCCCTATTCGAATAATCAGAAATTGTTTCTGCCGCGGATGGCGCTGACGGAACTGCAGGTACTGGGAGTAGTGGGAAGTCCATTGCGAAAGCGCAAGGTTAAGCCGGCGCCGAAGGAGCAGATTGGGTTGTTCGACTGAAGCTGGCTTTCAGGTATCGGCTTTCAGCTTTCAGATTTCAGATTTCAGGTCGGAGTCGAACTTAAGTGCCGCGGCTGGGTCCGGCTGCACGAAAAAGGTGGCAAGGAGCATGAGGTTCCTTGTCACCACAGTCTGGAGCAGTACCTTGATGAATACATCGCCGCCGCCGGCATCGCGGGAGAACCGGACGCGCCTTTATTCCAAACGGCGGCCGGCAAGACCGGCACGCTCACCGGCAAGGCCATGTGGCAGCAGGACGCCTATCGCATGATCCAGCGGCGCACGCGCGACACCGGCATCAAGAGCAGGATCGGGAACCATACCTTCCGGGCAACCGGCATCACCGCGTACCTGAAGAACAAAGGCACGCTTGAAGCCGTGCAACACATCGCCAACCACGAGAGCCCGCGAACCACGAAGCTCTACGACCGGAGGCAGGACGAGATTTCGCTCGATGAGGTCGAGCGCATTGCGATTTGAAAACTTGCCGACGAGCCCCCTTTGCCCTTACAATCGGCTACACTATTTAGCCAGTAGGGAAGGTCCCTGCTTGAAGCCAAAGTCACCGGTGTAGGTGTCTTACAATCGGCTACACTATTTAGCCAGTAGGGAAGGAGGACAAGTCGTGCTTCGACACACATTCCGAATGCTCTGGGTATCGGTAGCCGTTCTCGCTCTGGCAACGCTTGCTTCAGCGCAGGAACAACCCATCTCTGATAAGGCTCCGAGTTCAGACATCGCCTCACCTACGCCACTAGGCCTGGGAGAAGTTGTCGAAGGAAGACTGGCCGACTCCGGACAGACGGGCAAGTTTCACTATTGGCTTGTAAATTTTCCAGCCGGCAACTTCAAAGTAGTTTTGGACGTGCGTCGAGCCGATTTGAGTAACGGCAATATTGGAGGCGCTGTCCAGTGGTTCTCTACCGACGGCGAAAAGCTCGATCTTGCGTGCGGGATGAACCAGATCGATTACAGGTGGAGACAGATTTGTGGATTCTCGATCAAGAAAGCGTTCAAAGCCGTTCTGCGCTACTCCAATGGCTTTACGGTATCGGACTATTGGCTGGCCGTTCTTAAGTCTGGTACTCAGATCCAAGCGCCATTTTTCTACAAGCCGCCGACTGTGTCACAAATGAACTTGGGCGAGCCCGTGACGGCCATCCTAGATGGGTCACAAGTGCTCGAAAGGGACGCATGGTATTCCCTGAAATTGCCAACCGGCGACTACAAACTGAGCGTCGAATACAAAAGAGCCGATGGGCAGAAGGGCAATGTCGGAGGCGGGCTGAATATGTACGGTCCTGATGGGGACTACAATTCCAGCGCCAACGGTGCAAACGATATTGAGTTTTCTGCTAAGGCCATCAGCAAACTATCCCTGGCTGACGATGCACCGATCTTGTTCCGCACTTCTGCCGGGTTCACTAAGGAACTCGTGACTTTTAAGATTGAGCAAGTGAAGGAATAAAGCCTGATCGAGAACCGCATCTTCACGCGCAACCGGAACCACCGGATTGCGATTTAGGCTTTCACCGCGCCCAGTTACCTTCCCCCTACACCAGCTCGATGCGCAGATCACGGCCGATAGCGTGCGCCGCGCCATCTCCACCTTGCTGATTTTGTCCTTCTCCATCGCTTGCTGAACTTGCCAGGCCAGCGTCTCTTTCAGCACGACCGCGCGGGTCTCTTCGAGGACGCCTTCCTCTCTCAGGAAGTCCTCCAGTGACGAGCCGATATGCTTGTTGCGCTTTTTCATTTTGTAACCTCCTTCATTCTCCGTTTCGCCAGGGCCAAATCATCCGCAGGCGTTTTCTGCGTTTTCTTGATGGACCCGTGCAGCACGACGAGCATCTGCTCGTGAAAGCACAGGATGAGCCGGGCTATCCGCTGGCTCGGAAGCGACGAGCGCACTTCCCAAAGACCATCCTTGAGGCTTCCCACTAGTGGCCTCCCAATCGGCCAGCCGAACTGCACCCGCATGAGATCGAGCCCGATAGCGCGCCGGTCGGCCTTGTCGAGGCCGCGCAGCCAAATCGAGCACCGGGGACCCGCCCGCTTCCGTGCGGTAAAACCGGACCGGCACCTCCGGGTTCTGGTTAGCTCGCTCCACTATTCCAGTATGTACCAGAAGTGGTACGTTGTCTAGCGCCATGTTTCGTCAAAGCCTTTCGCCCACTTCCCCGCCTTGCCCGACGCCTCTCCCCTTTTGAAAGGTCTCCGTGAGGGCACTAATGTAATCGTGTGGTCATGATTACATGCTGATCTGTTTACGCCTACCGATTTGTGAAGAACCCTGAGTTCGCTCCTCTAATTTGGGTAAAAACTTACGTGACAAATCATGAGGGATCGGGTACGATTGAATCATGGAGCCGGTACTCGACACCCTTCAACAAGCAATTACGTATTTTTCAGACCGCAAGAACTGCCGGGAATACCTCGTATCGCGGCGCTGGCCCGACGGCGTTGAATGCCCGCGTTGCGGCAGCAAGAACGTGGCCTTCCTTGAGAAGTATGACCGCTGGCAGTGTAGTGCCCGCCACGACAATCGGCAGTTTACCGCCAAGACTGGGACCATTTTTGAGGATTCCCCCCTGCCGTTGGCAAAGTGGCTGATAGCGATGTGGCAGGTTGTGAACTGCAAGAACGGGGTTTCGTCCTACGAAGTCCACCGGGCCATCGGCGTCACCCAGAAAACCGCGTGGTTCATGGACCATCGCATCCGGCACGCTTTCAGCATGGGCAGTATCAACAAACTCTCCGGCCAAATCGAAGCGGACGAAACTTTCATCGGTGGGAATGCGCGGAATATGCACAAGTCGAGGCGTGGACAGAAAATCACGGGTACCGGTGGCACGGATAAAACCGCCGTCATGGGCATTCTGGAGCGTGGCCCCAAGAGCGTTGGCAGCACAGTCCGCGTGAAGGTTGTGGACAATACCAAGAAAAAGACCTTGCAATCCGAGATTCGGGATCACGTATTGGCCGGGTCCGCGATATTCGCCGATGCCCTGAAATCGTATGAAGGGCTTGATGAATTCCAGCACGAAGTGATCGATCACGCGGTTGAGTACGCTCGGGGCGAAGTCCATAACAACGGTCTGGAAAACTTCTGGAGTCTGTTAAAGCGCGGCATTCACGGCACCTACGTGAGCGTGGAACCATTCCACCTTTTCCGCTGCCTTGACAAGCAGGCTTTCCGATATAATCACCGGAAGGGCCTAAACGACGGCCAGCGGTTCGATATCGCCGTGCGGCGAATCGTTGGCAAGCGGCTGACGTGGGACCAGCTAACTGGTGGAGCATTAGAGGGAGAGCAAGTATGAGTTTCGCGGCGTCGGAAGTCAACACGCGGAAAACGTCTAAACAAAAGCATCACAGATGGGCATGAGTAAGCGGACGGTCTAATGAGCGAACAGCCAACGACAAGAGCGCACCGCCCTGTGGGCGAGCTTCATTACGACTTCCCACTGGAACATCGGGATTTGCGCTCAAAAGAACTAATTCTGTACGTCGCGCATCAGTGTGTGGACGATCCAAAGTTTTCCAAGCTCAAGCTGTTCAAAATTCTCTTCTACTCCGATTTCGAGTCCTACGGGCGGTACCGGCAACCAATCACTGGCATGCCTTACAGAAAGGCGCCGTTCGGTCCTGCACCTGCAATGTTTTCTCGTCTTCAGGAAGAGATGATTAGAGATCGCCAAATCTCCATCGTGACGCGCCGCGTCTATGACCATTCGAGCCAGCGCCTGTTTCCACTTGTAGAGCCGACCTTCGATTTTTTGGCGGCAAGAGACATAGCCCTTGTCGATGGTTGGATCAGATATTTTTGGGGGTGGACCGCAAAGCGGGTTAGTGAATACTCTCACGGCAAAGCTTGGACGGTTGCCGGAGACTCCGAACTGATTCCGTATGAATCAGTATACCTATCTGATGATCCAGCTACCTTTGAAGATGTGGCTAGGGCCAAAGAATTGGCTACAAGATATGGTTGGAAAGTGTAGCTACGGTTTGGTATAGCCAATTCAGAGCCGCCCAGAGAAATTGTCGAAACTGATGAATATACTGCTCAATACGACGAGATCATCAAGCGGTATTCCTTAGACGTCATCGGTCCCGTAATAACTGGGCTAACCGATTGCGTGGCCAAAAGTCCCAGGGCCATGGATCAGTTGACTGGGAGCATATGGATGGCCAAGAGCAAGTACCTGGGCCTAACCGTGCCGAGATTCACTATTTTTTTCTCGATAGAGGGAGACGCGCCGGAGACGGAACATATCTTGCTGCTTTGGATCGAAGAGATTGGTGCGACCGAGGAAATCTCAGGAAACCCATGATGACTAAATGTTTAATGAAAGGTTAAATATCGATGAGGCGGCCCCAACCGATCAATCTGCCCGAAGGCGGCACGCCCGCCGAACGCCTGGACATGGCATTCCGCAAGGTGCTGACCGTGTCGAAGGCCGATATCCTGAAAGCCGAAGGACGCGAGAAGCGCACGCGGGAGAGGAAACGGGCCGCGAAAAAGAGGGCATCATGAGCATCGAGGGCACTGATCTCGGACGCGTTGACCTGAAGCTACAGAGCCTCATGAGTCAAAGGCGGTACTACCGTGACGTTAAAATACCGGCACAGAAGCAGGCGCTTGAGGCGGTAAAGGATATGATCGGCTCCGGGTGCAACATGCATCCATCCCAACTCCCGCCCGATGCGGGCATGGAGTGGCTGCGCGAAGAATACACCAAGTGGCTAGGCCATGACTACTTCGAGTGGCTTGCTCATGAGTACATCGATATTTCCAAAGCGGTGGAGAAGCTTCAGTTGGAGATCGACCTGATTGAGCGTCAAGCCGAGCGCCTTAGCGGTCGTTCAATTGAAGACTTGCAAGGCAAGCGGTGGTAAACCCTGCTAGGCCGGAGGCGGCATCACATAGAGCACTCCGCACTCGGGGCACCGATGCGGTGGGCTCGCTTGGCGGGTTCCGTGAATTATCTGTTTCCGGCCAAACCACCTATTGGAGCATCCGCCACATTTAAGAGCAATTTCTATATATCGCATGGAATTAGCCTAGCAGCCCAGGTGTGATTTGGCACGAAACTGGAACCGTTGAAAGAGGCGATCAACCGGATGCTTGAAGGCGACGGGCAGGCGCCCGCGCGGGCCAGAGACCGTCATAACGGCCGCTGGATGCGGTGGTCCGTCACCATGATGCCAGGCGCATCCTGCGCCTGACGCTGGGGCATGTGGCAGCGCGTGCAATCGAGGGGCGCGCCGTTGTGCATAGCGGGATGGCAACCGCGGCAGACCAGCCGAAGCTCCGCCGGCGTCTTTGAAAAACTGTGCGGCGGGTGGCAGGTGGTGCACGTCAGCTTGCCGGCCGAGGCCCGATAGCACTTGGATTCGAGCAGCCGGTAACCGGCGCTGTTGAAATCAAATCGGTCCTCTGAATGGGCTTCGGTTCCGTGGGCGGAATTCGGCCCGCTGGTCTCCGGATGGCATTGCAGGCACACCTGCTGGCCGGGCTTGCCCGATCCGGCCACCCCATGGCAACTCGCGCAAGCGAACGCAGCCGGGCGGCCGTCTTTCTGGCGGGCGTGGCAAGCCAGGCAGTTCGCCGAAAATCCGAAAGCCGGGCTGGCGGCATATCGCCCGCCGTTTTCCGCGTACCAGGCGAGCGGCAGTTCCGTCCAACCGCCGTCCGCGGTCCGGCTCAGCAGGATGCGCGCGTGCCGCCCGGATCCGATGGCGGCATCGATGCCGCGTCGCCGGACCTGCCCGTCGCGATCGCGATCCTGCAGATCGTAGCGGCCGTCTTTGCGTAGGATGCTATAGGGATCGCCATCCAGCGGCTGCAACTCCGGCGCCTCCGAGAATGTGCGCGCCATGCCGGTCGCGGCGAACGTTAGCGCCGGATCGGACGGCGCGCGCAGTTGTGCCACTTGCACCTTGACCTTGCCCGCCTCGGGCGCATCCGGGTGATACTGCAGAAACTCTTCCAGTTCGCCCGCCGCCGCGATGCGGTCCTGCCGGCGCAGGGCGATTTCCGCCAGCATCAATTGCGGATGCGAGAAATGCGCGGGGTCCAGCCGTTTGGCGATGGTAAGATACTTCTGCGCCAGGTCCACCTTACCTAAGTAGAAGTAATTCATGCCGAGCTGCGAGTTAGCCAGCGCGTCGCCAGGGCGGCTAAGTGCCGCGTATAAGTTGTATTGGAGGGCTTCCTCGAACTTACCCAGGTTGAGCGATACTCCGCCCAGATTAACCAGCGGCTGAAAGGCGTTGGGGTCGGCGTCCAGGCCCTTGCGGAAGCAACTCTCGGCGCGGGTGTATTCGCGCGCCTGGTACGCGATTGTGCCCAAATGGTTCCAGGCCTCCGAAAACCGCGGCGCCAGCTCGACGGCGCGTTCAAAATGCGCGACGGCGCCTTCCACGTCGCGGCGGGCAAGCCTTTTCTCGGCTTCGTCATATGCGCGGTGGGCCTGCTGCGGAATCGCCAACTCCCTGGCGGAGACGATGGCGCCGCGCCGCAAACTGTCGCGCGATTCAAACTCCCCATCGCGCAGCTCCACGGTGAGCTCGATGCGTTTCCGGGCGCCGGCCTGGCTGGGCCCCACTTCGATGGTGCGCCGGATCTCGCCGCGTCCCGGCACGAACGCGCCCAAGGTGTAGGCGCCGGCCAGCAGGCCGCGGAAACGGAAGTGGCCCTCGTCGTCGGACAGGGTCACGTCTTCGAAGGGCGCGGTGGCGCCGTGCAGCCATACGGAGGCGCGCGTGGCGGGCAGCAGGCGGCCGCGCAGTTCATAGCGGGGCGTGTCGGCCCGCACGCACAGGACAGCCGTCAGCAGTACCAGCGCACCGCGCATGACTAATAGTGATATCGCAATGCCGCGCAGGGGAGCAAGCTTGTAGGATGACGGAGTTGTTGAAAATCCCTCTTGAACGTATGCGCTACGGCGTCTGCGAACCCGTCGCGCATGCAATCGATAGCGATATCCGCAGAGCGCCGATTCTGCGCGCGTGGGCGGCCTGAGTCTGAAGTTTCTAGATTCTGTGAGCCGTGGTGGGGCAGGACTCCAGTCCTGCGCGGGTTCTCTAGAACCCGCTCCCGGCGAGCGTGGCTCGCCTCCGGGCGGGTCTGGAGACCCGCCGCAGGCGTGGACGCCTGCCCCACCAAATGGCCAATCTGCAGGGCGTCCGCGTATAATCTCCTCATGATCGAATATGCCGACGCCTGCCCTGAAGTGCGGGCCGTCTTTGACGACATCATGGCCACCCGCCAGACGGACTGGATCAACAATTTCTGGAAAGCGCTGGCGCACGATCCCGCCACGCTCCGCCGCACGTGGGAGAGCATCAAGCAGATCATGGCTCCGGGCGCGCTCGACCCGCTGACCAAGGAGATGGTCTACCTGGCGGTGAGCGCCACAAACCAGTGCCCGTACTGTATCGCGTCGCACACGGCGGCGGCGCGCAAGGCCGGCATGTCCGACGCCATGTTTGGCGAGCTGATGGCGGTAGTGGGGATGGCCAACGAAACCAACCGGCTGGCCAGCGGATACCAGGTCGACATCGACGAGCGGTTTGGTCCCCGCTAACGTCGAACCCATATGCACAACCTGCGCTTCGCCCTCCGCACGCTCGCCAAAAGCCCCGGCTTCGCCCTCACCGCCATCCTGACGCTGGCGGTGGGCATCGGCGCCAGCACCGCGATATTTACCACGGTGGATGCCGTGCTGCTGCACCCGCTGCCCTATCCGAATGCCGCGCAACTGGTGCTGGTGACCAAGAACATGCCGAAGTTCGAGCTGTTCAAGTCGGACTCGTCGGCGCTGGATTTTGTCGACTATCGCGACCAGAGCCGCTCGTTCTCCCATATGGCCGCGCTGCAAACGAACAGCGTCAACCTGACGGGCGATGCGGAGCCGGTGCGCGTCTTCGGGCTGCGCGTCTCCACCAGCCTATTTCCGATGCTGGGCGTGCAGCCGATTCTGGGCCGCGTCTTTCGTCCCGAAGAGGAGCAATTGGGCAAGGACCGCGTGGCCATCCTGGGCGAGGGACTTTGGAAAAGCCGCTTCGGCGCCGACCCGAGCATCACCGGCAAACAGATCGAAATCGACGCGCAGAAGTTCACCGTTGTCGGGGTGGTGGATCCGGTGCTGCAATTCATGGAGCAAGCGCAGCTTTACGTGCCGCTGGCGTTCACGCCGGCGCAAGTGAACCCGCGGGCGCGCGGCCATCAAAACATCGACGTGGTGGCGCGGTTGAAGCCGGGCGTGACTCTCGACCAGGCGCGCGCCGAGATGAAACTGGTGGCCGCGCGCATGACCCGCAACCTGCCGGACTGGTATCCGCCGGATTGGAACATCGAGCTCGATCCGCTGGCCGGTCAGGTGGCGGGAGAGTTGCGCACGCCGCTGCTGGTGCTGCTGGGCGCAGTAGGGATGGTATTGCTGATCGGCTGCGTGAATGTGGCCAACCTGCTGCTGGCGCGCGCCACGGCCCGCCAAAAGGAAATCGGCCTGCGTATCGCGCTGGGCGCGGGGCGCGCACGCATCGTGCGGCAACTGCTGACGGAGAGCTTGCTGCTGGCGGCGATCTCCGGAGCGGCCGGACTGGCAATCGGCGGGTGGGTGCTGGAGTTGTTCGTGCGCTTCGGCTCTCCACAACTGCTGCGCTGGCAGACGGTGCGGATCAACGCTCCGGCGGTGTGGTTTGCGGTTGCCGCGGCCTCGCTGACCAGTCTGATTTTTGGGCTGGCGCCGGCGCTGAGCGCGTCGCAGCTTCAGCCCGCGCGGCGCAGCCGGTCGAGCAGCCGGTTGCGGAGCCTGCTGGTGGTTACCGAGGTGGCGCTTTCGGTGATGTTGCTGGCGGGCGCGGGCCTGCTGCTGCGCAGTTACGCGCGCCTGTGGCAGACCAACCCAGGCTTTGTGCCGGACCATTTGCTGACCGCGCGCATCAGCCTGCCGCCGTTGCAGTATCGCGATCCGGCGCGCATCGCCGCATTCTATTCGGAACTGCTGGCGGGCGTCCAGGCAATACCGGGAGTGGTTTCCGCGGGGGCCGTGGACGGTCTGCCGTTTGGCGGGGGCGGCCATGGCGGCGATTTCCAAATTGCCGGCCGCCCTTGGCCTGCGTCCGCGGCCCAGCCCGACGTGGAGAAGCGTCACGCCACGCCTGCATACTTCCGGACCATGGGGATTCCCTTGAAGCAGGGCCGCCTGTTCACCGCGCAGGACAGCGCCGATGCGCCCCGAGTTGCTTTGATCGATGAGACATTCGCGAAGGCGTTCTTCCCGAACGGCGGTGCGGTCGGGCAATTTCTGATCGATCCCTACCTCAAGCTGAAGCCGGGCGAGGCATCGCAAATCGTGGGCATCGTGGGCGCGGTGAAGGATCGCAGCCTGATGAAGAATCCGCAGCCGGTAATCTATCACCCAGCCTGGCAGGCGCCGCTGCCGTTCATGAATCTGGCGGTGCGCACGGCGGGAGACCCGCTGGCGCCGGTGTCGGCGATTGAGCGGCGGGTGCACGATCTGGACCGCAACCTGCCGGTGTACAAGATCGCCACCATGGAACAGAACCTGAGCGATTCGCTGATGCGCCGGCGCTTCTCGATGCTGCTGCTGGCGGCGCTGGCGGGCTTCGCATTGTGTCTGGCGGCGGTGGGAGTGTACAGCGTGATTGCGTATTCGGTGGGTCGGCGCACGCGGGAAATCGGAATTCGGATGGCGTTGGGCGCGCAGCCGGGCAGCGTGCATAAGCTGATCCTGCGGCAGGGGTTGCGTCCAGTGCTGGCCGGCTTGGCCGCGGGGCTGCTGGCTTCGCTGGTGGCGATGCGCGCGCTGGCGAGTCTGCTTTACGGCGTCTCGGCGACCGATCCGCCGACGTTTCTGGCGGTCGCGGGCGTGCTGCTGGCGATATCCACGCTGGCCAGTGCGATTCCGGCGCGGCGCGCGGCGCGCGTGGATCCGATGGCTGCGCTGCGCCACGAGTAGCGCATGTGGCGCACCGCTTCGTGGCGCAGGCACCCGTGCCTGTCTCCATGGGCCGCGGCGGCCCACCAAATGCGCATGAAAGCCGAGTTGTGGGGCAGGCTCGCAGCCTGGCTCGCAGCCTGCGGCGGCCTCGCAGGCCGCCCAGCCGTATTCTCAGTCGCCTACCGGAGGCTTTCGATGCTGCCGCGACCCGCACTCCTGCGGTCGCCGGCGAGCTTTGCTCGCCGCTCAAGTTTCTACATTTGCGGCGGCCGAAACCCTGGGGGGTGGGCTTGAGCCCGCGCGGGGCTTTAGCCCCGCTTAGGCGAGCTTTGCCCGCCGCCGACAGGCTAAAGCCTGTCCCACCAAGAGCGGGCCTGCGAGGCCCGCGCAGGCTGCGAGCCCGCCCCACCCAGTCGACCGCCACGTGGGACACTGAGATCTGCGCGTGTCCCAGCGTTCCTTCCGCTATTACCTGACCGTCCGCGTGCTGACCACCACTGCGTCGGAGATGCAGGCTGTGGCCGTCGCCTGGCAGGTCTATGCGCTGACGCATCGCCCGCTGGACCTCGGACTGGTGGGACTGGCGCAGTTTCTTCCCGGCATCCTTCTCTTTCTCGTCACCGGCCAGACGGCGGACCGTTTTCCGCGGCAACGTATTCTGCAAGCCTGCTGCGCCGGCTTCGCGCTGTGCTCCCTGCTGCTGTGCGCGCTGACGTTGCACGGCTTGTCCTCCATCGTGCCGATCTACTGCGTGCTGTTGTGGAACGGAACCGTGCGCGCCTTCAACGGACCCGCCGGCCAGGCGTTCCTGCCGCTGCTGGTGCCTGTTGAAGATTTCCCCAAGGCCGTGGCCTGGAACTCCTCGATCTTCCAGGCCGCCACCATCGCCGGACCGGTGGTGGGCGGCTTGCTCTATGGCTGGACGGGAAGCCCCACGCCGGTCTACTGCTTCGCGGCGATCGAATATCTGGCGGCGCTGCTGGTGTTGGCGGGTATCCGGATTCGCTCCGCGCCAGGGCAGCGTCCGGCGGCGTCTTATGCGATGGCTTTGGAAGGCTTGCGATACATCCGGCGCTACAAGCTGATCCTGGGCGCCATTTCGCTGGACCTGTTCGCGGTGCTTTTGGGCGGAGCCGTGGCGCTGTTGCCGGTGTACGCGCGCGAGATCCTGAAGATCGGCGCATCCGGTTTGGGTATTCTGCGCAGCGCGCCCGGGGTGGGCGCTTTGATCATGGCCGTGGCCGTGTCGCGCTGGCCGCTGCGGCGGCATGCGGGCGCCATCATGCTGTGGTGCGTGTGCGGCTTCGGCGTCTTCACCGTGGTTTTTGGTTTCTCGCGCAGGCTGGGGCTGACGCTGGCGGCATTGGCGCTGATCGGCGCGTGCGACATGGTGAGCGTGATCGTGCGGCACACCCTGGTGCAGCTTTCCACGCCCGACGAAATGCGCGGGCGGGTGAGCGCGGTGAACGTGGTGTTCATCGGCGCGTCGAACGAGGTGGGGCAGTTTGAGTCGGGCATCACCGCGCAATGGTTCGGGACGGTGCCGGCGGTGGTGTTGGGCGGGTTGGGGACTATTGCGATCGTGGCGCTGTGGGCGTGGCGGTTTCCGGCGTTGCGGCGGGTGGATGCGCTGGTGCGTTAGCCGAGCCAGGGGCTGGGCGCGGGTCGGGAGGATAGGCGTTCATGGTAGTACATCGTCCAGTTAGTTCTTTATAGATCGATGCTGAGTCGGATGTACCGCAAAACCGGAACGGTACGTCTCGACACTTGTGATTGGCCGTACCTTTCTGCCATTCGCGATGCTCATCGCCAATTGCCTGGCCCAGGCGCCGGAGGTCGTCATCCGGAGTTCGGCCCGCGAAGTCCTGCTGGATGTGGTGGTGCGCGACGCGCATGGCCGCCTCGTCAACAATCTCAAACCCGAAGAGGTAGCCGTTTACGAGGATGGCGTCCGCCAGGATGTCCGTTCGTTCCGCCTGGTAGCGGGCAGCGAGGTGCGAATCGAAGACGAGCGGCAGGCGGCGGAGGCCAAGGCTGCGGGAACGCAGTCCGCTGCGGCATCGCCAACCGCGCCGGCGGCCCGTCCAGCGCTGAATCCGCTGCGTACCGTGAATATCGTATGCATGGTGTTGAACGATATCACCTCGGCGTCGCCGGGGGATAGTCTCATCAATCCGACGCGCCCCTTCGCGTTCGATACGGCCCGCAAATTCATCAATAACGAACTCCGCCCGAACACGTTCATCGGGATTTTCACCCTGGACGGGAGTGGGCTGAGGCCCGTTTATCCATTCTCGAATGACCGGGAGCGTCTGCTGAAGGCCGCGGGGTTGGCCTCCGCGAATCAGCTTCCGCCGATCACCGTAGGAACGGCGGCTGTGCTGAGCGGCTTGAGCCAGTCGGTGGGCGCCAACGGCATCAGTATAGGCAGTACGGGAAGCGCCGCGGATGCGCGCAGCGGGGGCGATGTTCTAGGGTCGCGTGCCGACATGAGGGTAGCCGCGGTAGCGGGCCTTCGTGAGCTAAATGCGCTGAAAGGCCTGGTGCAGCAGCTCGTCCCAATGCCTTTTCATAAAATTGTGCTCCTTCTCAGCAATGGACTCACGCGGCCGCCCGATCAGTTGGAATACTGGGACTCCATGGTCCGTGCCGCCATCGACGGTGGCGTCACCTTTTACGCGGTGGACGTCCACGGGATGGATATGTATTACGACCCGACGGCGACCTCCTCCGCCACGCTGAGTTACGCCGCTTCCTTGAGCGCCCAGCAGGGCTCGGCCAGCCTGGAGGGCCTTCAGCCGAAGCCCGGTACGATCGGAAATCTGGGCCCCCCGACACTCACCGCCCGAACCATGGAACTGGCGCACCAGGATGACTACGTGCGGTTCGGAGTATCGAGCGCCAACGCCCAGGAAGCCCTGCGCGACCTGGCCGAACGCACGGGCGGGTTCCTGATTGCCAACACCAACAACGTTGGTTCCCTTCTGGCGCACGTGATGGAGGAGGTGGATACCCACTACGAGATCGCCTATCCGCCGAAATCGGAGCGCGAAGACGGGCACTTCCGGAAAATCGAGGTGAAACTGGCGCGCACCGGGTTGCGCGTGGAGACCCGCGGCGGTTACTTCGCGGTGCCCGATACCGGCACCCATCCTCCGACCCCGGCGGAGGTTGCCGGCCTACGGGCGCTCGATACCCAACCGCGTCCGCATGCCTTCGAGTTCCTGTCGCGCGCCTATCGTTTCCGCGATGCGGGCGGCGCCGCGCAATACGCCATCGCGTTCGAGATGCCGATTGCCAACCTCACCGCGACGCCCGAGGAGGCCACCCACCAGCACCGGCTGCATGCGTCGCTGCTGGCCCTGGTGAAGAACGCGGACGGTGAAATCGTGGACCGCATCGGCAAAGATGTCCCCTCCGAGGTGGCGGACGATCGTCTAGCGGGCGTGCGGGTGGAATTGATGACCTACCAGCGCGCCGTGAATCTGCCGCCGGGACGCTACACCGTGGAGACGGCGGTGGTGGATCACGAAGGCAATCGGGCCAGCACAGGCACGCTGCGGATCGAGAACCATCCGGAGCGGGGCGTCGGTCTCAGCGACCTGGCGCTGATACGGCGTCTGGAGAATTTAAGCGCACCGCGCGATCCCGGCGACCCGTTCGAATACGCCGGCAAACGCGTCCTGCCGTTTGTTACGACCGATCTTTTCCCAGGTGCCCGGCCATTCATTTACTTCATGATTTACCCGGAGCCTGGAAACCCGGCGCAGCCGGTCCTGCGTGTGCGCTTGCTCAGAAATGGCCGGCCGGTGGCCAACTTGAAGCCTAACCTCCCTGCGCAGGATGTCTCCGGCGGCATCCCGATGATCCTGGAGGTGACCTCCAAGCCCGGCAGTTATGAGGCACAAGCGACGGTCTCCCAGGGCGACAATTCGGCGGAACGCACCCTGACGTACACCCTGGCGGCTTCTCAGACGAGTCATTCACGCTAGCCCGCCCCCACGGCAAGCGCCCCTTGATCCGCCAGTTGCGTTACTACCTATGAGGCGATATCAAGGCGATGGCAGTGCTGCCTATGCTGGATATACCAGTATTAAGGATAAAGAAATCCTGTTATCCTATGTCTTGAGTTGGCGAGGCAGCCGCCTTTCGGCGCCGCTGTATTCTCGGCCTTCGACGATTTTCTTGTTTTGCGGCGCCTTACCGCAAAACCAGGTCACCTCGTCACGGTGAGCCAGTTCTCCCGGCCAGGAAAGGGTTACCGACTGCCTCGATGGGAGGCGCAGAGCCCCCGGGTTCGAAGAAATGGGAGAGTTGCATGTTTGGTACGACTGCTCATAAGGGTATTTATGCCGCAGGGGGACTGCTCCAGGCACTGACGTTGGCGTTTGTGGCTGCTTCGTCTGGGTGGTCCCAGCAGGATCGGATCGCCACCTCAATCGACCCGGACCAAGTCGTTGTTCTCAAGGGATCGGTCCATCCGCAGGCACGTCCGGAGTATGACCAGGGTCCTGTCGCGTCATCATTTCAACTTCCCTACATCACCATGATGCTGAAGCCCAGCGCGGCGCAACATGCCGCACTTCTGCAACTGCTAGCCGCCCAGCACGATCCAGCGTCTTCGGAATATCGGCATTGGCTCAACCCGGAAGAGTATGCCGGCCGGTTCGGGGCTAGCCGCAACGATATCGGCAAGATGCGCGCATGGCTGGAGTCCGCCGGTTTCAAAATCGAATACACAGCCCGCGGGAGGGACTGGATTGCGTTCAGTGGCACGGCCGCGCAGGTGCGATCCGTGCTGCGTACGGACGTCCATCGTTATGTGGTGAACGGCGAAGCACACTTCGCGATCTCGGTGGATGCCTCCATTCCAGCCGCTCTCGGGCCGCTCGTCGCGGCATTGACGGGTTTGGACGACTTCAACCCCAAGCCCCCTACACGATTAAGGCCGGCAAACACTGCCGGCGACGGAACCCACGCGCTCGCCCCCGGAGACCTGGCTACTATCTATGACGTTGACCAACTCTACGGACAAGGCTTCGATGGCACCGGTCAAATGATCGTCATTGTCGGCCAGACGCGAATGGTGCTCAACGATATCCCGATCTTTCGAAGCAATTTCGGCCTCGGCAATCAGAAAATCCAAATGATAGAAACCGGACCGGACCCAGGCACGGACTCGGACGCTATTGGTGAAGCCGACCTGGACCTGGAGTTAGCCGGCTCCATTGCGCGCAACGCGTCGATCGTGTACGTGTATAGTACGGACGCGACCGGCGCTGCGGTTTACGCCATCGATCAGAATCTGGCTCCCGTGATTAGCGAGAGTTTTGGGACCTGCGAGGCCAACGTTCCGTCGTCGCTCGCTTCGGCATACGAGACAGAGGCCCAAAAAGCCAACTCCCTGGGCATCACGTGGCTGGCTTCGTCCGGCGACCAAGGCGCCGCTGGTTGCGACAACGGAGCCACGGTGGCTTATCTCGGACTGGCCGTCAATTTTCCCGCCAGCATTCCGGAAGTGACCGCGGTGGGCGGTACCGAATTCGACGACGAGGGCAACTACTGGAGCGTGACCAACCTCGCTTTTGGCGGGTCGGCGCTATCCTACATCCCCGAGATAGCCTGGAACGACACGGCTTACGGAGACGGTCTCGCTGCAAGCGGCGGCGGGGCGAGCGTTCTTTATTCGAAGCCATCGTGGCAGACTGGCCCTGGTGTCGCAAACGATAATGCGCGCGATGTTCCCGACGTCGCCATGGACGGCTCCAACGAGCATGATCCCTACCTTGTCTACACGGGCGGACAGTGGCAGTTGGTCGGGGGCACCTCGGCCGCCGCGCCGGTTTTGGCGGGTATTGTAGCGTTACTAAACCAGCGCCTGAGCGCCAACGGCGAACCAGGCGTCGGAAACATGAATGCAGCGTTGTATAAGATGGCGCAGAACAGCCCGAGTGCCTTTCACGACATCGTGGTGGGCAACAACATCGTGCCCTGCGCTATCGGCACGCCCAACTGCAATACCGGCGAACTCGGCTATAGCGCGGGTCCCGGATATGATTTGGTGACCGGTTTGGGAACGGTCGATGCCTACAACCTGGCGATCAATTGGCCAGCCGGGCCCGTCGGACAAGTGACCCTCGTCAGTCTGTTGCCCGCTTCAGCTACCGCTGGAGGGCCGGGGTTCACCCTCACCGTTAACGGTTTGAATTTTGCCACCGGCGCCGCAGTGACCTGGTCCGGCACAACCCTTTCGACCACCCTCGTCAGCTCCACTAAGTTACAAGCTTCCGTGAGCGCGACTCTGATCGCGCAGGAGGGGACCGCAGCCGTTTCCGTGTCGAGCGGCGGTAATCTATCCAATACCGTCTACTTCAACGCCACCCCGGTTCCGTTGGTCTTAGACCTCATCGATCCACGGTTGACGCTGGTGTCGCCCTCGGCTGGCGGATGTGTTCTGCCGCCCTCGCAGACCACATTCCCGACGAGCGGCAATTCCGTATATTTGTACTTTACCGCCATCGTCACGGACCAGGATGTATTGAGCAACGACTGGCTCGCTCCCGACGGCACGACCGTGCCCGGCGCGAGTTGGAGTCCACGGACCGGGGACGTCTGCTTTACGGGCGCCAGCCTGGAGATTGGCGGTCTGACTGGTCGAAGCTCGGCTCTTGGCAGGTACGCATCTACGATAACGGAAAACTGCTGACATCCATCCCGTTCAACGTTAGTGCGGCCGCGTCGGTTGGGCCCGTCATTACCGCCGTAAAAAACGCCGCCAGTTATGCTTCGGGTACGGTCTCGGCGGGCGAGATCGTGGTGATATTCGGCTGGGGAATGGGACCCGAGCAACTGGTCGGCTTAACCCTCAACAATGCCGGGCTGGTCAGTACTTCGGCTGGTGGTACTACGGTTCAGTTCAACGGCATTGCGGCGCCGATGATCTACAGCTTCGCCAGCCAGGTGTCGGCCATCGTCCCTTACGAACTTGCTGGCGCCACTGCTCAGGTCACGGTCAGCTACCAAGGCCAGGCATCGGCGGCGTTTCCAGTAACGGTAGCTTCCGCGGTGCCCGGATTGTTCACGGCCAATTCCAGTGGCTCCGGGCAGGTTGCGGCACTGAATCAGGACAACACGTTGAACTCCGTCGCTCAGCCAGCCGCTCAGGAAAGCACTATCGTGCTATTCGCCACTGGAGAGGGCCAGACGTCTCCCGCCGGAGTGGATGGCAAACTCGCCGCGGCTCCTCTGCCTCAGCCACTTCAGAACGTGACGGTCACCATCGGTGAGTTGCCCGCTACCGTGAGATACGCCGAAGGCGCGCCCGGTGAAGTGGCCGGCGTGTTGCAGATCAACGCATCGATTCCGGCGGGTGTCTTCGGCAGTTCTGTGCCTATTGTTGTACAGGTTGGCAACGCCAGGAGTCAGACTGGTGCCACTATAGAGGTGGCCCCGAACCCGGTTCAACCGGCCTTTACCGTCATTACGACGGAGACGGCGGCCTCGGTCTACACCGGCGGCGACGGTACCCTGAACTGCGTCGCGCCCACTCCACAAACGAGTTTTCTGTCCACCATTCCGGGCGCCTGGGTGTATTTCACGTATCAGAACGCGCAGCAGGGCGATGTGCTGCAGTTCACCTGGGTGCACCCTTCAGGCACAGTGGATCCGTCCCAGCCAGTCATCACATTGAGTTCCAGTGGGCCGGGTTGCGCCGCCGAGCCACTCGCCATCGATGGCGCGGAGGCCGCTACCGAACTCGGCAACTGGCAGGTCCGCGTGTCTCGCAACAACGTTCCGCAATTCACGCTCACGTTCAGCATCGTATCGGCTGCGCCAACTTTCGCTGTGGTAGCGAAGGAAACCGCTGGTGCGCTAATTAGCGATAGCAACGGCAACCCCCTGTATTGCGCGATGCCTCCCGCCAAAACTAGCTTCTTGACGACCGACCCGTTCGTGTGGGTCTGGTTCAAGTTCAATGGCGCGACCCTTTGGGACACATTCACCTTCGACTGGATTCATCCGTCGGGCAAGGTGGATGTTGGCGAGAGCACGACTCTCGACTTCAGCGGCGCAGGTTGCGCGGCCGCGGATCTCGCGCTCAATGGCGCCGAGGCAGCCACGGAATTCGGCAAGTGGCAAGTTCAAGTGTTTCACAATGGTATATCTGTATTCGTGCTGCCATTCACCATCCAGCAGCCGCCGTTCGGCTTTCAAGGACAGGAGACTACTCTGGGCGGTTCGAACAGCGTGAGCAACGGGAGCTGTCAGGCCCCGCTTGCCGAGCAGGCCTTTCTCACGACTGATCCGTACGTCTACGTTTGGTTCTATGTCTATAACATCCAGAGCGGTGACACTTTATCGGGCAAATGGGTTAGTCCGTCCGGGGAGACGGCGGATAGCCTGCCGCTTGCGGTTGATTTCAATGGGCTCGGATGTGCCTCATTCGGGTGGCATGCGGGAACACCCGGCGATTGGCAGGTGGAGACATTCCGGAACGGCAGTTTGCTGTTTACGTTGCCTTTCACGGTTCTCCAAAACTAGAAAGGCATAGGCCGAGATTGAGTGGTGCCGGCATCGTCTACGCAGTCCAACTGCATATCGGCGGCCGGACGTCCAATTCCACACTGCTTCGCCACCAACCGTCCCCGCTGCGAGATTTCCTGAGCGTGCGGCGGGGCGTCGTACAACAGGACCGCAATACCTATCGATATCGCCGCATAAGGCCGTCGTTTTCGCCGGCTGACTAAGTCAAAAATTCGCGGTCGAACGGATTTTTTCGATCAGGCCGAGGAACGCACTATTGTCAGATGCGCCTTTCCAACGGTTTGCAAATTTGCAAACGATCTGAAGATTGCCCTTTTCGTAGTGCCCGTTCGAATCGATTCGATCCAACGAACAACGGAGTTCTGGATCCCTCTCATCCCCATCGAACAGCATAGTCAAACGGGTCAAAGCGCAAAGACCTTCTTGATTTGCGAGGAGCTCGGCAATGTGTTTCTCTAGATCGAAACGGTCACGAAATCCGAGTGTCTTGTCTTTTATCACAGTAGTCGATACGGCTCCACTTTGGATTACCGTGTCCCAAGCCGTGGCGGCCATCCCTGACGATGATCTTCTTGCGCGCGTCCGAAGTGTCGGCCCGCGGCAAACGCCTCAGAACGGCGTTCTGGGATGCATGCGTGCGGCCCCCGATGCACTCTGCGGGGTGAGAACGGCCTTATCTTAACGCCGATGACGGGTCCGGGGGATCCGCCGGGGGACCCGCTCGCCACACATTCTTGAGCTTCTAATTTCGTGAGACACCCACGCGGCGCACGAGCTCCTGAAATCGCGGCTCGCCGCGCAGGTCTGCGACCGGATCGTAAATTTCCAGAAACAGCATCATCTCCGATTGGTCCTGGTAAGCTTTCGCCAACCAATCGAGCGCCTGGTCCCGCTGGCCCAAAGCGACGTAAACCACGGCAATGTCGAACGGGGCCACGTAGCGCTCGGGCTTCGTCTTTTTCAATTGCGCCAAGATCTTCATGGCTTCGGCGCGATTCCCCGCGCGCGCTTGGGCGGCGGCCAGGCCCGACAGAGTGAGGGTGGCATCCGGATTCAATGCGCGGGCTTTTTCGAACGCCGCGATCGACTCGGGAAATCGCCGCTCGGCCAGATAGCCGTATCCCAAGGCCATATACGGCGGCCAGAATGCCGGATGGGCTTTTATGGCCGCGCGGTCGCCCGCCAGGGCGCCCTCATAATCGTGCTTCAGATAAGCGGGGAATTCCAACAGGAATAAGAGCTCCGGGGACGGCGGGTCGATTTTGAGGGCCTTCCGGATCTCCGCCGTGGCCGCATCGTGCCGGCCCAACGCCGACAGATATTCCGCATACGCAAAGTAAATCGAGGTAATGTTCGGATTCAAGGCCAGGGCGCGGGCGAACTCTTTCCCGGCGTCCGCCAGCTTCCACGCATGCAACTGGGCATGCGCTAGCGCGCCATGCGCTTCGGCCAGGCCATCGTCGAACTCCAGCGCCCGGCGCGCCGCCGCCTCGGCCTTGGGTAGCGCCTCGCGCGGGGAAAGCACCCAGTCCGAAGCCGTAGTATAAGCATCCGCCAATCCGGCGTAAGCCAAGGCATAGCTCGGATCGATCCCGATGGCCCGGTCGAAATAGGCGATCGCGCGGTTCAATCCGTCGGGAGTGAACTGGAACTCGGCATAGCGGCCATCCAGGTAATTCCGGTAAGCTTCCAGATTCGCGGTATAGCGGCGGTCGAGCCTCTGCTTCTCGCCCTGCGCTAATTTAAGGGCCAGCGCCTGGGCCACCCTTTCCGAAATGGCATCTTCGATCGCGAAAATGTTGGTGAAGCTCTCGTCGAAGGTTTCCGCCCACAACGGCCTGCGGTCGCGCACGCGCAGCAGTTGCACCGTGACGCGGATGCGGTCGCCCGCCTGCTGCACCTTGCCTTCCAGCAGCGCCTCCACGTCCAGCTCGCGTCCGGCGGCCCACGGATCGGCCGCGGGTCCGGCGTATTGCTGAATCGAACTGGTGGGCCGCACCACCAATTGCCGGATGTTGCTGAGCTTGGTGATGACCGCGTCGGCCAGCCCCAGGCCCAGAGCCTGTTCCCCTTGCGGGTCGAGCGGGTGGAACGGCAGTACCGCGATGGAACGGGTAGCGGCGACATCCGGCGCGCGCCCGGCGTTCGAATTCCAGATGCGCCAGCCGGCCGCGCCCACAACCGCGGCCGTCAACAAAACGACAGCCGCAAACGCTTTCGGCCGCGGCAGACTCCGGCGAGCGGGGACGCGGTCGTCTTCCCCTTGGATCTCTTCTTCGACGACCATCTCGGCGGTGGTGTGTCTTTCCAGGGTCACCTCGGTTTCCACCGCGCCAAACTGCGTGACGTCTGCAACGAAACGATAGCCCCTTCCCGGAATTGTCGCGATGTAACGATGTTCACCCGGGACTTCGCCCAGAGCTTTCCGCAGCGAGGAAACATTCTGGGCCAGATTAGCTTCCTCCACAAAGCTGTTGGGCCAGATGGTCTTCAGCAACTCATCCTTTTCGAGCACCCGATCGCGATTGCGGATCAGCACCAGCAGCGTATCGAAGGCCTTGGAAGTGAGCGGCACGGGTTGACCGTCGCGGAACAGCAGGCGCCGCAGGCCGTCCGCCCGGAATGGCCCGAATTCATACAACTGATTTGCTTCCAAACGCATAGCCCACTCACCCGAGGGCTTTTAGAAGATTTTATAAAGTTTCAAAGCGCCCTAAAGACTTCTGAGCGGGCCGGCAGGCACAATGCGAAAGTGAAAGCCGGCCTCCTGAGCGCCGAGTGGAAAACAGTCTACCACATCGGCGAACCGGCGGATAAGAGGGATCTTGAAGATCAAACGAAAGACCAGCATCGCCTTGCATATCGATGAGAAGTTGGTGGTGCGGACGCGGCGGTCGAGCGGCGGGAATACCTCGACCTTTATGCCATGCGCCGCGGCGCTCCAGGAAGGCCCGGTTTCCAAATCCGAAACGAAAAAGGACTTACCACCATGCAAAGACAAATGAAGACTATCATTATGACCGGCGCGTTTCTGGCTCTGGCGGCCAGCGTCGCGCCCAACGCAGCCGCGTGCAGCCTGCCCGGCCTTTCCCCGATGAGGGCGCCGGCGATCCTGCCACCCGGCTTATTCGCGCCGCCCGAGTCTCTGCCGGCGGCCACGCCAGGGCAAGGAGGCGCTCCCATTGTGGGCCTTTGGACCGTCACGTTCTATTCCGGCGGAGTGATCGTGGACCAGGCCTTTGACGCATGGAACAGCGGCGGCACAGAGGTTCTGAACGATTTCACCGACCCGATCGAAGACAACGTTTGCCTGGGCGTGTGGGTGCAAACCGGCCCGCGGACCTTCAAGCTGAAGCACCCGTCCTGGACCTTCGATGCTACCGGCACTTTGACCGGCACAGCGTATATCCTGGAGACGATTACCGTGGGTCCGGGGGGCAATGAATATGCCGGCCCGTACACCATCGATCTGTTCGACACGTCGGGCAACCCGGTGGGCAGCTACTCAGGGGTAATTCAAGGCTATCGCATCATGCCGGATTGATGTAGGGCAGGTCCCCCAACCTGCCCTCTTGACATCCGGGCGCGCCGCGAAGCGGTCGTCAACGCGCACATGGCTTGATTTCGCGCAGGCGCTATGCGCCGTTCTGAAGCTTCTACATTTGCAGGAGTTAGAGTTGGAGGGCGGGCTTTAGCCGGCGCGGGGCTTCAGCCCCGCTGGTAGCACAGGCTTCAGCCTGTGTCTGGAGTTTCTACATTCTGTCCCGCCGTAGTGGGGCAGGCTCGCAGCCTGCGCGGGCCTCGCAGGCCCGCTCTTCGGCGAGCTGCGCTCGCCTGGCACAGGCTTCAGCCTATGTGCACAGGCTTCAGCCTGTGTGGGCGGCTATGCGCCGCCAGCGCGAGCTTCGCTCGCCTGAGTGCGGGCCTGCGAGGCCCGCGCAGGCTGCGAGCCTGCCCCACGAAGAACCGCGGCGAGCAGTTCGGGGATTTCATACACGGCGGAATTCCGGAGCGCGGCAGCGTTGGTCCGGTAGCGCTCGTAGCGGGCGGGCGACAGCAATTCCGCGACGGCTTCGTCGAGGCGGGCGAAACTGTTCACCACCATGCCGACCTGCTGTTCGACGATCCAGTCGGCGTTGTAGCGCTCGTGGGCCAGCGTCCACGGATTGCGCTCGACGATTACGGGCAGCCGCATGGCCAGCGCTTCGCTGATGCTGCCGGGGCCGGGCTTGCCGATGAAGAAGTCGGCCAGCCGCATATAAAAAGGAACGTCGGTGGTGAAGCCCTGGACGTACACCGGCACGCGATGGCGCATCGCGCGCAGTCTGCGGGCGGCTTCTTCATGGCGTCCACAGAGCACGACGATCTGGACTTCGGCGCTGCCACGATCGATGGCGCGTGCCACTTTCACCGCATCCATCGAGCCCTGCCCTCCGAACGACACCAGCGCGGTAGGCAAGTCCGGGCGGAGTCCGAGCCGGGTGCGCTCGGTCGCGCGATCGACGGCCAGTGGCGCGTAGAACTTCGGATTTAGAATCATTCCGGAAGTGCGCAAGATGCGGCTTTCCGGATAACCGATGGTACGCGCCTGGGCCACCGCGCGGCTGGAACCGCAGATCACAAATTGGTCCTGGCGCTCGATCCAGAAATGCGGCGGATAGTCGGCGATGTCGGTGAGGATGGTGACCAGCGCCGCGGCGGGGGCCGCTTGCGCCAGAGCCTGTTTGATGGCGCGATTGTAATGCGGGATCAGGGAAACCACCATTTGCGGCGGGTCCTGGCTCCAGTGCGCGGCGAGCGCGCGCACCTCGGCGTCATGAAAGATGCGGATGGCCAGGTGCATGGGCGGGATCAGTTGGGCGGTGCCCAGCGTCCAGCCCCGCCGCAGCATGATGTTGTAGACTTCCTGGAACGGAATCCCGGTCAGCTTGCGGACGACGTCGATCGAGTGCAGGAGATCCTGAATATTGCGCAGCCGCGTTTCCCAGGGGCGCTGCTGTTCGCGCATGACCGCATCGAGAGCGGTGACCGCGGCGCGATGGCCGCCGCCCGCGTCGATGTAGATTAGGTCAATCCTTGGCCGTGGCAAGTTGGACCTTCTGGCGATCGGCGGGGCGATCGGCCGCGCCAGCCAACTGCGCGACCGGCGCGCAATCCGAAAATGGCATGTTGGCGCGCGCCGCGACCAGCGAGGGTTGGAAGGCGTTGAGAACGGGGCGGCCGATCCAGCATTGGGAGGGTTCCAGATGAAAGATCCAAGCCACCGTCAGCGCCGTGTCGAATATGTTCACCGGGACGGCGATCCGGGCGTGGGTGACGCCCGGACCGGCGAGAATCCAAGGAATTTGAATTTCGCCCAGCGAATTCTTGCCATGGCCATGCTTGGTCCCGCCGTGATCGGAAGTGATGAGGACGTAGGTGGACTCGCGCGCCGAAAGCGCATCGACCATATCGAGCACTTGGCCCACGTATCCGTCGGCATCCTCGACGGCTTGGTAGTATTCCTTGCTGAACCAGCCGTGCGCGTGTCCGGCGTGATCCACGTTGTCCAGGTGGAGAAACATAAGCGCCGGGCGATTGGCCGTCCAGTAGGCGATGGCTGCCGCGGTGGTCTTGGCCGCGCCCGCCACATGCCGCAGCACGTCGGGCGCACGCTTCTCGAGCAGATTCGCGAAGCCATCCCAATCGTGAAAGACGGCGATGCGGCTGGCCGGGTAGGTGGACCGCAGGAGTCCGAAGATAGTGGGAAATTTGCCGTCTTCGGTGCGGCAGACGGGCTGGAATTCGACCATGTGGCGCAAATAACCATTGGAGGTGATGCCGTGCTGCGCGGGCGAAGCGCCGTTGATAGCGGAGGCCCAGTTGGGGCTGCTGAGCGTGGGCAGGACGCCGCGGGCTTCCAAAGTCCAGGCCGAGCGGGCCATCAACTCGCGCAGGCGGGGCACGCGCGCGGTGGAGACGCCGTCGACGCTCAAGCCGTCCACGCCGACGATGACGACGCGCGGGCCGTGCCAGGAGCCGGCGGGTTCGGCGCGGAGGATTGGACCGCAGCCCAGCGCCAGAACAAACGGCAATAATCTTGTTTTGGGGCCCATAGTATATTCATAGACCACAATTGCTTCGACCGTGTTACGATGCGATGAAAGTTTCGTGGATTATGGTAGGGCGGCGCCATGCGCTGCCCCCGGAGGGCCGATGCTCCGCGCGGCGGCGCATGGCGCCGCCCTACCGCCCGCGCCGGCCCATCACCAGCCCCGCGAAAATCGCGATCAGCGCCGCGAGCGTGGCCAATGTGCCGACGATCAGGTAGTCGGCCTTCCCGTGTGGCGCCGGCAGCACGCGGATCAACGCCACGGCGAAGACGGTGAAAGCGATGCAGGCGCTGATGGCCAGCGCCACGGGCCGCGGGATGCGAAACCGGCGCGGCGCGGCCTTCTCGGCGGGTTCATCAGGCTTTGGGGTGGGCGCGGTCATAAACGTCCATCAGATCGGTGAGCGAAACCTGAGTATACTTCTGCGTGGTGGACAGGCGCGCGTGCCCCAGCAATTCCTGAATGGCGCGCAGGTCCGCGCCGTCGGCCAGCAGATGCGTCGCGTAGGCGTGGCGGAAACTGTGCGGATGAATGGAAGAGTCACCATTCACCAGTATGCCGTAGAGCTTGACGATGCCGCCGGCGCCGCGCGCGGTGAGACGCCCGCCCCGATGGTTCAGGAAAATGGCGCGCTCGGTGGGCGCCCCGGCGCGCTCCGGCAAGTAGCGATCGAGCGCCACGGCTGCCTGGGAGGTGAACGGCACCTGGCGCTCTTTCTTCCCCTTGCCGCGCACGCGGATCCAGCGCTCGGCGCGGTCGACATCTTCCAAATTCAGCCCCACCAGCTCGCTCACGCGCACGCCGCAGCCGTACAGAAACTCGAAAATGGCGCGGTCGCGCGCCGGATGCGGGCGCTCGAATTTGTCCGCGGCCACGGCGTCGATGAGTCCGTTCGCCTGCTCCGCGGTCATCACATCCGGCAAGGTTTTGGGGGCTTTGGGCGTGCGCACCAGCCGCGCGGGATTCATGGGGATCAGCCCCTCGCGCGAAAGAAAACGGAACAGCGAGCGCACCGCCGCCAACTTGCGCCGGATGGATATGGCGCTAAGCCGCCGGCTGTACAGGTCCGCCAGCCATTCGCGGATTTCGAGCACGCCGATTTGGGCCAGCGGCGGCGGGTCGCTGTCAGGCGGCGTGAAGTATTCCAGGAACTGGCGCAAGTCGACGCCATAGGACTCCAGCGTATGCGGCGAAGATTGCGCGCGCACCAACTCTGCTAGGTAACGGTCGATTTCGCGCGCGAGTTCAGACATGCGCGGACACTCCGGCGAGGCGGCATAACGCGATGGGCGGCATGGTCTCTACTGCGCCGGCTTTTCGGGGGCCGGGATCTTCGGCTTGGGTTTGGGCCGAACCGGAGCCGCAACCGGCTTGGAAGGCTTGGCGACAGCCGGCGCTTTGGGCGCGGGCGGATTTACCTGGATGACTCCCACATACACGGCGTTGACGCCCACATACGCCGACGGGTCGGCGGGAGCATCGGCCGGCGGCGCGTCGGCGAACGAGGATTCGGCCGCCGAGTCATCCACGGGCGTGGCGTCGCTGGGCGCGGGCTCCGGCTGACCGGCGGGTTCCGGCTGGGCCACGGGTTCCGGCGCCCGGGCGGGTTGCGGCGGCGGAGGGGCGGACGCCACGTCGGCGGCAACCGGCGGAGTCTGCAAACTGGCGGCGCGCATTCTGGCGGCGCGCGCGGCAGCCGCATCGTCAACGATGGTGTAATCGGCGGGCAGCCGGAACAGTTTCGGGTCTGGTTCGGCGCGGGAAATATTGATCCACTTCCGCGTCAAATTCCCCATGGCCGGGTCGTTCACTTTCGATAGGACCGTGATGTGCAGGTCCGGCGATATCCAATTTTCGGCGACCACGGCGATCGGTTGTTCGTTGTGTCTGGATCCGGCCGGCCAAGTGGTTGTGCGCCGGGTGCCTTTCACCAGCATGCCTTCGATGGTCTGATTTCCGAGATCTTCGACTGTGATCGTGGGCCGCTGGGCATCGGGTGCCGCGGGGGCCACCGGCGAGCGCGTGTCTGCGTCGGCGGCCGTGGCGTGGGCAGTACTGGCCGGCCGGATTTCCGCGGTCCGAAAGTTCTGCTTGTGCGCCGTTTTATCGGTCTCGTTCAGCGTGTATCTGACCTGCGCGACGGGATCGGTGATGGAAATCAGGACTCGCCCTTTTGCGCCGGTTGCCTGCTCCCGCCCAGCGGGCACCGGCAAGGACCGTTCGGTTCGAATCCGGCCCGCGGAATCGCGGTAGACCTTGGATTTTGGCGCTGGCCGGGTGACCTCGGTTCCATCCGACAGGGTGCGTACGCTCTCGCCAATCTCCTCGGCGGAATAAGGCGACCCGGTAACCGGCGGGGGGGGCAGCGCGGAACGAAGCGGCCCCGCGGCTGCGCTTACCGCGGCGGTGGTGGCCGTCGGACTTTGGCCGAAGGCGGCTACCGCCAGCGGCGCCAGCAGCGCCATCGCGGCCGGCCTGACGCGACCTTGCATACCTTGCCTCCTATCAGAGTCTAGCGCAGCCCAAGTGTTGCTCCATGGCTTCGACGGACCGCCGGCAGACTTCCGCGTGGCGGGCGCGCTTGTCATGCCGTAATGTATGACGCGTGGATTCGTCGAGCTGTGGCAACAAATCGAAAGTAATGTTGGCCGGCTGATAGTTGCGCGCATCGGCGCCGGAGATGTAATGGCAGAGCGAACCCAACGCGGTCTCGCGAGGGAACGGGCGGGGCTGGCCGCCGGATGCCAGTTCCACGGCGTGCAGGCCCGCCATCAGTCCCGTGGCGATGGCTTCCACGTAGCCCTCCACGCCGGAGATCTGGCCGGCGAACAGGATTTCGGGCCGCGCGCGCAACTGCAATGTCGGCGCGAGCAGCGCCGGCGCGTTGATGTAGGTGTTGCGATGAATCTGGCCGAAGCGCAGAAACTCGGCATGCTCGAGCGACGGAATCATGCGCAGGATACGGGCCTGTTCGCCGAATTTCAGATGGTTCTGGAAGCCGACCAGGTTGAAGCTGTCGGCGCGCAGGTTTTCCTGGCGGAGTTGCACGGCGGCCCAGGGACGGCGGCCGGTGCGCGGATCGATCAAGCCCATGGGCTTCATGGGTCCGAAGCGCAGCGTATCGCGGCCGCGGCGAGCCAGTTCCTCGATGGGCAGGCAGGCTTCGAAATAGGGCACGTCGTGATTGGGCAAATCCGCCGCGATGTGGGAGGAGACGGCCTGGGCTGCCAGCAGGGCGTCCACGAAGGCTTCGTATTGTGGCCGGTCGAAGGGGCAATTCAGATAATCGGCGGTGCCATCGAGCGATTTGTCATAGCGCGAGGCGCGGAAGGCGATGGTTTGGTCGACGGTATCGGCTTCCACGATGGGGCTGATGCTGTCGTAGAAGAAGAGACGGCCGGAGCCGGTGATGAGTGCGATTTCGTCCGCGAGCGCGTCGCTGGTGAGGGGGCCGGTGGCGATAATGGTGACGCCCTCGCTGGCGATTTCGCGGACCTCCTCGCGGCGGATTTCGATGCGCGGATGCGACGCGATGGCGCGCGTGACCTCCGCCGAGAATACGTCGCGGTCGACGGTAAGCGCGTGGCCGCCCGGAACGCGGGCGATGGCGGCGGCCCGCAGCACCAGCGATCCCAGGCGCCGCAATTCCTGTTTGAGCAGCCAGGGCGCGGAGCCTTCCTGCTCGGACTTCAGCGAATTGCTGCAGACCAGTTCGGCCAGGCGGTCGGTCCGGTGGGCCGCGGTAGGGCGCACCGGCCGCATTTCGTGGAGCACGGCGGTGAGTCCGGCTTCGGCGATCTGCCAGGCGGCTTCGCAGCCCGCCAGACCTCCGCCGACGATGTGAATCATGGGTATATCTCAGTGTACCCGGTGGGGCGGCGCCATGCGCCGCCGCGGGGCTTTTAGCCCCGCCTACACAGGCTGAAGCCTGTGCTACCAGCGGGCCTGCGAGGCCCGCGCAGGCTGCGAGCCTGCCCCACAACGCCGGCTTGCCCTAACTGCGGCGCGGCCTGTTCGGCTTGGGTGGCCGCGGCTGCGGCATGGCATCGTGAGTGCGCTCGCGGAAGGCGCCTTTCAGCCCGGCGGCCAACGAGACCGCGGAGTCGCCATATTTGTCCCGCAGCCGGTCGGCGGCGGCCGTCGCCTGCTGCCATCGCTCGTGTTTGCTTTCGTCCAACAGGTCCAATTGATCGTGCGGATCCGCGAAGGACGAGGCGTGCACCCCCAGCAGCCGCACGCGCGCGCCTGCCTTCCAATTCTTCAGGAACAGCGCCCGGGCTTCGTTGAAGATCTCCGTATCGAGCTGCGTGGGGCGCTCCAAGGAATGCGCGCGGGTGATGGTGGAGAAATCCGAGTAGCGCAGCTTGAGCTGCAGCGTGCGTGCGTGCAGGCCGTTTTCCCGCAGGCGGCGGCCGACCATCTCGGAGAGCCGGGCCAGCGTGGATTCGAGCACCGCCAGATCGCTGGTGTCTTCGTTGTACGTGTGCTCGTGGCTGATCGACTTGGGATCGGCGTTCTCGCCGATTTCGGTATCGAACCAGCCCCCCGCGTCCAGGCCGCGCGCCTTACCGGCTAAGGCCAATCCCCACTTGCCGAAGCGCTCTTCCAGGTACCGGTCGTCCAGCCGCGCCAGGTCGCCGACCTTGCGGATCGACAGTGTGTGCAAATTCTGCTCGGTGACTTTGCCCACGCCGGGAATCTTGCGCACGTCCAGCGGCGCCAGGAAGGCGGCTTCCGCGCCGGGCACGATCCACATCACGCCGTTGGGTTTGGCTTGATCGGAAACCACCTTGGCCACCAGGCGCGCGGTCGCGATGCCGATGGAGCAGTTGAGCCGCGTCTCGGCCTGCATGGTCTGGTGCAGCGCGTGCGCGGCGGCCAGCGGCGGGCCGTGCAGGCGTTCGGTACCCGTCATATCCAGGTAGGCTTCGTCGATGGACGCCATTTCGACCAGCGGCGAGAACCGGTTCAGCACCTCGCGCACGCGAAGCGAGTAGTCGCGGTAGCGGGTGGGATGGCCGCCCACGAAGATGGCGTGGGGGCACAGGCGGGCGGCGGTGCGCAGCGGCATGGCGGAGTGCACGCCGAACTTGCGCGCTTCATAGGACGCCGCGGACACCACGCCGCGCTCGTTCGGCCGGCCACCCACCACTACCGCCTTGCCCTTGAGCGAGGGATCGAACAGCTCTTCGACGGACACGAAGAACGCGTCCATGTCCACGTGGAAGATCGTGCGCATCGTCGCCGCTCAGTATCAGGATACCCTCTTTGGCGATGCATGTCCCGCGATCCGGCCGCCTTGGGCCAACACTAGCGCCGCCACTCTATGCCGAAGCGGCATACCGCCGCCCGCATGCTTCGCCGCGAGACCGCCTTGGGGATGCCGCGAATGCGGGCCAGTGGGTCAAGCGATATGGCGCAGCCGTAGCCTCGTTATTCCGAACCTGTTAGTAATCTCCGGAACGCGTGCACAGGCGGGGCAGACCGGTGGCCGGCCCCGCCCGGCAGACCCGCGGGTCTGTCCTACTTATGGCTATGGCAGCATGCCTGGCCGCAGCAGGACTGTGGGCAACAGTCGCAGTTGGCCAGCGCCAGCGCGGGCGACAGAGTCAGTAACAACAGCGCCGCCAGGCTGAACACACTAATGGCTATCTTTTTCATGATGGTTCTCCTTTCGTAAATTGTTTGACCTAAACCGAGACACGCCTGCTAACTGGGCGCGGATTAGATCAGGAGAACGCGGTTGCGCAGAAACAGACCGGCCGCATCGACCAGCCGGCATGGAATGAGGACCGTGAAACCCGTGGCGGGCAGCGCGGCGCTGTGCTCCGTCCGGACGATGGAGCCCACCCACTTGGCGTGCGTAGCTGCCGGACTCGTCTTACTCTTTTGCAGGATCGAATAGGGACAATCCGGGACGGTCTTCGCGGGTTTATGGCAGCAGGAAGGGGCAGTTAGAGGACAAGCAAGCGCGGGACATAGCGCGGCGACGCTCACCAGAAACAAAATCAGCGCGGATGCCACGGCCGTTCTCATAACTTATACAAGCTTAGTATAAGATGTAGCTATCTTCTTTGCAAGCGCAATTTTGTAAACACGGCGAAGCGGGCGGAAGCCCCGCGCCGGCTAACGCCCGCCCTCCAAGTCTGGCGGCTGCAGGTGCGCAAGCTCGAGGCCAGGTGGGACGATAACGGCGGAATCCGTCATGTCGGCCATCAGCCGCTCCGCATCTTGCGCCGATACCGGCCGCGAGAAGAAGAATCCCTGGCCAAACTCGCACCCCATGGATATCAGGCGCGTGATTTGTTCGTTCTCTTCCACTCCCTCGGCCACCACCTGCATGCCCAGCGTGTGGGCCATATCGAGGATGGATCTTACGATCTCGGAATTGCAGTCGCCGCCTTGCAGTTGCAGGGTGAACGACCGGTCGATCTTCATGGTGTCGAAAGGAAGCTGCGCCAGGTAGGCCAGGCTCGAGTACCCGGTTCCGAAGTCGTCGATTTTCAGTCCGACGCCCAGCCCCTTTAACCGTGTCAGGATTTCGCGCGCGAGGTCGTGGTCGTCCGTCAGCACGCTTTCGGTGATCTCCAGACGCAAACTGGACGGTTCCAGCCCCGTTTCTTGCAGCACCTCCGCGACCTGCTCCACCAGCAGCGGTTGGGCGAACTGGCTGGGCGAAAGATTCACGCTGATGGCCAGGGGCGGGTCGCTGGGGTACTGGATGTGCCAGAGCCTCATCTGGGAACAGGCCTGGCGCAAGATCCACATGTCCAGTTCGTGAATCAGGCCGGTATCCTCCGCCACTGGGATGAACTCGGCGGGCGGAATCCAACCGCGCTGCGGATGGCGCCAGCGCGCCAAGGCTTCAAAGCCGCAAATGCGGCGATCGGTGAGCCGGACCTTAGGCTGGTAGTTGACGGACAACTCGTGGTTCGCCAGAGCGTGGCGGAGGTCGTTCTCGAGCTGCAAGCGTTCCACCACGCGCGTACGCATGGCTTCGTCGAAGACTTCGCAGCGCGAGCGTCCCTTGCTCTTAGCCGTGTACATGGCCGTGTCTGCGTCCCGCACTATGTCGCCCGCCGACCGGTAGGCTTCGCCGGACGGCGCGATGCCGATGCTCACGGTACAGAAAATACCCCGGTCGCCCAGCCCGAACGGTTCCCGCAGCTCCATTAAGATATGTTGCGCGACCTGTAGAGCTTCCGCGGGATCGCACAGGTCGCACAGCAGGACCGCGAATTCGTCGCCGCCCAGCCGCGCGGGCAAGTCGCGGGATGCCGTCCGCGCGCGGGAATCCGCCGTGCGCACCCCCCGCACCAGCCGCTCGGCCATGGCCGCCAGCAACTGGTCGCCGGCCGTATGCCCCAGGCTGTCGTTGATCAGTTTGAACCGGTCGATGTCCAGGAACATCACGGCGAATTGCGCCGCCGGGTTCGCGCGATAGCCGGCGAATTCCTGTTCCAGGCGATCCATGAAGAGCACCCGGTTGGCCAATCCGGTGAGCGGATCGAGAACCTTGCCTGCGGTGACGTCGCTCATCGAGCCGGCCATCCGCACGATCTGTCCGGCGCCATCCTGGACCGCGGCGCCGCGGCAGAGCGTCCAGCGATAATTCCCATCCCGGTGCCGCATGCGGTGCTCGCATTCGAACGCTTCGCTCGGCCCGCCCGCCTGCGCCACCCGCAATACTTCCTGGAGCTTTTCCCGATCCTCGGGGTGTACGCGCGAGAACCACTCGCCGGCGTCCTCCCCGATCTCGGCGTCCAAGTAGCCGAACATGGCTTTCCAGCGTTCGGAATAGTAGACTTTTCCGGCAGCCAGGTCCCAGTCCCATAGACCGTCGTTGGCGCCGCGCGCCGCCAGCGCATAGCGTTCCTCGCTGTCGCGCAGCGCGCTTTCAGCGGCTTTGCGCGCCAGTTGGCCCTGAATGCGCGCCACGGCCACGGGGAAGTCCACCGGCTTGGTGATGTAGTCGTTGGCGCCCAGGTTGAGGGCTTCCACCACCTGATCGCTGTCCTTCAACGCCGTGACCATGACTACCGGCAACTGGTCCGGGGCATAGGTGGCGCGCAACTCCCGCAACACTTCCACGCCCGTCATCCCCGGCATCATGATGTCGAGCAGCACCAGATCCGGACAATGCGCGCCAATGGATTCGAGCGCGGACGGGCCGTCGGCCGCCACGTCCACGCGAAATCCATGGTGTTGCAGGCGGCGTGACAGCATGTCGCGGTTCAACTCCTCGTCGTCCACCAATAGCAAATGGTTGTTCCCGTTCATATTTGTGCACCCGTGGACGGGGTTTTGGACCCGTCCCCTCCCTGCCCGCCCGTGAGCCGCTCGATCATGCCCAGCAGCAGCGGCAGATCCACTGGTTTGGTGGCGTATTCGTCGCACCCCGCTTCCAGCGCCCTTTCGCGGTCTCCCAGCATGGCGTGCGCGGTCAACGCCACCACCGGAATGCCGCGCGTCGCGGCGTCGCTCTTCAAAATGCCGGCAGCCTGCCAGCCGTCCATCTCCGGCAGGCTGAGATCCATCAGCACCACATCCGGCTTCTGGCTGCGCGCCATCTCGATGCCCTGCCGCCCGTTGGCCGCCAGGATGACGTCATAGCCCCGGTGGCTCAGACGCCGTCTCAGCATGTCGCGATTCAATTCGTTATCTTCGATCAATAATATCCGGCACATATCAAGCTCCGTCCATCCCCGCTGGGCCAGCTCCCGGCACCGGCCGGGAGGACTGTCTCACTTCCCGGCCCGCCGGCACCCGGCCCGCCGGCACCCGGCCCGCCGGCACCCGGATCGAGAAGCGTGAGCCGCGTCCCAGTTCGCTCTCGACGGTAATGTCGCCGCCCATCATCTGGCAAAATTTCTTGCTGATCGCCAACCCCAAACCGGTGCCGTTGTACTTCCGCGTGGCGGAGCCGTCCACCTGCGAGAAGGGCTGGAACAGCTTGCCCAGGTGCTCCCGGCCGATCCCGATGCCGGTATCGGAGACATGCACGTCGGTCCACTCGCGGTCCCCGTCGCGCAGCTTGTCCACCACCACCGAGACGCGGCCGTTCTCGGTAAATTTCAACGCGTTGTTCACCAGGTTGAGCACGCTCTGCCGGAATTTGGCCAGGTCCGCGTATGCCATCCGGGCGTGCTCGGGACAGTCGATGTCGAGTACGTTGCCCTGTTGCCGCGCCAGCGGCTGCAGCGTGTTCGAGACATCCCGCAGCACCTCGCCCACGTCCACGCTCTGCGCCTTGACCGTCTCCCGGCCGGCCTCGATCTTGGACAGATCCAGGATGTCGTTGATAATGCCCAGCAGCATCTGGCCGGAGCGCTCGATCTTCTCCAGATCGGAGAGGACCTCGGGTTGCTCGGGCCCGATGCAATCTTCCCGCAGCATCTGGCTGTATCCGATGATGGCGTTCAAGGGCGTGCGCAATTCGTGGCTCATGTTGGCCAGGAAGACGCTCTTGGTCCGGTTGGCATCCTCGGCGGCATCCCGCGCGCGCACCAGTTCGGCTTGCGTCCGCTTGAGATCCGTCAGTTCCTGGGCCAGGCATACATATCCTTCGAGCGAACCCGGCCCGCTGCGCAACTCGGCGGAAGAGAACAGCACGGGAATCCGATAGCCGGACCGGGTGCGATAGGTGTGCTCCACCGCAATACTGTTTCGGGGTACGCCGCCCTCGACCACTTGAGCGATGGGTTGTCCCACCAGTTGCTCCTCCGTGTACCCCAGCAGGCGCAGGGCGCTGGGATTGACCCGCCGGATGCGCATCTCCGGATCCGTCACCAGCAGGGCCTCGCCCATCGACCGCAGAATGTTGTCCACGTACTCCTGCGCGCGTTGGCGGGTGATGGCGGCCCCTAACATACCGGATGCCGAACGGAAGCTGTCCCGCTCGGCGTCGCTCCAGGCCCGCACGCGCACACAATCGTCGAAACCCAGCACGCCAAACCACTGGCCGCCCACTTCGATGGGGACCAGAATCGACGACCGGGGCGCGGGCGCCGGGCCGCAGCGGCTTCCGCTGGCGGGGTCGCCGGCTTCGACCGAAACGGGTTCTCCGCGGCCGAGGGCGCTTGCCCACCGGTTCCAGTCTCCGCCCGTCCAGTGCAATTCCGCCTGCCCGGGTGCGCTCGCCGGGCTGGCGATGCCAGAGCCGGTCCACTCGTGCAGGATCGTGCCTACCAGTCCCTCCTGCGGCCGGGGCCAGTTCTCCAGGAGGAAGACACGGCTCACCTGGGCCGCGGTGCCGATCTTCGCCAGCACCTCTCCGATCGCCGTCTGCCAGGCCGCGGCGCTCAAGAACCGCTGCGCGGCGAACCGCACGCTCTCGAGAATCTCGTCGCGTTGCCACAGCGCGTCCGCCATGGTGTTGAAAGACTGCGCCAGTCCCTCGATCTCTTGCGCGCCGCGGATGGAGGCCCGCGCCGACAGGTCCCCTTCCGCGATCCGCCCGACCACCGTCTGCAGCCGCACCATCGGACGGACCAGGCGCTTCGCGAATATGACCGACGCCAGCAGGCTCCCGCCGACGCACACCACGGCCAGAGCTCCCGTGCGTTGATAGAGCCGGGCCACGCTGCGGTCGTAGGCGTCCAGAGAGAGGCCCACGTTTATCCATCCCCACGGAATCGAAGAAAAGTCGTAAGGCGTGGCAAAGTGGAACGCGCGTTTTTGGAATAGAGGCACCACTTCGATACCGGCCGCGGCGGTACGTTGCCTGGGTTTCCAGAAGGCCCCCAGTTGAGTGGTGCGCCAGCCCTTTCTGTCGACGATCAGGGAGAAGCCGTCGTTCTTGGCGACTACCAGGAAATCGATGGCATCGTCTCCGGCCAGAGCCTGCACGCACTGCTCCACCAGCCCGCTGTAGTCTTGCGTAACGGCCGCGCTGGCCAGACCTTCGCGCAGGGAGGCGGCGATGCCCCGCGCCTTCGAGCGCAGGCTGTCCTCAATCTCGCGTTTCTGCTCTGGGATGCTGGCCGCCACAAAGACCATCAGACTGAATAGGGCGATCGTCCAGGACAGCCCGGAAATCCGCGCGGTAATACTCCTGGGCGCGCGGAACCGCAGGCGCCGGCGCGCCTCCGCCCAACCGCCCGTGGACCGCCCCTTCACGAATCGCGCGCCTCCATCGCCGCCCCTGTCACTGCCCCGCGGCCGGCGCCTTGGTCCGCAGCCGCTCATAACTATGCAGAAGCTCCAAGGAAGTGCGCAGCACGGAAGTGTCGGCCTCGACCAGGTGCGTGCCTCCAAAAAGCGTCAGCACCTGCCGGCCCGCGACCGTCTTGTGCAGATCCGAGACAGCCGCCAGAAACCTCCGCCTGGTTTCCAGCGGACAGTCCCTGTGGAAGGCCATGAACGTCGTCAACAGCTTGGGAGATACCGCCAGCGGGCGCAGTTGGCGCGCGAGCTGCGGATTCAGTTCGCACATGGTGTTGAAGCCCTGCCGGGCAACCACGCACGCGTCCGCCTGCCGGAAGAAGACCGGCAGCACCACGCGGGAGAGTTTCGGACTGCGCTCCAGCCGGCCCAGGAAACTGTCCGCCGCGCCCAGGTGCGCCGAGGCGAGCAGGGTGTCCAGCCAGATGGTGTCCAGGCATGTGCGCGTGTTTTTATACAACAGCAGGCTCCGCCCGTGCAGATCCGCCAGTTTTTGAATTCCGCTGGCCTGGTGCACCAGCAGGACGTAGTCCTCTCCATCCGGTAACTGGCTCTCGTCCACCACCAGTTCGCGGCTGGCATAGGCGGCTACCCGCGCAAATTCGATGATATTCACCGAAAACGCGTCTACCTGATGGTTGCGGATCTTCAGCAACAACTGCTCATAGGTACACAATTCCGGTTCAAACCGTAAGCCCGTCTGCCGGGCGACCTCTTCGGCCCAAGCCCGCAGAGCCACCCCCGCGTCGCTGGCGTTCATTTCGCCGGTGATGCTTGCGGAAACGCCTATGCGCAAGCCGGCGTCGCGCAGGGAAGGCTCGCCCCCCGCCGCGGCGAACGGAAGAACGGCCCAGACGAAATATCCGGCCACGGCGCCGTACCCCCGCCGCGTGCCTGGCCCGCGTGGTCTCATCGCGCCGCCGCCAGCTTCTCGCCGATCTCTTTGCCCACCGTCAAACTGAGCTGCGACAAAAGCGCGGCATAGTCGTAGCGCGCCTTGAGATGCTGCGCCGACATGAGCGCCTCCATGAGTTGCGCCCGGATTACTTTCTCGGTCTCGACCAGTTCCTCCTGGTAGGCGCGGCCCGTGAGGTCGCGATTCTCCTGCGCCGACCGCATGGCGGCCAGACTGGCCTGGCCCGACTTGGCGGCCGCGTCCAGCCCCAGCACCAGATCCTTGATCTGCAGCGCGATGCCATCCCGCAGCAGGAACTCCGTCTCTTTGAGCCGATTCAGCCGGGCCAGGGCTTCGCTCACCTGATTGCGCACCAGGAAGCCGTCGAATACGGGGATCTCCAGGCCCACGCCCACGCTCCCACCCTGCATATTCTGTTCGGTCGCCACGCCGGCGTGGTACCCGCCGTTCCACAAGCGATGCAGCTCCCCGGTCAGGGCGAGTTTCGGATAGTGTCCGCTCTTGGCGGTGGTTACGGCGCCTTGCGTGGCGCGAATGGCCTGGCCCAGCTTCTCCCAATCCGGGTTGAAC
Organism: Bryobacteraceae bacterium; assembly: GCA_050008575.1. GTDB lineage: Bacteria > Acidobacteriota > Terriglobia > Bryobacterales > Bryobacteraceae > Bog-159. The sequence continues at coordinate 75,665 of JBEKMJ010000016.1, forward strand.
TGGTACGAAATAGCCACCAACTCATCCAGGCTCGGGGCCGCGGGCGCAAAGGGAATCTCCTGGGCGGATGGCGCGACGCTCACATTCCATTCCAGTCCCATGGTATTGGCCAAAGCCGCCTGCGACATCGCCCCGTTTTTCTGCAACTGCGCCACCAGCGACCGCACGGTCTCGACCATTACCGCATTGTCCAGGTAGTCGGACCGGGAGACCTTGCCCGCGCCCTCTTTATACATGGTTTCGGTGAGCCGCAGCGTGGACTCCATGCGCGCCAGCGTGTCCTGCCCAAGTTGGCTAAGTTGCCGCGCCAGCACCGCGCCCCAATACATCCGGGTCACGCTATCGGCGATCTCCAAGTCCGTGCGGCGGGCCTCTTCGCGCATGATCGCCACATTGGCGGCGGACTGCTCCCGCAAGCCTTTGCGCATCCCGCCGTCCCACAGCAGCCATTCCATGTTCAGCGACCCGCTGACCAGATTCTGGTCGAGGACCTTCACATTCTGCTCCGGGACCGGAAAGCTCTGGGCCGCGGTCTTAAAAGTCTGGCCCGGAAAGTTGACGGGCATCTGGATGCTGCTCGCCGGAAACCCCGGTGCGAAGGCGTTCGCCGGGATCGTGACCACCATGGTCCCGCCCGGCACGTTGACGGACTGCGCGGGAACCTGCATGATCTCCGCCGGGAAAATAAAGTTCAGGGGATCGCTGAGCCGCTCATAGCCGCCCTTGGCGCTGACTTGCGGCCAGTAGCCGGACAGGGCCTGGCGATGCTGCGCCTCCGCCAGGGCGATCGCGAATTTCGAAACCGGGCGGCGATGATTCTTCCGGAAAGCGGTCTCCAGGCATTGCTCGAGCGAAAGCGCCGGGCCCGCGCCGGGGGTGTCGGCCGCTGCGTCCGGGACTGCCCCCGGCACGCTCTGGGGATTTGCCGCAATGGCTTGCGGGCCTCCCCGAACCGCGCCGCTCCACAGCGCGATGCCCAAAAAAGCCCAAGTCGGCTTTCCACAATTCATACCGTAACTATCGGCCGCCGGCCACTGGAACATTAACCGCAACCGTTTCTCCAGGCGCCGGCAACCGGATCGAGAAGCGCGAGCCGCGTCCCAGTTCGCTCTCGACGGTAATGTCGCCGCCCATCATCTGGCAGAATTTCTTGCTGATCGCCAATCCCAAGCCGGTGCCGTTGTACTTCCTGGTGGCCGAGCCGTCCAACTGTGAGAAGGGCTGGAACAACTTGCCCAAACCCTCCGGGCCGATCCCTATGCCGTTGTCGGAGACGTGCACTTCGGTCCAATCGCGGTCCCCGTCGCGCAGCGTGTTTACGGACACCGAGACGCAGCCTTTCTCGGTGAATTTCAACGCGTTGTTTACCAGGTTCAGCAGGCACTGGCGGAATTTGGCCAGGTCCGCATAAGCCGTCCGGGCATGTTCGGGGCAGTCGATTTCGAGTGCGTTGCCCTGTTGCCGCGCCAGCGGCTGCACGGCGTTGGAAACATCCCGCAGCACCGCGGCGACATCGAAGGTCTGCGCCTTGACCGTCTCGCGGCCGGCCTCGATTTTGGACAGATCCAGGATGTCGTTGATGATGCCCAGCAGCATCTGTCCGGAGCGCTCGATCTTCTCCAGATCGCCGCGCACCTCTTCCTGCTCGGCGCCGATATAATCCTCGCGCAGCATTTGGCTGTAGCCGATGACGGCGTTCAATGGGGTGCGCAGTTCGTGGCTCATGTTCGCCAGGAAGACGCTTTTGGCCCGATTCGCCTGTTCGGCGGCGTCCCGCGCACGTTCCAGCTCCCCCTGTGTCCGCTTGAGCTCGCGCATATCCTGGGCCAGCCACACGTATCCCTCGGCGCGCCCCGCGGCGCCGCGCAGCCCGGCCGAAGAAAGCCAGACCGGAATGAGATGTCCATTCTTGGCGCGGTAGGTGCGCTCGATGCTGGCCATGCCGGGAGGCGTTTCGCCTTCCGCCACCAGGCTGAGCGCGGACCGGCCCATCAGCTCCGCCCCGGCGTATCCCAGGAGTTCCTCCGTGCGCGGGTTCACCCGCTGGATGCGCCCCTCCCGGTCGGTCACGATCAGAGACTCCCCCATGGATCGCAAAACGTTATCCACATAGTCCTTGGAAACGGTGGTCTCGCCCAGGCGCTCGACCATGTAATTGAAGGCCGCTGCCAATTGCCCCACCTCGTCGGCGCGGTCCACCGGCGCACGGTGGCGCAGATCGCCCGCTCCCACCATTTTCGTGAAGCGCACCAGCGCCTCCAGCGGCCGCAGCAGACGCCGCAGGCCCCAGTACTGCGCGCCGCACATCGCGGCCAGGCCAATCAAGATCACCGAGACGCCGCCGAGCAGCATCCGGCGGAAGAAGGCGCGCTGCTTCTGCATCGAAATCCCCATGCGCAAAATGCCCAGTTCCGGGCGATTTCCGCGCGCCGGTTCCCAATCGAGCAGCCCCTCGCGGGCCGGCGCCGCGACCGGCACGCGGATCTCCAGGAAACGCTCGCCGGCATCTCGCACCGAAGTCTCCGGCCGGCCTAGGACAGCGCCCCTGTCGAGCGATGGAATTTCCCGCATCCGGCCGGCGCGGCCGAGCGCGCAGACCCGCTCGCCCGTTGGCTTCAGGACTTCCAGGAACAGTACGTCTTCGTTCGCGGAGGAGGCCTCCAGCAAGCGCCGCGCCTCGCGCTGGTCTCCTACCAGCAGCGCAAATTGCAGCTCATTGGCCAGGAATTGCGCCAGGGACTCGCCCCGCAGTTCCAATTGCCTCTCCAGCGCGCGGCCCTGCACGAAGAGGAACACACTCAGCAGCAGCAGCGCCGAAGTGGTGTGCAGCGCGATCGTGGCCGCCAACCCCTGCGTCAGCAGGCTGGCCGAGAACCGCTTCTTGAGCTTCTCGAGCGCGTTCATCGCAGGATCACCAGGTCCGGATTCGCGGCCGGCTGGAAGTCGATTCCGAGCATGCGCAGGACTTTGGCGTTCACCGCGACGTCGACTTTCCGGGGCGTCTCCCGGCTGGCGCAGTCTCCCGGCTCCAGGCACCGGCGGACCACATCCGCGGTCTGCTGCCCGATGCCGCGGTAATCCGGATAAATTGCGGCGGCGGCGCCCGCGCGCAGGAAGGCGGGCGAGAATCCCACGATCGGCAAGCGGTTTTCGAGCGAGGCCATGATCAGCGGCCGCGCCGTGGCGCTGTTATAGAGCGAGCCGTCCGGGAGGCAGATCACGAAATCCACCTTCTTGCGGAATGCCAGGAAGACCGGCAACAGTTCGTCCGCCGAGGCGCAATCGGCGATTTCCAGTAAAGCCGGCTCGGGCGCCTGGCTGCGGATTTGCGACGCCGTCTCCCCTCCCCGGCCCGGATTTCGAATGACCCCCACGCGCGCTTTCTGCGGAAAAACCTTGCGCAATTCCACGATTAGCGTGCGAATGGGAATGTCCAGATAGACGGCCGCGGTCACGCGGCCCGCCTGCAACCCCGCGGCGCGGTCCGCTTCGAGCGTCATGCTTGAGATAGTCTTGGCCTGGGATTCCCGCGCCAGCACGGCGCGCACGGCGTCGGAACCCACCGCCACGATGGCCGCCGGTCTCCGCGCGATCTCGCGATCGGCATCCACGGCAAAAGTGGCCTGACTCACATCCACAAGATCGACGGCCACGTCGCCGCCGGACAAGCGCGACCGCAGTCCCTCCACGGCTTGCGCACAAGGCTCCAGCGCCGACGGGAACACCACGGCTACGCGCTTCGTGCCGCCCGCCGCGGAGCCGCTCAAATTCCCTGACAGGCCCTGGCAGCCGAGCGCGGCCGGCAGCCCAATCAGTATGGCGCGGCGGGAGACCATAATGGCTTATTCGCCCGGCCTCCAGATCAGCTTTACGAACGCGGAACGGCCGTTGGCCGGCATTTGATCCACGGCCGCCTCCAAAGGCAGGGCGATCGGGTCCGCGTATCCCCAGTTCAGCGCGTTCCGGATGCCCGCCACGAAATCCAGCCCATGCGCCAGTTTGTCGCTGGACACCGTGGCGTTTACCAATGCCACCGGCCGCGTGGCATCGCGCAACATGGTCCAACGCGCGCTCAGATATTGGAAATCGGTACTGAAATAAACCCGGTCCCGCCAGATCGGTATCGCGCCCCGCACCTTCGCAATCCGGCCCGGAGCATTGGGAAGGACGTCGTGTTGCGCGGCGTCGACGGCATGGTCGAGGCTCAGACTGGCGGTGGTCTCGAGCCAGGGCGCGAGGTGCCCGCCCAGTTCGAAATCGATCCCGTCTGAATTGTAGGCGCCGCTATTCTGGTATTGCGTCAGCGAGTCTGTAATCCAAACCGCCTCAATCACGGAACGCAGCGAGTAATGATAGGCGTTGATCAGACCATAGGCGGCCTTGCCTAATTTGCGCTCCGCCGAGAGTTCCACCGCTTCCGCGGTTTCCGGCCGCAAGTGCAGGTTGGCCACCTGACTGATGCCGTCCTGGTAGTATTCCTCATAAACGCTGGGAGTGCGAAACGGCCGGCCATACACCAGCTTGTAGGAGGTCCGGGGCGTCGGCGTGTACACCAGCGCGACCCGTGGCGAAAAAAAACTGCCGTAGTTGCGCGAAACGTCGAATCGCCCACCCAGGTAGGCCGTCCAATGTTGCGCGAGGTCCCATTCCTGCTGTAGGAAGGGCGCTACCGTCCGGTCCGGGTGGCAGATGCTCAGATTGACTGTCTGGTCCGGCGAGTGGTCCATGTTTTCCACCATGTTGTGGATCTCGACCTTGCCGCTGAGCCCCGCCGTCAACAGTCCCAGGTGGGCCACCGGGTGGCTGTAAGTCAACTTCGAGCTGATCCAGTCGCCGGTCACGTCGTCCCGGTTGTCCAGGATGCCGGCCCCCACGACATAGTCGTAGCGGTCCTGGTAACGGAACTCGTCAAAATAGGTTTCCCAACGCAATTCGCCCCCGCCGGCAAAGTCGTGCGTATAGGCCGCGCCGGCGAAGTTGCGTCCGGTGCGGATGAATTGTCCCTGGTCGTTGAACTGCGTGCCGTTGCCCAGGATGGGCGCCCGCTCCAGATGGTCGTTAAAATACCCCGTGAAGTTCCAGGCGCCCCATTCCAGGTTCGCGAAGGTGTGGTAACCGCTCTGCCCGTCGACATGGTTGGCGATCCCGTCGTTCCGTCCGTCGCTGTCGAAACCCGGCACGAAAAGGTTCTGCCCCTCCGTTGCAAACCCGGAGCCTTCGATCAGAAGATTCGCGCCCCTTCCGAGGTCCAGCGAACTCATGAACAACGCTTTCTGCGGACCGCCGTTACCCGCTTCGGCGCTCACCATCAGCTTCGAGCTGTCCACGGGGGTTTTGGTCACGATATTGATAGTCGCCAGCATGCCGTTGCTGCCATACAGCGCGGAGCTGGGGCCGCGGATGATCTCGATGCGCTCCACCAGGTCCAGGTCCAAGCCAAAATCCTGGCCGAAGAAACTATTGGAATCGCCCACGATCTCGGTCATCGGGTGACCGTTGATCATCGCCAGAAAGCAGGTATTGAAATCTCCGGGAACGGCGAAGCCCCGCACGCCGGACGATATCGTAGTGTGGTCGGTGGTTACCGTGAATCCCCGCGCCGAGGCCAGCACGTCGCCTAGAGTGCGGTAGCCGTATTTACGGATATCCGCCGCGGTGATCACCGTAACGCTGGCCGGCGCCTCCGCCAGCGTTTGCGAATGCAGCGCGGCGCCTACCACCTGCGGCATATCCCCGAACAGGGCGTCTTCGCCGGAAGAACCGGCCGCGGGGTCTGAAGGCGTGTCCCCGGCCCGCAATCCCGAGGCGCCGGCCAGAAGCAATAGAATTAACCACGAGCGCATTGGAACCTCGACGAAGAACGCACTGGTCCTTTAATCGGCAGTTGTAGCGCAGACCTCCAGGCCTGCCCACGCCCAATGTCACTTGGCCATTCGGTAGCCCGCGTGGCGCACGCTCTCAGCGTGCCGTGCCGGCACTCTGCCGGCACGGGCGAGCTTCGCTCGCCTCCACAGGCTAAAGCCTATGCCACCAAGCCCTGCAAGAAGCCAGGCAGAGCTTCGAGGCAGGCGGCCTACGAGGCCGCCGCTGGACTTTGGCCTTTTGGGGCAAGCGTTCTTGGGGGGGCGGGATTTATCCCGCGCGGGGCTTTAGCCCCGCGCTTAGGCGGCCTACGAGGCCGCCGCAGGCTGCGAGCCTGCCCCACCAAATGGCCAAACTCCACAGGCGAGCGAAGCTCGCCGGAAATCCGGCGTTTAGCCGGCCGCGGCTGAATTGGCCGCCCTCCAGTCGAGCCCAGAGCACCGGAATTTGGAAAACGAAGTGGCACTGCCGGGGCCTACGCCCGCGCGATTTGAGAGGTGCGGGGCTGAAGCCCCGCGCGGGATTGAATCCCGCCCCCCAAAGGCGGGCGCAGGTTGCCCGCTTCGCAACCTGCTACCATTGCGCATCGTGGACGCCGTCCAAATCTCGCATGTTACAAAAACCTTCGGCTCGGTAACCGCCGTCGACGACCTCTCCCTTACCGTGCCCGAAGGTTCCGTCTACGGTTTTATCGGACCGAACGGCTCCGGCAAAACCACCACCATGCGGATGATCTCCAGCATCTTCTATCCCGACCGCGGCGACATCCGCGTCTTCGGCCGGCAGATGCTGGGCGCGCGTTCCGAGCTGATCGGCTACCTGCCCGAAGAGCGCGGACTGTACAAGAAGATGGCCGTGCAGCCGATGCTGGAGTTTTACGGCGAACTGCGCAGCGGCCGTAAAGTCACCGCCGAAGTGGAAAGCTGGCTCAAAAGGCTCGACCTAACCAAGTGGGCGTCCCAAAAGGTCCAGACGCTGAGCAAAGGCATGAGCCAAAAGGTGCAATTCATCGCCACTGTGGTTCCCGCGCCCAAGCTGCTGATCCTCGACGAGCCTTTCAGCGGGCTCGATCCCGTGAGCGCCGACACCATCCAGTCCGCTATCCTGGATCTGCGCCGCGGGGGCGTCACGGTGATCCTCAGCACGCACGACATGCAAGTGGCCGAGAACATGTGCGACTACATCTGCATGATCTTTCGCGGCAAGAAAGTCCTCGACGGCACGCTGGCATCCATCCAGGATCGATACGGAAACGACACCATCCGGGTGGCGGCCGAGGGCGGCGCGCGGTTTCTCGACGGCCTGCCGGACGTGGAGAGGGTGCGCGATCTCGGCCAGGTCCAGGAGTTGCGCATGGCGCGCGGCTGCGACCCGCAACAAGTCTTGCGCACCCTCATCGAGCGCACCCGCGTGACCAGCTTCTCCATTATGAAACCATCGCTGCACGACATCTTCGTGCGCATCGCCGGCCCGGAAGCGGGGGAGGAACAAGTTGCATAACAGGCCGCATCGCATTCTGCTGATCGCCAGGCGCGACTATTTGGCCACCATCCGCACCAAGGCGTTCATCATCGGACTGGTGGTCGCTCCGCTGCTGTTCGGCGGCGGCTTTCTGGGCGTCGCCCTCATGGTGAATAAGCCGGATATCAAAGAGCGGCGTATCGCCATTATCGATGCCACCGGCGTGGCCGCCCCCGCGGTGATTCAAGCCGCCCAGGAGCAGAACGCCAAGGACTTGTTCGATAAGACCACCCGCCGCCAGATGCAGCCCCGCTACGTTTTCGAGGCCTTGCCGCCCGCCGCCGATCCCAAACGGCAGCGTCTGGAGCTGTCCGAGCGCGTGCGCCACGAGCGGCTCTTTGCGTTCGTCGAAATCGGGCCTACCGCCTTGCAGGCTCCAGCGCCAGCGGCTCAGGACGATACGCCGGACGCGAAGGACGCCAAGCCCGCTCCGGTCGCGGCCTACACCAATGCCGGCGGTTTCGATGAAACCAGCCGCTGGCTGTCCAATGCGGTGAACGAAGGCATCCGGCGCGTGCGTCTGACACAGCTCGGCGTGGACCAAAGCCGCCTTTCCGGCGCCCTTGCCGAGGTCAAAGTGGACCGCTTCGGCCTGGTCTCGCGCGATCCGAAAACCGGCGAAATCCACGAGGCCAGCAAGAAAAACGAAGTCGCCGAGTTTGCCGTGCCCTTCGGCATCATGCTGCTGCTGGGCATGATCGTCATGGTCGGATCCAGCCCCATGCTCTCGGCCGTCACCGAGGACAAAGCGCAGCGCCTGGTCGAAATGCTGCTCGGCCTCGCGACGCCTTTCGAGTTGATGATGGGCAAAGTCCTCGGCGCGCTGGGCACCTCGCTCACCAGTTCCGCATTCTACATCGTTGGCGGCACGCTCGCGCTGTACGGCATGGGACTGTCCGGCATGGTGCCGTTCGCGGTATTCCCATGGTTTTACGCGTACCTGATCGCCGACGTGGTTTTCCTGTGCTCCTTCGCCGCCGCGCTGGGGGCCGGCTGCGGCAGCCCGCAGGACGCGCAGCAACTGGCGATTCTGCTGCTCGCCCCAGTGATGATCCCGTACTTTCTGATCACCTTCGTCATGCAGCAGCCGAACGGCGCGATTTCGACCGCCATGTCGCTATTCCCACCCTTCACACCCATGATCATGCTGCTGCGGCAGGCCATGCCAGGTGGTGGCGTACCGGCCTGGCAGCCTTGGGTCGGACTGTTGGGAGTGCTGGCCTTTACGTTGGTGATGGTCACGGCGGCAGCCCGTATCTTCCGCGTCGCCATCCTGCTGCAAGGCAAAACGCCGAAGATGGCCGACTTGGTGCGCTGGGCCGTGCGCGGCTAAGCGCCGCCGGAATAGTGCCGCTGCGCAGCTAGCTCTATACAATATAAGTCATTTATTATCAGCATCATGGGCTTTGTTCGTCCAAACCCGGCCCCCGCACCGGATGCGCCCGCGGCACAGATCCGTCCGCCCATGAAGAACTACGAAGCGAACCCAAACCAACGGATTTCCCCCCCAAAAAAAGCCTAGCCCCAGTAGTACTAAACCTAAACTTCCGATAGTATTGCCCCCGCGCCTGGTGCCGCCTGAAGATGGTCGAAGGTGTTTACGCGGTGCAACGACGGCCAGCCAGTTTCCCGCCGATAAGCCGCATAGCAGCAACTCATGAGGTCTGCCGTACCACTGCCGGGATCGCCCGCCGGTCGCCCCGTGCCTTCGCACGTGGCTACCCTGTGGATTTGCGCCTTCACCGCCGCTGCCTGCTCCGCTCAGCCTGCCAAAGCCGCCACGGCGCTGCCGGTCCTCACCCGCGTTTCCCAGATCCGCCAACTCACACCCGAACAGGCCGCCCGCGGCTACCCCGTCCACATTCGGGCGGTGGTCACTTACTACAGCCCTATCGGCCCCACCTTCCTGGGCCGCGATACCTACATGGGCACCGCGACTCCCGACGTGTTCGTGCAGGACTCCACTGCCGGCATCTGGGTAAACGTTCCGAAGAATGCGCCACCGCTCCAGGCCGGACAACTCGTCGAGATGAAAGGCGTCACCGAGGTGCCGGACTTCGCGCCCCAGATCGGCAAACCCAGCTACCGTGTGATCGGCCATGCGCCGCTGCCGCAGCCCCAGCGGCCTTCGCTTGAGAGGATGCTCTCGACCGCCGAAGACAGCCAATGGGTGGAGACGCAGGGCATCGTTCGCCAGGTCAAGCTCCAGGACAGGCTGTTGACCCTCGATGTGGCCGTCGCCGGAGGCCGCTTGAAGGCCATGGTCCCGGGCATGCAAACTGCGGTTCCCGGCCATCTCGTCGACGCCGAGGTACGGATTCGCGGGGCCTGCGGCGCCATCTTCAACAAGAAGCTGCAAATGGTGGGGATCCTGCTGTATGTGCCCACCCTAAACCAAATCGAGGTATTGAAACCGCCCGGCGATCCGTTTGATAAGGACGTTCAGCCGTTGGGGACCGTGGCGCGCTTTGCCCCGCAACGCTCCCTGGGACATCGCATCCGGGTGCAGGGCATCGTCACGCTGCAGGATGCGGGCAAGACCATCTACATGTCCGACGGCCGGACCGGGCTGCGCGTCGAATCCGCGGAGCCGGCGGCCTTCCAGCCCGGCGATCGCCTGGATGTGGCCGGTTTCCCGCACGTGTCCGACTACACCCTCACGGTCGAGGACGCGGTCTGCCGCCGCATCGGGAGCCAGGCGCCGCCGACCCCCATTCCAGTCACGGTCGAGCAGGTCCTCAGCGGCGACTACGATGCTCTGCCGGTTTCCATTCAAGGGCGTCTGTTGGGCCGGTCGGTGCTGGCCGACAGCCTGACCCTGGTATTGAAAAAGTCGGGCGTAGTATTCGGCGCCTTCATCCGCCAGCCGCAAAGTGCAACTTGGCTGGCTGATTCCCCGCATGACAGCACGTTGCGGGTGTCCGGAATCTGCGTGTCCGACAGTGAGCATGAGCGCGCTTTTCGCGTGCTTCTGCAGTCCGCCGCCGACGTGAAAGTAGTGCGCCGGCCGCCCTGGTGGACTGTTCCGAAAGCTTTGATTGCGCTAGGCGTGCTGGCGCTCGCCATACTGGGTGGCCTCGCCTGGGTGGTCGTCCTGCAGCGCCAGGCCATGTTGGAACAGCGCTACCAGAATCTGGTCGAGCATGCCAACGACATCATCTTCACCCTGGATCTGAAACAAACCCTGACCTCCCTAAACCAGGCGGGGGAACGCATTCTGGGCTATACACGCAAAGAGGCCGGCGGTATGCCGTTGGCCCGGTTGCTGCCGCCGGTGTGGCGGGAGAAGGCTGGCGAGGCTGCCGGCCGCGTCGGCGGCGGCGATCGATATCCCAATCAGGAATGGGAGTTGGCCGCTAAGGACGGCCGCCGCCTGCCGGTGGAGGTCAGCCTGCAGGCTATTTGCAAAAGAGGGCGTCCGGCGGGTTTGCTGGGCATCGCCCGCGACATCTCGGAGCGCAAGCGCGCCGAAGATGAGATGCTGCAAGCCAAGGAAGCCGCCGAAGCGGCCAACCGCGCCAAGAGCGAGTTCGTCGCCAACATGAGCCACGAATTGCGCACGCCTTTGAATGCCGTGATCGGCTACAGCGAAATGCTGCATGAGATCGCCGAGGAACGCAACCAAGAGGACATGCTGGTGGACTTGCGCAGAATCCGGACGGCGGGCAAACACCTGCTCGGCCTGATTAACGACATCCTGGACCTGTCGAAGATCGAAGCCGGCAAGGTGCAGTTGTCAACCGAGAGATTCGCGGTCGCCCCCGTGATTCACGATGTGGCCGGCACCCTGCAAGCTCTGGCGGAGAAGAACGCCAACCGGCTGGAGGTGGCCTGCGAGCAAGGCCTGGGGCACATGGTGGCCGATCAGACCCGTACGCGGCAGGTGCTCCTGAATCTGCTCAGCAACGCCTGCAAGTTTACCGAGCGTGGAGTCGTCCGGCTGGAGGCCAAACCGGTACGCGGCGAAGGCGCGAATTGGGTGGAGTTCCGTGTGGCGGATACCGGCATCGGCATGAGCCCCGAACAGATCGACCGGCTGTACCACCCATTCATGCAGGCGGATGCGTCGACCACCCGCAAATACGGCGGCACCGGCCTGGGTTTGGCCATCAGCCGCCGCCTTTGCCAGATGATGGGCGGCTCTTTGAGTGTCGAGAGCCAATTGGGCCGCGGATCCGTGTTCACGGTGCGGCTGCCCGCGGGCCGGTTGGCAATGGGCAGAGCGCCGGTAGCAGCGGATACGGCCCTCGAGGATGCGCTGGCGAGTTAAGGGCGGGTTATGACGGAATGTGCCAATTTGGGACGGCGCGATTTTGTGGGGCGGACCTCCAGGTCTGCGCGGGTCCTCCAGGACCCGCTCTTCACAGGCCAGCGTGGACGCCGGCCGCGGGAGTCTCCCGAAACCCACTCGCCAACATGTCGATTTGCGAGGTGCGGGCCTAAAGCCCCGCGCGGGATAAATCCCGCCCCCCAAGGCTTTGGGGTTCCGCCCTTGGTGACGGCCCCCGGCCGGCCGTGGGACGGGAGTCCGGCCCTACGATCGAGGAAGAGGGACTAGATGTTTCCGCAATTTCAACGCGTCGTCACTCTCTCGGTGATGAGCATATTGGTCGGCCTGTTCACCTGGATCTACGTGCGCGACCGCCAGCCGCGGGCGCGCCTGTGGATGATCGGCTGGGCTTGCATCCTCGCGCATTTCGCCGGCATGCTCCTGTTCAGCTTCAAGTTGATTCCGGAGCGGCTGGCGGATTGGTCCGCTTACGCCACCTTAATCTTCGCCGCTGCCGCTTTCCGCCTGTCCGTCTATCGAAAAAGCGGGGCGACCCTGGGCCGTGTCTTGATTTGGACCGCCATGGTGACGCCGGCGCTGGCCTACTGGACGTGCATGGTCTTCGACGTGCAACGTACCGCGCTTTACCGCGCTTTGCTAATGATCCCGCTCGGCACGAGCGCGGTTCTCACGGCGCGCCAGTTCCGGCGGCCGCTGGGCAACCGGGTCGTCTGGATTGCGCTGACCGTCGTTCCGGCGTTGTGGGCGGCTTGGCGCGTTTCGACTCATGTCGAAACCGGGATGGATTTGCTGCTCTTCGCGGGCTTTGCCATCACAGGCTGGCGTTATTGGAGATACTTCCGCCGCTTGACTCCGGGCGTCCTGCTTACGTCGCTTTCCTTTGTGGCCTGGGGGCTGGTCTTCCCGGTGGCCGAAATCTGCGCGGCGGTGCACATCGCCATTCCGGGCGATCACGTGGTTTGGGATCTCCCCAAGTACTTCGTGGCCTTCGGCATGATGATGACGCTGTTCGAGAACCAGACCGAAATCCTGCAGGTCGAAATCGCCGTGCGCAAGCGCGCGGAAGAGACTGCCCAGACCGCCAATGAAGCCAAAGGGATTCTGATGGCCTCGGTAAGTTTTGCCGCGCGGCGGATTCTGAGCGCGGCCGGATGGGAGACCGTCATCCCCGAAACGCTGTCCAAAATCGGCGTGGCCGCGCGCGTGAGCCGCGCCTACGTTGTGCAAGTCCAATCCGCGGAGCACGGGCCGGTGAGCTCCGTGCTGCACGAATGGACCGACCCTGCGCTCGGTCACGCCGCCAGCCAGGCGCGCCAGACGCGTTTGGCCTGGACCGCGACGGAATATGCCAGCCTACGCCGTGGAGAAGTCGTGTCCATTACCGAACCCCGGCCCGTTACCGAACCGGGGCGCCCTGTGGGTCCGTCCGGAAGCGGTCCCAAGTCCGCCATTCTGGTCCCCATAGATGTGGCGGGCATCTGGTTCGGCTTCCTCGGATTTGAAGATCACCGGCGCGAGCGCGAGTGGAGCGACGCCGAACGGGACGGCTTCCGCTCGGCCGCGCGCATGCTGGGAGCTTCCATGACCCGGCAGAAGGCGCAGGAATACGTGGATAATATTCTCCACTCGATGGAAGAATCGTTGCTGGTCACGGATACGGAACTGCAGATCCGCCGCGTGAACCCCAGCACCCTGCGCTTGCTCGGCTACAGCGAAGAAGAGTTGATCGGCCGGCCCGCCGGTCAGGTTATTTTGGAGCGCGAAGCCCCTGCGCGCCGCAGCGCCGTGGAGCGCACCTATCGCACCAACACCGGCCGCCCGATCCCGGTGCTGTTTTCGTCGGCTGAAATGCGCAACGGCTCGGGCGTGCTGGAAGGCTACGTCTGGCTGGCCCAGGATATGACCGAGCTGAAGCGCGTGCAAGGGGAGTTGGTCCGCGCCAAGGATGCAGCCGAAGATGCCAACCGCGCCAAGAGCGCCTTCCTGGCCAACATGAGCCATGAACTGCGTACCCCGCTGAATGCCGTCATCGGCTATAGCGAGATGCTGCAGGAGGTGGCCGAGGATCGCGGGCAGCACGACCTGCTGCCGGATCTCGGCAAGATCCGCTGGGCCGGCAAGCATTTGCTGGGTTTGATCAACGACGTCCTGGATCTTTCGAAAATCGAAGCCGGGAAAGTGGAGTTGGCGACCGAGAGCCTGGACGTGTTGGCCGCGATCGACGATGCCGTCAGCACCATCCACCCGTTGGTGGAAAAGAACGGCAACCGTCTGGAAGTGGCCTGCGCCGGCGGTCTGGGCGCCTTGCTGGCCGACCAGACCCGCGTGCGGCAGGTGCTCTTCAATCTTCTCAGCAACGCCTGCAAGTTCACCGAAAACGGCGTGATCCGCCTGGAAGCCCGGCGCACCCGGCGCAAAGGCTCGGAATGGGTGGAGTTCCGCGTGACGGACACCGGTATCGGCATGAGTCCGGACCAGATGGATCGGCTCTATCGCCCGTTCATGCAGGCGGATTCCTCCACCACCCGGAAATTCGGCGGGACAGGCTTGGGATTGGCGATCAGCCGCGAGTTCTGCCAGATGATGGGCGGCTCTCTGAGCGCGGAGAGCGAATTGGGCAAGGGGTCGGCGTTCACCGTGCGCCTGCCCGGCGATCCTGAAGTGCCCGTGGAACTGCTGCCCGCCGCGGGCAGGATCGTGGAAAGGCAGGCCGTGCATGTTTGATACCCGGCTCTTGTGGGGCAGGCGTCCACGCCCGCGGCGGGTCTCCCGACCCGGGAGTTTCTACATTCTGTCCGCCGCCGTGGGGCAGGCTCGCAGCCTGCGCGGGCCTCGCAGGCCCGCTCTTCGGCGAGCGAAGCTCGCCCGCAACCGGCTAATGTCTGTCCCACCAGGAGCGGGTCTGGAGACCCGCCGCAGGCGTAGACGCCTGCCCCACTGGGCATCGCCGTTTGCCCGAAATCGAAACCTAAGCCTGTCAACATCGGTCCTGCGGCGGGTCTCCGGACCCGCGCCGTGCGAGGCCAGCGCATGACGAGCCCAAGAATCCTAATCGTCGAAGACAACGAATCCAGCCGCGATATGCTCGCCCGGCGCCTCTCCCGGCGCGGATACCAGGTGATCTCGGCGGCCGATGGCCGGCGCGGGATTGCCATGGCGCACGACCAATCCCCGGATCTGATCGTCATGGACATGAGCCTGCCCGAGATCGACGGCTGGGAAGCCACCCGCCGCCTGAAAGCCGACCCCGCCACGCGCGCGATCCCGATCGTGGCCCTTACCGCGCATGCCATGGCCAGCGACCGGAAGAAAGCCATGGACGCCGGCTGCGACGACTACCATACCAAGCCGGTGGATTTCGAGAGCCTGGTGCGCAGCCTGGAGGCCTTCCTGGAAGCCCGCAACCGCTGTGCGCGGCCCGCCGATATCGTGCCCGTAGGCGTTTCCGCAAACCCTGTAGCGCTGATGGGAGATCCGCAATGCTGACGAATACCAAACCCCTGCTGCTGGTAGACGACGACACCACGAATCAGGACCTGCTCTCGCGGCGCTTGAAAAGGGCCGGCTACACCACCGAAGTCGCGGGGAGCGGATACGAAGCCCTGGATGTGCTCGCCCATCGCGAAGTCGAGTTGGTGCTGTTGGACAGCATGATGCCCGGCCTCAGCGGCATCGAACTGCTGCGCCAACTCCGCCAGCGGTTCACCCCCGCGCGCCTTCCCATCATCATGGTCACCGCCTTGGGCGAAAGCGAGCGGGTAGTGGAGGCGCTGAACCTGGGCGCCAACGATTATATTTCCAAGCCGGTCGACTTTCCCGTCGCGCTGGCCCGCATCAAAGCCCAGATCGAACGCAAGCGCGCCGAGGACGCTCTGCGCGAAAGCGAAGAGCGCTACGCCCTGGCCGCGCGCGGCTCCAACGACGGCCTCTGGGACTGGAACCTGCAAGCTCAGCGCGTCTTCTTTTCCGCCCGCTGGAAAGCCATGCTGGGCTACCAAGAGACGGAAATCGGCGACAGCCCCGAAGAGTGGCTGTCCCGCGTGCACAAGGAAGACTACGCGCTGCTGCGGGCCGAATTGGGCGCGCACTGGGACGATACCGCCGGGAAGGAATGCGCCATCGAACATCGCGTGCTGCATAAGGACGGCTCCTACCGGTGGATGCTAAGCCGCGGCGTGGTCGAGCGCAACGGCCAGGGAACAGCGGTCCGCATGGCCGGCTCCCAGACCGATATCACCAGCAGCAAGGCGTTCGATCCGCTGACCGGCTTGCCCAATCGCACGCTCTTCCACGACAAGCTGGTGGCCTGCCTGGAGCGCGCCGCCCAGGAACCCGGCTATCCGTTCGCGGTCCTGTTCCTGGATCTCGACCGGTTCAAAGTAATCAACGACAGCCTGGGTCACATGGCCGGCGATGAGCTGCTGATCCACGTGGCGCAGCGCCTGCGTTCGGCGGTGCGCAACGCGCCACCCCCCAGCCTGGTGGACCGGGCCGCCGCGCACGACGTGATTGCCCGGCTGGGCGGCGACGAGTTCGCCATCCTGCTGGAGAACGTGGACGTCGACGGCGCCATCCGCATCGCCGACCGCATCCGCGAATCCATCCACGCGGCCTTCAAGCTCGAAACCAGAGAAGTGTTCACCACCGCCAGCATCGGCATCGCTCCCGGCAACTCCGGTTACCGCACACCCACGGAGATCCTGCGCGATGCGGATACGGCCATGTACAAAGCCAAGTCGCTCGGCAGATCGCGCTTCGAGGTCTTCGACGCCGAAATGCGCGCCCAGGCCGTAGCCCGCCTGGAATTGGAAAGCGACCTGCGCCGTGCGATCGATAACCGCGAATTCGTGCTGTACTACCAGCCCAAAGTGAGTCTGAAGACGGACAAGATCGTGGGCGTGGAAGCGCTCATCCGTTGGCGCCATCCGCAGCGCGGGATCGTTCCGCCGGATCAGTTTATTTCGCTCGCCGAAGAGACCGGCATGATCGTGCCCATCGGCCTCTGGGTGTTGCGCGAGGCCTGCACCGCGATGCGGCGGTGGCACGCCGAGTTTCCCACTACTCCGCCGCTCGAAGTCAGCGTGAATGTGTCCGTGCGCCAATTCCGCGAGCCGGATTTGCAGGCGCAGGTGGCCGCTATCCTGGCCGAAACGCAGTTGGATCCCAAAACACTGCAACTGGAGATTACCGAGAGCGTCCTGATGGACGATTTGGACGCCGTCGCTACTTTGCTCGACGGACTGAAATCGTTGGGAGTGGGCTTGAAGATCGACGACTTCGGAACCGGCTACGCGTCGCTGAAGTGCCTGAACCGCCTGCCGTTCGATGTCTTGAAAATCGACCGGTCGTTCGTGGTCAACATGTCCGAAACCGACGGCACGAGCGATACCATTCGCACGATTCTGCTGCTGGCGGAGAACCTGGGCATGGAAGTGGTGGCCGAAGGCATCGAGAAAAAGGAGCAGCTTTTGGAACTGCAATCGCTGCACTGCGATTACGGCCAAGGCTACTACTTCTCGCCGCCCCTGGAGCCGGAAGCGCTATGCGATTTGATCCGCAAATCGCGCATTCCGGCGTAAGCCGTGGGGGGCAGGACTCCAGTCCTGTCAGGATGGGCCTGCGGCCCGCCAATCGTGATGAAAACCTTGTGGGGCGGCGCCGTGCGCCGCCGAAGAGCGAGCCTGCCCCACGGCGGCGGACGGAATGTCGAAACGTAGTGGGGTTTTCGACCGTGCGCGGGTCCTCCAGGACCCGCCGTTCGCTTAGTCGAAAACCTCTTGTGGGGCGGCCAATCCTGGCCGCAGCCGCCTTTCAGGCGGCCAAGCCGGCTGAAAGCCGGCTGCGGGCAGAATTGCCCGCCCTCCGCCTGGTTTAATCGGACTGGAGCCCTGCCCCACGATTCACGCAAGTGGCGTTTGGCGCTTTCGCCTGCCAAGGCGGCCAATCATTTCCGCGACGACGCGGCTATCGCCTTCTCAATCCCTACGCGCGTGCCGCCCACGTTCTTCGCTCCCGCAAGATAGGTCAGAGCGGCGACACCCTGGCCGGTGGACGCAGCCGCATCCCGAAGAACTTTGTCGGTCGCGGCGGCGCGCAGAAATCCGCCGATCACCTGTTCCGCGACCTCCCCGGTGGTGAATTTGGCGACACCTCCATCCAGGATGGTCGGGGCGAAATAGGGGTGCGTCGCGCCAAGCCGGCTGGCCTCCAGATACAGGATCTCTCCCACCAGTTGCATCCGCTCCGGGGAAAAGGTCTGCGCATCGCCCAGCCCGACGATCAACAATTTCTTCGCTCCCAGGCTGTTTTTCGGCGGCGCGAGCAGGAGGGTCTCTCCGAGTTCGCCACGGAACAACTCCGGCTTGCGGATGCGCTCCAGCAGGCCTTGCAGCTTTTCATTCGTCTCCGCCAGCGACCCGTGCAACGTATTCTCCGGCGCGGAACGAAATAAACAGATCGCCTGCAGATCCGTAGTCGTGTCGGCCGGGCTTTGCGCCAGGATCCGAATTGGAATCGGAGCGCCTTCGATGTCGATGGAGGACGGCTGTGCAAACGCCATCGGCCCGGCAATCGGGGCAATCGTCAATGCCGATGTCAGTATGGTCTTCCAAACGGTCGTCATAGCCGTTTAGGATAATCGATTTCCGCGGCGGCCCACCGGCAGCGGTCCCCTACGCTCAAGAGACGCCCGACGCCCGACGCCCGACGCGCTATGCTCTGTACAGATCGGAGGGCTCCATGACCTACCATGTCCCGCGCCGCCATGTTGCGTGCGACGCTGCCATCAGTCCGGCGCCGGTAACCGGTGTAACTCCCCGCCCGGACCCCTTCGCCAGCCTCGCTCCGCCGGCTTACTCCGGGTGTAACTTCAATAACTATGTAATGATCGCCGGTGCCGAGGCACTGAACCCCGGCGTGTATTGCGGCGGCATTACGATTCTCGGAGGCAAGGCCATTTTCAATAGAAAGTGACACCCTGCCCGGTAGCGGCGCCGGCTAAGATATTCAGCCCTCCGCCATTCACTATATACAGCCCCGCCGGCAACGTCTGAGGAAGCGCGTCCAGCCCCGGCCCCACCATCATCGTGGCGGACACGGTGAACTTCTCGGGCACTTGCAAGCTGCGGTAGAGCGGTAGAGCAGCGCCATGCGCTGCTGGCGGCCTTTCAGGCCGCCGCGGCGGGGCTGAAGCCCCGTGTTGGCGGCGCATGGCGCCGCCCCACCAAAATGTCAATCGCCCCGACGCCGGTCGCACAGGTTCTTTTTCGCCCCCACTCATCGCGCCCGCGGCACCAGCCGCACCGCGACCCTCGCCGGCAACACGCGCTCCATCACGATCCCCGGCGGCAGGTTGACGTTCCCCGCGTCCACCGGCAGTTCCAGCGCCCCGGCCCGCGCCCCGCGCAGGTTGAAACTGGCCACCAGGCGCGTCAGACCGACGGAATCCATCAGCCAGGCGCTGCCGCGCACCTGCACTTCCAAGCGGTCGGTGGATGGCGTGGCGATGTCCATCCCCACGGGCACGCTCACAAACTGCACCGGCACGGTGACCGTTCGTACGGTGGTTCCGGTGGATAGAAACTGTGTACTCCAGATGGCCGCCGCCAGGCCGGTCGCGGCCAGCTTGACGCGCAAGTTCGAGAACAGCCATTGCCGGACCTTGCTCCCCGTGCCAATCGCCGGCTGGGCGCACAGCTTCTCCAGCGTCTGCGCAAGCTTTTGCTCGTCGTCGAAGCGCACCAGACGGCGGGCTTCCATCAGAGTCACTTCGCCGCGCTCCTCGGAAACCACCACCACCAGCGCGTCGCAGCGCTCGGAAAGACCCATGGCCGCGCGATGCCGCGTGCCGTAGTAACTGGGCACTTTCTCGCGTTCGGTCAGCGGCAGCACGGCGGCGGCCCGCACAATACGGTCGCCGCGCACAATCACCGCGCCATCGTGTACGGGTGAAGTCTTCTGGAAAATCGCTTCCAGGATTTCGGGGGACACCGCGGCCTCCAGCACGATCCCGCCGCTTACCAGTTCCGTCACCGCGTTGCGGCGCACCAACACAATCAGCGCGCCCACCGACGGGACTGCCAGCCGGAAAGCCGCCCGGGCGATCGCCTGGTAGGTCTCGCTCAGCCTGGAGGCCGCCTGCGACCGCCAGTTCAGCAGGCTGTCGAGCCGCATGAAGAAGCGCCGCAGCTCCGCCTGGAAAACCAACAGCAATACCACGATCGCCAGAATCGCCCCGCCATCCAGCACCCAACTCGTCAGCCCCAGGTCGAAATGCCGCGCGACCAACGCGCCAGCGTGCAGCGCCAGCACCACCAGCGCTACCCGCAAGGCCCGTGCCTGCTGCGCCCATCGCAGCAGGATATACAGCGCCGCGGTCAACACCACGAAATCCACGACGCTTTGCCATCGCACCGGAAGGGGAGAAATCATCCGTCCTTCCAATATCCCCCAAATCCGCGCGGAACTACAATGGTGTTCGCCATGCAGCCTTATCGTTATCACGTCTTGGTGTGCGATCGACAGAAGCCCGAAGGCGTACCGTGCCGCTCAGCACGTGGCTCGCGCAGCTTCGTGGATGCCCTGCGCAAAGAGGTCGCGGCCCAAGGATTGGCGGACCAGGTACAGATCACGCCGTGCGGCTCGCTCGGCCTTTGCGAGCGCGGGCCCAACATAGTGGTTTATCCGTAGGGCGTCTGGTATTCGGGCGTGTCCGCGGGCGACGTGAGAGATGCCGCGGGCGCGTTGCCGGACGATCTCGCCCAGACCATCCGCGGTTTTCAAGACAGCCGCGCCATCCTGACCGCTATCGAGTTGGACGCTTTCACCGCCGTGGCGGAAGGCACTACCGGCGGGCAAGCCGCTGCCAAGATGGGCACGGACCCGCGCGCCGCCACCATGCACACCGCCCACCTCTGGCATCGCTGGTCCACGCTGACCGATTGCGTGCGCCAGGGCGCCGCGATAGCCCGCCGGGAACCGCGCGAGGTGGAAGATCGATGGACCCGGCCTTTCATCGCGGCTATGCACCGCAATGCGCGGGAGCGCGCGCCGCATGCTGCACGTGGGCGGCGGATCTGCCACCTACTCCATCGCGTTTGCCCAAGCCGGCGCCGAGCTGCAGGCCGTGGTGCTTGACCGTCCCGAGGTCCGCCATTGCGCAGGGACACATGCAACGCGCACGTTTCGACATTCCGTCCGCCGCCGTGGGGCAGGCTCGCAGCCTGCGCGGGCCTCGCAGGCCCGCTCTTCGGCGGCGCACGGCGCCGCCCCACAAGGTTTTCATCACGATTGGTGGGCCGCA
>JBEKMJ010000160.1:0-13690 GCA_050008575.1 Bryobacteraceae bacterium
TGTGGCAGCACTTCTTCTGGCTATTCGGGCACCCCGAAGTATACATCCTGATGTTGCCGGGCTTTGCCTGCGCATCGGAGATTATCCCCGTGTTCTCGCGCAAGCCGATCTTCGGGCGTCCGGCGATGATCGGCGCAACGCTGGCCATCGGAATGGTGTCCGTCGGCGTGTGGGCGCACCACATGTTTGCCGTGGGCATGACGGCGCCGTCCAACATCTTCTTCGTCGCCTCCACGATGGTCGTCGCAATTCCCACGGGGATCAAAATATTTAACTGGCTGGGCACGATGTATGGAGGCAAGATCCGCTTCGACACTCCGATGTTGTTCTGCACCGCGTTCCTGTTCCAGTTTTTGATTGCCGGACTCACGGGCGTGATGATGGCTGCGGCGCCTTTCGACTGGCAGTTGACCGACTCATACTTCGTGGTGGCCCATTTCCACTACGTGCTGTTGGGCGGTTTACTGTTCACGCTCTTCGGCGCAATCTACTACTGGTTCCCGAAAGCTACCGGCAGGATGCTCGGCGAGAAATTGGGGAAATGGCACTTCTGGCTTCTCGTAATCGGATTCCACATGACGTTCGACCCGCTGCATTTCGCCGGCTTTCTAGGAATGCCGCGTCGGATTTACACTTACGCCGCGGGCCGCGGCTGGGAGAGCCTGAACCTGCTCGCCTCGATCGGCGTCATCTTCCAGGCCGCTGCCATCGCATGCCTGATCTGGAACATCGTCCGGTCGCTGCGCAGCGGGGCGCCCGCCGGTGACGATCCCTGGGATGCGTGGACGCTCGAATGGGCGACCGCATCGCCGCCGCCTGAATACAATTTCGCGGTTCTGCCCGAAGTGCGCAGCAGCCGCCCCTTGTGGGACTTGAAACACCCCGAAGATCCGGACTGGAAATATGAGTAACCTTGCCATGACGTCTCCCTTGGCGCTGGAACAGGCGCAATGGAAGTTGCCGGACCGCGGTCGCGTAGGGTTGGTCTGCCTGATCGTAACGGAGTCTACCCTCTTCACGATCTTCGTTGTGGCCTACCTGTTTTATACCGGCAAGAGCCTGAATGGCCCTAACCCATTGCAAGTGCTCGAACTCCCGGTTTGGGCAACCATCTGCCTGCTTTCCAGCAGTGCCACCGTGGCGCTTGCCGAGAAGGCATTGAAATTGGAAGCCATGGCGACGTTCAAATTATGGACCGGCGTGACGATTGTCCTCGGGCTCGAGTTTCTGCGCCAGACCGCTTTAGAATGGCGGCACCTGATGATCGATTGGCATTTGAACATCGGGACGAATCTGTTCGGCACGTCTTTCTATTCTCTGGTCGGTTTGCACGCCAGCCACGTGATCATGGGCTTGACTCTGCTGTCGGTGACACTAGTCCTGGGCCTGTTCGGAAAGATGGACGGCGAGGCGCGACGATTCCGACTTCTGGCCTGGTACTGGCATTTCGTGGATGCGGTGTGGATCGCGGTGTTCACGGTAGTTTACGTGGTGGGGCGGTAGCCGATGGCCAACGATCGCCAATCGAACTCCATTCTGGTTCCGGCGCCGACGGCATGGCCATTGCTTGCCGCGCTCGGCCTCACCTTGATCTTGGGCGGCGTGGTGATGCATCCGGCGGTGACCATTGTCGGAATTCTAGTCCTGCTGCGCGCAGCCGTAGGCTGGTGGCTAGCCGTTTTGCCGGAACAAAACGAGCAGCCAGTGCCCCTTACTGCCACTGTCGCACCAATGGCGTCGATTCCGCGCAGCGTTCGTTCTGTGGAGCATTTGGCGCCTGGTGTCAGAGACCATCGGACGCGGATTCCAGTCGAGGTCCATCCGTATTGGTCGGGCATTTACGGAGGCGCCGCCGGAGCACTGGCGATGGCCCTCGTAGCCATGTTGTTTGGCCTGATTGCGCATGGTAGCGTCTGGTACCCGGTGAATCTGTTAGCCGCCGGGATACTGCCTTCACTCTCGTCCCTGTCGATAGAGGGACTTCGCCACTTCAATGCCGCCGGACTAATAGCTGGCTTGGTGATTCACGGAACGGTCTCGCTGCTGGTCGGTATTTTGTATGCGGTCATGCTTCCCATGTTTCCGCGTGGCGCCACCTGGCGTAGCAGCTTGGTGACCCCCGTCCTCTGGTCGGGCTTGATCGCCGCTTCGCTCAGCGTAATCAATCCGACATTGAATGAACGCATCGCGTGGGGCTGGTTTGTGGCTTCCCAAATTGCATTCGGTCTGGCTGCCGGGCAAATAGTTGCCCGCTCAGCGAAGATCCAGACCATGCAAAGCTGGCCACTGACCGAGAGAGCTGGCATCGAGGCGCAAGAGCGCGAGGAGGGCCTGTGACCGGCCGGCCGGTTTGGATGGCCGCGGGCCTCGTACTGCTCTTGGCAGGATGCGGGCACCGGGCGGAACAATACACGCTGCCCGATGAGGTCACGGATTTCGCCGTCTTGTACGCGCAGAATTGCTCCGCCTGCCACGGGAACGATGGACACGGTGGCGCCGCGCGCCCGCTAAACGACCCTCTATACCTGACTCTGATCGGAGAAGACCGTTTGGGTGGAGTGATTGCAAAGGGCGTACCACACACCGCCATGCCGCCATTCCTACGGAACGCCGGTGGGACTCTGACCGCCCGGCAGATCGCGATTCTCGCCGGGCAGATGCAGTCCCGATGGTCACGGTCCCAGGATTTCGCCGGCGTGCCGCTTCCGCCGTATAGTGCCGACTTGGGCGATCCGAGCCGAGGCGCGTCAGCATTCCGCACATACTGCGCCATCTGTCACGGGCCAAATGGAACCGGCGGCACGCAGGGCGGTTCAGTGGTCAATCCCGCATTTCTATCGCTCGTAAGCGATCAAGACTTGCGGACGATGGTGATCGCCGGGCGCGCCGACCAAAGAATTCCTGACTGGCGTGGCGCCGCCGCGGGCCGCGTCATGACTCCACAGGAAATTTCCGACGTGGTCGCGTGGCTCTCCGCGCATCGCGAAGATGGCGGCAACGTCGCAAGAGGAATTGATCTGCCATGACCCTAACTCGACGCAATCTTCTGCTAAAAATCGGCGCCGGTATGAACGGCATTGCCGCCCTGCTCATGGGCGTGCCATTAATGGGATATGTGCTGTCGAGTTTCACCCGGAACTCGCCGAACCGGTGGATCTCACTCGGCCCCGTTGACCGGTTTCCGGCGGGTGAAACCCGGCTGGCCACCTATCGGAATCCCGCGAGCAAGGCCTGGGATGGCGACACCGCCGAGGTGCCGTGCTGGGTGCGCCGGATCGATTCCGGGACATTCCAGGTTTTCGCCATCAATTGCACGCATCTTGGCTGCCCCGTGCGCTGGTTTCAGCAGTCGCGGCTATTCATGTGTCCCTGTCACGGCGGCGCCTTCTATGAGGATGGCTCGCACGCGTCCGGACCTCCGCCGCGTGGCCTATTCGCATACCCACATAAGATCGAGGGCGGCGAACTGAAGGTCTTGGGCGGCCATCTTCCCACTCTGGCCGAACCGCTTTAAGGAAATCGTATGCTGAGATCGATTGCGTTGTGGTTGGAAGAGCGTCTGCACCTGGTGAAATTGTTCGAATCGACTGCCGGACATAAAGTTCCGCCGAGTACCAACAGTTGGTTCTACGTCTTCGGGAGCGGGACCCTTCTGTGCTTCGTTCTGCAAATCGTCACAGGCACGTGCCTCGCCTTTGTCTATGTGCCTTCCAGCAGTCAGGCTTGGACAAGCTTGCAGTATCTCAACAACGAACAATTCCTCGGATGGTTCCTGCGCGCGGTGCATAACTGGGGATCGATCTTCATGGTCGGCATGATGTCCCTCCATCTGATCCAAACGTTTCTGTTCGGTGCGTACAAATATCCGCGCGAGCTGACATGGGTGAGCGGATGCTTTCTGTTTTTCTGCACGCTCGGTATGGCCTTCACCGGTCAGGTACTGCGCTTCGACCAGGACGCCTACTGGGGCCTTGGAATCGGCGCTTCGATCATGGGCCGCATTCCGTTTGTGGGCGCTCAGGCGGTTCACTTGATGCTAGCGGGATCGACGATCGCGGGAGAAACGCTCTCGCGATTCTTCTCGCTACATGTCTTCGTAGTGCCGGGAACGATTCTGGCACTCCTCAGTCTTCATCTGCGGCTCGTGCTAACAAAGGGAATCAACGAGTATCCGACGCAAGGCAGGCCCGTGACGAAGGAGACATACGCCGCCGAGTACGAAGAGCTGGTGGAGAAGACGGGCGTGCCGTTCGTGCCCAATGTAATTGGTAAGGACCTGATTTTCAGTGGGTGCCTGACTACGGCGATCGTTTTGTGTGCGCTAGTGTTCGGACCTGCCGGACCTTCGGGGCCACCAAACCCTACACTCATTCACACCGCTCCGAAGCCGGACTTTTACTTCCTCCCGATCTACGCGAGCCTGGCGCTTCTGCCAGCGTACATGGAGACGTTTCTGCTTCTGGTCGCTCCCGTGATTGGCGTGGCACTCCTGTTCCTGCTGCCGTTTTATTCCGGCACCGGAGAGAAGCATTTTCGCCGCCGCCCAATGGCCGTAGTTGTGGTGTTGCTCGCCCTGCTTACGCTCGGACTGCTCGCATACCTGGGCACGTACGCGCCCTGGTCGCCGCACATGGAGGCGTGGAGCGCCGCCGTTACGCCGGCGGGATACGTAAAAGGCCGCTCCCCGCTGGAACTCCAGGGGGCGGTATTGATTCAGAGCAAGCAGTGCCGCAATTGTCATAGCCTGGGAGGCGAGGGTGGCCAGCGCGGTCCTGCTCTAGACACGGTGGCGACGCGCCTCACGCGCGATCAGTTGATCCGTCAGGTCATCCAGGGCAGTGGCAACATGCCGGCGTACGGCAAGAACCTGCGACCGGCCGAGGTTACCGCGCTCGTAGCGTTTATGCAGACCCTGCGCCCGCCCAACCAGCCCCCGGCGCGGGACCCGACGCAGGCGAGTGCCCGGTAATGGACCCCACTGCCGCAGCAGTACTTGCGTCGTGGACCCTGAATGGGGGGATCCTCTGCTTTTTGGGAGGAGCAGCGGCACTCTACCTTCGTGGCTGGCTTCGTCTGCACATAGAGGCGCCTCATCGGTACACCCCCACGCGGCTCGCGGCCTATCTTGCTGGACTTCTGGCAGTTTTGCTAGCGCTCGAATCGCCGCTCGATGCTTTTGCTGGTCTGCTGCTGGAGGCGCACATGATTCAGCATTTGTTGCTTCTGATGGTTGCGCCTCCGCTGCTCCTGATTGGTCAGCCGGTGATTCCGCTGCTGCGCGGTCTTCCCCGATGGCTGTTTAAAGATGCGCTCGGTCCCTTTCTCGCCTGCCCCGAGTTGAAGCAGGCGGGCCGCGCGATGGTGCATCCCGTCGTTTCCTGGTCCGCGTTCACGGCGGTGTTGGTCGTATGGCACCTTCCTCCAATATACGAATTAGGACTGCAATCGCCCGCCTGGCATAGGTGGGAGCACGCGTGCTTCTTCTGGGCGGCCGTACTGTTCTGGTGGCCCGTAGTCAGTGTCTGGCCTGGCACGCCCGTATGGCCGCGATGGGCGATGATTCCATACCTCGTGTCGGCGGACATCGTGAATACGGTACTTTCAGCGGTGTTGAGCTTTTCCAGCCACGTGTTGTATGCCAGTTACCAGTCGGCGCCACGTTTGTGGGGCATCTCGGCTCTCGACGATCAGGCTGCCGCGGGCGCCATCATGTGGGTGCCGGGTTCTCTGGCGTTCCTGGCGCCGGCCGTCATCTTGGGAATTCGGGCTTTGGAATCGAAGCGAAGCGAAACACGAGCAGTACCCGCAATGCCGAAGCGTTTACCGCGTGCGCCGATTGTCAGCCGTCTCCTTCGATATCGACATTTCCGCCGGTGTTTGCAGATCGCCATGTTCCTGCTCGCGGGAGCGGTGATCGCCGATGGCCTCGTCGGGACACAAGTGGCTCCGATGAACCTTGCAGGCGTCCTCCCTTGGATCTACTGGCGCGCGTTCGCCGTCATCGCGCTGCTGGTTGCCGGCAACTTGTTCTGCATGGCCTGCCCCTTTACCATGCCGCGCGATCTCGGCCGGCGCTTCGCTCGCCCTCGGTATCGTTGGCCTCGCGCCCTCCGTTCCAAGTGGATGGCCGCCGCCCTGCTGATCACATATTTATGGGCATACGAAGCCTTCGCGTTATGGGATAGCCCGCGTGTGACAGCCTGGATCATCCTGGGATACTTTGCCTCGGCGTTCGTTATCGACATGCTTTTCCGCGGGGCCAGTTTCTGCAAATACGTGTGTCCCATCGGCCAATTTCATTTCGTGCATTCCCTGGTCTCGCCGTTCGAAGTGAGGGTGCGAGAACCGGCGGTTTGCGCCTCGTGCCGGACTTACGACTGCATTCGCGGAAGTGGGGGCCAGCGCGGCTGTGAGCTGCAGTTGTTTCAACCCAAGAAATCGGGGAATTTCGATTGCACCTTCTGTCTCGACTGCGTGCAGGCATGTCCTCAGCAAAACGTCGGCGTTCTGCGCGTGCTGCCGGCCCAGAGCTTGCGCGACGATCGTCGTAGCTCGGGAATCGGGAGACTCAGCCGACGGCCGGATGTTGCTGCGCTCGTGCTGATTCTGGTGTTCGGCGCGTTCGTCAACGCCGCGGGGATGACGGGGCCGGTGATGAGCTGGATGCACCGGTGGCACGCGCGCCTTGGATCGATGATGCCGGTCGTCACGCTGCTTTATTTCGCCGGGCTGATCGTCGTTCCAGCCCTCGTTCTCCTGAGCCGGCACCCGAAGGCGGCATACGGCTTCGTACTGGCACTGATTCCTCTGGGGTTAGGAATGTGGCTTGCACATTTTTCGTATCACATAGTGCCGATGCCGGGGCTGGAGCTTCTCCTTCTTGGCGGGGGCTTCCTGCTCACGCTGCATACTGCCTGGCACATCGCGCGGCGTCTGGCGGCATCCATGTGGCCGACGGCTCTCATGGCGGCCGCTCTCTATTTCTTCGGCGTTTGGATCGTTTTCCAGCCCATGCAAATGCGCGGCACGATGTCGATGCATTAAGGAGGAAGAATGCGAAAACTGCTCATACTGACCGGGCTCCTCCAATTGCCGGCCATTGCCGATGGCGGCGCGGTGCTGTTGCGCGCTACGGCGAACGAGCTGATCGTGACCGTGTTCACCGGGCCGCCACGGCTTACTGCCGGTCCGGTCGACGTCAGCGTGCTGTTGCAGAAGTGCGAAGGACTCGATCCCGTGCTGGACGCGGATGTGCGCCTCCATCTCCGCGCCTTCGCGTCCGGAACCGACGTCCGCGCGCACGCCACGCGAGACCAGGCCCAAAATAAGCTGCTATACGCCGCTCCCCTCACGTTGCCCGGAGCCGGGAAGTGGCAGTTGACGCTGACCGTTCTGCGGAACGGGGTGAAGAGCGAAATCACGGGAGCCCTCGACGTTGCTCCGACCCGGGCTATGGTGGCGTCCTACTGGGGCTATGTCGCATTTCCGCCGGCGATGATCGTGCTCTTTGCCATCCGGGAATGGCTGTTGCGCCGGAATAGAAAATTGGAGGGAACGCTATGCGTAACTACATCGAGCTGACGAAGCCGCGTATCACGATTCTAATTCTTATCTGCGCGGCCGTCGGTTTTGCTTTCGGCACTGCCGGGCCCACACGGATTGCCACCCTGGTCCACACCCTTCTGGGGACGGCGCTGATGGCCTCCGGAACGGCGGCGCTCAATCAGTGGTATGAGGCGGCCGGGGACTCCAAGATGCGTCGGACGCGGATGCGACCCATCCCGGCCCGCCGAATTCCGCGCGAACGGGCGCTCTGTTTCGGACTCTTCCTGTCGGTCGCCGGGTTCGTCGATCTGTGGCTGGGGACAAACCGGTTAGCCGCGCTACTCGGCCTCTTTACGTTGGTGAGCTACCTGCTCATCTACACCCCCATGAAGCAGCGCTCTCCGGTGTGCACGACGCTTGGCGCCATACCGGGTGCAATGCCCCCCCTGATAGGCTTTGCCGCAGCCAGCGGAACGTCTACTCGTGAAGCATGGGCACTCTTCCTCATTCTCTTCGCCTGGCAGTTTCCCCATTTTTATTCGATTGCCTGGCTGTACCGCGAAGACTACGCGCGCGCCGGGATTCGTATGCTGCCAGTGGTGGAACCGGATGGAGAGTCCACCGCGCGCCGCATCCTATTTGCCGCGCTATTTTTGCTACCGGTGGCGCTCCTCCCACGCATGCTAGGGATGGCTGGCGCCGCCTATGCTATGGTAGCTTTAGCCGCCACGTTGGGCTTGCTGCTCGCCGCAGTGCTTTTCGACCGGCAAAAGACTGCCGCTCGCGCCAGGCGAATCCTCCTCGCGACTGTCCTGTACCTGCCGATAGTGTTGCTAGTTCTGTTGGTCGATCGGCACGCAACAACATAAGTCGATCGGCACGCAACAACATAAGGCGTGCCGGAAGTTCTGGAAGACGTATCGCTCGCCGCCTTTTCGTGCCGAGATTCCGGCAATTGCCGAAACCTCAGACGCCAAGGCGGCATCCGAGGGTTTTGATCGCCCTCCAACTTCAACATTTTCCACATCATGAGCTTCGGTACGGGAATTGCGTTAAGACAGGAATGCAAACGATGCCGGAGAGTGAACTCATTACCGCAGGTCAGCAGGGAGACCGCGCCGCGATTTCAGAGCTTTTTGGGCGCCACTACTCGTACTGTCTGCACGTGGCACGTGGATTCTGCGCTCGAAAGACGATGCCGAAGATGCGGTTCAATCCGCGCTACTGTCCGCTTTCCGACATGTTGCCGATTTTCGCGGCAACTCCCGCTTCCGAACTTGGCTCGCTCGAATTGTGACGAACCAATGCCTGTTGCAGTTGCGCGCGCCCGAGCGCCGGTGGACCGATTTGGAAGGGCTGTACCACGAGGGCGAGGTCAGGATGCCGGCCTCGCGTCTTTGGACGCCGAGACCCAGATGTTGGGCATCCAGATCGGCGCTGCCATGGCGGACGCTGCCTCACGGCTGCCAGAACCTTTACGCGAGGCATTCAATCTTTATGCAGGCGCTGGCCTGAGCCTCAGAGAGATGGCCGCCGCCCTCGGCCTCACGCTCTGCTGCACCAAGACCCGCGTGTTCCGCGCCAACGCGCGCATGCGGAAGTATCTGCAACCCGTCTGGTCAGCCGTTGGCGCGCCAGTCGCTCCGCATCGAACGCTTGCGCGCCGTGATGTCGCCCTCGGTCCAGACCTCGGTTAGCTGAGTCCTCCCCTGAGCAGGAACTGGCGCTGGAGCATGGCCAGCTCCAGAATCGCCGCGCTTTTGTCTCTCCGACCGGCACATTGTCGATGAGACGGACTCCTTCCAAATTCACCGCGGCCAACCGCCCGGCCAGCGTTCTTCGACATATTCCACTTGAAAAGCCCTGCGCTTCAAGGATCGCCCTCGCCTCGGCGCAGCTAACGGCCCTCGTTAGAACCTGGAACACATGAGCGGCCTTGTCACGGGCCTCCGCCGACAGAAGTGTGTTTCGGGAGCTCATCGCTAGTCCCGACGCCTCTCGCACGGTCTCGACGCCCAGGCTTTGCAGTAGCGCAAGATCTTGATCGAAGGTGTCCGGATATCTCTCGAGGTCGACGAGAATTCCGTCAACTGGGCTCTTCAACAGGAGACGGGCAAACGTGTAGTCGTAACACGTAACCATCGAAAGCTTGTGCCCCCCGGTTTTTGCGCGCAGAAAGTCCATGTGGCTCACGGCTCACCTCATCATGGAAGAACTTGCGGCCCTATGTAGCTATTCGACCAAGCGCTGGGCGCCGGACCAATAGCGCTCGCGCAGGAGGCGTTTCAGAATTTTCCCGGAGCCGCCCTTCGGCAAGTCCGCCTCGGAGAACTCCACATGGCGAGGAACCTTGTAATTTGCCAGGCTTTGTCGACAGTGTTGGATCAAAGCATCTACAGTGAGAGGTACACCCGGTTTCAAAACAACCAACGCTGCAACCACTTCTCCCCACTGCGGATCGGGAATACCGAAAACTGCCACTTCCCGCACGGCTGGATGGTTGAGAATAACGGCCTCAACCTCACCGCAATATACATTTTCGCCGCCTGTGACGATCATGTCCTTCTGACGGTCAAGCAAGTAAACGAATCCATCGCGGTCTTGATAGCCGACGTCTCCAGTGCGAAAGAAGCCGTTTCTAAAGGTTGCCGCCGTTTCCCGTTCGTTGTTCCAGTATCCACGCATCACGTTCGAACCACGCGCCACCAGTTCACCTTTCTTACCGGTCTTTGCTGAATTGCCTGACTCGTCGGTAACCTGGACCTCGATACCGGGGCAAGGTCGCCCGCAAGACGTGAGGCGATCATCGGTGTGTTCATTGTCCTGCAGACCCGTAAGGAATCCTGTCTCGCTGAGCCCATACACCTGGACGAGCTTGGCATTTGGCAGCAACCTTCGAGTCCGACGGATAAGCTCCGGTGCCATTGGCGACCCTCCATAAGCAAGTACCTCAAGGCTGCTCAAGTCACACGGATTGTTTTCCACGAACTGCAGCAGCAGGTTGATCATAGTCGGGACTAGTACTGTATAAGAAATCCGCTCCTTGGCGACTGCCTCGCAGAAACTCGACGTGTTGAAACGAGGCATAGTTGCCTGGCAAGCGCCGAAGGCAGCAGCCGCGAACATCGCAGGAAAATCGGCTATGTGAAAAATGGGCGCCGCATGCAAATATGCGCCGCCTTCCTTGTATCGCATCCAGTAATTGAAATTATTCACATTAGCGAATACATTGGAATGCGTCAACATGACGCCCTTGGGTCGACCAGTCGTGCCGCTTGTGTAGATCAAGGTTAAGATCGCTTCGGGATCGTAACACGGATCCGGACAGGGACCAGTCAGTCCATCTAAGTGTCCCTTATCGAGGATAAACTCGTGGGGCACGCGACTTTCAGGAGTGGGCAATGTAGAGTGCCGGATGAGACCACGCGGACTGGCATCGGCCAGCACGTGGTCGATTTCGACGGCCGACAATCGGGTATTAATTGGGACGGCAATAATTCCTAACCAACCGCACGCATACACCAATTCGATATACTGGGGGCTGTTGGGCAGGAGCAGAGCCAAGCGCTCTCCTGGCTGGAAGCCAGCCTGAGTGAGTGCAGCCGCCAACCGTCTAACACGATTGTGGAGCTGGGCGAAAGTGACTCTCGAGCCGTCACTTAAAGTGAGCGCCGGCTGATCCGGATAATATCGCGTAGCGCGACCCATGGAATGGACGTAAATCATGAAGCCGTTTCCATGTGCGTCCAAAGCTGGTCTACGTCGCACTCGTAGCGATACCGCGCTAGCTCCGCAACACTAATCATCTTGAGATCGTGCTTAGCGCAGAAGCGGATGAGATCAGTCAGACGCGCCATGTCGCCGTCATCTTTGACGATTTCGCAGATTTGACGATTTCGCAGATCACGCCCGAGGGATTCAATCCGGCGAGATGAGCGAGATCGTTGTTCGTAGATCAAGAGACCGCACCCTTCCGTGGCGATCGCTCGCATCGCCAGTTCTAATTGTTCTCCACAGTCGCAACGATCGGCAGTTCAGTGGCTGCTACCTGGCGTATCGGGCCTGGCTTCTGAGACTTCGTCATAGAAGTTCATCTCTGGCACGAGCGTGCGCTTTCAAGACACCCGGGCTGCATTGAAGGTCTCAGTTCACCTCTTCTTTTCTGGCGTCGACGGAATTTCCGCGTAGGCAATGCCACTCAAATTGCCTTGCGCAAACAGAATATTCTTCTTATTCGAACCATCCAGGTTGGCGCTGTATACGGAGCCTCCCAAATCCGTCATGAAGAGGCGGTTGTTCTTCAGATCCAGAGCGAGACCAATCCCCTCCATCAGGTGGTTGAAAATGATTTCCGGATCCTGGCGGCCAGAAGTAATGTCCATCGGGGCACGATTCACTGTGTTGCCTCGCGGCGGGTCGCCGCGATCGGTCCAGTATATTGTCCGATTCGTCAGGTCGAGGTCGAGGTCGATTGGCTCCGGAAGAGCGTCGTAGAGAAGCTCAATGTCGTTGCGCTTCGACGGAGTGTGACCCGCGGGGACGTCCGTGCCGGCCCGAAAGATTCGCCCCAGGCCAGCGTTGTCGGGACCCTTTTGTGTCCAATAGACATGCCTACGGCCTACATCCAGCGCAATTCCCACGCACCAGTTTCGGGCGTCCCGCCGGTCCTCATCGCCGTGCCCCGTTTCGATAAGCGTCTCGATACCGGATCCGTCGAGATTCGCTCGCATCACGCGCATTCCCTCGCGATCCGACCAGTAGAGCTTGCCGTTCGGCTTGTCGAGTTGAATTTGCTTGGGCGTATGCGTGCGGCCCTCGGGAACGATGGCCGTCAGATTCTTTCCGTCGAGGTCCGCGCGAAAGATCGAACCGTCACTGGCGCCGACGCTGCCCATATTTGTCCAGTAAATATGGCCGCCCCCTACATCGACGACGACGCCGTCAGGCAGTTTCCGCGCTTCCGTGACGAGCGTCTTCAGGTCTGACCCATCGGGGTTGCATGACATCACCCGGCCGCCCCCCAGATCCAAAACGAACAGACGAGTGACCGTCGTTTGGGATGCGGTTTTACCCGCTTTCGGGCCTTTAGCATCAGGTTTACTCGTCGGCGTCTTGCTCATCGCACACCTCCAACGACTTCGTGACCGGCATCAGGGATGGCACCGCCAGTCCGGAATTGGGTAATTTCGTCATTGCTAAATCCCAGCTCCTTCAGCAGTTCATCGTTGTGCTCGCCAATCGCGGGAGCACGACGTGCCGCAAGCTTGGGAACGCCGTGAATTGTCAACGGACTGCTAACGGTGAATTTCACCTTTTCTCCGGCGCCTTCGATGGGCACGACGATGTCGTTCTCCCGCAGTTGCGGATCGTTGACCACTTCGCCGGGAGCGTGAACGACGCCGTACGTAAGATGAGTTTGATCGAAGACTTCCCGCCAGTGCGACATCGGCTGTGCCGCGAAGACTTTGTCCAGAATGGCCGTGAGTTCGCCCGAATTCGCCATTTGCTTGGCTGGATCCGTGAATCGCGCGTCGGTTAACAGATCCGGCCGTCCAATTCCCTTTGCGAGAGCCGGCCAGTGGTCCGGTGTGACCACAATCAGGAACCACGTATCGTCAGAGGCGCGATATACATTGACCGTAGCGTTCGGCGGTTTCAACCGGTCGTGCAAGGGAAAGAAAGCCGCGTCGCAAAGTGCGGCCTGAACGAAAACGGCACAGGCCCAGACGCCCGCAGCGAGAAGCGATGTCGTGACATAAGAACCTTTGCCCGTGCGCTCGCGGCGATAAAGAGCCGTGACAATCGCGG
Organism: Bryobacteraceae bacterium; assembly: GCA_050008575.1. Taxonomy (GTDB): domain Bacteria; phylum Acidobacteriota; class Terriglobia; order Bryobacterales; family Bryobacteraceae; genus Bog-159. The sequence goes on from JBEKMJ010000160.1 coordinate 13,354, forward strand.
AATACAAAGTCACCGCCGTCGCGTGATCTCCGCTGCCCGACGGCGGGAGAGTGGGTGCCGCCCCGGCATCCCGGGTCAGCGACAGCAAGCCGGATCTGGCCCAGTACGCCGTGATATCAAATCCTGGAAGAGATGCGTCAGGCCCCTTTTCGCCATAGCCAGTCAGGTCCGCATAAATCAACCTGGGGTTCCACTGCGTAACGTCCTCGTACTCAAGCTTGAGCCGCTTACGCGCCGGGTGCGGCGTGTTGACGATTAGCACGTCCGCCCACTTGATAAGACGTTCCAGGATGTCCTGTGCCCGGGGGGATTTCAGATCGAGCGCCAGTCCCCGCTT
>JBEKMJ010000161.1:0-13480 GCA_050008575.1 Bryobacteraceae bacterium
TCGGTCCAGTTGAGCGTGGCATAAAACGGCGCGACGTCCCAGCCGGCTTCCACGTCGTTAACCAGCAGCGTGTCGTTTTCGATAATGAGCTTCAATCCCGCGGCCCTCACCGCGTTCGCCACGGTTTGATAATAGGTGGTGAATTGTGAAGGATACGCCGCGTTCTGGCTGGCCAGAAATGGCGTGTAGAGCATAGGGAAGCCGACTTCCACCAGGACCGCCTGTACTCCCATGGCCTTCAATGCGTTAAGCTGCATTTGCGCGTTTACCGGCAACGGGGGCGAGGTCAGGTTGAAGTTCATGCCGCTCACCAGGCTGGGGCCGGAATTGGAGTCTACCGCTTTCCAACACACCGACATCAGCGTGGGGTAGGGCGGATTGCTCCCCGGAGCGAGCGTCGCGTTGAAGTTCACGAGATAGTTGTTCAGCTCAGTGTACATGGGCTGAAACGAAGCCGGCACCGATGGCGCCTGCGCGTGCATGCCGCTCGGAAACGAAAACGACAGCGCCAGGATGGCAAACAAACAAAATACGGATTTGCTTAGCGCTAACAATGTAGGTTCGGGTCTCATACATTTCCCTTTGCGTGTCACTGCGGGTCCGGCTTCTTAGCACCGGGCGTCCCTGCTAATGCATCGGCAATCTATTCCAAAACATATAGTCTTGCGCAGGTGCCGTCTGACTCCGGCGCCTGACGCAGTCTATTCATACAAGACCACTGTCGAAAAGGGACAATCAATCTTCTCAATGGATAATCCGGGTTAATTCGTTAACCGTTAACCGTTAACCAGAACACTCTGAAAACAAAGGATTCTGGAATTCTACGGGTGCGGCATGGCTACCCAAGTCCGGGACCACGGCCGATATCTTCCAGCCAGATCCGACTTGGTTCCCCTCTCAAGAATGCAGTTACAAAAGTCCCCTTCCGCAACGCAATTTGCGCAGAGCTTCTTCCATTCGGCATCACCCCGCCCGCCAAGTGGCAGACGGCTAACCGGCTAATTATCTATGGTTTGAAAGAGCACAAGCACAAGCAATCGGTATGCCAAATCACGGCAGGGCAGTATTAGATTGAAAATGAGATACTTGTGATTAACGGAGGAGTTGAACTGGCTTTGTACAGGGCAATTCTTACCTTACGCGGGCCGCAACTTTGGGGTACACCACCCACTGGTGGCTACACGCCTGAGGTCGCCCATTGGATTGGTTCGGAAAGACGTTGCCGCGGCAAGCCCGCATTGCGGCTGAAAACAGCAAGGGGCGGAGCCGTTTTCGACTCCGCCCGCCCCCTTGCCGTCTGGCTCAAAACTTAGGAAATCAACGCTGGCGAACTGCCTGCCTAACTGAATTCTAAGCCAGCCGCGCTGGGCGCGAAAAGAACTGCCCGTACCGTACCGGGTACCGTCCGCTTGCGCTGTATTGTCTGAAAGAATTCTCAGCGTGCCGGTGCAGTACTTTATTACGTTATAGGAGGTTCGTACAGATTCGGCATTTGCCAGGCCCGGTAGTCCGCTGGAGCCGAGATGCTCATGACTTGCGGCCCGCTATCGGTGCCCGGAGTAGGCTGAATCTGAATGTCGAAGGAGAGGTCGTTATCCTTCACCACAAATGCCGCTACGAAGAAATAGTTGCCGTCGGCCAGCAACTGGGCACTGCCCATGGCAGGCGCGTAATATCCCAGATCCGCACTGATCACCGGATTAACCTGCATGTCAGTCTCATCGATCGTCAAGGCCATGCCGCGGGTGTTGCAGTCGTTGCCGCAATGTTTTCCCAGACCGGGCACGCCGCCGGTCGATTGACCGGGGGGAGACACGCGCGTGTTGCCGTTATCCACGACCGTGAACGGACCCGCCCCGTTGTTCTCGATGCCGCTTTCGTGCTGGTGCGAAAACCATGGCCACGGGTCTTTGTATGTGTTCACGAAAGTGAAGTCGCCGCTCGGCCCCATGCGCCACACGATGCCCGGGGCGCCGGCGCCGTTCTGGTAATTGAGCTTCATGACCCAATCCTGGTTCCGGGAGGAAACCAGGATATCTTGCGACTGCGGCCAATAATAGAGCGTGTTGCAGTGCAGCCAGTCGTGCGCGCCGGGGGCGACTCCCGGGCCCACCAGAAAATTGATCAGACACCCACCGTTGCTGTTGCAGAGTTCCCCCAAAACCGCCGTGCGGGTCACCGGTAGTTGGGGATAGCCTTGGCCGCCATTTAGCGGGTCGAAGGCGTCCCAATACCAGACCACATTCCAGTTCTCGTCCAGGACCAACACCATATCTCCCACCACGTCCACCAAAAGTCCGGTGGTGTCGCCTTGCGTACCGGGCGGGAAAATTTTCTCCACGTCCACCAGGGCTGCCGTGTAGCCATTGGGTAGGGTCTCGATGGCATCATGGTGAAAAATACCCAGACAGGCCGCGCCTACCGGCGGCGGCGATGGAATCGTGTTGCAGGGCTGGGCGTCCGGGTTTCCCATCGCCAGCAGTTGCTGCTGCACGATGCCGGTGTTGGTCTCCCGAATGAGATTTCCCGCCCAATCGAACTGACGCAGGACTTGATACGCCTGCGTATCCGGATTCCAGGCGGGCCCGCTTTGCGCCGCCAGAAAACCGTTCGGGAAGGAACGCGTCATCATGCTCGTGTGACTCGGATCGTTTGGGTAGTTGTACCAGACGATGTTGCCGAGCAGGTCCGTGGCCACATCCGGGTGGATTTGTTTCTGCATTAGACCGGAAAAGCTCTGCAGGATCAATTTGTTCGGATCGCTGGGGCTGTCCTCGACCCCGATTTGGAAAGTGGGAAACGGAATATCGGTAGGAAGCCGGCCGGTGGTGAAAGTCACGGTTGGCCCGTTTACGACGTTGCCCCCGGTATCGACCTGCGCGTATAGGTTGTAATCCGTGCTCTGATACATGCCTGCGATTTCGAACGTCATCGAGTGCGGAGGCTGGCAGTCTACCCAATTTGTGTTAGTAGCCGCCACGATCCCGGATTGGGGTTGAAAGCTGACGCTTATGGTGCTTCCGGCGGGGCAGGACGGCGCGGTGAACAGAGCCACCAGAGGGTTCTGCGTCTGCTGCACGACCGGGTTGGCGCCGGTCACCGGCGAGCCGACCACGAATGAAACGGTCATCGAATCGGATTCCCCGGACGTCCAGTCCTTAACCACGACTTGCACTTGATACGTGCCGTTTATCCCGGTTAGGGCCCAGGCGAACGACGGCGACTTCCAGGTGCTGCCGCTGAGCGTACCGAGGTTGAACTGCTTGACGGTGGTCAGCGTCCCGTCGGGCGGGGCGACATTGAACTGAAACGTCAGCGGACCCGGATTGGTGTCCGTAGCCTTAGCGGTCCATCCGACGGTGGCGCCGATCGATTGCGGCGATGCCAGTGTCGGCTGCAGGGAGACAACACTTACCGTGGCATGTGCCGGCGCCGCAAGCCCCGCCAGCGCCGCGATCGGAAGCCACCAAGCACGGCTTCGCGTCCGCAACGAATCTATCCTCATTAGGAATCCTCCTCGCCAAACTCTCCCTGGATGTGAGTGCAGTGGGATTAGTTTATCATATAGGTAAAGCCGGTCCGCCGGCTTATGCAAGTAGAGGGTACCAGCCATGGGTCAATCATCCGAACGCTCCATCGATCGCCGGTCTTTCTTCCTGGCCGCGGCCGCCTTCCTGTCCGGCACGGCGTGCACTTCCGACGCGCGCAGCGCAGACAATCCCGCCTCCCCTGGCGCCAAGCGGCGCGACCCTCGCACGGTCCGGCTGGTTGACTTCTCCAATTCAGGACAGAGAGTAGGAATTGTGACGACTGATAAAGTAGTCAAAAGCGACGAAGATTGGAAGCGTCAGCTCACGCCCGAGCAGTATGCGGTCGCCCGCCAGAAAGGCACTGAGCCGGCCTTCACCGGCAAGTACTATAAGCTGCACGACAAAGGCATTTACCGTTGTATATGCTGCGGTAACGCGCTGTTCAGCTCCGACACCAAGTTTGAGTCGGGCACCGGCTGGCCGAGCTTCTGGGCACCCCTCGCCAAAGAAAACGTTACCGAGGAGACCGACTCCAGCTTTGGGATGATGCGCACCGAAGCGCTCTGCGCCAAGTGCGATGCCCACTTGGGGCACGTCTTTCCGGATGGACCCATGCCCACCGGCCAGCGCTACTGTATGAACTCGGCTTCGCTGCAATTCGTAAAATCCGAACCACCCAAGTAGGCGGAGCTGTGGGAGGGCCGCTCCATCAATCCTCGAGCGCTACGCGAGTTTCCTTCCACAGCCGGCCGGCCGGCACGAACAAGATCGATCCCGCGCAGAAGGCCGCCGCGATTAGCACCACGAACGTGCGGCACGGCGCGGACAGCCGCTTGAGCGCAAAGCCGCTCGGCAGCCAATGATCTACCGCCGCCAACCCGTACAACAACGCCTGTCCGGCGATAGCCGCCTCCGCCCATGGGCGCGGAAGCCAAAAACCGCTGACCGCCACCAGGAGCAGCGCATACGGCAGCAGTAGCCGGCCCAATTTATATGAGAAGAAATGGAAGCCCACCGGCGCGAAGACGTTAAGCAGACGCGGATAGCTGTGGACCACCTGAAACAACCCCGCCAGCGTGCGCACCTTGCGCTGAAATTCCACGTCCAACCGGGTCGGGTAATCGTAAGCGATGGCCTGCCTCTCGAAAACGAACCGGTACCCTCGGAAAATGGCCGCCAGCGGCAGATAGGCATCGTCGATCAGAGCGCCCGCGGGGAGCGGTCGGGCCAACTCGCGGCGCAATGCGTACACGCAGCCAGTCGCCACCAGCAGCGAATCCACCGCAGTCAGTTTGTCCCGCAGCCATTTCTCGAACCGCCAATACAATCCCACATCGGCTTCCCCGCCCCCGTCGCTCTCGACGAAAACGATATGGCCGGAAGCCCCGCCCACCGAAGGATCGCCCAGACACGCCACCAACTGACGCAGCGCATCCGGCTGCAATGGCTGCCGCACATCGGTGAAAAACAGGATCTCGCCGGTGGCTCGCGCCATGCCCGCATTCAGCGCCGCCGCCTTGCCGCCATGCGGCACCCGTAACAGTTCCACGCCCTCCGCCCGGAACTCCGTTACGATGCTGTCGGTCCGGTCCGTCGAGCCGTCCGAGATCGCTAGAATCTGCATGCACCCGCGGGGATAGTTGAGCCGCAAGATCGATTCCAGCTTTGCCCGTATCCAAGCCTCGCCGTTGCACACGGCCAGCAGGACCGTCACGCCGGTATCTGTAAAGCGCTTGTGGACCGGCTTCGGCTTCCATCGGGCCAGCCCGGCCAGCAGCAACGGATATCCCGCCACAATATAAAAGGCAAACCCCGCGCCCGCCAGAAACAGGATCACCGCCAACCCGCTCACAGATTCTCGCTCACCGTACTATCGTGGCACAGGCTTTAACACAACCACCAGCCACTCGCCCCCAACCGCTAGCCACGGTGAGCTATGCTCACCTGCATGCGCATTTTCATTGACGCCATTCCCCTGCTGGTCCGTAGCGCCGGCGTCAAGAATTATCTCTTCCACTGGATTGTGCACCTGCGCCGCCTCTTGGGCGACGAGCAGGTCCGGCTTTTTCCTTTCTTGGACCGGCTGCCGGATCTGGACCATGAAGGTTCCATCGCGGATCCACCGGGTACGCTCGCCCGCCAGGCCCTCCTCTTCGCCATGAACCTATGGCCGAACGGTGCAGCGGACCTGATGGCGCCTCCTGACGGCATCTTTCACGCCACGAAGCTGCTCTATCCCCCGCGCCACCTGCATTTGACAGCGACGCTGCACGACATGACCTGCTGGCTCCTGCCCGAGCTTCATCAGCCGGCAAATGTGGCGGCCGAAAAGCGCTTCGCCGAGCGCGTCTGGAAACGCTCCGCTGGCCTGATCGCGGTTTCCGAGAGCACCCGCCGCGATGCCGTGACGGTCCTGCACCTGAATCCGGAGATCATCCAAGTTATTTACCCAGGCGTAGCGGAGCGGTTTTTCGAAGCCGCCGCCGAGACCGGCGCCTCGGCGCGGCTGAAGTATGGGCTTCGCCGGCCGTACGCCTTGTACGTGGGAACCGTGGAGCCGCGTAAGAACCTGGATCGATTGCTGGATGCCTGGCAAGCCTTGCATGCTTCGGTGCGGGAACAATTCGACCTGGTGGTGGCCGGTCCCGAAGGCTGGCAGTCTGCCGGAACGATGGCCCGGCTGCGCGCGCCCACCCCTGGCCTACGCTACCTGGCCTACGTGCCCGAACCCGATCTGCCGGGCATCACGGCCGGCGCGACTGTCTTTGTTTATCCGTCGCTCTACGAAGGCTTCGGCTTCCCGGTGGCGCAAGCCATGGCGGCCGGCGTGCCCGTGATTACTTCCAACCTGTCGTCGTTGCCTGAAGTGACGGGCGGCGCGGCTGCTTTGATCGATCCGCAAAGCCCGGCGGAACTGCGCGCGGCGTTAGACCGCCTGCTCACCTCGCCCAGTACGCGCGCGCAACAGGCTGCGGCCGGCAGAATCCAGGCGCAACGTTTCCGTTGGGACACATGTGCCAAGCAATCCGTGGAGTTCTTCGAGCGACTGCCGCGGTAGCTAAACGCTGAAACCTATCCCTCCAATTCGCTAATCAACGCCTGCTTGCGGTATTCCAGGCCTGGATTTTCCTCTGCCCGCTCGTCCAGCGATTTGCCCAGGCTCGACAGCAAGTACAAAAGGAACAAGCCGCGCGCGCCTGGAGACGCCGTCAGGTCGAACTGCGTTCTCCAGTTCTTCTTCAGCAGGCTGGCTACCTGCACGCTGAAGTGGAACGTGTCCCATCCCAAGGGCGCACCGTCTTCGCAGGATTCCCAATCGAAGACCGAGAGCCGGCCATCTCGCACGCGCGTGTTCCAGGGAGCGAAGTCGCCGTGCCAGAAACCGCACGGAACCGTAAGCCTTTCCAAATCGCGGCGGGCCATGGCCAAAGTTGCCTTACCCAATTGCTGCCAGCGCCAGTCGCAACGCCACGTCACCTCTTTCCAGCGTGCGCCAATTTCTTCGACCACCTGGAGTCCAGGCTTGTCTACACGCCTTAGGGCGGCCAGCCTTTCGAGAAATTCGACGTGCATGCCGGAGAGATCCGCCGGCCCGGGGCGGCCGTCCAGCAGCGACTGGAACAACATATAGCTGTTTTGCCATTCGCCGGCGTAGAGCACGCGTGGCACGTGCGGCCGCAACCGGGCAAGATCTTCCAGCACGCCAGCCTCATGCCGCACGCGCTCGCCCGCCGGCTTGGTCAGTCCCAGCTTGATATAGCCCAGAGTTTCGCCGTCGGGCCGCATCACTTGGATGGTGAGTTTGCGATACTTGCCCGGCGTGCCGAGCAGCATGGCGAACGCTGGGTTGCGCTCTCCCGTCACGTTGGTGACCAGCGCTATTAGTCCCAGGGGCTCTCCAACGTACAACGAGTTCATCGCCCAGCCGCTCCAGCCTGTCTTGACGATTTGCGCCAGCAAACCCTTCCGCAGGCGGGCGCCGAGTCCGTAAGGCGTGTACACCTGAAAGCCTTCCAGTGTAGTGCGGCTGTCCCCTAGCGGAAGCAGATAACGCGGCTCCTGCCGCGATGGCAGCACGGCAAAGCGGTGACGCATGGGATCGCCCTGGGCCGTCCGGCGGCCGGCGAAACATTCCAGCGCTGCTTCTAAGGCTTCGCTCATAAAATGGGACGGCCCGCTGCTTTGGCGGACCGCTAACTCACTGATTCGAAATATCGTCGGTTTTTGGTGATCCGATTACAATTATTCAGGGGTGTAATACCGCAAGTCAATTCGTCCACTCTCGTATTTAGGCCTAAGAGTTTTCTGAGGATGCGTTGCTAGCGCCTATGTTTTTCTATCACTTGTGGACTACGTGCGGGCGGATCGGGCGTTAGCGTACTAGAGCGAGCCCAACCTACGGTACGACAAGATTGTGAAAGGCGTAAGGCATATTTGTGGAACACTGTAGGAGTTAGCCGATGCCCCGTGGCGATATTTACGCGCGTATCTTTGAAAACGCGCAGACCGGCCTGCTCGTGTTAGAGAGCGCCACCGGCCGGGTCTTGCAGGCCAATGCCGCATTCCTGCGGATGGCCGGACGCGCCGGCACTGAAGTCTTGGGCCGCGGTTTTTGGGAGCCGCCGCTGGTCGCGGACGCGGCCGCCGGGGCCGAGATAAACGAGCACTTGCAGGCGGGCGGCGCGGTCATTGGCGCGGAGTTGCCGCTCCAGACCGGCGATGGGCGTTGGTTGTTGCTGGAAATCGGCGGCAGCGCGGCCGGCGGCGTCGTCCAGTTGGAAGTTCGGGATGCCACCGGGCGCGAACAGGCGCGGCTCGCCGAACGCATGGAGCGGCTGCGTTTGCTGGCAGGGCGGACGGCCGTCGAGTTCCGGAACGTGCATCACGCGCTGCGGACGATGGGAGAATTGTTACTGGCCGGAGCGGGCCAAAGCCAGCCCGTGCTTGGCGAATTGGAGGAGATCCGGCAGGCCAGCGAGCGGGCTAGCGGCATCGCCGGACAGCTACTGGCATTCAGCGGCGAGATCGAACTCCACGCCCGGCCGGTAGCCCTCCACGATCTCGTTGAAAGCATGTTGCCTAGATTGCGGCAACTATTTGGGCGGGACATCGAAATTATCAAGGATCTGAGCCCGGACATGCCGCCCGTGATCGCCGACCCCGTACAGGTACGCCAGATCATCTTGAAACTGGCCGCCAATTCGCGCGACGCGATGGCATGCGGAGGCACTTTCTGCGTGCAGACCGCCAACGCCGCGGCCGTGGAGCCCGGGCTTGGAAGCATGGAGACGGCCGGCGGTCCATACGGGATGCTGGCAGTGAGCGATAGCGGGCCCGGTTTGGACGACCAAAGCTGGGCGCACCTTTACGAACCATTCTTTAGCACCAAGGCGGGTGACCTGGCCAATGGTCAAGCTCTGGGCCTTGGGTTGGCTGTGGTGTACGGCATCGTCCGGCAGAGTGGCGGGCGCCTTTGGGCGTATAGCCAGCCCGGTAAGGGAGCGACGTTCCGCATTTATTTCCCCTTGGCGGGAACGCACTTCCCTGCCCTGCCAGCGCCGCGGACCAATCGTTTGCGCGGCAACACCACCATTCTGCTAGTCGAGGCTAATGACGCAATGCGTACGGTCATGTCGAATCTGTTGAAAAAGCGCGGCTACCGTGTATTGGCGGCGCTCGATTCCAAGGAAGCGCTACGGACAACGGAGGCGCAAGGACCGCCAGACCTTTTGATCTGCCGACCCGCGCCGGAACTGGTCCGGCGCTTGGCGTGCATACAACCGCAAATGCGCGTGTTGTACCTGGGGGGATATGCCGACGGACTCGCCGCCCAGGACCGGGGATTGCCCCCACGGACCTTGCTGCTGCAAAAGCCATTCGAGCCGGAAACGCTGCTGGCAACGGTGTTCGAGTTATTGTCGCAACCCCTGTAGTCGATCCGATCCCAGGATATGGATGGCTTGGTTTTCATTAGTTTCATTAGTTTGGTATTGACATTTGAGAATCTTCTTAACTATGATCAGGGCTGACGCTATCTGATGAAGGCTCGAAGTGAACCATACCTTAAGTCCCAGGAAGTGGCTGACGTTCTGGGAATTACCAAGCGAACGCTCATGAACTGGTTGCGCGCGCAAAAGATCCCGGAACCGGAGCGCAACCAAGCGAACCGTTACCGGCGCTGGACCGCGCAGGACGTCGAGCGTATCCGGCAAACCATCGCGGAGAACAACAGTGATTAGGTTAGTGATTTCCAATCAACGCGGCGGCGTCGCCAAAACCACCACCGCAACCACGCTAGCGCGTTTGTGGGCCGATCAGGGCCGCAAGGTGCTCCTGATCGATACCGATCCTCAAGGATCCGTGGGTATGTCCCTGGGACTGAAAGCCGACAAGTTCCTCCACCATTTCGTGGTCTACAACCACCTGTTTGAGAGCTGCCTGGTGCACGCGACACCCAATATCGACGTGCTTTGCAGTAGCCGCGAGACGATTCAGGCCGAGGCTTCCCTAATGGGGGTACCGGCTCGGGAGATGTCCTTTTCCCTGCTCTTCTCTAAGGTCGACGAACCCTACGACATCGTGATCATCGATGTGGCCCCATCCATCACGCTCATGCAGACCTGCGCCATGGTTTACGCGCAAAGCGTGCTGATTCCAGTCAGCATGGACACCCTGAGCCTGCAGGGCGCCGGCGCCTGTCTGGAGACGGCCCGCATGATGAACGAACTTTTTCGCGTCAATGTGCGGCCCGCAGGCTTGCTGCCCGTAATGGTAGACCGGCGATTTCAACATACCGCCGTGATGATGAAGTCCTTGGAGGACCTCTCGGCCAAGTTCAGAATCCCCCTGCTGCCTGCCATCCGCACCGATGTGACCGTGGCCAAGTGCGGCCGTGCGCGGCAGTTCTTGGTGGACTACGATCCTAAGTGTAAAGCCATGGAAGACTATGAAATAGCGGGAACCCAGCTACTGGAGCTGCTCGATGAACGAGCCGGTCAAAGAGAATCCGAAAACGCCCAAACGGTCCAAGCGTAAGCCCGCCATGGAGCCGCTCGGCTGGGACGAGATCGTCAGCCAGCCCGGCATGGGCGGCTACCTGTCCTTCTTGAACGGTCCGGTTCCCCTGCCCCACCTTCAAGGACCCGCAACTCTACTCATTTCGGACCCTGGGGTTGATTTACACTCAGGGCTTGTTTCAGAGCCAGGCCAGCATTTACCCCCAGAGCTTATTTCGATCCCTGTAGTTGTTCCATTACCTCAGGTTGATATAGTCCCAGAGTCTAATTCAAGCCCTGGCCCTGGAATAGCATCCAGCTCTGTTGAAACAGTCCCTGCCACTATTACAAGCCCTGGGGCTGTTCCGACTCCTCAATCTGTTACAATCCCTGTTATCAAACAGACAGATACTGTTCCAGCCCCTGAGGTTGTTTCGATCCCTGCGATCCAACCCGGTCAGCGCCTGCGTATCCGTAGGTGCGCCGCAACTCACGATGGCCACTCGCTCGGCGAAGAGGTGCTCTATCAAACTCTTTGGAAGGCGGCCTATCCGGAATCCGACGGAACACGCACCATCGTGATTGGCTGGCGCGGCATGTCGCAACTCTGCCGCATGACCCCTAAGAATTGCAAAATCAACACGCAACGCCTGATCCGCAAGTTAGCTCTGGAAGTTCTGTCACCGTACAACACGCCCGAATCCATCGGCACCACTTACCGTGTTTACTCCGACGAAGGCACTCTCCAGCGGCGCCGCGAAGCCGGCCTAGAGTGGGTCGTGCGGAGCAGGGGAGTGGAATTTGTCGATCCAGCCACAGGAATTGCTATTCTGCCCATCTGTGCACATACGTATCAGAGCGCCTCCCCTTCGAAATAATCGAAAAAATATTGGGATTCCCGCCCAAAATCGCCACTTATCTTTCCTAAACGAATTTCAAGGCGGACAGTGGCCCTCTTGCAGCCATGCACATTTGCATTGTAGGCGGCATTTTCGACAAGCCGGCGGATTACCGGGATCGGCATTCCATCTCACCCGAGACGGTGCTGGCGGACGGACTGATCCAGCGTGGATGGCAGGTGACGCTTTCCGGACATGCCGCACCGCTGCCACTGAGAGACTTCGCCCTCGTGCATGTGCATCACTTCGGCCGGGCGGCGTTGCGCCTGGCAGCGGCCAACGTACGGCCGCCCTTCGTCCTCACCACCCACGATCCGTTTGCCATGAACGGGCTGCCCGTGGGCTGGAGGCGGCGTGTGACGGATGGCTTCATACTGCGCAAGACCGACGCGGTAGTGGCCCTCTCCAAAGCGGAACGAGATTTCCTCACACGCCGCCGGGGGCTGCCGCCGGAGCGCGTCGCGGTCATCCCCAACGGCATCAGCACCGGGGTATTCGACCGGATCACAGAGTCGCCCGAGTCCACCAACGACCTGCTGTTCGTGGGCCAGCTTCAGGAATTCAAGGGACTGGACTACTTGTTAGACGCCTTGCCCGCCGTGCGCGCCGCCTATCCGCGCGTCAAGCTGCGGGCCGTCTACCAAACCGGCGCGCTGCTTAACCGCTACCAGACACAGGCGGCCCGGCTGGGGTTGAACGGCTGCCTGGAATTTGCCGGATCCAAAACCGCCGCGGGTTTGGCCCAACTCTATTCCACCGCAGCCGTCGTCGTGTCGCCCAGCCTGGGTGAATGCCTGTCTACGGTGGTGCTGGAGGCCATGTGCTGCGGCGCTGCCGTGGTAGCCACCGACGTGGGCGGCATACGCGAACAACTGGATGAGTATACCGGCGTAATCGTCCCGCCGCGCGACAGCGCCGCGCTCGCGCACGCCATTTGCGCCCTGTTGGCCGATCCAGACCGCCGCCACCGGCTGGGCCAAGCCGCCCGGCAAAAGGCTCGAGCGGAGTTCAGCGTGCGCCAGATGATCGACCGCCACATGCGCCTTTACGAAGAATTGCTGGAGACTCATGAACGCGCTGCTTAGCTATTCCGACGCCGAGCTGCTGGGCCTGGCACAGACCATCTACGACATTCCGTCGCTGGCGGCTTGGCGGGCGGCGGAGCTGAAGGCTCTGCGGCAATGCACGTTCGCGCCGCCCTTACTGGAGCTTGGGTGCGGTAACGGACGCTTTGCATCGCTGCTATTGCCGCGCGTCGATTGGGGCATCGATCTCAATCCGCGCGAAATAGAACTGTGCGCCGCGCGCAACGGCCTGTACGGGCGTCTTTCGTGCATGGATGCGCGCCGGCTCATATTCGCGGATGGAGTATTCGCCACGGTCTTCGCCAACTGCGTCGTGGAGCACATCCCGGACTTAGATCGGGTATTGGCCGAGTGCCGGCGCGTCCTGCGGCCGGGCGGCGCACTGATCGCCACGGTTCCGCTCATCGAAATGAACCGGCACCTGCTTTTCAGGGGCGCCTGGTATGCGCGTTTGCGCGCCGGACAGTTGCAACACCTGAATCTGCTGGCGGAAGACGCGTGGGTGGCCGCGTTGTCCAAAGCCGGCTTCACCTCGGTCCAAACCACACCTTATCTGTCGGCCCGGATGTGTGAGCTCTGGGATCGCGTGGATGGCCCGTTATGCATGGGCGCGGGTCCTCTGACGCTGGGCCGGGCCTACCGCATCGGGCTGCGGATCTTGCCCACCGCGCTCCGGGAGAATCCGCCGCGGACGCCGTGTGCGATGCTGATCCAGGCCGGGGTACCCTCGGGGCCGGGCGGCTCACTGCCACAGCCCGCAACATAGGGCTGGTCCTGGCCGGACAGGCCGGCCTTTCGGCCAGCCGCTTCGCCGCGTTGCTGCTGGTATCGCATTTGGTCGCGCCCGCGCGCTTCGACGAATGCGCGATCTACGCCAGCAGCAGCCTGGTGGTAGGCAATCTTTGCGAGTTGGGCATCAACATTTCCTGCCTGAAGTTTGCCGCCGGCGCCACCGGCCCGGATTGGCTACG
>JBEKMJ010000162.1:0-13040 GCA_050008575.1 Bryobacteraceae bacterium
GTTTCGACATTCCGTCCGCCGCCGTGGGGCAGGCTCGCAGCCTGCGCGGGCCTCGCAGGCCCGCTCTTCGGCGGCGCACGGCGCCGCCCCACAAGGTTTTCATCACGATTGGTGGGCCGCAGGCCCATCCTGACAGGTCTGGCCAGCCGCGTCGCCACCCGCGTGGGAGATCTGCGCACAGACGGCCTCGGAGAAGGCTTCGACCTGGTGCTGGTGTCCGCGATTTGCCATATGCTGGGTCCCGATGAGAATCGCGATCTGCTGCGCCGTTGCCGCCAGGCGCTCGCTGCAGGCGGCCGCGTGGTGGTACAGGACTTCATTCTGGAACAAGACAAGACCGCACCCAAGATGGCCGCCGTTTTTTCGCTGAACATGCTGGTGGGCACGGAGCGCGGCGCCAGCTATAACGAAAGTGAGTACGCGGCATGGCTCGGCGAAGCCGGTTTCCGCGAAGTGCACCGCATCGGCCTGCCGGGACCGAGCGGGTTGATGATAGCGTGTGTTTCGTAACCTTTCCGCGACGGTCATCGTCTTACAGTGGAATCTTTAAACCGGCCACTGCGGCGCCACCGATTGCGGCCGATCGTAATCAAGATGAAATTATCCCTTTTCCTGCTCGCCCTACTGATTGTGTCTCAACCCATCCGCGCGCAGACTGCCACTTTGCGCGGCCAAATCATGGATGAAACCGGCGCGGTCGTGCCCGGCGCTACGGTCACTCTCAACGGACCGGCTGGCGGGGCCAGGACCGTCACCTCCGCCAGCGATGGATCGTACTCCTTCAGCGCGCTGACGCCCGGCAATTACACCGTGCGCGTGTCCGCGCCGGATCTCACGCAGGCGCAGCCGGTCAAAATCGCGCTGCAACCGGGCGCGCAATCCCTCAACGTGAAAATGAAAGTGGCCTCGGTGACCCAGCAGGTCACGGTGCAGGATAGCGCCGGCCCCAGCGTCTCCACGGACCCATCCGGCAATTCCAGCGCCACGGTTTTGCGCGGCGACGATTTGCAGGCGCTTTCCGACGACCCCGACGATTTGCAGTCCGACCTGCAGGCGCTGGCCGGGCCCTCCGCCGGCCCGGATGGCGGCGAGATTTTCGTCGACGGGTTCAGCGGCGGCCAACTTCCCTCGAAAGACTCCATCCGCGAAGTGCGCATCAACCAGAATCCCTTCTCGCCCGAGTACGACAAACTGGGTTACGGCCGTATCGAGATCCTCACCAAACCCGGCACCGACAAGCTGCATGGCCAGGGGTTCTTCAATTTCGGCGACGAGATCTTCAATTCGCGCAATCCTTATGCCCAGCAGAAAGCGCCCTTCCAACTGGAGGAATACGGCGGCACAATCAGCGGACCGCTGGGCAAGCATGCTTCTTTCTTCCTGGATACAGAGCGGCGGGCCATCGACAACGGGCAGGTGATCGACGCCGTGACTCTCGATCCGCAGACTTACGCGATCAATCCTTATACCGGCACGCTGCTGTCTCCCCAACGCCGTGTGCGCGTCAGCCCGCGCTTGGACGATCAGGTGAGCCAGAACAATACTTTGATCGTCCGCTACGGCTTCACGCGGAACGACGTGCAGGACCAGGGCATCGGCGCTTTCAACCTTGCCTCGCGCGGCTACTCCACTCTGGACCAGTACCACATGGTCCAGGTTACGGATACGGCGGTGCTAGGCCCCAGTACCGTGAATGAGACGCGCTTCCAATTCTTTCACGAGGTCGAAAACCAGATTTCCAACAGTTTCGCGCCAGCCGTCCTGGTGCTGGGGTCGTTCAATACCGGCGGCGCGCAGACCGGCCGCAGTCTGGACACCGAGAACTACTACGAGTTGACGAACACTACGTCCATCGTCAAAGGCGTGCACACCTGGAAGTTCGGCGTGCGCGCGCGCGGCGAGACTGACGACAACACTTCGCCGGTAAACTTTGGCGGCACGTTCACTTTTGCCGGCGGCGAGGCGCCCGAGTTGGACGCCGAAAATCAGGAAGTGCTGGACAGCTCCGGCCAGCCCGTGCTGACGCCCATCACCTCCATTCAGCAATACCAGCGGGCGCTGCTGGGGCTGCCGGGCGGCGGCGCCACGCAGTTCAGCCTCGCGGCGGGCAATCCCTTCCTGTCCGTCAACCAGGTGGACGTGGGCACGTGGGTGGGCGACGACTGGCGTGTGCGCCCCAATGTCACCCTCAGCTTGGGGCTGCGCTACGAGACGCAAACCAATATACACGACTGGCGGGACTTTGCGCCCCGCTTCGGCTTCGCCTGGGCGCCCGGATCGAAACAGATGAGCCTGCATCCCAAGTTCGTGCTGCGCGGCGGATTCGGCATGTTCTACTCCCGGTTCAATATCTCCAACATCGAAACCGCGGACCGGTACAACGGGATTGTGCAGCAGGAATACATTGTCAACAACCCCGTTTTTTTCCCCACCATTCCGACCATCGCGCAACTGCTGGCTATGCCGGGCATTCAGTCCACGCAGACGATTCAGGAACTGAGTTCCACGTTGCGCGCGCCGTATATCATGCAGTCGGCGCTCACTGTCGAGCGCCAGGTGGCGAGCAGCACGACGGTGGCGGTGACTTACATGAACTCGCACGGGCTGCATATGCTGCGCTCGGAGGAATTCAACGCGCCGGGGCCGGTCTATTTGATGGAGTCTTCGGGACTCTTTAATC
Organism: Bryobacteraceae bacterium; assembly: GCA_050008575.1. Classification (GTDB taxonomy): domain Bacteria; phylum Acidobacteriota; class Terriglobia; order Bryobacterales; family Bryobacteraceae; genus Bog-159. The sequence goes on from JBEKMJ010000162.1 coordinate 2,681, forward strand.
AAAACCAGCTCATCGCCAATGTGAATGCCAAGCTGAGTGGGAACCTGTCGCTGTTCGGTTACTACACGTTGAGCCGCGCCATGAGCAACACGGACGGGCTGGGCACCTTCCCGGCAGTCCCCGGCTCGATGGCGGGAGAATATGGTCCGGCTGGTTGGGATATCCGGCATCGCGCATTCATCGGCGGTTCCTTGAATACCAAATGGAACGTGCGCCTGAGTCCATTTATCACGGTACAATCCGGTGCGCCGTACAACATCACCGTGGGCCAGGATATTTACGGCGATACGCTCTTCAACGCCCGGCCGGGAATTCCCACCGGCATGAACAAGCCGGGCCTGATCGATACGGCTTACGGTTGGCTGGATCCCAATCCGTCGCCTGGCGAGCAGCTTCTGCCGCGCAACTACGGGCGTGGTCCCGGCCAGATTTCGGTGAATGCGCGGCTGGGCAAGACGTGGGGCTTCGGGCCGGAACGCGAAGCCGCCAGCGGAGTGAGTCCTCTGGCCGCCGGCCATAATTCCGGTTTTCACAGCGTTTTCTCGGATGCCTCGACCAGCCGGCGCTATAACCTGACTCTCTCGATTTCCGCGCGCAACCTGCTGAACCACGTCAACGAAGGGCCGATTATCGGGCAGATCACGTCGCCCCTGTTCGGAGAGGCCAATTCCGTGGCCGGCGGCTACGGAGCCTTCGCGGAAACGGCGAATAACCGGCGCCTGGAACTGCAGACCCGCTTTACGTTTTAATAGGGGGGCGGGCTTTAAGCCCGCGCGGGACTTAAGCCCCGCTCCGGAGTTTTTAGCCTTTTTGGTGGGGCTGGCGGTTTCGCCGGGTGGTCGACTCCGTCGCTCCAGCTTGCCCTCCTCACCCGGTTCCACGACTGGGGTCTCCAGCCACATCCGGATGAGCTTGAGTACGCTTGATACCCGGCCTGCACATGCCCGCTTATCTCCTCCAGCGCCTGCTGTGCCGACCGCCCACGGACAGAACCCATCTAGGAGCGATCCTCGAAATCTGCTTCGAAGATCGGCTCAAGGAACAGCAGGGTCGCCATCCGGACCACCCGGTCGCGCACCGTCCGGGAATCCTTGCACACCGGCTTCCGAGGCTTCGATCTGTTCGATTCTCACGCCGTCCACCCCGGGCGCGCCCTGCTTGGCTCGCACCCGTTGCCAGGTGCTTGCTCATGGCTTCCCCCGACAGTGTCAGGCTTCATCCACATCGGGCGGATTGGCCACCTCCAGCAGCGTAACGAGGCCGAATCTGGTTCGCTTGCGCTACGGCACACAAGTTTGCTTCCCCGGTTCCTCCAGCCAGATTGCTCCGACTCGCTCAGGTTCCGCTACATGTACGAACGAGCGATCTACAATGGTGAATTCCTTTCAATTCACAAGATCGGCCAGGCCTAGCCTGGTGTACCCGATGAACGCCGATAAGACACAAGCAATAAGCCCAGCCCGAGTCCGGCGGAGGGGTACAAATACCGGCGCTTGGACAGCCGACCGGCCTCTAGCGGCCTTCATGGAGTCTTTCACGCCCTTCCACTTTTCGGTCGCGCACCCAAGCACGCCCCGTGGAACCATACACCGTGTATCATAACGAAAGATGCCCGTCTCGTTCTCCGCGGAAATGGAGTCTCGTTGAAGCGCCTGCCTTGGGTTGCCTGGGCTTGGTTCGGCGTGCTCCTGCTGGCGTCCTACGCTCCGGTGTTGGGGCGGCTGGTCCGGCAATGGGACGCGGACCCCGACATGGGGCACGGCTTCTTCGTACCCTTGGTCGTGGGCTTCATCGTGTGGCAGAAGCGGCCGGAGTTGCTGGCGCTGCCGCCGTCGCCGAACTGGTGGGGCTTGGCCGTGGTGCTATATGGCGCGCTGCAACTGTGTATCGCCACGCTGGGCGCGGAGTTGTTTCTGGCGCGCACGGCCTTCGTCATCTCGGTCATCGGCATCGTCTTGTTATTGGGCGGCACGGCTTGGGTGCGCGCGCTGGCCTTCCCCCTGTTCCTCCTGTTTTTCATGATTCCCATCCCCACCGTGGTCTACAACAGCATCACGTTTCCGTTGCAGCTTCTGGCCAGCCGGGTTTCCACGCAGGCGTTGGACCTGATGCAAATCCCGGTGCTGCGCGAGGGCAACGTGCTGGAGCTCGCCGAGCAGAAGCTTTCCGTGGTGGAGGCGTGCAGCGGTATCCGCTCGCTGCTGTCGCTTACCTTCCTGTCGCTGGTCTATGGCTATTTCTTCGAACCCAAAGTGTGGATGCGCGTAGTGCTGTTCGTCTCCACCATTCCCATCGCCATCGTGGCCAACGCCAGCCGCGTGACGCTGACCGGCGTATTGACCGAATACAAGCCCGAGTTGGCCGAGGGCTTCTTCCACACGGTCTCCGGCTGGGTGATTTTTATGGTGGCGCTGGCCATCCTGATCCTGCTGCACCAGATTCTGAAGCGCGTGGCAAGGCTAATATGAACTGGATAACCAACAAATACGCAAGCGCGCTAACCCTGGCGCTCTTCCTGCAGGCGACCCTCTTCTATGCCGCATCGCGCGGTGAGCGAGTCCCCGCCACCCAGCCTCTGGATCTGCTTCCGGCGCAACTGGGAGACTGGCGCGAGGTGCAAAACTATCCGGTAGAGCAGGAGATCCGCGATCAGCTCAAGGCCGACGATCTGCTCAACCGGCTGTATGCCGACACAGCATTGCAGGCGGACGCCGGTCTCTTCGTCGCGTATTTCAAGACGCAGCGCACCGGCCAGTCGCCGCATTCGCCCAAGAACTGTCTGCCGGGATCGGGGTGGGAGCCGGAGGCCACCGGGTTCCTCGACGTCGCCGTGGAAGGCCAGCCGGAACCCATCCGCATCAATCGCTACGTCGTTTCGCACGGCGACGAGAAGAGCGTGGTGCTCTACTGGTATCAAAGCCAGCGCCGTGTGATCGCCAGCGAATTCTCGGCGAAATTCTGGCTGGTGATGGATTCCATCCGGTACCACCGCAGCGACACCGCATTGGTGCGCGTGACGGTGCCGGTCACAAACAGCGGCCAGGACGCTGCCACACAAGTTGGTGTCGCGTTTGTCCGCACCGTGTTCCCGATGCTCAAGACCTACCTGCCCGGGTAGGCACGGGCTTCAGCTCCGCTGGTGGCACGGGCTTCAGCCTCGCCGGTGGCACGGGCTTCAGCCTGTGAACGGCGAGCTTCGCTCGCCCAACAGCGGGCCTGCGAGGCCCGCGCAGGCTGCGAGCCTGCCCCACTAAACTAAGGCATCCAGCGCCACCGGCTCTCCGATCCGCGACATGATGGCGTCGGATTCCGTCATTCCGCGAACCGCTTGAAGAAGCTGTTCGCGTTCCACTTTGGACGTTCGGGGCGGTCGGCCACCGCTTCCGCCAGCGCGCGCAGCAGATCGTCGAAGCGCCCCGCGCACTCCAGATCCACCGGCTGCTTCAGGTCGTCGGCCGGAGCGTGGTAGCGCTCCTTCAGCCAGGCCTTCGCGATCTTCTCCTCCGGCGAGCCCTTCTCATATCCTACCTTCATGGCCAGCGAGGGAATGCCGCGGCGGATGAAACTGTACTGGTCGCTGCGGATGAAGATATTCCGCTCCGGCTCCATATCGTCCTGGATGCGTAGGCCGCGAGCTCTGGCCACCGTCCGGACTTCCTCGCCCAGATCCGATTCGTTCAGCCCATAGACCGTCACGCTGCGCAGCGGGAACAGTGGCAGAAACATATCCACGTTCAAGTCGGCCACCATGCTGCCCGCCTTCACCGTGGGATGCGCGGCGAAGTATCTGGATCCCAGCAGCCCCTTCTCCTCACCGGTCACCGCCACGAACAGCAGCGAGCGGCGCAGCCTCGATTTGGTTTCGTTGAGCGCTTGCGCGACATCCAGCAGCGTAGCCACACCCGAAGCGTTGTCCATGGCGCCGTTGTAAATGCGGTCGCCGTTGATCGGCTCGCCGATCCCCAGGTGATCCAGGTGCGCCGTCAGCAATACGTATTGGTCCTTCAGCACCGGGTCCGTGCCGGGAAGAAGGCCGGCCACGTTCTGCGACTCCACCTCTCCACGCTCCACCGCCACTCGCGCCCGGATGGAAGCGTGCAGCGGGAATCGCGGCAGCGGTTTGCCGGCATCCGCCAGCGCCACCAGATCGTCGAACGAATGGCCGGAACCGGCGAACCATTTCTCGGCCTGGGCTGGATTTACCGCAGCCGAGAACCTCAGCCCGAACTGCGGGTCCAACGCCGGATCGGCCAGGCTCATGGATGCCTGCCGGCTGCCCAACGCGATCCGCTGCCAGGGCAGATCCATGTGATGGGGATTCTGGATCACGATCGTTCCGATCACGCCGGCGCGTTCCAGAAACCGGCCGCGCTCGTTGGCGCTCTGATAATGGGAGCGCAGCGGCCCCGGAATACTCGAGGGACCACCGGCGAGGTGCAGCACTATCTTGCCGCGCAGGTCGAGTCCCGCCAGGTCGTCGTACTGCATTTCGGGAACGGTGAGCGCGTAGCCCGCGAACACCACCTCTGCGTCCACCTCCGGCGCGGGATCTATGCGCGCGCTAATGATGGCGTCCTCGCCCAACACCAGTTCCTCGGATTCGCCGTTGCGTACCAGCGTCAGGCTGGATTCGGCTTCTCTCAGCCGCCGTGTGTGGAAGCGGACCGGCTGTATGTAGCCTTCCGTGCCGGCCGGTTTCAAGCCGGCGCGTTCGAATTCGCCCGCCACATAAGCGGCCGCCTTGCGATGCCCGGCGCTGCCCGTATCGCGGCCTTCCAGCCGGTCGTCCGCCAGATATTGGACATAGCTCCACCAGCGGCGGCCATCCAGCATGCTGGCCGGGAGAGCGGTGGCCAGCAGCGCGGCCGCCATCGCCGCGGACAGGCGAAACCGTCGGTTCATTTCTTGCCTTTCACCTTCTTATATTCCTCGCGGATGGCCTGCATCTGGCGCGCGTGGCTCTCGGCGTGTTCCGCCAGCAGTTCCAGTTGGAAACGCAGCGTGATGGGGCCGCGTTCGCTGTGATTGCCGGTGCGCGCATAGGCCGCTTCGGGCAATTCCTTCAGCAATTCGTAGTTCTCGCCGCGCACGCGCCGGAAGCTTTCCAGCGACTGTTTGGGCTTGCGCCGCGCGTAGTCCAGGTTCTTGGCCCAAGCTTCCTGGTCGAAGGCGATCAACGTGGGGCTGTCTTCCGCCACGATCTGCCGCATGCGGTGCGCGCATACGATCTCGGCATCCGCCAGGTGCGCCACAATCTGCCGGATGCTCCACTTGCCCGGCGCCGGCACAAAATCCTCCTCCTCGCCAAACACGCCGGTCAGGACCATCGCCAGCACTTCGGGTCCGCGGCGAAAGCGCTCCAGCAAATCCGCAATTTCACGCATTATTCAACTCCAAGAACACCGGAACCACAGATGGACACGGATGCACACAGATGAAATAAAAAAACAAGCGATCGTGCTCCGACGTTTTCATCCGTGTTTATCTGTGTCATCTGTGGTTCCAGTTCTTTAGTAGTAGTCCGCGCAACTGAGATAGTATCCGCACTTCGGGCACACCAGTTTGCATTTGTGCCGGATCAGCCGCGTGGAGCACAGCGGACAGTACAACATCGGCTCGTCGGCGTTTTTCGGCTCGGATTCCGGCACAGGCTAAACGCTATTATATCCGTGATGGCGGATACTCTGTTTGACGAACCCTCCGCGTTCGATCGCGATGCCCTCGCCGAAAGGCTGCGGCGCCTGGCCGCCGAAGGCATCTACATCGGCGGCAGCTCCTGGAAATATGAAGGATGGATCGGGCAGGTTTACACGCACGCCCACTACCTGGCGCGCGGCCGCTTCTCGCGGCGGCTTTTCGAGTCCACCTGCCTGAAGGAATACGCGCAGACCTTTCCCACGGTGTGCGGCGATTTCGCGTTCTACCAGTTCCCTACCCCGGAGTTTTGGGCCCGGCTGTTCTCCCAGGCCCCCGAAGGCTTCCAGTTCGCCTTCAAAGTGCCGGAACAGATCACCTGCAAAATATTTCCGTCGCACCCGCGCTACGGGCCGCAAGCCGGGAAGGAAAACGAAGCGTTCCTGGATGCCGGGATGTTAAAGGAAATGTTCCTGCGGCCGCTCTGGCCGCACCGCCACCAGACCGCGCTGCTGATCTTCGAATTCGGCGCACTGTCCAAGCGGGCCATCGCGGCGCCGGGCGAGTTTTTGGAGCGCCTGGACGCTTTCCTCGCCGCGCTGCCGCCGCAATTCCGCTACGCCGTGGAAGTACGCAACCCCGAGTTCCTGCAGCCGGACTATTTCGCCTGCCTGCGCGCCCGCGGCGTGGCGCACGTGTACAACGCGTGGACACGCATGCCGGAGCTGCGCCGGCAGATCGAAATCCCAGGGTCGGCCACGGCCGGCTTCCTGGTGTGCCGCGCGCTGCTGCGGCAAGGCCGCCCTTATGAAGAGGCCGTCGCCCAGTTTTCGCCGTACAGCGAAATCCGCGATCCCAATCCGGGAGCGCGCGAGTCGCTCCGCATCCTGGTCCAGCGTGCGAAGGATAAGCGCAGCATGGCGTTCCTGTTCGTCAACAATCGGCTGGAAGGAAACTCGCCGCTCACCATCATGGCCGTGACGGAACCGGATTAGCGTGCGCCCATGCTAAGATAAAAGCGAATTTCGTTCGTCCCTCGATGGGCCCGTAGCTCAGTTGGTTAGAGCGCTACCTTGACACGGTAGAGGTCTGGCGTTCGAGTCGCCACGGGCCCACCACTGTGCGTTCGATTGTGCGGGCTGCCGGTTGCCTTCTGGCGCAATACCGCATGCACTCGTAAGCGCGGATCGTCTTGCAGCGAACTCCCGAGCGATGGCGCGTCAAGTCACTGTTCGAGCGGGCACTTACGGTGTGAACTCGAACACCACGCCGCCCACGTCGATGCTCCCCGATGGCCCGCCATAAAGCGTCGTTCCGTACAGATTGCCGAGCTGGTCCATGATCAGGCTCGACGATGGATACGCCCCATCCAGACCGGCTGTAAAGCTGTACAGCACTTGCTCCTGCCAGGTGCTATTGCCGGCCGGCGAAATCTCGAAGATGGTTCCCGGGTTGTCCGTTCCGCCCGCAACCGACGTCCCGAACAGATTGCCGTGGCTATCGAAAATCAGTCCGTTCGGATTGGCCCCATCCCCCGCACTGGGGCCCAGGAACGTATGCAAGATCGTTTCCGTCCAGTTGCCCGAGGCATTGCGCGACAGCTCGTAAGCGACCCCGGAAAGCGCCGCCCCGCCAACGCTCGTGGTGCCGAATAACGACCCATCCGGCCCCATGGTCACCCCCGCGAACGGATTCGCGCCGTCCGTGCCGCTTTTGAAACTATGCAGCACATGAATGCTCCAGCCGCCTCCGGTTTGCGGCGACAGCTTGTAGACCACGCCCTTATTGTGCGTGCCTCCCGCGTACGTGGTGCCCCACAGATTCCCGGCGGCATCGAGCACGGGCATGCCCTCGGGATTCGAGCCATCCGCGCCTGCAAAGCTGTGAATCACCGTCTCCTTCCAACCACCCGATGCGCTCGGACTCAGCTCGAAAATCGTGCCCAGGTTGTCGGTGCCGCCGCCGCTGGTGATGCCGTAAAGGTTGCCCGCCGCGTCGATGTCGACGCCCGCATACGGCCGGAACCCATCCGGCGTGGCTGTGAACCGGTAAAGGACAGTCTCCTGCCAGGTGCTGCCGGACGGCATGAGCTTATACACCACGCCGCAACCCGTGGAGCCGCAGGGTTTGGCGGCAACGCCGCCATAAGCTGTGGTCCCGTAGAGGTTGCCCGCGCTGTCCAGCGTTGGCGCGGAATACGGACCGGCGCCGTCTTGCCCGCGGGGGGTCCCCTTAAAGGTGTACAAGACCGTCTCCTTCCAACCGCCAGTGCCCGTGGGCGACAGCTTGTAAACCACGCCATGGTTATAGACGCCGCCATAATACGCCGCGCCGTACAGGTTGCCAGCGTTATCCATCACCAGTCCCGCATACAACCAGTTGCCTCCATCCAGGTTGCCGATACCGAAATCCTGTAGCACGACAGGCGCCTGCGCGGCGGCGGCGGCCGCGGCGGAGATCAGAACCAAAACCGCGGTTCGATACATGAGTCTCATCATCTCCAGAGTAGGCACATTGCCCCAGCCCGCGGGTGCGCAAAGTGTCAATACTTTGTAAAATCCGGGCCTTTCAGCTTCGGTGACGGTGACCAGCCCAGCGGAAGGCTGAAGAGCAATGTGAAGTTCCAGGTACACGCCTGATCTCAGGCTTACGCCGCGCGTGATGCGCCGACCGCGTCAGCGGCCGTGCCCCCTCCACGACGCCCCCACCCGCAGCCCCAGGCGCATGACTGGGGCTTCGCGCAGCCTGATGGCGGCGGCAAATTCCGCCGCCCACCGTCCGTCGCCGCGACCGCCCGCGCGCGGATCGGCTACGGCGAAGGTGCGAAAATCGTGATTCATGGCCATCACGATTTTCGAGCCCGACACCATCTCGCGCGATTCGGCGACGATACGCTGTGCAGGACCGGCGCCTTCATCGGCCGGGTGCCCGCCCCCAGAGACGAAACATTTTCGCTAGAAAAACACGCATTGCGGCCGATGAGAGCCATTGAGGAGCAGATCATGGGGTCGATTGCAAGCTCACTGAACGGCCTGTCCTACTTGACGCAGCCCGGAGGTCTACTTTCCAGTCTGCCGGCCTCGATCTCGAAGGCTGTGCTGCAATCGGCCTCGCCGCAAGACGTGGTAAGTCTCAGCGTAGCCGCACTCCAGACACAGGAAATAGACGGCATATTTGGCATTTCTCCGGCGTCCCAGAACGCGCTGCCCATCGTCTCCGCCCCGGCAACTCCGGCGACTGCCGTACTCCCAGGTGTCTCAGCCGCCGACCTGACCAACGCCACTCCGCAACAGCAGGCCTCGATCAATGACCAGGCCCTGCTTCTTCAACAGGTACAGGGCCTATACGGCGTACCCACCTCGCTGACGGGCACAACCAACCTAATTGGCTGAAGCAAGCAGTCGGCCGCAACACGCCGCCCGCCCCGGCGCCCGTGCCCCTTCCACGACGCCCCCCGCGGCCGTCCCGCGACTCGTCGCGGCCCATCGCCAGCGCGGCCGTTTCGGACCGGCGCGGCCAGCCGCCCAGGAGCATGACTCACGCTTCGCGCGGCGTGCTGCCCGACGGCCCGTTCCGGCGCGAGCCGCCCCCGTTGCCCGCCTCCGCGACCGCCGGCGGGCGGATGGGCGACGCGATGGGTGAGGAGATGATAGCCCAGAGCGGGGCATTCATGCGCCGTTGCCAGGATGTGCCATGCTGGAAGTGCTATGCGAGACCCGGAGATCATCGAAACCGAGCTTATCGAAATCGGCGCCATCGCCGACGATACCCTCAAGTTCGAGCGCATCATTGCTTGGTGCGCATCGCATCCCGACGAAGTCCCCTTCGCTCTGCATCAGTTCATGAGTCGGGGCGACAAGCACCCGGGCCGCTGAGCCCGTTCCCGCGCCGCGATCGGCGACGGAATCCGGTCCGAGGCCGCGATGACCACCCCCGCGCCTGGCGCTGCTTGTGCGAGCCGCAGGCCGCGCGCGACACGCCGCCCGCGCCGGCGCCCGTGCCCGTTCCATGACGCACGGCCGGCCATCCCGCCACTCGCCGCGGTCCGTCGCCCGGACCCGGCCTGGAAGGCGCCGCATCCACGGTTGGTGTGAGTAGGAATCTGAATCGCCCTTGCGGTATGCTTAGCTTCACGACACGCAGGGAGGTTTCGATGATGCGTGATTCCAGCGCTTGGCGCCCAGGTAATACGGATAGCGCATTGCAGCCGAGCTTTGGCTGGGGAGCGGCCCCCGTGGTTCTGATTTGCACCGTCGCTCCCTGTCTTGCGCAGGCCCTCTTCCGGCTTACCTCACCCTCCCTGCACAGATGCAGATGAAACCGAATTCTGTCGAAGAAGATTATGGCGAGGCGGGGTTCGTCATCGGCGGCCAACCCGACGCGATCCAGCGCGGGAGGCACTGGAATGCTTACCTGACGCTTCCCAGCGTCCCCCGCGGTACTGAACCGGAGGCGGTCTGGGCGCAGATCGAGCCGACCCTGGTACGGGGCGGTTGGACAGCTCTCTCCGACCCCGCTGGGCGGGAGAAAGGTTGCGCGATATCGGAAGGATGGCCACGACAGTTGGTTCGGTCTGTGGATTTTTAGCGCAGAGGATCTGCGTTTCGATCATTAAGTCCTACACCCTGCCTCCGCCGCTCCGAACGACGATCCTGTTTGTCACCGTCTATCGCGAAGCGCTAACTCAAGCAGGCTGGACGATTGTTCATCAGGTCCAGAGCATTCA
>JBEKMJ010000163.1:0-12972 GCA_050008575.1 Bryobacteraceae bacterium
TCGGTGGCCGGGCCCAGCCAGACGCTCTACGACCCAACCAACGCTCCGAGCGGCACAGCGGCCTACACCTCCTACGATACCTACGGGCGGGTGGCCTATACGCAGGCGCCTTCCCAGAGTTGGTCGAGCGCCACCGGCGCGCAGACGAATTACACATACACCTACGCGTCAACCGGGTGGACCATCACCGCCACAACCGCCAACACCGGCGGCAACAGCCATTGGACCACTACTACCCTCGACGGCTTGGGCCGCACCGCCCGCGTACAGTCGGGCTATGGAAGCGGCGCGGGCGCCACGACGGTTTCCACGGTGGACACGCTCTACGCCCCTTGCGCCTGCTCCCCGCTGGGCAAGATGTATCAGCAGTCGCAGCCATACGGTCCCACGGATACCGAGGTCTACACGACCTACACCTACGACGCCTTGGGCCGCACCATCAATGTACTGCTGCCGGACTGCGCGAGCCACACGACGTACGCCTACCAGGGCAACTTCACCACCATCACCGATCCGGCAGGCAATTGGAAGCAGTACACCAGCGACGCATTCGGAAACCTGGCCACGGTCCTGGAGCCGGACCCCACCGTCAACCCTGTCGTGGGGCCGCCCAGCCCCCCGCCGGCCTATCCGGTCACGAGCGGGCCTTCCGGCATGCTGTTGACCAGCTACGCCTACGATCCGCTCAACCACCTGACGCAAGTGGCCATGCCGCGCAGCACCGCCTACGGCATGAAAACTCAAACCCGCACGTTCGGCTACGCCTCCACCAGCTACACGACGCTGACCTTGCCCGCCCTCTGGCTCACGTCCGCCACCAACCCGGAAAGCGGTACGGTAAGCTATACTTATAACGCGGACGGCACCTTGGCCAGCAAGAAAGACGCCAACGGCAATACGGAAACCTACCAGTACGACGCATACCAGCGCCTTACATCCATCCCCGACCGCCAGCAGACGTTTACCTACGACACCTGCCCGACGCCCACCAACAGCGTAGTGGTGGGATGCGTCAGCGCGGCCGGCAAACTAATGCAGGCGACCTTCGGCAACATGATCGGCGCCCAGGACCTGAGCTTCGAGTACAACTATAGCTACACGCCCGCTGGGAAGGTGTCCAGCAAGACGCTGGAAGTGCAATCGGCGGCGCATATTTCCATGGGAGGCATCTACGCGTACGGCGCGCTAACGGCCAGCTACAACTACGACAATCAAGGCGCCCTGACCTCAATCATTTACCCGACGGAAGAAACCTGGGCCGTCAGCCCAACCCAGGCCCTCTCCTACGCCTTGGACGCGATGGAACGGCCCACCGCCCTTACAGCCACCTGGTCGGACGGGCGGCAGCCCACCCTCTGGGCGTCCGGCGCCACCTATAACGCAGCCAATCAGCCTCTCTACGGCGCCACGGCGAACCGCACTTACAACAGCCTGCAACAGATGACGAGTATCGCCGCGCCGGGGATGAGTATGACGTACAACTACTCGCCGACAAAGAACAACGGCCAGATTACGTCGAGTAAGGACAACGTCAGCGGCGAAACCGTCAGTTATCAGTATGACGCGCTGAAGCGGCTGCTATCGGCGTCGGGGACGGGCTGGAGCGAAAGCTATACCTACGATGGGTACGGCAATCTGACCCAGATGAGTCCCACCGGCAGCGCGCCCATGCTCAGTTTGACCGTGGCGGTGGACGCTAACAATGTGCCCACGAACCAGATCAACGCGTTGGGAGTGATATATGACAGTAATGGGAATCAGACGAAGGGGTTTGGCGGACTGCTGCTGACCTATGACGCGGCGAATCGGATATCCGCCGTGGGGGGAACCCAGAGCGCGGCCTACGCATAAGACCCGGACAATCGGCGGATCTACAGCCGGAGCGTCGGTGTGGTCGGAGATTGTTACTACGCACAGGGCGTCGATATAAGCCCCGGCATCTATACCAGAGCAATTACTTATCAGGTACTCGACCAGTTCGGCTTGCCTATGGCTGGCGCTGGCCTGCTAGGGAGCAACGTCGGCACCATCAGCGAAGCTGTGTTTACGATTAGCGGCCCAAAGATAAGGGAATTCCGGCATTAGAGTGGCTGTAAGGACTTGCGAGCGGGACGCGCGGTGCAAGCGATTGCCTGCGGCAGCGAGGAACTTGGACGCCCCCTTTCCCGTTTCCCCCTCCGGGGGAAAGCCGGGGCGGGAGGGTTCCCCCCACGCCGCCAGAAGCGGGCGGCTCCCCCCACAAGAGGGGTTTCAAGGCGCTCCGCTGAAACCCCCCTTGTGCATCCCCCCGCCGTGCAGGGCGCGTGCACCCGGGCGGGCCGGTATCCATCGAATAAGCATGGAAGATCGAGAGCTTTACCGTCGCATCCTGGGCATCGAAAGCCCCTGGAGCGTGGCCTCTGTAGACTTGCAGTTAACGCCCAAGGAAGTGCACATTCATCTGACGCATGAAGACCTGCCCAGTTGGCCCTGTGCGGAATGCGGGGCACCCAGCAAGCTGTACGACCATCAGCCGGAACGCCAATGGCGCCACCTGGACACCTGCCAGTACCGCACCATCCTGCACGCCGACCCTCCGCGCAGCCAATGCCCCACCCACGGCGTGCGCGTAGTGAAACTGCCCTGGGCGGAGCCGTCCTGCCGGTTTACGGCACTGTTTGAAGCGCTCGCCATTGCCTGGCTAAAGGCTGCCAGCCAGAAGGCCGTGGGGGAGCAGTTGGGACTGAGCTGGGACGAGATCCACGGCATCATGGAGCGGGCCGTCAAGCGCGGGTTGGCCCGGCGGCAAGCCGAGCCCATCCGCCATCTGGGAGTGGACGAGAAGGCTTTCCGTAAGGGGCACAAATACATGACGGTGGTCAACGACCTGACGCGCGGGCGGGTGCTGTACGTGGCCGAAGACCGCAAGCAGGAGAGTCTGGACGGTTTCTGGGGCACGCTGACGGACGCGCAGCGGGCAGGCATCGAGGCTGTCGCCATGGATATGTGGGACCCGTACGTGACGTCGGTGCGCGAGCATGTGACCGACGCCGACAACAAGATCGTCTTCGACAAGTTCCACGTCGCGCAGCATCTGGGCAAAGCGGTGGACGATGTGCGCCGCAAGGAGAACAAAGCCCTGCGGGCCGAAGGCGATGACCGGCTCAAGGGAACGCGCTACGACTGGCTGCGCAACCCGGCCACGATCGATCCCGAAGACCGCCGGGCCTTTACCGCTTTACGCCACAGCGAACTGAAGACGGCGCGCGCCTGGGCCTTGAAGGAGACCGCTATGAACCTCTACACCTACATCTACGAAGGTCCGGCGCGGAAGCACTTTCAGTGGTGGTACGGCTGGGCGGTGCGCAGCCGTCTGGCTCCGATCAAGGAAGTGGCCGGCATGCTCAAACGCCGCTTCGAAAACATCATCACCTACCTCAAGCACCGCATCACCAACGCCACCAGTGAGTCCATCAACGCCAAGATCCAATGGGTAAAGTATACGGCACGCGGCTTCCGCAACAAACAGAACTTCATCAACGCGATCTACTTCCACTGCGGCGGCCTGGATCTCGCCCCGGCAGCCACTAAATAGCCGGAAGCGCCAAAGATAACGGGCGTCGGAACGTGGAGCATTAGAGCAGGGCTTCACGCGAACGGACAGTTTGGGATTACCTACACGGCTCGTACGCGATGAAGGGGACAAGCGACGCGGCTCAGATTTTCCTCGATAATGGACTGCCACTACAAATCCTCGGTTTCGGCGGCTCGGGGGGCATACTCTTGAACACCTACAGCGCAAGCCGCGTAACGCTAAACGGCACGACGTACCCTACCGGCTTGGTAACTATAGACGGAACAATTTCGCCGAGGCCATGCGGACTTAGTGGTGACCCCCCATGGAACGGGAGCTAGACATGCGAACCCACTACGCCGGCCTGCTCGTTATGGCGGTATCAATGGCGCGCTGTGACGCTCAAGAGGTGCGATGCTTTCCGGAATGGAAGCCGGCGCCGCTCGACTGGGAGGAATTATGGGAGAGGTCGCCCAATATTGTGATCGGCGACCTGCGGAACATCCGCCCGCTTGGCGTCCAGAAAGTTCACAACCTACCCTGGCCCGCCGAATCTGTCAGGCGGACCTATTGGTGCGAGGGGCAGTTCATCGCGCACTCGATTGTCCGAGGCGAGAACCCATCGCCGGGAAAGATGTTTTTATGGGGGTCGGGCTTTCCCGGCTGCGCGCTACGGTCCTTCGCGGAGGCCTCCGCCCACTATGGGCCGGCCACCCAACTGTGGTTCATAAGCGAGGACAAGGAATACGTCCGCCCGGTCTCCGACATGGTTTTGCGATACGTTTTCCACGGAACGTGGGACGCACGGTCGAGTCTTGATCCTCGCGCCAGATTTGCGTTGCTGCTTCTCAGCCCGCGAGCGAATGGAACGAGCGAGAAGGAGTTTGCGGCGAGTTTTTTCAGCATGGCAAGCGAGGCGTGCACGCTGCTCCCAAAGGACGATTGCGCGAAAGAGGTCAGACGCGTCGCAGCGATGGGTGATCCCGACCTCAAGGCGGCTGCGTGTCATTTCCTTGCCTACGAGTTCCGGGAGAAATGCGGCCCATAAGCCGCAACGCGAAATCCAGCGGGAGGCGCACACCTGGAGGTTCCACCCGTGGGATCGACGTAGAGCTCCGCACCCTCAATCGCAGCGCGCCGCAATCACCCCATGCCCGATGCAATTCCGCACAACGCTCCTCCCCCGCCCCAACCCCGCTCCGGTTGTCGCCACTCCACTCATTCTGTTATGCTTCAGTTGTCGAATTCATACAAGTTAGCTACCCGGCCCCGCGGGCCGGGCCCCACGAAGAGGTTTTGCCATGTCAGGTCATTCAAAGTGGGCGACCATCAAACACAAGAAGGCCGCACTCGACGCCAAGCGCGGAAAAACGTTTACGCGCATCATTAAGGAAATCATGATCGCCGCCCGCAACGGGGGCGACCCGGACGCCAATCCCCGCCTGCGCACCGCCATCCTGGCCGCCAAGGGCGTCAGCATGCCCGCCGATAACATCAAGAAAGCGATCATGCGCGGCACCGGCGAGCTGGAGGGCGGCCAGATCGACGAAGTCATGTTCGAAGGCTATGGGCCGGGCGGCGCCGCCGTGCTGGTGAAAGTCGCCACGGATAATCGCAACCGCACGGTGAGCGAAATCCGCCATTGCTTTTCGAAGAACGGAGGGAATCTCGGAGAGGTAGGCAGCGTGGCCTGGATGTTCGAGCGCAAGAGCCACGTCTACGTGCCGCGCGACCAGGCCAGCGAAGAGCAGCTTATGACCATCGTGCTGGACGCCGGCGCGGACGACCTGCGCGACGAAGGCGACCAGTGGGAAGTGGTTTCGCCGCCCGAAGCGCACGAAGCGGTGGTGGCGGCCCTGGAGAAGGCCAAACTCACCACGGAATCCGCCGAAGTGGCCATGCTGCCGAAAAACCTGGTGCGCCTGGAAGGCAAGAACGCCGGCGCCATGCTGCGTCTGAGCGAGGCGCTGGAAGAGCAGGACGACGTGCAGAACGTGTATTCCAACTTCGATATCGACGAGAAGGAGTTGGAGGCGCTGGCCCAATAAAGTGCTGGTGCTGGGTGTCGATTGCGGTTCGCAGCGGACCGGCTATGGTGTGATTGAGTCCGACGGCGGCTGTCACCGGCTGATCGCCTTCGGGGTGATCGCGACCAAGGTCGGCGATCCGTTCGAGGCGCGCCTGCACGTAATCGCGCGGGGGTTGCGCGAGGTCATCCGGCAGCATGCGCCCGCGGCCGCCGCCGTCGAGCAGGTATTTTATGCGGCCAACGTGCGGACAGCCTTGAAATTGGCGCATGTGCGCGGCGTAGCGCTGTTGGCGATCGCGGAGGCCGGGTTGGAATTGGGCGAGTATTCGCCGCTCGAAATCAAGACCAGCGTGGTGGGCTATGGGCAAGCTGGCAAGCGGCAGGTCCAGGTGATGGTGCAGTCTCTGCTGGGATTGGATACCATGATCGCATCCGAAGACGCCTGCGACGCCCTGGCGGTGGCCATCTGCCACGCCACCCGCACCCGGTTCACCTTGCTGAGCCGCGACCGTAAGGGAGCGGTGGGAACGATCTCAAAATGAAATGGTGCTTGGCATTGCTCCTGTGCGTGTGCCTCAACGCTGCGGACGCCCCGCGTCTCTACTTCTCCAAATCGTTCCCCGGCAGCGCGCCGGCTTACGTGGCCATCAATCTGGACAAGACCGGCGTCGGCGACTATCGCGAAGACGAGCATGACGACAACCCCGTGCGCTTTCAGTTGAGCGAGCCGGAGGCCGGCGCCATGTTCGACTTGGCCGCCAAGCTGGGCTATTTCGACCACCCGCTGGAATCGTCCTTGAAAGTGGCGTTCATGGGCAAAAAGACGTTCCGCTTCGTGGATGGCGCGCGGCGGAACGAGGTCAAATTCAATTTCTCCGAGGACCCCGCCGCGCAGGCCCTGGCCGACTGCTTCGAGCGTATCAGCGAGTCCGAACAGCTTCTCACCAACTTGGAAGTGTCCGCCAAATACGACCATCTGGGCGTGATGAAGGCGCTGCTGCTGCTCGAATCGGCCTACGACCATAAGCGCCTGATGGCCACCCCGCAGTACCTGCCGCTGCTCGACCGCATCGCGAAGAGCGAAACTTATATGCACGAAGCCCGCGTGCGCGCGGCCGGCTTGGCGGACCAGTTCAGATGTGGAGCGGCGCCGTGCGCCGCCATCCAGCCCAAATGAAATTCCCGCTGGCAGCTCTCTTCTTCGCCATGCTGGTTTGGGGGCAGAATGCCCCGCCCAAAGCGTCCGCCCCGCCCCCTCCCGACGAAGGCCAGCAGTTAAGCCAGGCGGTGTCGGAAGCCGGCAACAGTCCGGTCGACTTTATCCGCGCGCTGGAAAAACATCTCGCGATATATCCGAATACCACGCGCCGCAACGACATCGAGCGGGCACTGGTCAAAGCCGCCATCGAAGCCAAGGACGACAAGCGCGTCGTCGAGTACGGCGAGCGGGTGCTCGCGCGCGAACCGTCCGACGCCCAGATTTTGGATAAAGTCATCCGCGCCCTGCTCGATACCGACGCTCGCGACACGTCGGAGAAGGCCCTGAAATACGCCAAAACGTATGAAGCGTTGTTGCGCCAGACGCGCAGCCAGACTCCTCCGGGACATCTCAGCGAAGCCCAATGGGATGAAGAAGTGGACAAAGGCCTGGCGCGCGTGCTGTCCTGCGAAGCGCGCGCCACGGGCAATCTGGGCAAGATCGACGAGGCCATCGCACTGGCCCGCCAGGGTTACGAAATTTATCCGTCGGCCGAGTCCGCGCGCGAAATCGGCCGCTGGCTGCTCCTCTCCGGCAAGTACCAGGATGCCCTGACCCCCTATGCCGATGCCTTCGCCATTCCCGATATCCGCAACACCGACACCGACCGTGCCAAAGACCGCGCGCAACTGGGCGACGTCTATCGGAAAGTCTATGGTTCGGAAAAAGGCTTGGGCGACATGATTCTGGAAGCTTATGACCGCACCACCGGGCTGCTGGCCGCGCGCCGCCTGCGCTTGCGCCAGAACGATCCGAACGCGCAGGCCAGCAACGTCCTGGAGTTTACGATTTCGGGCGTGACGGGCGCGAAGCTGCCCATCGCTTCGTTAAAGGGCAAGGCCGTGGTGTTCGATTTTTGGGCGACCTGGTGCGGCCCGTGCCGCATGCAGCACCCGCTGTATGAACAGGTAAAGCAGCGCTTCCACGATTCGCCCGACGTGGTGTTTCTCTCCATCGCCACGGACGACGAGCGCGAGCTGGTGGCGCCCTTCCTGAAGGAGAACCATTGGGACGAACAGCATGTTTATTTTGAAGACGGGCTTTCGCGCGTGCTGGCCATCACGTCCATGCCCACCACCATCGTGCTCGACCGCCGCGGCGAAGTGACCAGCCGCATGAACGGCTTCGTGCCCGGCCGGTTCGTGGATATGTTGACCGACCGTATCAAGGATGCGCTGAAGAATTGAAGATGCTATAATCCGCCGGAGATCCGATTCTTATGACACCTGAACCCTCTACCGATAATGCCGCTCCGCGGTTGGGCGAAGTAGGCCGTATCACGGGCGTGTTCCTCGACCCCAAGAAGGCTTTCGCCGATATCGCCGCCAAACCCGGTTTTGTCGTGCCGCTCATTCTTGTAATCGTGGGGTACCTGGCCTTTATGTATTGCTTCACCACGCATGTGGGGTGGGAGCATTCGATGCGCCAGGCTATGGAAACCAACTCGCGCATGCAGCAGATGGACGCGCAGCAGCGCGAGAACGCTCTGCAACTGCAGCTCAAGTTCGCCCCCATTGGAGCTTACGTGGCCGGCCCGATCGTCATCATAGTGATCGCGCTGGCTACCGCCGGCGTGTTGCTGATGGTTTGCAAAATGATGGGAGCGTCGGTCGGCTTCAAGCAGATGTTCGGCATCGCCTCCTACGCCATGCTGCCCGGACTCATATCCAGCATCCTGACGGTTATCGTCATTTTCATCAAGAACCCCGACGACTTTAACCTGCAGAACCCGCTGGCATTCAATCTGGGTGCGTTTCTGGAGCCACCTCCGAATTCCTCCAAGGCTCTTTACAGCATGGCGACTTCGATCGATTTGTTCAGCTTCTGGACGATCCTGCTGTTGGCCGTGGGCATATCCGTGGCCGCGCGCAAGTTTTCTTTCTCGAAGGCTCTGATGGCGGTGGTGGTGCCGTGGGTCGTGCTAGTGCTGGTGAAGGTTGGCTGGGCTGCCATGTTCAGTTAGCGCTGCATGACGGTGCTTTGGCGGAACATCCGTTACGGCGCGCGCACCTTCCTGCGCAGCCCCGGATTCGCCGCCGTCACCGCCATCGGCCTGGCGCTCGGCATCGGCGCCAACACCGCTATCTTCAGTATCCTTGACGCCGTCTTGTTCCGCGAGTTGCCCGTGCCGCACCGGCGGCCATGTGCCGTTTTCGTTTCCGATGTTTCAGGCGTACGCGAGGTCACCGGCAATTACTACTCCGGCTTGGGAGCCGCGCCGCTGCTCGGCCGGCTGATCGCGTCCGCCGATTCCGCCGGCGATCAAGGGTGGAAGGAAACGGTTTCACTCTCGCGAACGGACGACAACCCGGCAAGTCGGTGTAATAGCCACCATGGCAGCCGTCTCTCCGGGCTCCTTCGGAACACTCGCGATGCCGGCCAGCACGTCATCCACGTGCCCCGCTTGCAGCACCCGGAGCAGAGCGGGCCTACGAGGCCCGCGCAGGATGCGAGCCTGCCCCACTGGACTAATCGATGCGGACTGAACCGGAGCCCGTGCGCACGTCCACCAGCGCGCCGCCGCCTTTCACCTGGCCTTGAATCTGGTGGCCGCCGAGGTTGCCGTGGACGGTGATGGGGTGATCCACATAGACGTGGCCGGAGCCGGTATGCGCGTAGAGATCGAACGCGGCATCGGCGGGCAGCCGCACATTGACGGCGCCGGAGCCGGTATGCGCTTCGAGCGGCCCCGCCGCGGTTTGCTCCAGGCGCACGCTGCCGCTGCCGGTGTGCGCGTTGATGGGGCCGCGAATGCCGGAACCCTCGATCGAACCGCTGCCGGTGTGCGCATCGACTTTGGCCTTTATGGCGTCGAGCTGGATACGCCCGGAACCGGTTTGGATGCGGACTTCGTCGTCCACGCGGGCGACCGTGACGGATCCCGAACCGGTTTCCAGTTCGACGGGACCATGGATGCCCTCCACGCTCTCGCTGCCCGATCCGGTGTGGGCGCGCAGACGGGTCTGTTGTGGCACCACCAGTTCGTAGCTGATGGCGACGTGGCGGCGGAGCCGGTCGTCCTGCGGCAGGCTGATGCGGATGCTGTTGCCGGCCTGCGAAATGGGGGGATGCGTCTCGATCTCGTGAATGCGGGCTTCGTCGCCGCCGAAGAATTCGTCGTGCGCGCGGATGACGCCGTGGATGCGCACGCTGGAGGTATCGCCGGGGCGCACCTCGATGCGGCCGGAGGCGGTCTCGACATTCAGATCGACTGCGCCGTTAACGGTGAGGGTGCGGTCGAAGGAGCCTTCGCGCTCGGCAGCGGACGATTGCAAGACCAGCCCGGCGAAGGCCAGGGCGGCGATGGCATGCGTAAATCTCATAAGCCTCCGGTGAGAGAGAGATAGACGGTGCGGCGAGGGGAAGGTTAGCTTTCGCGGTAGAGTGAGTCTGATGCGATATCTTCTTCCTTTGGCATTTCTGGCGTGCCTGCGCGCCACTCCGGCCGACGAACCGGCGGGCTGGGGACCGGTCGAGTACCTGGTGGGCGATTGGACCGGGGAAGGCGGCGGCGGGCCGGGACAGGGCAGCGGATCGTTTTCGTTCAAGCCCGGCCTGCAGGGCAAGATCCTGGTGCGCAAGAACCGCGCTGAATATCCGGCTACCAAGGAGCGCGCCGCGGTGGTGCACGAAGATTTGATGGTTGTATACAGGGGCGCGCCGGGGGCCGGACTGCACGCGATCTACTTCGATAGCGAAGGGCATACCATCCGGTATGAAGTGCAAGCGGCGGCGGATGGCAGCGCGGTGATTTTTGTGAGCGCGGCGGAACCGCCTGGGCCGCGCTACCGGCTCACTTATACGCGGGTTGAGCGGGACCGGTTGAAGATCAAGTTCGAGATTGCCGCGCCGGGGAAGCCCGAGCGGTTCACGACTTACATCGAGGCCGGCGCGCGCCGCGCGGCACAGTGATTCTCCCCAAACCCTTGCCCGCCTGCGCCGCCCTGCTGGTAATCGACTTGCAGAAGGCCATCGATCACCCAAGTTGGGGCCGGCGCAATAACCCCGAAGCTGAGAAAAACGTGGCGGCGCTGCTGGACGCTTGGCGGCGGAGTGGGCGGCCGGTTTATCATGTCAGGCACGATTCGAGCGAACCCGGATCGCATTACCGGCCGGGCCAGCCGGGACACGATTTCAAGCCGGAGACTCAGCCGGTGGATGGAGAGACCGTGATTGCGAAGAAAACGAACAGCGCTTTCATCGGGACGGACCTGGAAGCGAGCTTGCGCACGGCCGGCCAGGCTGTGTTGGTAGTTGCCGGCGCCATCACTAACAACTCAGTGGAAGCTACGGTCAGGATGGCGGGGAATCTGGGCTTCGACACGTATCTGGTGGAAGATGCCACATTCACATTCGGCCGGAAGGATTGGCACGCAGCGTGGCGCACGGCGGATGAAGTACACGCCATGAGTTTGGCGAATCTGGAAGGGGAGTATTGCACGGTGACAAAAACGCGAGAGATCCTGGCCGCTGTTTAGGAATGGCTCTCCCATTCGTTTTATGCAGGCCGAACGCTCCAATTTCAGTAGTGGGTCAGTTTGGATTTGGAGGGCGGCCAATCTTGGCCGCAGCCGCCTTTAAGGCGGCCAGAGCCGGCTGAAAGCCGGCTGCGGGCAGAATTGCCCGCCCTCCAAAACCAAAATGACCCACTACCCCAATTTCCATCAACGCCGCCAACGCTCCGGGCGGCCACTCGCCGCGATGCGTGCCCGTCATGGCGATGCAAGTTTTTGGTCGCCCACGGTGACATGCAAGTCCGGATACGTGGCGCGCACCGCCAGGATGTGTGCACGGCAGTATTCCTGGATGTGGAAATTATGGCTATGCGGGGAAGCCCGTATGGTTGCGCACCCGCCGCGCCTGCCACAAATGCCGCCGCTGGTGCGCGGCGATCCAAGCGAAGGTCAGGTGCAGGTTGAACCGGAACGGCCGCATTTCCAGCGCGGGCGCCTTCACGCGCGCCAGATCCAATCCGTCGGCTTGTTCCAGCCGCAGCGCCAGTTGATCCTGCAGATGCCTGAACGTCGGCAGCACCGCGGTGATGGGCTGGCCGTACGCCGGCGTGAGCGAACGGGGAGCCTTGTACTTGTATCTGTGGGGCGGCTCGGTGTTGGCAAGTATCCATTTTCCCAGCCGGCCGTGTGCAAAGGGCCCCTGCCCCACCAGCCCGCGCTGCCGCGCCTCCGCGAGAGTCTTTTCGAGGATGTGCACATAGCGGTCGCCAACTATGTTCAGGTGCAGCAGGCACTCCGCGATCGACCAATTGCGCGGGTCCGGCCGCCAGTTGAATTGCGACTCGTCCAGGCCGCCTACGAGGTCGGACGCTTCCGCTTTCACGGCGGCGAATTGGCGGACGAGTTCGGCAAGTTCGGGAGTCAACGTGGACGTGGTCAACCTAGCAGCTCCCCATCACATCGCCTTCGACTTGCGTTCGCGCTTCTTGGCCACCGGTTGCGCGGGCGCCTCTTCCTCCGCCTCGCCCACCGCCGCCGTGGCCACCTGCACCGGCTTCTTCTTCTCGGCCAGACTGCGCTTCAGCGCTTCCATGATATCGATCACCGGCGCGATATGCGTCTCCGGCGTCTCCACCACATTTTGCCCTTCCTGCTTGGCTTTGATCATCGCCATCAGGTTGTCGCGATAGGTGTCGTGGTATTTCTCCGGCTCGAAATCCGCCTTCAGCGTCTCGATCAGCATGTTGGCCATGGCCAATTCGTTGGGCTTCACCAGGTCGGTGTTGGTGCGGAATTCGTCCACCTGCCGGATTTCGTCCGCGTAATACATGGTGTGCAGCAGGATGCCCTTCTTGCCCGGCCGCAGGATCACGATATGCTCGCGATTGTGCATGGCGATCTTCGCCAGCGCGTAATAATTCGACTGCCCCATGGCCGCGAACAGCAGCGCGTAAGGTTTCTCGCCGCCTTCATCCGGCGCCATGTAATACGAGCTCTCCATATAGATGGCGTCTACCGTGTCGCCCTTGACGAATTCGAGAATCTCCATGACCTTGGCGGTCTTGGG
Organism: Bryobacteraceae bacterium; assembly: GCA_050008575.1. Classification (GTDB taxonomy): domain Bacteria; phylum Acidobacteriota; class Terriglobia; order Bryobacterales; family Bryobacteraceae; genus Bog-159. Next base: position 12,862 of record JBEKMJ010000163.1, read on the forward strand.
GGCGACTTTCTTGATGTCCTCCTCCTCGATGACCACGTAATGGTCCTTCTCGTACTCGTAGCCCTTCACCAGCTCGCTGCGCGGCACCGGCTGGTCCTCCGCCTGGCAATA
>JBEKMJ010000164.1:0-13485 GCA_050008575.1 Bryobacteraceae bacterium
GCGCTTTGAATTGTTCCTGTGCGTTCCGTTCCATATTGGGGCAGTTCCTCCCAGTGAGGTTGCCACGCCGAGTCGGTGGTTCGGGAACGAGGCTCGGTGGGTCATCTTCACTTCATCGGTTTGAGAAGTGCGGCAGGCCCCAGATCGAACCTGCCGTCTACTGTGACAGTATCATGAATGAACGTTCATGACAATAGCGCTTTCGCCTGAACCGGAATAGTAGCCAGTGCGCTCCCCGGCCTCGCAAAACCCTAATGATTTGTATAATTTCCGCGCCGCGATGTTCGACTCCCGCACCTCCAGCCAAAGCCTGCCCGGATGGCCGGAGGTTATCGCCGCCACCAAACCGCGCCCCACGCCCCGCTGCCGGAATGCCGGATCGACAGCCAGATTCAACAGCTCGCTTTCGTCCTGCGCCACGCTCCGCGCCACCGCGAATCCCGCCACGCGTCCATCGCAAACAGCCACCGTCAGGTCGTATGCCAAGTACTCGCGCACGTCCCACTGCGACGCCTCCGGAGACGCGGTTTGAATCTGAACGATCGCGCCCAAATCGCCCTCGCCGCCCGGTCGAATCTCAATCGACAAACCGAACCTCGCCGCCCGCCGTCCGCCGCAACTCCGCTGGGCAACTCCGCAGCCCGCCATGGATCGCCGCGAAATACCGCACCTCCACCCGCGCCCGCGCCGGAATCCAACGGAACGCCGGCACGCCGAACAGGCTCCCGCGCTCGATCATCTGCCGCCGCGTCTCGGCCACCGGTGAAGCGCCGAATTCCATGCCGCGCGTCAGCGTCCGTCCATTCCAAGGTGCGCCCGAACGGCTGTGGTTCTCCTCCCACACTCCCAGCCAGGGGAAGTCCGCGCGCCGCCAAACGTATCCCAACGCCACCTGGCTGCCCGGCGACCAAGCCACGAAAAACGCCCATCCGCGCGCCGGATCGATCAGGTGCGTGGAGAATCCACCCGAGACCGGAGCATCCGTGTAACGTTCCAAATCGCCGTTGCCTTCCTCCAACACCAGTGACTTCGTAACCGGCGCCCGGAACTCGGTCGCGCCCTTCTCCAGGAACGGCGGCCCCAAAGTGACGTGCTCCGTCCAGGCGATGGGGCGGTCGGTAGCGCTTTCATTTTCGACCGTTTCGATAACGTTCACGGTCCGGTGGTCCAAGTCGATCGACCGCACCACCCGCAACTGCGCCTGCGGCAAACGCGCCTCCTGCGTCAGCCCCGTGTTGCCGGCAGTGACAAACCACTTGGCCACGGAAGCCTCTCCATGCACCGTAAGCCCGGCCGCGGCCTCTTCCGCCGACGGTCCGCCGAAAATGTCCATGCACAGGTTGTGCCCCATGATGCCGCTCAGCAGCTTGCTCTCGGCGTCCGCCCCATACTCCGGGTGCTTCCGCGGATCGTAAGTGGAAGGCTCGATCGACCCCCACGGAGGCGTCCACAGCGGATTGACGCCGCTCTGCTTGTCCAGGATCTCCGCAATGTGCCCGCCTTCATCAAGCACCGTGACCCGCACGAACTCGTTCTCAATCGAGGTCGCGCGCCTGCCGCGATATCGCGTTTCTGCCATATTGGAACTATTATGCATCTCGTGTGCGCATGGATGGCGCTGCTGGCCGCTCCGTTTTGGGAAACAAAAGCTCCCGCCGATTGGACTGAAACCCAGATCCAGCAACTGCTCCACGACAGTCCCTGGGCTGAGATGGCCGACCCCCGGCCCGCCGTGCAGGTCTACCTGGCCACGGCGCAGCCGCTACGGGAGGCGGAGGCCGAGTTGGCCCGCCGCCGCGGCAAGCCCCTCAACCCGGAGTACATCGACTATCTCGGCGGGGAGGGTGCGAATAAACTGGTGGTGGCCATCGCCTTCAAAAACTTCACCGCGCTGGCCGACGCCGACGAAGCGCGCCGCATGGAAGACGAGTCCGTCATGCGCGTGGGCCGCCGGGAGTACAAGATGGAAGGCCATTTCCCGCCCGTGCCCTCCGACCCGTTCCTGCGCCTGATCTACCCGCGCGTGGCCACGGACCGCGACAAAACCGTCGCCTTTGAACTGTACCTGCCGGGCTACGGTCCTTACCACCAGGCCGAATTCCGGCTGCGCGACATGCTGTATAAAGGCAAGCTGGAAATGTAGGCGGCCGAGCGAAATCCCGAGCGCCGGTTTATACTATTGTCGGAGGATTCAATGATCTGGTTATCTGTTTTGCTCTTCTTGCAGGCGGCCGCGCCGAACCCGCAGATCGGGCGCGGTCAGACGCTGTTTTTCACCGATGGCAAGTGCGGCACGTGTCACGCTTTGAAAGGCAAGGGCACTGCGGTGGGGCCGGATCTGAAGGTATTAGGGAGGGTTGGCGTGCGGGCTCTGGTCACCGCCATCCGCGCCTCGCGTACGGAATACGTCGAGACCATCAAGCTGAAGACCGGCGACCCGTTCCCGGGGATGAAAGTGCAGTCGGCGGACGCCACCACGCTGCAATATTACGATCTCTCCAAGACCCCGCCCGAGCTGCGAAAGTTCGCCCCCGCGGACGTGGAGTCGAAGTCCGACAATTCGGCCTGGAAGCATCCTCCGTCCACCGGCGGTTACACCAACGAGCAGATTGCGGACGTCGTCGCCTATGTCCGCTGGGCCGCGGCCGGCGAACGCAAGGCCGTGGATCCCTCGGACGTGGAATAGCGCCCCCGTGGGGCAGGCTCGCAGCCTGCGCGGGCCTCGCAGGCCCGCTCTCCAATTCGCGCCCGGCTAGCTGGCGGTGGCTGCCGCCGCGTAGCTGCGGACCGCGGCCGATTCGTTCGTGTACGTCTCGAACACCGTGATGAGCTTGGTGATCTGCATCAATTCCTGCAACTTCTTCTGCAGGTTCAGCAGCTTGAGCTGGCCGCCCCGGCTGGTCACCGTGGCAAAGCTGCCCACAAACTGGCCCAGCCCTGTGCTATCGATGTAGCTCACCTCGGCAAGGTTGAGCAAAATGTTCTTTTGCCCGCTATCGAGGTGTTCCTTGATGGTGTCCCGCAACAAAGACACCTCTTCGCCGATGGTGATCCGGCCGTTCAGGTCCAGAATTACGACGTTGCCGCTTTCACGGACATTGATCTTCAGACTCATGGGGAGCAGGTTCCTTTTGGCCCGCGGTTACATCGCGCCGCGGGCATATTCAAGCATACCGCGATTCAGGCGGGGCTGAGCGCTACTTGGATGCGCCGGTTTCCTTGGCCAGGCGCACCTTGGCGTCTTCGAGTTTCTTGTTGATGGCGGTGAGTTCGCCCGGCTCAATCTCGGATTGCGCATCGGTTTCGGCTTCCTTCAGCGAGGCCTGCCATTGGGTAATGGCGTCCTTGGTCTTACCCAGCTTCAGGTAGACGTCTCCCAGATGGTCGTGCACCGTGGGGTCCTGGCCGATGCCGTTCTTGGCCAGGGCGTGCACCAAAGCATGCTCGGCGTCGTCCAAGCGGTTTTGACGGTAGTAGACCCAGCCGAGACTATCCAGATAGGCGCCATTCTCGGGATCCAGTTCCAGTGCCCGCGAAATCATTTTCTGGGCTTCATCCAGGCGCACGCCGCGGTCGGCGAACATGTAGCCCAGATAGTTCAGCGCGCCGGCGCTGTCGGGGTCCAGTTCCAGCACTTTGCGGAACTCGGCCTCCGACGCGTCGAACTTCTTCATGCGCTCGTACATGGCGCCGCGCATGAAGTAAATAGCTTCCTTCTCGGGCTTGGTTTCCGACAGCTTTTCGGCCGCGTCCAACGGCTTGGCCATGTCTTCGTAGCGTTTGGCCCTTTCGTACAGTTGGGCGATGGACAGTTGCGTCTCGCGATCGTGCTCGCCGTCGAGTAAACGCCGCAACTCGGCGACTCCCTGGTCGACTTTCCCCATGTCCCCCAGTACCGACGCGGACACTTGCTTCAGCATGCGGTCGTCGGGATACTTCTTGAGCGCCGCATCGGCTTCGGCGCGGGCATTCTTGAAGTCCTTGGCCAGGCGATAGGTGTCCACAATCTCGGCTGCGGCGCGGGCGCCTGAATCCGGGTCCAAGTCGGCCATTTGGCGGAAAGCGTCGATGGCGGCCTGATTTTGATTCGCGCTGTGGTAAAGCTCGCCCAGGCTTTCAACAAGCCGGAGGCGAACAGCCTTCTCCGATTCCGAGTAGCTCTTCTTCTCGGTATCCTTCAGCAGCGCCTTGAGCGCCTCGATCGCTTTGTCGGTCTGGCCTTCCTTGTCCAGCAGATTCACTTCGTCGTAGCGCACGTCCAGATTTTCGGGGTCTGAGGCTTTGGCTTTATCCAGGGTTTCACGCGCCTTGGCATAATCGCCCTTTCGGCCGTAAATTCTGGCCATGTTCAGCAGCGCATCGGTATCGTGCGGATCGTCGCCGGCGAATTCCTGGTAGTATTTCAGGGCTTCGTCCAGGCCGTTGGAGTTCAGCAGATTGTAAGCCAAAGCACGCTTCAGGCGGCTGTTCTCCGGGTCCAGATCGATGGCTTTGCGCAGCACCTCCGCGGCGCTATGGAAATCATGGAGCTGTTCGTACGAAGTAGCCAAGGCGGCCAAGGTGCGCGGGTTGGGATCCTTATTGGTGACCGCCTGCAGTTTTTCAATCGCCTTCTTGGTATCGCCGACGTCCGAATAGACAATGGCCAGGCCGGTAAGCGCATCTTCGTTGTTCGGATCGATGGTGAGCGCCTGCGAATAGGCTTTTTCCGCTTCCACCGAGTTGCGGGCGGTGCGATACAGGCGGCCCAGGGTCAGCCAGCTCTCGATGTCCTTGGGGTCCTTGGCCACGATCTTCTCGTACTGGTCTGTGGCGGCGCGCAGCATCTCCTCGTTGATCTTGCCTTGCTGCGCGTCGCCGATCATGCGTGTATAAATGCGGCCCAGGATGCGCCGGGCGTCCAGATTATTGGGCTCGTGCTTCAGGATGTCTTCGGCCTCGGTCACGGCGTCTTTCAGCCGGCCGCTTTGGATGTAAAGGTCGGTCAGTTCTTCAAACAGAAAGCTGGCTCCCGGGTCCAGCTTCAGCGCCTGCTTGTAGTGATCGATGGCTTTGTTGACATATTCGCTGCGATTGCCGTACACGCCGGCCAGCTCGGCGTACAAATGGCCCATCGAGAAGTTGTAGTAAGCGGCGGCTTTATCGACCGGCGGCGATGTTGCCGTGCCGGTCTGCCCATACGACAGGCAAGCCAACGGGAGGGCCAAAAATAGCGTTTTTAGGGGAAAATTCATCGTGTGGTTCCTTTCGACCTAGATGCCTGGGAGGGTCGAATCGTTCCTCTTCATTGTATAACGGCGAGAACCGGGTTAGATGTGTTACCAATCGGAGAGGTCCTATTTGAAACCAGTAGTGGCGATCGCCGGGCCCACCGGCGCCGGCAAAAGCGAATTGGCTCTACGGGTTGCCGAGGAATTCGGTGGCGAGGTGGTGAACTGCGATTCGTTGCAGATCTACCGGTACTTCGATATTGGTACCGCCAAGCTGGCGCCCGCGGAGATGCGTGGAGTTCCGCACCATGTGATCGATATTCTGGATCCGGACCGGATCTTCACGGCGGGCGAGTATGCCCGGTTGGGGCGCGCCGCGCTGGCCGCGATTTCGAGCCGCGGCCGGCTGCCGGTGGTCGCCGGCGGCACTGGATTCTATTTGCGGGCGCTGTTTGAAGGGTTGTTCCGTGGACCCACGCGCGATGCGGCCCTGCGCGAGCGGCTGACGGCCCGCGAGCGACGGAAGCCCGCATCTCTGCACCGTCTGCTCGGGCGATTCGATGCGGAGGCGGCCGCGCGCATCCACCCCAACGACGTGCCTAAGGTCATGCGCGCGCTGGAAGTGTGCCTGATCGCGCGCCGCCCGGTGACCGAGATGTTTCGCGAGGGGCGCGACCGCCTGGAGGGATTTCGCACACTCAAAATTGGACTGTCGCCGGATCGCGACGAACTTTATCGCCGTTTGGACGAGCGCTGCCGCCGCATGTTCGACGCCGGGTTGTTGGAGGAAGTGCGGCGCATTCGCGATCGGGGATTTCCCTTGGAGGCGAAACCGTTTGAATCGCACGGTTATCGCCAGGCGGTCCAGATGTTGCGCGGCGAACTGAACGCCAAAGAAGCGCTTTTCTACGCGCAGCGCAACACCCGGAACTACGCCAAACGGCAGATGACCTGGTTCCGCAAGGAATCGGACATGGAATGGCTGAAGGGCTTTGGAGACGAACCGCGCATTCAGGATGCGGCGCTGGCCCGCGTAAGCGAATTCTTGACAAACTGCTGATATCGCCGCGCACAACACTCCGCGGCTCCGTCCGTCTTAGGTGATAGACGGTCCGCGCCAGGAGGCCGGCTGTCAAAATGCCAAGGAGCAAGAAAATACCGATGAAAAAAGCATTGTTATGCGTATGTCTGTTGGCCGGGATGGCTTTCGCCGCCGCCAAATCGTACACCGTATCGTTTCTGGTGCCGGCCACGATCGGCGGCACGGAATTGAGCGCAGGCGACTATAAGTTCGAACTGCAGGACCAGAAGATCGTGATCAAGCACGGCCGCAAAACCACCGAGGCGGCTATCAAGGTGGAGACCGGCGACGCCAAGTATTCCACCACCACCGTGCGCTACAACATCGCGGACGGCAAGAACAAGGTGGAAGAGATCCACGTGGGCGGCACGAACATGAAGCTGGTGGTGAACTAAGAAAGCGCCAGCCATGGCGGCGGGTGCTTAACCACTTGGGTGGAAACCGCTCCCTGACGGTCGCGGCTCGGTAACTGCTGGTTGATTTAGCGGCGGTTACCGAGCCGCGACCGCAACCGTTACCGAGCCGCGACCGTCAGGGAGCGGTTCCTTCGGCGCTGAACCCTCCGATCGCGCTGCTACACTTGAGATAGATGCAATGGTTTGCTGTGGTGTTTTGGATCGTTTCCTGCGGTTGGGCGGTGCGGGCGGAAACGGTGCTGGTCCTTCCTTTTTCCAATCAATCGAAAGCCACAAGTAATTCTACAAACGTGGATTGGATCGGTGAGAGCATTTGCGAGGCAGTGCGCGAATCGCTGGTTTCCGAAGGCGTGCTGGCGCTCGAGCGCGAGGACCGGCTGGAAGTATTCCGGCGCCTGTCGCTGCGCGCCAACGCCGTATTGACGCGGGCCTCTATCATCAAGGCGGCCGAAGCCCTGGACGCTGCCGAAGCGATTTACGGGCACTACGATCTGGCGCCGGCGGGCGCGGGTTCCGGCGGATCGCGCGGAGTGCTGCGGATCGGCGCGCATATCCTCAACCTGAAGCGATTCACCCAAGGTCCCGAGTTGGAAGAGTCCGGGCCCGTGGAAGATCTGGCGGCCCTGGAGGCGCGGCTGAGCTGGGAGGTATTGCAGGCGCTTTCCCCAAAGACCGCGCCCGCGGAGGAGGAGTTTCTGCGCGGTCGGCCGCGTGTGCGGCTGGATGCGCTGGAGAGCTACATGCGCGGGCTGTTGGCCGCCAACCCGGAGCAGCAGCACCGGTTCTTCATGCAGGCGGCGCGCCTGGATGCGCAGTATTCTCAGCCGTGCTTCCAACTGGGCAAGTCCTATTGGAGCAAGAAAGATTACCGCGTGGCCGCCGGTTGGCTGGGGCGCGTGCGCCGCGGCGATCCGCACTATCTGGAGGCGCAGTTCTTTCTGGGCCTGTGCGACTACCAGATGGGCGACTACACGGCCGCCGCGAAATGTTTCGACACGGTGGCGGCCAGCGTGCCCTTGAACGAGGTCTACAACGATCTGGGCGCGGCCCAAACACGCAGCAACCTGACGGCGGCCATCGAGAGTTTCCGCAAGGCGCTGGAAGGCGACGACACGGACCTGGACTACCGGTTCAATCTGGGATACGCGTTGTGGAAGGCGGGACAGTTTCCGGCGGCGGCGGATAGCTTCCGCTCGCTGCTGGAAAGGAATCCCAACGATGAGGAGGCCGCCGCGCTGCTGGGCCATGCCGAACGCCGGGAACCGCCGCATGCCGGCAGCGAAGGACATGAGCGGCTGAAGACGAATTACGAGGAGACTGCGTTTCGGCAACTGAAGGCGGAACTGGGGGGTAAGTAAAGAGTGGGGCAGCTTCTTTCCGGGCTGTGGGGCAGGCTCGCAGCCTGCGCGGGCCTCGCAGGCCCGCTCTTGGGGCGAGCGTAGCTCGCCTATGCGGCGCTAAAGCCCCGCGCGGGATAAATCCCGCCCCCCTTCCGTCTCGCGTTCCTGGAACGTCATGTGCGTCACCGGCAGCCCATGCTTCGCGCAGTAATCCGCATACAGACCGCCATAACTCGCCGTGCTGTAATCCGTGTCCGCGAATCCCAGCCGGCGTGCGCTGCGATCGATCCAGCCGGGCGCGCCTTCCAGTTCCAGATACACGCCGATAGGCGTTTCGTCGAGCATGGCCGCGCCGGCCTCGCGTGGCCGGCGGTATTCGGTGCGATACTTTTCGTATCGGAACGTGGGGATGAAATCCAGGTGGACCAGTATCTCAGTGAGTCTGCGCGGATCGGACACCTCCACCTCCAACTCTTCGCGGTCCTTGTACTTGCCGGCGGCGGCGGCGCCTTTGTAAGTCAGAATACCCAGCCGGTCAACCTCGCGGACGCGCAGCAGGTGTCCAGTCTCGCTGAGTGCGCCAAGCGCGGTGTCGAAGAGCGTATTCGCTTCGAACACCCGGCGTTTGGAAACCCGGAATCCGGCCGCGCGCAAGAGGCGACGCCCTTCCGCGGCGCCGGGCAGCGCCAGCTTGATCTCGATTTCGCGTGGCGCACCCGGACGAGTTATAACTTCCTCCCCAAAATCGCATAATCCAGGCCGCCGAAGAACGCCTCGCGGAAATCTTCCGGCAGTCCGGCCAATGCCGGCATGGATTCAATCGCAGGCGAAAGCCGGCGCACTTCGATCAGTCCTAGCCCGTACTCTTCCATGTAAAACGTCAACAAAGCGTGCGGTATGGGGCGGGTGTGCGTGGGGTCCAGATAGAAGTGACTGGCAAAGATTGCCAGACACTCCGGATTGGGCGTTTCAATTGCCAATATGCCGCCGCGCTCGAGTCGCGAGGCCGCCAAACGAATCATCTCCGGCAGGCGCTCGGGCGGCAGATGCTCCACCACCTGCGCGCTGAAAATACCGTCCAGCGCCGCTTCCGGCAGGTCCGTGAGATAGATGAACAGATCGGCAGCTTCCGCTTGCAGGCCCTTGTGGCGGCACAGGTCCACGGATTCCTGGCTCAAGTCGATGCCGCGCGCCGCAACGCCCGCGTCTCGCATCAACCCCAAAAACTCGCCGCGGCCGCAGCCGATGTCCAGCACTTCGCGCCTCCCCGCGAAATACGGCAAGTAGAATTGTTGACCCTTCTTGACATACTCTTCCGAACCGCGGAAGCGTTCGGCGAAGCGGCCATAATCGAATTGAGGTTGCGCCGGGGATGGCCCTTGTACGCGTGGCGCGGCCGGCGCGCCAACGGCCGGCGCGCTGGCGGCCGTGCGTTGCCGGATCACGCGCAACTCGGCATGAATCAGGCGCTCGTATTCCAGCCGGACGCTTTCCAGGTCCGCCCATAGGCGTTTCAGATTGCTCTCCAGCGCCGCCGTAAACTCCGCATGCTGGGCCTTAACCTGATCGCGGAAGGTGGACTCGGTCAGCCCCGCACGATGTTGGAAAGCGGCATTCAGCTCGGCCAGCCCGCGCAGCAGCTTGGTTTCGTTGACCACCAGCTTGTGTTCCCATTCCTGCCGCCAATCCACCCAGTGCGAGCGAATGTCTTTCAGCTCCCGAACTTCTACCTGAATCTGGTCCAGCGCGCCGGTGCGGCGGATCTCTTCGAGCGCCTCGAGCGTGGCCTGCACGCAAGCCATCACATTGCGATTGAACTCCACCTGTTCGCGCACGTGCCAGTCGAGCGCGCGCGCGACAGCTTTCTTCGCCTGTTGCGCCAGCCAGTTCAGCGGTCCGCCAGCGCGCGGATTCACCGTGCCGATGGACGCCATCTTGGCCTCCGCGGCATCCCGCGCGTGCAGCAGCGGCATCAGATCGGGCAGCGCCGCGGAGGGCGATGTACCCTCCGGATGGCGCGCGCGCACGCGGTCGCGCACCTCTTGCAGAATGGCGGTCAGTTCATCGGTGTCCACGTGGCTTGCTCCAACTGGCCGTGATCTTGGAATGCAGTCCGCCGCGCGGCGTGAATTCGCCGGTGACCGTGGCGCTTACGGGTTTGGCGGCCGCCACCACATCGCGCAGAAACCGGTTCACCACGTTCTCGTAAAAGATGCCCAGATTGCGATAGGCCAGCAGATACATCTTAAGGGATTTCAGCTCCAGGCATTTCTTGTCCGGTACGTAGCGCAAGGTCAGTTTGCCGAAATCCGGCAGCCCGGTCTTGGGGCACATGGAGGTGAACTCGGGAATCGCAATTTCGATCTCGTAATCGGGATACTGATTGGGCCACGTCTCGATTTCGGGCAGCGCGGCGTCGATTCCGGCCGCGGCGTGTTCGTCGGTATAGGCTCGCTTCATGATTGGGTTGCGGCCGCCGGCACGATGCTCTTCGCCAGCAGGTCCAGGAACATGCCTACGTCCGCCACGACTCCCACGGCTTGCCCCGTGCCGCGGTCGCTCACCTTGGTGGCCACGGCGGGGTTGATATCCACGCACACGATCTTCACCCAGCTTGGCAGCATGTTGCCGGTCGCGATGGAATGCAGCATGGAGCCCAGGCACAGCACCAGTCCCGCGCCCTTCAACTGCTCTGCGTAGGCATCCTGGGCGGCGTTCATGTCGGTAATGGTATCGGGCAGCGGACCATCGTCGCGCAGGCTGCCCGCCAGCACGAAAGGCACGCCGGCGCGCACGCATTCGTAGAGGATGCCGCTGGGCAGGCGTCCTGCGGCGACCGCCTGGCGTACTCCGCCCGCGTGATAGATGGCGTTAATGGCGCGCATGTGATTGCGATGGCCGTGCTCTTCCTGGCGTCCATCGGCCAGCCGCACGCCCAGCGAGGTGCCAAACAGCGCGGCTTCCGCGTCGTGTACGCCCAGCGCGTTGCCGCTGAGCAGCGCGTGTACGAAACCGCCCTGTATCAGCGCCGCGAGGCCCTGCACGCCGCCGGTATGCACCACCACGGGACCCGCCACCACCACCACCTTCAGCTTCTGCTCCAGCGCCTGCCGGATCAGTGCCGCGGTCTGCCGCACGGCCGTCTCCACTTGCCGCTCCGACGAGATGCCGTTCGACATGAAGGCGAATGCCAGCCGGTCGCGTTCTTTGGATTCGGGCGTCACGCGGATGCCGCGCATGCCCACGACCACGCGGTCGCCCGCCCGGATATCGCGCAGGCGGCGGCACCAGGCGCGGCCGTCCGCCACCACGATCAGCGCGTCCATGCGCTGGTTCTCCACCTCGATCCACTGCTGGTTGAGGCGCACCAGCGTGCGGTGATTGGTGGTGGAGTAGAAATCCTCCGGCGCGCAGCAATCGCGCGCCACGGCGCGCAGGGCGGCATCGCCCGAATCCACCGCCGAGCAGCCCAATGACAGCAGGTCTTCGAGCAGATGCGCCATCAGGTCGCTCGACGGCGCTTCCACCTTCAGGCGCAGGTAGGACGGCTCGCTGTTGGTGCGCCCGATGCGAAATTCTTCCACCTCGAAGCGGCCGTGATGCTCCACCACCTTGTCGAAGATGTTCTCCATCACGTGGGAGTCGATCAGGTGGCCTTGGGCTTCGACGACTTCCTGTAGATGCATAAAAGACTTATTGTAGACTGTGGGCCGCGCGTTCCGCTGCGCCGCCCCGGAGGTTCCATGAGTTACCGGCCATACTGTTTGCTGGCGCTGGCCGCCGCGGCGCCCGTAGCGCTGGGGCATGCCCAGCCCAGCGTCGACCAGATCCTGGCGAAGTACGCGCAGGCTCTGGGCGGCCAAGCCGCCTATGAGAAGGTTACCACGCGCGCGATGAAGGGCACCGTCGAGATTCCGGACGACAATGTGACCGGCGCCGCACAGGTTTGGGCCAAGGCGCCGGACAGCTTCCGGCTGACGATGGATATTCCCGGCTATGGCGTGGTCGAGACGGTGCTGGACGGCGCCAACGGCTGGGAAAAGAATCCCGATTCGGGCATGCATGCCATGAGCAAGACGGACCTGGCGGCGGCGCGGCGCGACCGGCATTTCTACCGCGAGGTACGGCTGCGGGAACTGTATTCTAAAATGGAGACGGCCGGGGCGGACAAGGTGGAGGGACGCGCCGTTTACGTGGTCGAGGCTACGCCCGCCGCCGGTCCCGCCGAGAAACTGTACTTCGATGCGGAGAACGGCCTGTTGGTGAAGCGCGACTTCGAGCGTGTGACGCTGGAGGATGGCATCGTACAATACGAGATGCTGCTGCGGGATTATCGCGACGTGGACGGATTGAAGCTGCCCTTCACCATCGAGCAGCGCGCGCCGGACAATACGATGATCTTCAAGTTCGCCGAGATCGAGAACGACGCGCCGCTCGCGGATACGGCCTTCGCCAAACCGGAAAAATAGACCATGCCAAAATTCAATCACCGCGTGCGGGTGGCGTTCCCCGATACGGACGCTTCCGGACGTATTCATTTCACCGCCATGCTGCGCTATTTCGAGGCGGCGGAAATCGAGTTTCTGCGCGCGCTGGGATACCGCTATCGCGATGCGCCGGATGTCGGATTTCCGCGCGTACGTGTGGAATGCGAATACCGGACGGCGGTGGGCTTCGACGATGAGTTGGACATCGCCGTGTCGGTGAAGCGGGTGGGCACGTCGTCGTATACTTTGGAATTCGCGGCATTGAAGGACGGCGTGGTGGTTGCGGACGGATCGATTACAGTGGTGTGCGTGGGACGGCCGGGGCGCGCGCAGGCGCTGCCGGATACGTTGAAGGACGCACTGCGTGGGGCAGGCTCGCAGCCTGCGGCGGCCTCGTAGGCCGCCTTTTTGGCAGAGACACAAGGAGCATTTCCGCATGACTGTGCTGGCGGCCATCGTCGGAACGATCGTCCTGCTAACCATCCTATGGGATGGTTTCGAAGTGATCATCCTGCCGCGGCGCGTGGCGCGGAAGTTGCGCCTGAGCCGGCTCTTCTATCTGTCCACCTGGACGATATGGTCGTGGCTGGCGTTGCACGTGTGCTCCACCAAACGCCGCGAGCGTTACCTCAGTTTCTACGGCCCACTCTCGCTGTTGTTCCTGATCATGGTTTGGGCCGCCTTGATGATGGTGGCTTTTGCCATGGTGCAGTGGTCGGTGGGGCCGCCGCACATGAGTTTTCTCGAAAGCATGTACCTGAGCGGCACCACGTTCATCACCTTGGGCATGGGAGTGCCGCACACGCGCATGGCACGGGCGGTGCTGATCGTGGAGGCTGGCACCGGCTTCGGTTTTCTGGCATTGGTGATCAGCTATCTGCCGGTGCTGTATCAGTCGTTTGCTAAGCGGGAAACCAGCATTCTGCTGCTGGATGCGCGGGCCGGATCGCC
>JBEKMJ010000165.1:0-13637 GCA_050008575.1 Bryobacteraceae bacterium
GCATAGGGGCGGCGGTCACCCGCCGCCCCTGCCACACCACCGTGCGTACGGGTCCGTACACGGCGGTTCGAGTCGGTTACGCTAACATGCGTCGAACAATCAAGACCGCGCGGCGGCCACCACCTGCCGCGTGAAATCGAGCGTGCGGAATTCCTCGCCTTCTAGCCCGACCGGGAAGATCAAGATCAGCAAGCGTTTCACTCGTTTTAGTCCTCCTAGACGCGGCGCCGGCTCGCGATTTGCCGCCGCCCTGTCGTTCCCTAGCATAATAAAACCCGGCTCGTGAGCGATTGTTTCTCTGCCGACGTCTGGCCACGCGGGATTAAAATAGGTTAATAAGCCGCTTTGGGTAACTGGTTTGGATGTACGCTTTCTAAGAACCCAGGAGGCGTATGACCCATTCGAAGACATTCAACCCTCTGTTAGCCTTGGCCGTTGCCGTTGCCGCGACGGCCAGCGCGCAAGTTACATGTCCGGTGCCCGCCCCCAATGTCACCCTGCAGCCCACGCAGAATGCGGATACCGGCGATAGCCTGATCCTGACCAGCTTCTTCGCTACCGCGCAAGCCCAGCATTGCGTGGCGCTCACGAATCTGCAAGGCGTTGCATCCTGGACTTACTGCAAGAACGGCATGATGACGCGCGCCGTTCCAGGCGGTACCGTGCTGCTGGTCGGCAAGCAGAGTTTCACAGACTACGTCGTCAGCGAGATCAATCTGGCGGGCACCACCATTCATTCCATCGACGAACCATCCGCCAACGCGCAACTCGCCAAACTGAGCCAACAGTCCATCATCGACTTCAACCACGAGGCCATGCGGCTGCCCAATGGCTATACCGCTGTGATTGCGCATAACGAAGCGCTATACACCAACGTGCAGGGGGGAACCACGCAAAATCCAGTGGACATCATGGGCGACGAGGTGCTGGTGCTCGATACCAACTGGAGAATCGTCTGGACCTGGAACGCGTTCGACTGGCTGCCCGTGAGCCGCACGGCCATTCTCGACGAGAAATGCCACCCTTGCGCCGACACGGAGACGGGAAACTGCTGTCCGATCACCCTGGCCGCCGAGGCCAACGACTGGTTGCACGGCAATTCCCTGGCCTATGACTCCTCCGACGGCAATCTGATCATGTCCCTCCGCGACCAGGATTGGGTGATCAAGATCGCCTATGAAAACGGAAAGGGCGACGGACATTTGATATGGACCCTGGGCGCCGATGGCGACTTTACCATGATCGACACACCCGGCATTCCCTCGCCCTGGTTCAGTCATCAGCACGATGTCGAAGTCTGGGTTACTTACAACCCCAAGCTGCTCACCTTGTTTGATAACGGCAACACGCGCCACGCCAGCAATCCGAGCGCAAAGAGCCGGGGGCAGGCGCTGACCATCGACGAAACGGCCTTGACAGTGGATATCCAGGCGAACGTGGATTTCACTTTCTACGCGGGCGGCTATGGCACTTCGCAGATTTTGGATAACGGCAACTATTGGTGGCAAGGGGGCGCGGCAGACGGGGGGACGGGGCCCGATCCAACGCGCGGTTTCGAATATCTGCCGTCGGGCTATACCGGCATCCCGGCTTACGCGATTGAGTTCGCGGATACGGCGTACCGCTCCTTCCGCTTGGACGCCGCCTCCGGGTTTTAGTGGGGCACCGCCATGCGCCGCCGCTCGATTGGCAAGCCCTGAGGTTTCCAAAACTAGGACCTGAGGCTGTATAGGGGTGCGCGACACAAAAGTGGGTAGTGGGTCAATTTGGTTTTGGAGGGCGGCCAATTTTGGCCGCAGCCGCCTTTCAGGCGGCCAGAGCCGGCTGAAAGCCGGCTGCGGGCAGGATTATCTGCGCCACATAACCAAACTGACCCACTACCCAAAAGTGAGGATCAGGCACGACGTGCCTCCCAATAGTCTTCAAAATTGTGCCGCTGAGTTGGCAGCAGCGGAGTGCGATGATGGCATTGGCGCCGCGGACGGTCCAGAACATTCCGGATTGCTTGACACCCTGCGGGAGGCGTTGGTCCGCAGCGACATCATCAGGGAAGCTGGTTCCAGGTGAGGCGCTTGCCGAAGATCCGGCGCGGCGATATCGAACCGCTCCGGGTCGTTGCGGGCCGTGCGCAATCCATCGGTGCGGGGGTGCTGGTCGAGCGAGAGCATCTGTGGCCGCTGGTGGCGGAGCCGATCAGGACCGCGAGCGCTACTTCGAGGGGCTGCTGCGGGAGGGCACGGTGCGGGACTATGCGGAGTTGGCCCGGCTGGGCGTTTGGGCGACAGCGGCCGCGGCAAGGGCTATGAGTATGGGGATTGATCGCATGAATGACCGAGGGTAACACTTGGGACGCGGCGCGCCGCGATTTCGGCGCCGTCGCTCGCGAAGTTGATCGTGTATGCGGGAGTCACGCAGGCTTACCTCCTCAGCCAACCAGCAGGGGTGGACGGCGCTCCCCACGCGCTCATTACCTCTCGCTGGCTGCGGTGGATCGGCCAAGATCGCCCGAACCCTCGCCTTCAGGGTCTCTCCATCGAACGGCTTAGGCAGGAACGGCATGTTGGCATTTTGGCTAACGATCTCGCTCATGTCCGCGCCTGACATTACCAACACCTTGATTCCGGGTCGCTCTTGGATCAGATGCGCGCACAGGTCGGTGCCATTCAGCCTGGGCATTTGCACGTCCGTAATCACCAAATCGATGGGTCCGGGGTACGAAACCGTGATATAAACGAATTTGAGGGAGTGTCGATGACTGCGAGCTTCTCGCCGCTTTCGCTGTTGCCGGTGCTCAGTCAGGTAGTCCCCGCCCAAGCGGATCTGAAGATCACCACCCGCTCCACCGCCCGCGTCCC
The DNA here is from genome assembly GCA_050008575.1 of Bryobacteraceae bacterium. Classification (GTDB taxonomy): domain Bacteria; phylum Acidobacteriota; class Terriglobia; order Bryobacterales; family Bryobacteraceae; genus Bog-159. The sequence continues at coordinate 2,856 of JBEKMJ010000165.1, forward strand.
CATACCGGGTAATCGCCCTGGCGTCATGAGCACGACCGCGATGCGCTACCTGCAGGGCCGCAACTGGCGCGAGGAAATCTGGGAAAAATACGGCCCGCGCAGAGCGCTCGCGGAGGAGTACGGCTGTGCAGTGCACATCTCCGAGGAACGCTCCAGCGGCCTCTTGTCTGTCGCTGGTCCGGATGGCCTTTGCACAGGCGCCCACTGCAACGGCGTCCGCCCTGCCCGGCTGGTAGGCGGCGGTACCGTCAGGAGGCCCGACGGCAGTCCGCGAACCGCGCGGCCTCTTCAGTTGAACGCAGAAAAGGAGAAAACTTCGACCCGAAGGCCAGTGGCGTTCGGATTGCCGGTTGAGGATGCCTTCAACGGGGATGGCAAGCCGGATCTGGCGGTTGCCAACGCGGGTTCGAATAATGTCGCGGTGTTCACCAATATGACGCGGTAAAGAGGCGGAATATGTGTCGGGGACGGTTCAATTGGCGCGCGACGTTGATGTTACTGACTGGCCCGCTGATGGCGCAGCCGGTAACCTTCAACGCCCCGCGAACGTTCGGGTCCGGCGGCCAGGGGTATTTTACCGTCGTGGCGGATTTCAATGGAGATGGAAAGCCGGATCTGGTGGTGGCGATGGACGATCTGGGCTTCGAAATTCTGCTGGGCAAAGGAGACGGCACGTTTCAGGCGCTCCCGGCCGTCAATCTGAATGCCGAGAAGAACTACGCCTCCGCCTTGGCCGTGGGTGATTTTAATGGAGACGGGAAGCCAGACGTGGCCGTGGCGGGCGGCGAAGGTGTGGTCTCGATCCTGCTGGGCAATGGCGATGGCACCTTTCAGGCTCCGCTCGACTACAGTGTGGGCAAGACATCGATGGTCTCGGTGGCCGTGGGCGACTTCAACCGGGATGGCAAGCTCGATCTGGCGGTAGCCGACGCGGATTCCTCTACCGTGTCCATCCTGCTGGGCAACGGCGATGGCACGTTTCAGACGCCAACCTTCAACGCCGTTCTTACGATACCCACGTCGGTGGTGGTGGGAGACTTCAATGGAGACGGAAAGCCGGATTTAGCGGTGGCCAACCACGGTTCCGGCAGCGTCTCGATCCTGCTGGGCAATGGCGACGGCCGTTTCCAGCGGCAGGTAGCTTATGCGGTGCAAGAGGCTCCCGAAGCCGTATCGATCGGAGATTTCAATGGGGATGGAAAGTTGGATCTGGTAGCAGTCAACACCGATTCCAGTACGGTCTCGATCCTGCTTGGGAACGGCGACGGTACGTTCCAACCCCAAGTGGCCTACGGCGTGGGCCGCTATCCCTATGCGGTGGCCGTGGCGGATCTGAACGGGGACGGCAAGCCGGACCTGGCGGTGGCCAATCGGGACACCGACGCCACATCCGTGTTGCTGGGCAAAGGCGACGGAACCTTCCGGCCGGCGGTGAACTACACGCCCGGAGGGCAATCACTGGCCATCGCGGATTTCAATGGAGACGGCGTGCCGGACTTAGCGGTGGGCGCGACCACCGTGACGATTCTGCTCGGCAAAGGCGGCGGCGTCTTTGCGCAGCTCGTGACCTACCCGGTGTTAGACGACCCCACATTCGTGGCGGTAGCAGACCTCAATGGCGACGGAAGGCCGGACTTGGCGATCACCGACCGAAAATCCAATAGTGTTTCGATCCTGCTGAACAATGGCGACGGTACGTTCCAACCCAAGGTGAACTACGCTGTGCTGAAGTCGCCCGCTTCAGTCGCGGTGGGAGATTTCAACGGCGATGGAAAGCCGGATTTAGCGGTGGTAAACAGTGTTTCCCGCGCGGTCGCGATTCTGTTGGGCAACGGTGACGGAACATTCCGGCCGGCGGTGAGCTACGCCACGGGAGTGGGACCTCAATCCGTCGTGGTGGGAGACTTCAACGGGGATGGGAAGCTGGACCTGGCGGTGGCCAACGTGGTGTCGGACAGGCACGATCCCAGCGACGTGTCCATCCTGTTGGGCAATGGCGATGGCACGTTCCAGCCTCAGGTAACATACCAGTATGGACAGAACGCGGGATTTCTGGCGGTTGGGGATTTCAATGCGGACGGAAAACAGGACTTGGCCGCGGTAGGAGCGGGCACCGTGTCAGTTCTGCCCGGCAATGGCGATGGCACCTTCGGGCCGCCCATGCTATCCAATTTTGCAGTTTCCCGCGCGCCCGTTGTGGTGGCGGATTTCAATGGGGACGGGAAGCCGGATCTGGCGGTGGGAGGCGCGGTGCTGCTGGGCAACGGCGATTACACATTCCGGTTGGGAGCCAGCCTGTCCGCGATCGGCGGCACCGGACAGGTTGCGGCTGCGGACTTCAATGGCGACGGCAGGTTGGACGTGGCAGAGGTTGGGGGGTTGGGCGTTTCGATCTTTACGGGAAATGGCGATGGCACCTTCAATTCGCCGGTGGGCTTCCTGGCCGGAAGCGCTCCCATTTTCGCGGCTGTAGGGGACTTCAACGGGGATGGCAAACCGGACCTGGCGATCGCCGACCAGGGTAGGAACTGCGTCACAGTGTTGACGAACACGACGCGGTAAGACCGAAGTGCAGAAAATAATCCGATTGATCGTCGGAAAGGAATCTCAAGCTTGCGCCAATGGCTTCTGGTCGGATCGAGTGCATGATGTCCTAACAATCTGATCCTCATTTCGAAACGGTGAAGCCGTCGCGCAAATCCATGATCTCCTTCTCGTACTCACGTGGAGACAAGTGTGTCGACAAGAGGCGCCGGCTTAAGCGGCTAGTTCAGGGAGACACGTCGCTCAGATCAATTCCGCCGACAGCACGGTGGCAAGGACGCGCTAAGCAACTGGAGAAACCCTCCTCGTCCCGACGAGAAATCGGCGGAGCAGGAAACAGGCTCCGTCTCCGCACCGCGCAGCCGCAGCCGAACAGGCTCTTGTTGCGCTTTTTCGCTGCCAACCGCACCGCGGCCGATCACGCGGACGACGATGGAGGACTAGCACGTGGCCACCGCCGAACGTCTTTTTTTGGAGCGTTCCACCGCGAGATGCGGCCAAGCTGAGCAGTGCGCCCCCTGGGGCAAGCCGACGATGGATTCCAGTACACTGAAGAAAATGACAAAACCACAACTGATTGAAGCAGTCGCAGCGAAGACTGGAAGGGAAAAGCCTGAGGTCGAAGCGGTACTTGAATCCGTTCTCGGAACCATTGCCGAAGCGCTCCAGGCAAACCAGCGCGTAGACCTGCGCGGATTTGGTAGCTTCGTCGTGAAACAGAAAAAGGAGCGGCAAGGCCGTAATCCTCGGACTGGCGAGACTATCACCATAGCAGCCAAGCGCGATGCGGGTTTCAAGGCCGGCAAGGAACTCAGCCAAACGCTCATCGAATCCAAAACTGAAGAATAGACCGTTCCAGCGGTGCCGGACGGGGTCCATCTTCCTGAACGTGAACAATAATCAGGCGGCTGATGGTCGGAACGCGAGTTTCTGTTGCGCGGCGGATTTCTGATGCTGGACGATTTCTGGGACGACGAGGAATGGGAGCGTTTCAATGAGAGCATGCAGCGCGTGTTTCGCAGCGCGTGAAGTGCGCCATTGGCGGTCCTGATAACCTCTCAGTCAACGCCTCGCGCTCGTTTATTTTCGTTGTCTTTGGACAGTGCGCGCCCAGTCGCGGTGCCGACTTCTTTACTGCGGCCTTCTTCCGGGCCGGTCCCGTCTACTTCTTCGCCGCTTCCTTCGCCTTTGCTGCTTTGGCGGCTCGGGCCTTTTTCAGATTTGCCGCGAGTTTTGCCTTTGCTGCCGCTGAGAGCTTCCGTTTTGCCTTGGGTACTTCAGCCGGGGCTGGCGCTGCCGGTTCAGATTCGCCCTTGATCTTGGCCCACCTTGCCTTTTGCGCCAGGGCCATCTTCCGGCGTACGGCTGCGCTGAATTTCTTGCGCTTTCCAGTTGGCGTTCGCGCAGCCTTATGCCGGCCGCCAATTCTCCGCCGCCCGTCGTCCGTCGCCGCGACCGCCCAGCGTGTGGATGAGCGACGCACGTCGAAGTGCGAAATCGTTATTCATGCCATCACTGAGGGCGTTCATCCGCCGCAGGGGGGACGCCGCCCGACGCGATGACTACGCCCGAGCGCGTGGCGCTGGAGGTGTGCGAGCGGTAGCCGCGCGCGCCCCGCCGCCCGCGCACCAAGTGGGAACAAATGCACGATCCCTTGTCTATTGCAGGGGTACGCCAAATAAACCGAGACCGCGCGGCGGAGGGTGTGTTTTAGAGGACTGCCCATGCATCGCTAATCCGGCAATGATACCCATTATTGAACGGTGAAGGACACTTGGGGGTCGAGTCCGAGATAACGTCCGGAACTGGAGATGGTATGCAGGCCGGAGGCGGCGCCCAAGGGGACCGCGAACTTGATCGTTACACTCCCGTGCATATCCGTCTTGGAGTCCAGCTCGGTAGACGGGCTGTCCCAAGAAACCTCGACCGGCTCGAACGGTCCGAAGCCGTATCCTTTCACAGTCACACTGCTACCCACCGGCCCGGAAGTCGGATTTACCGTCAACTGCGGAGTGATCTCGAACGGGGCTGCTCCGATACTGCCACTGGTCTGGCCAACTCCCAGAAAGAACCGGGGACCGTAAGACGAGACAGGCTCTTGAGATGTGACGGAACGATCCGCCGTCATCAGCAGTCGCCCTGGCTAGCGCAGCAGAGCCAATGCCGCCTCGGTAGATTGTGACGGTCTCGTTTGGAGAAAACGCATCTCCGCTAAAGGTGAGGCTGGTATTGTATGGACCGCTGGCTGGACTGACAGCCAGGCCCGCGGTCACAAAAGCCACCTGACCGATCGCCTTCTGCAAGTATCCATGGAGCGCGGAGCCGGTAAACCAAAGGGAACCGTCGGATGCGGAAGCGATGCCTCCTGGTGCACCAATGTCCGTGGGCACCGGATACTCTGCGAATGCCCAGGTCGTGGTAACGCGCCCGATCCTGAGACCATCGAATTCCGTGAACCACAGAGCGCCATCAGGCCCCGCGGTAATATCGTACGGCAGGCTATTGGCTGTGGGCACACCGTACTCGGTGACCACGCCGCCGGTGGAAATGCGGCCGATGTTATTAAGGCCGGCTTCGGTGAACCAGAGCGCTCCATCGGGTCCCGCCGTAATGCCTCCGGGGCTGGCGCCGGCGGTAAGTGGGAATTCAGAGATCACCCCCAGCGTCGTGATTCGCCCGATACTATTGCCCAGCGCTTCAGTAAACCACAGCGCGCCGTCTGGTCCCGCCGTGATCCACGAGGGCCGGCTGCTGGCCGTGGGTACCGTATATTCAGTGATCGCCCCGGCCGTGGTTATGCGTCCGATCTTGTCTCCTATGTTTTCGGTAAACCACAGCGCCCCATCCGGTCCGGCCACGATGCCCCAGGGTTCGCCGTCGGCGGTCGGCACCGGGTACTCAGAGATCACCCCTAGCGTTGTGATTCGCCCGATATTATTGCCCATCACTTCGGTAAACCACAGCGCGCCGTCGGGTCCTGGGGTGATCGATAAAGGCTCGCTATCGGCAGTGGGCACGCGGTACTCGGTCACCGCCCCGGCCGTGGTGATGCGTCCGATCCTGTTCGAGAAGTCTTCGGTAAACCACAACACACCGTCTGAGCCCTGTGTGATCCCTGTCTGGTAATTACTATAGGTGGATGTCACATACCCACCGATTGCGATCTGCTCTGTGGCAGTGCCTGCTCGGAGAGCCGTGGGGCGTTGGGCGATTGCCGTCACGCACGGCCATACCATACAAAATGGGCACGCAAAGCCATGCGCGAAGCATGAACCTGAAATCGAACGTGGAACGTCTCCGCATTATCGTAGCCCCTGGCACTTGCCCCGCTCGGGCCATACCCAACCGGCACCTGGACGGGCCCCTCAAAAAGGGCGATCCCATACGGATATGATCTGCTCGCCTCAGTTGACCCTCGAACGTTGTGGAATGGAACTTCAACTCACGAGGCAGGATTAATTCTACGCTTGCGCGTGTCGGGTGTTAACGGTCTACGGGATAAGTGTCCACGGGATAGGTGGTCAACAAAGACCCCGGCAAGTACACGAACCCGGCGGGGTTCTACATCCACCTTGTCGAGGAGAACACACCCATCCCCATCGGGTTCGAAACAAACTCCCAACGCAAAGCGCGCGAGGAAACCGAACGCCGACGCGATGCGGAGCGCCGAGCACAGCAGGAACTCGAATACGATTATGAAGACTATCGCAATGCGGAGATCGACCGATACATCGCGATGGTTGATCCGGCGGAGGTGGCCGCGATTGAGGAGGCGAAGATGCAGGAGATGAAGGATAAGCACCAAAGCCCCTGGATCATCGAGTCTTTTGCGAAACACGACGTGAGGCGCGAACTCGCGCAGCGTGCGCCGCTTATGACCATCGAGGAGTTTGCCGCCAGGCGCCGGCAGGGGATCGGCACCACGTTGGAGCCAACCGCAGAACCGTCCGGCCTAACGGCGGACCCGGAACCGCAAACGCCTGCACCCGACGAGCCATTTCTTGACCAGACCAGCCCGGCTATCGCCGCCAACCCACAGGCGACCGCCGAGGAGGGGAACGCGGTAATCGAGCCGTCCGACGCGGCAACGAATCCGGCAATTGCCGATCCGGGCGCCCTGCTGGTTTCGTATCTTCCGCCGCCCAAGCCAGATCCGGGCTCTGCCGATTCCCACGTTGCTTAAGCCGAGCGCGCGGCTCATCAAACCGCCCTCTCGGGCGCGTTTTAGGGTATAGGGTGGGGTATGGGGCAGGGTGTAGAGTCGTCCCCATACCCTCCACAAACTACGGTGCGGGCCGGAAGGCCCGTACTCGTTGCACGGTCAATACGGGCGCTCGGGATTACTGCAGGGCCAGACGGCGCGCTATGGTTTACCGAGGGAAACTTGAGTACGCTGGGCCGGATCACTGATTCAGGTGATATCGACCACTATCAAGTTTCTAGTGCTTTTAGCGAGCCAATTGCGATCACATTAGGGCCGGACGATCAGCTTTGGTTTACCGAAGCTAATCTCGACAAGATAGGACAGGTTGTATTTGTGTCCGCACGTCTTACCGTGGCTCCGACACAAGGACCCAGTCGGGCGCCTGTAGTCTTTGCCGACAGCGAGTTCGATCCCTGGGAAGCCGTTCAGATATATCTTCGCGGTGTTGGCTCGGATGTGTTGGCCAGCGCAATGAGGGACATGCGTGGCTGTTTCACCGTGGACGGACGTGTGCCCGAGTCCGCCGATGGCTCTAGGATTTTCTTAGCCCAGGGGCAGAAGAGTAAGAAATTGGCGGCCGCACGCTTTTTAGTCGCACAGTGCTCATAAGTATCGGTTTTGACCATTCTTGCCCGGCGTTGCGTCCAATTCAAAAAAAGACCGCCGATAAACAATGGGGGCCGTTCCTCTTGTAATCCCAGAAGGGAAAGGAAAGCCGGATAAAAGGAACAAGGAGCATTCTGCGGGGAGTTTCAGTGGTGTTTGTTCCCGCTAATCTCAAAAAACACCAGGGTCGGTCGCTTCGCAGCCTGGACAGAGCGTCGTACTCACGACATTCCCGTGGTTGCCAGGAATCCCGCGAGCTTGCCCGTCGCCTTGTACTGCGGGATCGGTTCCAGCTCCTTGAAAGCCCACGTGAACGCGTTTGAGAGCGACCACATCGTACGCGGCCGGAACTCGTCGTGCCGCGGGTCGAAATACATCTCATGTACCTGGCGGTCCAGGTGCCGAGGCACTTCAACCTCAGCTTCCACAAACGCGCGGTAGATGATTAGCTTCGCGGCAACATCGGAGAGCTGCGATCCCTGCCAGCGCTCGACGGCCTCCACCATCGGCTTGAAATTCCGCTGCATGTCGTCGATGCCGCCGGAGAGCGCCCGGTTAAGGTTGAAATTCTTGGTATGCTTCGCGAGCACCGGCAGGAAGTCGCCGTGGAAGGCCATGTTGTCACACACAAACACCCGTAGCCCACGGTGAGCGCGAGCCGCATGGTTTTTGATCGGCGTCAACTATTTCTTTGGGTTGAAGACAACTATTTCTCCCTATCAACGACAATTACCTTCTGACGCTTAGGTTAGGCGGCGCGAAGCGCCGGCCGCCGACGCGGAGGGCGAAGCCCGCCCGCGTTCTGGTTTTCTTCCTCAGAGATATGAGAAACCGTGGCGGTGGGAAATAGTCTAAACTCAAAACCATTGTACGGAAACTGTATCGGTTCAGAACGCCGATTCCAGCACCAAACACAAGCGAGTAACGCGGCCGTTCCCATGTTCTTCGAAGTGGGCTACCCATCGGAGCCAGTCGCCAAATGCAAACTGCCACCGTCCAACTTTTCGCAAGCGAATTAAACAGCAGAAACTCAAACAGAAACAGACTGCGCGATTTGTCATATTTTCCTCCTGACATTTAGCCGATAATCGGCTGCTGGGATTATCCTAAAGTGCGGGATCACCCACTGTTCGGTTAGGCGGGAACTGCCGCCGAAAACTGGCATGTGACGCGGAAGTTTATTTTTCCGCATCAGACTCCGGCACGGAAGATGCCCGTCCGCGGCGTCCCCGCGGCATCCTCAACGATGGAAGCCGGTCACGCGGAACGGCAGCGGGTTGCTGCGCCAGGGTGCTTCCGTCTGGGCCTGAGCTTGATTGCGCTTCTCCTCGACAGTCCGGCGGGGACCATAAAGCCCCGCCGGGGAGATGCGCTCGATACGCCGGGTGGCTCCTATGGCGCCACGAACGGCAGGCTGCTCGAAAGCGGGCCGCCGGGTGTGATCACCTGAAGCGTGCCGGTAGTCGCGCCGGGGGCACGTTGCTCAAGATCGCGGTACCTGAAGAGTTGAAGGCGTACCGGGCCGTGCCGTCAGAATGTCACGCCGGTCACCGGACGCACAGCGTAGTCATGGCGTCCGCAGGAAGCCGTGAGCAACGTTGCTCGTGTCATAGTAGAATCCCGCGACATCCCCCCTGTTGTTGATGCCATTGGCGACAGTGCCGTGTCAGCACCTGCACCAGGGGCACTGAAGGTGGCTATCGTGCCACTGGCAGCGGCGCACGAAGCCGCGCTCCAGATTGCTCGCGTCAGTATAGAATCCCGTGATAGCCCCCGGCCCGTTGACGCTCTTGGCGAAGGTGCCCTGGTTGGCGCCAGTGCCGGCACCGGGAGGATCGAAAGTCGTTATCGTGCCACTGGTGGCGCGCACGAAGCCGTGACACACGCCGCTCGTGTCCTGGTAATATCCCGCGACTGTCCCGGCGCTGTTGACGCTCTGGGCGGAAGTGCCCTGACCGGCGCCTGCGCCTGCGCCAGGAGCATCAATGGCGGTGACGACACCTTTGGCATCTCGCACGAAGCCGTGATTCACGTTGCTCGCGTCCACGTAATAACCGAGGCCGGCGGCCCGGTTCGGCTCGCGGACCCGTCGGGGGCGCTTCCAGCGGAAACGAGGCAGCCCGGAATAGCCGCCGGAAAGTCCCCCCACGCCCAACTTCCGGTTGGCCGACCGCAAGAGACTCCCCTCCTGGATGCAGCAGGGCTACAACGAGGGTCTTTTAGGCTCTGCAAGTTGTTGATTCTAGGCAGTGAAGTGTACGAACTATCACCATTTTCGATACGCAAAATGTGACCAGAAACGACAAAAGTGTGACTGGAGGGTGAAAAAGTGTGACTGGAAAACGCCCTTTTTGGGCTTGGAAACGACCGGTCGGAGAGCGCCGCCCCACGCCTCGAACGCCGAATCCACGCTGGCCTTTTGGGGCGCACGCCGACTCGTACACACAGCACTCCAACTACCGGCAAAAATCCAGTGGCGAACAAAAAGCGAATCTGTTAGAATCTGATCGTGGCACGCAGCCCGGAGCCAGAGCCGATCCTGACCAGGGAACAACTCGCTGACTACGCCCGCCGTTTGTCGATGTTGAGCGTACCGGGCGTCGAGAAGGTCTACCAGGATGCCTACCGGGACTGCGCATATGCTGGCAGGCGACTTCCACCACCGGCAGCGATTCAACAACTCGTGGCTTCGTGGCGGGTGCTGAGGAAGATTCATCGAGCGGGATGAGCCGTCGCCGCTACGAACGCCGGAATCCGACCGGACATCAGCACGCCACGAGAGCACAACCCGCCACGACCCGCTAAGCCTAGACGGAAAAGAACCGGCGAGGACGAAGCAGGGTTGCCTTTTCCATTACCCCTTTTCTACACCGTACAAATGTACGATAATGCACACAGGAGAAAGCGATAATGAAAAACTTGAGAGTGGTAGACCAAGCCGGAAATCAGCAGGACTACGAAACGGAATTCGTGCCAAGGATCGGAGAACGCATCGAGTTGGAACAAGGCTCTGGTAGCGATCCTGTCAGGACGCATTATTTCCGGGTGAAGGACGTTATGTATCGTCTGGACAATGGCCCCGAACACCAAGCTGGCATCCTAATAGAAGAAGAAAGCGATCCAGAGCTTTGGCCCGCCTGATTTGGCCGGATGTTTGTCATGAAAGGCAGAGCGGTTTATGGGGTTGTGTGAATATTGCGATCAGAAAACTGGATTCTTCCAGTCGGTTCATCCGGCCTGCGTTGCGAAGGCAAACAGCACGGCGGAAACTGCGAAGACTTTTGTCACCAAGACGATTGTGGATGGTGGGAGCCTTGCCGATCTTCAGCTTGGCCTGCCGCCGATCATGGCAAACGTCAAAGAACAGTACGTCCATGAAGCGATCCTAAACGGGTTGAACGAAAGTGCAAGCCAAGTCGCCAAGAATG
>JBEKMJ010000166.1:0-12256 GCA_050008575.1 Bryobacteraceae bacterium
GCCCAATCCGCCGACCAGCCCGCCGTCACCATCCGCTTCGAAGACGCCACGCCCGCCTCCGGCATCCAATTCACACATAGTTTCGGCGCGCGCAAGCTGGGGTCGCTGCTCGAAAGCACCGGCTCGGGTTGCGTCTGGTTCGATTACAACAACGACGGACTGCCCGACCTTTATGTCGCATCCGGCAAACCGCTGGGCGACGACATCCATCCGTACCCGCTGCGCCAGCCGCCGGCAACGCCGCCGCACAATCATCTCTATCGCAACGACGGCAACGGCAAGTTCACGGATGTCACAGAACAGGCCGGCGTCGGCGCGGACCTCTTCAGCACGGCCGTGATCGCCGCCGATTTCGATAACGACGGCTTTGTGGACTTGCTGGTCACCGGCTACGGCCATGTCACCCTGTACCGCAACAAAGGCGACGGTACTTTCGAAGACGTCACCGTCAAAGCCGGACTGAATGTGCCGGGCTGGTCGATCGGCTCCGCGTGGCTGGATTACGATCGCGACGGCTGCGTGGACCTCTTCATCGGCCGCTACGTGAAGTTCGATCCCAAGTATCGCGCCTATTACGCAGCGGATAACTATCCGGGACCGTTGGATTACGCGGGCAACAGCAGCATGCTGTTCCACAACAACTGCAACGGCACGTTCACCGATGTCAGTCAGAAGTCCGGTATCTCTAAGTACATCGGCCGCGCCATGGGCGTGACGGCGGGGGATTTCGATGGCGATGGCTATCCGGATATCTACGTGGCCAACGACAAGACGGAGAACTTCCTGTTCCACAACAATCGCGACGGCAGCTTCAAGGAAGTTGCGGTCGAATCGGGCGTGGCCTACGGACAGAACGGCGAATCCACTTCCGCCATGGGGCCGGTGTTCGCCGATTTCGAGAATAGCGGCCACGTGGGGCTGTGGGTTACCGACTCCCGCTTCAACCGGCTGCTATTGAACGGCGGCACAGACTTCACCGATGTGACCGAGGCGGCCGGCATTTCGCAGTTGACCGCGCAGTATGTAAGTTGGGGCACCGGCGTCTACGATTTCGATAACGACGGGCTGCGCGACATTTTCATCGCGCATGGCGGACTGATCCACATGGTGCCGCAGGAGCATTCGATTTTCCGCAACTTGGGCGGTGGGCGATTCGCGGACGTCGCCGGCACGGCCGGACCTTTCTTCGATGTGAAGACCGTGGCGCGCGGCGCTTGCTTCGCCGACTACGATAACGACGGCAAGGTGGACGTATTCATGGTGAACCTGGGCGGTCCCGGATATCTGTTGCACAATGTCTCGCCCGGCGTGAACCACTGGCTGGCTATCAAGCTGGTGGGCCGGAAGAGTAATCGGGATGGCATCGGCGCGAAGATCGAGGTGTCCGCGGGCGGGCGCAAACAGCAGGCCGAGCGCGGCGCCGGGTCGGGATATCTTTCGCAGGACGACGCGCGCGTGCACTTCGGGCTGGGCGGGGCGGGGAAGGCCGATACCGTGACCATTACCTGGCCGAGCGGAAAAATCCAAACGCTGCGCGACGTGGCAGCGGACCGGGTAATCACCGTGGAGGAGAAGTAAGGTGCGTAGCCTTGTGCCTGCCCGCTTTGGCCTCCTAGTGGGGCAGGCTCGCAGCCTGCGGCGGCCTCGCAGGCCGCCCCGCGCTCGACCACGGATAATCCTCCGGTCTGGTCACCAGACCGGCCCTTACCGGATTGTTTTCAATATACCGCTGTATCCGGCGAAATTCCTCACCGTTGCGCACCAAATGGTCGTAGCTCTCATCCTGCCAAAAAGGCTGACCAGTCAGTCCCAACAGCAGGTTGGCCCTCCTCGCCGTGGTCCTTTTCAAAGAGCAGAGCAGTTTCGAGGCATTGATGTTTGGCGTAAGCAATAGATGGACATGACTGGACATGATTACAAACGCGTGGAGTTGATAGTGGCCGATCTCGGCGCCGTAGTCGATGGAGGCCAACACCAACCGGGCAATCTCCGGCTGTCTGAGAAACATCGGGCCACTGCGAGCTTCGTCCAGCAGCCGGTTCATTGCTGCAAACGCTTCTCCGGATGTCAGTTTTTCGGATGGAAACGCGCGATTGGCAGGAAAACTGTCGTGCAGGCAGAAGGTGACGAACAACGGTTGGCCGATCACGTAAAGATGCGGGAGCTTCCGTTCGCTGAGGATCATATTCCGGTAGTGCGCCGGGCATCCGAAAATTCTCAACACGGGCGGCCTACGAGGCCGCCGCAGGCTACGAGCCTGCCCCACTTATCCCTCCTCGTCATGATATTTGCGGGTGTACTCTCGGCCGCGACTGTGAAGTATCCTTCTCCCATCGAACTGGCTGTTTCCGCGGATGGCGCGCGCCTGTATGTGTTGTGCGAAGGCACCGATGAACTCGCCGTCATCGACGCGCACTCAGGCAAGATCGCGGCGCGGGTGCCGGTGGGGCGCGTGCCTAAGGGCCTGTGGCTCGGCGGTGGCACCGCATTTGTCGCTAACTCGTGGAGCGACACGGTCTCAGCGATCGACACCTCGACGCTGCAAGTGACTCGCACGCTCAAAACGGGACTCGAACCGAACGCCGTCATCGCAAACGGAACAGCGCTCTACACCGCCAATCGCATCGGCAACGATATCTCCGTAATCGACCTGGAAAGTGGCGTCGAGACGGGCCGGCTGGCCGCCGGGCGCGGCGCCAGCTATCTTACACCTACGCCCGATGGCCAGTCGATCTACTGCACGCATATCTATCCGAACATAGGCCGCCATCGCGCACCGCCGGAATCCGAAATCACGGTCGTCGATGCCGCGGGTCGGATCGTCCGCGAGCGCCAACCCCTGCATAATGTCGCCGGTGTCTTCCACGTGGCCTTCTCAAACGATGGCCGCCTGGGCATCGCGTGCCAGTTGCGTCCCAAGAACCTAATCCCTCTGGCGCACGTCGAGCATGGCTGGGTCTTCGGCGATTCGCTTACGTTATTCGGCGCGGATGTGGGCGAGCCCGTGCAAGTATTGATCGACGAGGTGGAGCGCTATTACACCATGCCATTCGGCGTGGCGATCGCGCCGGACAAGAGCGCGGCCTACGTCTCTACGACGGGCGCCAACAGTGTGACTGTCGTCGATATCAAACGGCTGCTGGATTTCGTGCGCGCGGCTTCGCCCAGTGAGCGGCGCGCCTTGGCCAACGATCTATCCGCTTCGTCGCACTTTGTGGCGGCGCGCATTCCGGTGGGCCGCGGCCCCAAAGGCATCGCGCTTTCACCCGATGGCGCGACGCTCTACGTGGCCAATCGTCTGGACGACACCATCTCGGTTATCGACACAGCCGCGCGCATTGTGACCCGAACGATGGCGCTCGGTGGCCCAGCCGAACTCACTGCGCAGCGCCGCGGCGACCAACTCTTCTTCGATGCGCGCTTCGCCTTTCACGGCGGCTTCAGTTGCGCCAACTGCCATCTGGAATCCACCTTCGACGGCCTGCAATGGGACCTGGAGCCGGATGGCTTCGGCGTGGACATCGTGGACAACCGCCTGCTTGAAGATATAGACGGCACCGAGCCATTCAAGTGGAACGGCGGCAATCCGGACCTGGAAACCGAATGCGGGCCACGCACTGAAAAGTATTTCTACCGCTCGCAGAGTTATTCTCCCGCGGAGTTGGGCGATCTGGTCAGTTATATCAAGTCGCTGCCGTTGCGCCCCAACCGCCATAGGCTGCCGAACGGCGAGCTAACCGCCGCGCAGGAACGCGGCAAGGACATCTTCGAGCGCACCCGCCGTAAAGACGGCACACCGATTCCGCAGACGAATCAGTGCGGCTTCTGCCATGCGGGCCGACACTACACCAATCAGACACAGGTGGACGTGGGCAGCGGCAAGTGGTCCGACCGCTCGCCGATCCTCGATGTTCCGCAACTGACTAATGTCTATATGACCGCACCGTATCTGCATGACGGATCGGCGCGCAGCCTGGAAGAAATCTGGACCGTATTCAACCCCAAGGATACCCACGGGGTAACTAACGACCTGAATAAAGACGAACTCAACGATTTGATTGAGTATGTGAAAACGTTATGACGCATAAGATCTGGCTTCTGCTCGCTTCTCTGCTGCCGCTGGCGGTTTCGGCTCAGCCTATGCCTCGCTACCGGTGGCAGAACTTCACCACCGCCGACGGCCTGCCCGACAATCGCGTCTTCAGCGTGGCGGTGGATGGCGCGCGCATCTGGGCCGGTACCGAAAACGGTCTGGGCTTATACGAGAACGGTAAATGGAAAGTGTTCGGCACGGCGGACGGCCTGGCGCACCGCGCCGTCACCTACGTGGCCGTCGACAAGAAGACGCACGACGTCTGGGCCGCCACCATGGGCGGGCTCAGCCGTTATTCCGCCGGCCGCTTCGACAACTTTACGCAGCTCAACAGCGGACTGAGCAACGACGTCGTATACGGGGTTGCGGTGCAGGGCGATTTTGTCTGGGTGGCCACCGCCGCCGGCGCCAGCCGTCTCAACACCCGCACCGGCGAATGGAGCCTTTACAACGAACGTAACACGCCCATGCACGAGATTTGGACTTACGCCGTCAGCACTGGAACCAGCAAGGTGTACTATGCCGTGTGGGGCGGCGGGGTGCTCGAATTCGACGTGAAGACCGAGCGCTGGAAAGACTACCACGATCCCGATGGCGAGACCGAAATGGTGCTCTACAAGGATCAAGGACTGATTCACGAAATCACAACCTCGGTCAGTTGGATGGAGCAGGATAAGATCCTGTGGGTGACCACTTACTTCGGCGCCAGCCGCTACGATGGGCGCAACTGGCATAACTTCATGGAGAAAGACAGCGGCCTGCCGAGTAACTTCATGAACCAGGTAAAGGGCGTGGATGGCAATCGCGCCTGGTTCTCCACGGACAAAGGTCTGGCTTATTACGATGGCGAGAACTGGGCGGTCTACCGGCCCGCGCTCGATACCGGCAAGCCTGAGATGCTGGTGCGCGACGCCCAGGGGAAGGTGAGGCAGGTGGAGACCGATACGGCTCCCGCTCACAACTACATTTTTGGAGTGGATTTTCAGGGGAACGACATCTGGGTGGCGACAGCCAAGGGACTGAGTCACGGGATGCTAATTCAACAGGAGGTTAGTCAAAATGTTATTCGACGAAATGATCGCTGAAGTGAGCGGCGCGGCCGTTCAGAAACGAGCCGTCACGGACCTGCGCGTGCTCAACGAGGCCTACGACTACGACCGGCCGAGTTCCTTTTCGCGCGGCATGCGCATCGACTTGAACGGCTTGGTGGTGCTTTTAATTTCCGGGACGGCCAGCATCGACGAGAACGGGGAAACCGTGCACGTGGGAGATTTCCGCGCGCAGTGCCGGCGCTTGTTCTATAACATTACCGGGCTTCTGGAGGCGGAGGGCGCCACTTGGCACGACATCGTGCGCACCACTTTCTATCTGCGCGATATCGACCGCGACTATCGCGAGTTCAACGAAGAGCGCACGGCGTTCTATAAGAAGCAGGGGCTCGACCCGCTGCCGGCCTCGACGGGCATTCAGGCCAAGCTGTGCCGTCCGGAGCTGTTGGTGGAAGGCGAAGCCATCGCCATCTTCCGTAAGCAAGGCTTGTAGGGCGGCTGGCCGGCTGAAAGCCGGCTGCGGGCAATATTGCCCGCCCCACAAGAAGGATCGGAATATGCGAACGTTTGTATCTCTGCTCTTATTTGCCGGAGCAGCCCTGGCGCAACCGCCCGGCCCCTGCTCCTGCGGCGCGAATCCGCCGGGCCGGCCGGAGCCGCGCACCATGGCGCCGTACGCCAATGCGCCCGACGATCTGCGCCCGTACTCACGCTATACCAAGCCGTACTACGAGCACTATACCAAGACCGTCGAGTATAACGGGCCGGCGCGCGACATACCCGTGCCCGATCTGAAAGACCTCGCGGAGGTGCGCATCGGTTTCCTGGGCCCCGTCTCCGAACACCGCGACGCGGCCCTCGGCCGCATGATGCTCAACGGTGCAACCATGGCTATTGAGGACGTCAACGCCGCGGGCGGCTACGGCGGCAAGCCCTTCAAGCTGATGGTGCACAACGATTCCGCCATCTGGGGCGCATCCAGCAACGAAATCGTCAAGATGATCTACGACGAAAAGGTGTGGGGCATGCTAGGGTCGATCGACCCCAATACCACGCATATCGCGCTGCGCGTCTCGTTGAAGTCGGAGCTGCCCATCGTCAACGTCATCTCCACCGATCCCACGCTTCCGGAGACCACCATACCCTGGTTGCTGACCGCCATTCAGGACGACCGCGAGCAGGGCTACACGCTGGCGCGGCGCATTTTCAGCGAACTGGGACTGAACCGCGTGGCGATCCTGCGCGGCAACGAAACGTATGGCCGTTTTGGAAATGGAAAGCTGAAGGATGCCGCGCGCCGCCTGGGACATCCACTGGTCCTCGAACAGAAGTTCATGCCCGGCGATACCGATTTCCGCCGCCAGCTCGGCGTCATTCAGGACTCCAATGTGGATGCCATCGTGCTCTGGGCCGACCAGATACCGGCCGGCAACATCCTGAAACAGATGCGCGAGATGGGGATGCAGCAGCGCGTCTTTGGCGCCTTCCGCGTGTATGGCGAAGAAATGCTGCGCATCGCCGGACCGGCCGCCGAAGGGCTGGAATTTGTTTACCCCTACGATCCCACGCGCGACGACGCGGTGTGGATGGATTTCAAGGCGCGCTTCGCGAAGCGTTTCGAGAAGCCGCCGGACACCTTTGCGTCGCTGGGCTACGACGGCATGCGTATCATGCTGGCTTCGGTTTGCCGCGCCGGGCTGAACCGCGCCCGCATCCGCGATGTGTTCTATGGCATGGAGCGCTATACCGGCGTGACCGGAGAGATGATCTTCGACCCCAACGCCAAGAACATCGCGCCGCTATTCCTGGGAACCATCCACAATGGGAAAGCGCAGTTCCGCCCCGAACCCATGCAGAAGGCCTATGCGCGCATCGATGACGAAACCGTCGCCTATTCCGGACCGCCTTTGGCCGACAATCCGGCGGGCGAAATGCGCATCGGCATCTTCGGCCCGCAAGCCGATAAGCTGGCCGCCGATCCGGCCTTGCAGCGCGCCGTCGGCCGCGGTTACACGCTGGTGGGGGTCGCGTCGGATGGCGCCTGGGGTAAAGCCTCCACCGCGCTGGTCGAACTCATGGGACAGGACCGGCTGATCGGCCTGATCGCCACCGATCGCAACTCCAGCCATCTCGCCGAACAACTTGCGGTGAAGATGTTCATACCGATGATCGCGCTTTCATCCGACCGTTCGCTGACGGCGCTCAACATCCCGTGGATTTTCCGTATGCCGCCGGACACCACCATGGAGCAGGCCCTGCATACCATGACGGCAGCCACTGCGAAAGCCGGGGCCAATCGCGGGCGCGTGCGGGAGGTGCTGGCTTCCGGGGCAACGTTCAACTCCCGCGGAGAGATGCGCTAAGAACGGAACCACGGATGAACACAGATGGACACGGATAAATAAAACGACTCGTCGGGAGAATTCGTCGGTTGATTCCGGCTCAGGCAGCTTGCCAAGTGAGCGATAGAGGGTGCGAAGGCCGCAGGGTTTTCGCATGGCGACGTTAGCGTTAGCCTTGTTGTTCAGACCCTCCACGACCCCAGTGGAAATGAGCTTCCGCGGGCGATCTTCTTCATGCGCGCGATGCGGGAACGCATGGTTTGACGGCGCCACTCGTTGGGAAACCTGCCGGCCCAGGAGGGCGAAAGTGGTGTCCAGCATGAAGGCGAGAAAACCGGTAGTGGGTCAGTCTGGTTTTGTGCCGCGGATAATCCTGCCCAACGCCACGTGGTTCACAAAATGGAGGGCGGGCAATTCTGCCCGCAGCGGGCTTTCAGCCGGCTTTGGCCGCCTGAAAGTCGGCTGCGGCCAAGATTGGCCGCCCTCCAAAGAACCATACGCGGGCTAGCCGCCGGCCGCTTCCGCTTCTCCTCGATACCTCGGTGCTGCAACAATAGGGAGCATGGCTTTGGTCGTTTTCTTCCGGGGCATCAACGTTGGAGGACACAGAGCTTTTCGTCCGAGCGTGCTCGCCAAGGAGCTGGGCATCTACGATGCCGTGAACGTGGGCGCCGCGGGCACGTTTGTCGTTCGCAAACCTGGGTTGCGCGCGAAGTTCCTTGCCGAGTTGCGCCGGAAGCTGCCGTTTGAAGCGACCATCGCTTGCTGCGACGGCAGCGATCTGATTCGACTGGAGATGGACAATCCGTTTGGAACCGAGCCACCGCGCGCGGATGTTGTTCAATTTGTAAGCATCCTGTCGGCGGCTGGACGCCGCGGAGTTTCTCTTCCCATCGCTCTTCCCGAAGGTGAGGGGTGGCTGGTGCGAATCATTGGCTCGAAGAATCGTCTGGTGTATGGGGTGTACCGCCGCCACATGAAAACGATTGGCTATCTCGGCCAGATCGACAGGCTCTTTGGCGCGCCGGCGACAACGCGCAGTTGGAACACAATACTCTCAGTGCTACGGATTCTGAAATCCCACGCGCCCGGCAAGTAGACCGCCTGAGCCGGGAACGTGGAGAGGCAATGATGAAATGCCTTTCTCCTATTGACATTCTATATGAGCTGGCTTATAGTCATTCTATAAGACCATGGCCGAATCCGAACTCCTACAAGGCACTCTCGATCCGCCGATCCTGAAATCCCTGGCGCTCCATCCGATGCACGGCATGGGCATCTCCCGGATCGCCAATGGCGCATTCGACGTAAGAGCCGGTTCGCTCTTTCCCGCCTCACGGGCCGCGGCCGCCTCCAGTCCGAATCGCACCGCTGGGAGCGCATTTCGCCGGCGATGGCCAGCGCTCCGCGAGCCACATAAGAGGATCGCATGATCGCCGCCTTTTTTCGAAACCTTCTCCGCAAGAAGCATACTGAACAAGAGCTCGACGACGAACTCCGCGCCTACCTCGAACTCACCACCGCCGAAAACATGCGCCGCGGCATGTCCCCGGAAGGCGCTCTGCAAAAAGCCCGCCGCGACCTCGGCGGCATGGAACAAGTGAAGGAAAGCGTGCGCGACGTCCGCGTGGGAGTCTCGCTCGAAATCCTCATGCAGGACATCCGCTACGCCCTCCGTAGTCTGCGCAAGAATTCCGGATTCACCACCGTCGCCATCCTCACGCTGGCGCTCGGTATCGGCGCCAATACCACCATCTTCAGCGTGGTAAACGGCGTGCTCCTCAAACCGCTTCCCTACCCAAATCCCGACCGCCTCGTAACGCTGTGGGAGACTCATCCGACGTGGGGCCCGTTCCTCACCGTCGCTCCGGCGAATTTCTACGACTGGCGGCAACAAAGCACCTCCTTCTCCCGGATGGCCGCGCTCGATCCCTACCCGGACTTCATTCTCACCGGCAGGGGCGAGCCGCGCCGTCTCGCGGGAGCCGCCGTCACCGCCGATTTTTTTCCTCTGCTCGGAGTGCATATGGCCCTGGGCCGCGGTTTTCGCGCAACCGAAGACCACGCCGTGGTGCTCAGCTATTCCATCTGGGAAAGGTACTTCGGCGCGCGCACCGCAATCGCCGGTACCGGCGTCCGCTTGAACGATGAGGAATACACCGTGGTCGGCGTAACCCCCCGCGATTTCTCGCTCGTCGCCAAGACCTCCGATTTTCAGGCACGCACGCGATTCGATGTGTGGACCAACCTGGGCCTCGCATCCGCTCCGGCAGCATGGACGCGCGGCACGCATCCGCTGTCCGTATTCGGCCGCCTCAAAGCCGGCATTTCGCTCCAGCGGGCGCAAGCCGAACTCGACGGCATCGCGCGCAATCTGCGGCGCCTCTACCGCGACGATAATGAGGCTAAGGGAATCGCAGCCGTTCCCATGGCGGAGCATGCGGTCTCCAACGTTCGCACCGCGCTGCTGACGCTGCTCGCCGCGGTGGTCATGGTGCTGCTCATCGCCTGCGCCAACATCGCCAATCTCCTGCTCACCCGCGCAGCCGCCCGCCGGAAGGAGATGGCGTTGCGAGCCGCTTTGGGCGCGAGCCGCAAGCGTCTCGCGCAACAACTGCTCACCGAGAGCGCCGTCCTGGCTCTGCTGGGGAGCGGCTTCGGATTGGCCCTCACGCTGCTGAGCGTGCCCGCATTGATCGCACACTTGCCGGCGGATTTGCCGCGCATTGCCGAGATTTCCGTGGACGGACGCGTTCTCGCGTTCACTACCCTCATCACCCTCGCCACCGGAATTGTGTTCGGGCTGGTTCCGATGGTCCAATCTCGGGGAGTAAGGCTGAACGGGCGCGGCGTTTCCGCCGGACAGTCCAGTCTGCGCGGCGCGCTCATTGTCGGGCAGGTCTCGCTCGCGTTGGTTCTCCTGGCCGGCGCGGGCCTGATGATCAAAAGCCTGAGCGCTCTCCTGCGGGTGTCGCCTGGATTCCAAACCACGCACATCCTCACCGCTCGTCTCTCCCTTCCGCCGCGGTACGCCAATGGCTATCGATTCGGAACCGGCCAGCATCGCCGGATTTCCGTTTTCCAGCGCGAACTTGCCGACCGCGTACGTGCCATTCCGGGGGTGCGATCCGCCGGCTTCACTTCGTATCTGCCGCTTGCCGGCACAAACAACAATTGGTCGTTCTTCATCGAAGGCCGGCCGCCTAACCCGCCCGGCGTTTACGATTCCACCGATTACCGGCCCGTCACTGCCGGCTATTTCGAAACCATCGGCATCCCCATCCGGCGTGGCCGCTCGTTCGAAGCTCGGGACGACGAGGACCACGCTCTGGTCGTGGTCGTCAACGAAGCGATGGCGCGCCAGTTCTGGCCCAATGAGAATCCGGTGGGAAAACGCCTGAAATTCGGCGATGAGCATTGGCGGACGATCGTCGGCATCGTAGGCGACGTCCATCACCAGGGCTTGGCCATTGCACCCGCGCCGGAGATGTACATTCCGTGGGGGCAGGTTCCCAACGTGGAGGTTCGTCCCACCATCGTAGTGCGGTCGTTCATCGAGCCTGCCAGCCTGACCAGCGCCCTGCGCAAAGCAGTCGCCGAGGTCGATCCCGAAGTTCCCATGGATCAGGTCGCCACCATGGACCAGCTCGTCTACGGGTCGGTGAGCGAAGCGCGTTTCCGGACCGCGGTCATTTCGCTGTTCGCGCTGCTGGCGCTGTTCGTTGCATCGATCGGAGTTTACGGCGTTATGAGCTACCTGGTCAGCCAGCGGACGCGCGAGTTCGGCATCCGCATGGCCGTGGGCGCGACCCGCGGCGCGGTGTTCGCGCTCATCCTCAGGCAAGGCGCCAAACTGGCCGCCATCGGCATCGCGATCGGACTCGTCGCGGCGGCGCTGTTCGGACGGCTGATCGCCAGCTTGCTCTACGGTGTGAAACCGCTCGACGCCGCGACCCTCGCGGGAGTCTCGATCCTTCTCGCAGCGGTCGCGCTTTTCGCCAGCTACGTCCCCGCCCGCCGCGCCGCGAATACCGATCCGATGGATTCTCTGCGGTATGAGTAATTTCGCTAATTTGACACGGGGATTGCGCTCGGCGCCGACAATCGCGATGCGAGTCGCCACGGTGGCGAGTCCGTGAGCGGAATAGCAGAGACATATGCAGTTTGCACAGTTCGCCGCGCCCCGGTGAACAGGCACGATTCCCAGTAAAAAGCGGAACCACAGATGGACACAGATCCACACGGATAAAAACACCCGGCAGAATCTGGTATGATGCTGATAACGGGATCGGCGAGCGGTCGCCGATCCCGCCACGGCGTCTACCGTTTGCCCTTACGGGTCCAAACGATCAACGCCGAGATCCGACCAACGAACGTTAGCCGAATTATCAGCAATAGGATCATAGAGATCCTCCTTTCCGCTTCCAGCGAAGGCCCGGGCGTTAACCCCGGGCTTTCCTGTTTGAAGCTCTCGTGCTTCGCGCAGGAACCCGCTTCTTCACTTTCCGGGGAGAGCTAATTGATGAGTGGCGCGACGCCGCTAATCCTCGCAAGGAAACGGCGCCAGCCCTGTGATTTTATCTGGGTGAATCTGTGTTCATCCGCGGTTCCAGGTCTTAGAATCCCCCTGTATCCCGAACCCCTTTTCCCTCCACGCACTCATACGTGCGCCCGGCGCGCAGGTTCTTGAACTCCTCGCTCGCGCCGCTGGGCCAGTGCAGCACGGCGCGCTCGACCGTATCCCGCTTGCCCAGCCCGAACGTCACCGGCAT
>JBEKMJ010000167.1:0-12001 GCA_050008575.1 Bryobacteraceae bacterium
GGCTGAAGCCTGTGCTACCACTACAGCTTGCGAATCTGTTTCTGGGCCAGCCGGCTCCATTTGGCAACGACCCGCCTGCGATAGCGGGGCGCGGTGCTCACGGCCTCGGCCGCCCGCGCATAGGCCTCCCGCGCCTCCGCCGCCCTGCCGAGTCCCTCCAGCGCCTGGCCGAGATAGTACAGGCCCTCGGGGTCGTAAGGCCGGCGCTCGATGTAGTCCGCCAGAAAACGCTGTGCATGCTCGTATTGCCGCGCGGCCAGATAGACCGTGCCCAGTTCCCGCAGAATCTCGTTCTGGCTGTGTTTGTCGTTCTGATCCATCACCGCCTGGAAGTGCGCCAAGGCATCGGCGAGCCGGCCCTGCTCGCGCGCGATGCGCCCCAACTGGAAATGTGCGTCGGTCTCTCCCGGATCGATGGCCACCGCCTTCTTGAACCGCTCCGTGGCTTCGGTGTATTGCCGCCGTTGCTGGTAGATCAGTCCGAGTTGATATTGGGCCTCGCCGTCGTGCGGGTTCAGGGCCGCCGCATTCAGCATGCGGCGGAAGTTCTGGCCGCGGCGCAGACCCGCCCCCAGACTGCCAATCTCGCTGCCGAGGTAGTAATACGCGAAGAACAGGAAGAAGGGCGACGCCAGCCAGCCCAACAGAAAGCGGAGCGGCCCCCACAGGAAAGACGCCGCCACCACCGGGATCCACGACAGGCACACCACGGCCACCGCAGTCCCGTTCCCGGTTCCGAAAACCGTGCGCACCACGAAGAACATCAGGACAAAGAAATAGAGCTGCGCCACGGCGGCCAGAATTAGAAAAGCCGGCGGCGGAAAAAGCCATGCGGTCATCGCCAGCGGCAGGTTGGCGGCGGCCCACGCCATGGCGGTACAGGTGAGCAGCGGCGAATAATCGCGCTGGAAGACGCTACCCAGGCCGCCTCCCAGACGGCCCAGCAGACCGCTGAGCAGCAGTACGCCCGGAACGTAGGCTACCGCCAGCAGCAGCAGCGGCATGTAAAAGCCGATCCGCAGTCCGGATTTGTAGAATAAGGAAACCGCCAGCACGGCCACGCTGGCGAAGAGCAGGCTGCCCTGATCCAGGATTGCGCCGATCGCCGCGGCGGGTTGCCAGAACACGCGCAACAGGAGCTTGATGTTGTCGGTCAACATCGCAGGATAGCAATTCCGGCACGGCGGCACGGCGATGCGGCGATCCGGGGTTGCTATCCTGAATCCGGATGGTCTAATCATGCAAATCGAGATTCTGCGTTCCCCAGTCAACTTCCTACGCCACATGCTCGGGGCGTTGCCCCACGAGCGGGCGCTGCGCGACTACGAATCGTGGTGGGAAACGGAAGGCCGGCAGATTTCTGACGCTACCGATCGCGCCGGTACACCCTGGCTGCGCATGTTCGACCGCGGCGGCCGGCGCGTGGACGAGATCCTGTTCGCCCCCGAATACTGGCGCAGCCTGCGCCAGGGATATAAGGCCGGTGTGGTATGGCGCGCCTTTGCGGACCAGTCGCTTTCCGCCAGCGCGCTGCTCGATTACATCACGTGCTTTTACGATCCGGGGTTGACCTGCCCTTACGTCATTTCGCTGGCGACCGCGGTGGCACTCGACCAGCATGGCAGCGAGGAGTTGAAAGCGCGGTTCCTGCCGCCGCTCCTGCGCCGCGACGACACGGTCTGGCAGGGCGCCACCTGGATGACCGAGATCAAGGGCGGCTCGGATCTGGGCGCGAACGTGGAGACCGTGGCGCGCCCGGACGGAGACCGTTGGCTGCTCACCGGCGACAAGTATTTCGCCAGCAACGCGGGCGCGGATTTGGCGGTAGTGGCTGCCCGGCCCGAGGGCGCGCCGACTGGCGTACGCGGCCTGGCGCTGTTCCTGCTTCCGAAGCGGCGCGAAGACGGCGAGCTGAACTACACGGTCCGCCGCCTGAAAGACAAAGTGGCCACGCGTTCGGTACCCACGGGCGAAGTGGAACTACGCGGGAGTGAAGCCTGGCTGCTCGGCTCGCAGGATCGCGGGGTCCATCTCATTTTGGAGGTGCTGAACCTCTCGCGCGCCACCAATGCGCTGGGCAGCGTGGCCATCGCGCAACGCGCCTTGGCGGAATCGGCGGACTTCGCACGGCAGCGCATGGCCTTCGGCAAGCCGGTGTTCGAGCATCCGCTGATGCGCAAACAGTTCGACGAACACATCGAGACCCTGCAGGATGGCTTCGCGCTGGGCTGGGAAAGCATCCTGCGGTTGAACGAGGTGTGGCGCCAGAGGCCGCCCTATTCGGATCGCTACCACCTGTTCCGCCTGGTGGCGCACCTGGCGAAATACTGGACCTCGGACGTGGCGCCGGATATCGCGCGCTGGGCCATGGAGGTGCATGGCGCGTTGGGCGTGCTGGCGGAATTTCCGGTGGAGCGCTGGTTCCGCGAGGCCATGGTGCTGACCATCTGGGAAGGCACCTGCCATCGCCAGATTCTGGACGGGCTGGAGGCGATGGAGCGCAAAGGGGCGCACGGCATCCTGTTCGAGCAACTGCGCGAAGCCGCCGATCCCATCGATCTGGCGGAGATGCGCCGGCGCGTGGACGCTCACCTGGCGCTGCCACCGGCTGAGCGCGAGGCCGGCGCCGAGGAGATGTTCCGCGCCCTGGCGATATTCACGGCCCGCACGGTGCGGCATGCTGCCGTGCCCGTGGGAGCATAAAACAGTACTGGCCGCCGCGGCTCAATTTTGTGTTTCACTTAGTGGCCTCGCCGAACGGCTGCTCGAGCGAAGGGCTTTGCGGCGTCAGCAGCTCCGCGCCGTCTTCGGTAATGTGCATATCGTCTTCCAGCCGCACTCCGAACTGCCCTTTGATGTAAATGCCGGGCTCATCGCTGAAGGTCATGTTGGCCGCCAGCGGCAGCGTATCGCCGCGCACCAGATAGGGCCACTCATGGCCGTCCATCCCCAAACCGTGGCCCACGCGATGGGTGAAGTATTTATAGCCGGGGCCGTAGCCCGCATCCACGACGACCTTGCGCGCGGCGGCGTCCACGGACTCGCACGGGGCACCCGGACGAGCGGCCGCCAGGGCCGCGTTTTGCGCGCGGCGCACGATATCGAAAACCCACTTCATTTTGTCCGTAGCTTTCCCCAGCACAAACGTGCGGCTGATATCGGACTGGTATCCTTCCACCGTGCATCCATCGTCGATCAGCACGAGGGAACCGTCGCGGATGATTTGCGGCTGGCGCGAGCCATGCGGCAGAGCGGAGTATTCTCCCACCTGCACGCTGGCGTAACCCGGGAATCCGAGCGCCTGGTAGGCGGACGCGATCAGTTCGCCGAACTCGCGCGCGTTCATGCCGTCGCGTATGGATTTCCAGGCGGCCTCGTAAGCTTGCAGGGTCACGCTGGAAGCCAGGCGCAGCAGCGCCATCTCGGAAGGACTCTTGATCATGCGGCAACCGGAGGTAATCGGCGTAGCGCTGGTCACGGTGGCCGCCGGGACCGCTTTCGCGACGCTATCGGCGAAGACAAAAGGCGTGGTCTCCTCGACGCCGATCTTGCCCGTGACCAGGCCGGCTTCCTTCAAGCCGAAAGCCGCCAGCGTATACGGGCTTTGGTCTTCCTGCCAGGTGTAAACGTGCGCGCGCGCCGCCGGTCCGCCGGCGATCTGCTCCCGCGCGCGATCCTCCTCGAAGCCCGGGCAAACAAAGAACGCTTCGCCGCGCACCGGAACGATCATCAGGAACAGGCGTTCGCTGTTGCCCCAGCGAATGCCGCTGAAGTAGTTCAGCGACGTGCCGCCGGCCAGACAGATGGCGTCGATCTTGTTTTCCGCCATCAATTGCTGCGCGCGTGCGATCCTGGCGCGGCGTTCGGCGGCCGAAATCGGCTGGGCTTCGGCGCGCCGGTTCTTCAGTTGCGCGATCGGCGAATCGTCCGGCGCGGCGGCCAAAGCGGCCGGAGCCAGCCCCGCGGCCCAAAGAAAAGATCGGCGTGTGGCCATCTTTGTATCTTAGCTCTTGCGTCCGGGCGCCCCGATGCTACACTGGGCATAATGCTGCAATGCAGCAGAAGATTATGGCCATGGGGAAATCGACATGACGAAGACGAGCGCGATGCATCCCTCCGACGTTCTGGGGTTCAGCCGTCTGGCGGCGGATGCCGCTGCCGGACTCACCGATCTGGTAGAAGCGATGCACCTGAACATCGCGGGTAAGCCCGGAATTCTCGGCACGCCTTTACAAGGGCCCGCCGGCGGCATTGCGGGGCTGGTTTACCAGAGCATCCGCGCGGTCGCCGGGCTGGTGGGCAGCGGTATCGACGCGCTGCTCTCCCCGCTGATACCCCTGCTCGGCGAGCGGCAGTCTCCGCCTGGACGAGAGGCCGTGCTGGCGGCGCTGAACGGCGTGATGGGCGACTATCTGGCCGCCACGGAGAATCCGCTGGCGATCTCCATGAGCTTGTCCGCACAGCGGGTTCTGGAGAACCCGCGCAGGCCTGGAGGCCCGCCCCACTCTGGCCAAGCCAAGCCAGGCAATAAGCTGGTGATCCTGGCGCATGGGCTGTGCCTGTGCGACGGGCAATGGACACGAAAGGGACACAATCACGGAGAGGCCCTGGCTCGCGACTTGGGATACACTCCGGTCCATCTGCGCTACAACAGCGGGCTGCATATCTCGACCAACGGACGCGAGTTCGCCGACTTAGTCGAGAACCTACTCGAGCAATGGCCTGTACCTTTGGAAGACTTTGCGATTATCGGCCATAGCATGGGTGGCTTGGTGGCGCGCAGCGCCTATCACTATGCCTTCGCGGCGGGGTACGCGTGGCCGGAGCGGTTGCGTAAGATCGTCTTTCTGGGCACGCCGCACCACGGCGCGCCCCTGGAGCGGGGCGGCGCCTGGATCGACGCGTTTACGGGGTTAAGTCCGTACACCGCCGCCTTCGCCCGTCTGGGCAGGATTCGCAGCGCCGGGATCACGGACCTGCGCCATGGCAATCTGGTGGACGACGATTGGACGGGGCGCGACCGCTTCCGCCCAACACCCGACGTACGGCGCATGGTACCCTTGCCGGAGAACGTGCAATGTTACGCCATGGCGGCGGCCACCGCGACGAAAGCGCGCGGCCTCGCCACCCTGCTGGGAGATGGGTTGGTGCCGGTGGACAGCGCTTTGGGCCGCCACAAGGATCCGCGGCGGACCTTGGCATTCCCCAAGTCCCGGCAATGGGTCGGTTATGGCCTGAGCCACTTCGACCTGCTCAATGCGCCCGCGGTGTACGAGCGGATCAAGCAGTGGCTGGCTAACTGATATAATCGGATTCCCTTGGCCAGGCGCAGCGTTTCGGAGCATCATTCGCACGGCGCAATCGCGGGTGTGGCGATTGCAGTGCTACTGTGCCTATGGGGAGCGCTGGCATCTTACGGGGTCGAATCGGATTATCACCAGCAGTATCGCGATCCCTATTTGGTTTCGGCTCAGTTTACGAGATTTGGCCCCGCGCTCTCCGCGATTCCGGAGAACGCCGAGATCGGATACATCACGGATACGCAGCCAGGCAGCGCGGCCGGCTCCGCGATGTTCCTCAGCGCGCAATATGTGCTGGCGCCGCGGCTGCTGAAGAGGGGCGCGGCCCCGGCGTTGGTGCTCGGTAATTTCACCCGCCCGGCCGACTTCGCCGCGGCAGGGCGGAGCCAGGGATTGCGCCAGCAGCAGGATTTTGGCAACGGCGTGGTGCTTTTCCGAAGGGATCATTAAGCGTGACGGCGCTGATCTGGCTCGTTGAGGCCATCGTGCTTGGCTGCCTGCTGGTGCATCGGTTCGCAGGTTTTACACAGGTCCGGCCGGCATGGGCGCGGCTGTCGCTGACCTTTGGCGCGGGCGCCGCCGCCGGCATCGCGCTGACTTCGTTCCTGTTCTTCCTCGGCAGCACGCTGCTCGGCATGCGGGTGGCCGCCATGGGGCTCGAAGCCGCGGTTTTAGCGTGGGCCGGCTATGAGGTTTTCCGCCACCGCGCCGCGGCGCCGCATCCGGCCGCGGGAACGCGCACGCCGTGGCTGGTTCCCATGGCGGCGATCGGACTGCTGCTGGCGCTCGGTATCGCGACGGGAGCCATGGCAACGGCCTGGGATGCCAATCCACAGGGCGATTGGGATGCCTGGGCGATCTGGAACCTGCGCGCGAGGTTCCTGGAATCCAACGGCGTGTTGGCGCACCGCGCCTGGTCCCCTGTGCTTGGAGCAAATACGCACGCGGAGTATCCACTGCTGTTGTCCTCTTTCGTCGCGCGATCGTGGGCGTTCGGCAGTTCGTCTTCCGCGGCCGTTCCGGCGGCTACATCCTACATATTCTTCCTGGCGTTGATTGCGTTGGTGGCGGGCGGCATGGCAGCCCTTCGGGGAGCGGCGCTCGGTCTGCTGGCGGCCCTGACGCTGGCTTCCACGCCGGCACTTCTGCACCAGGTGCCGAACCAATACGCCGACATTCCGCTGGCCTGCTATATCGCGGGGGCCATCGTGTTTGCGTTGCTGGACCGCCCGCGGCTGGCCGGGATTTTCGCCGGATGCGCGGCATGGACGAAAGATGAGGGCCTGCTGTTCCTGGTGGTGCTGCTGGCCGTTACCGCCGCGTGGAAACGCCGGGCCACGCTGGCGGCCGCCGCGGGCGCGCTGCCCTTCGCGTTGTTGGCGATCGTCTTCAAGACGTGGCTGGCCAGAGGCAGTACGTCTCTGCTTTCGACCAGCGTTCCGGCAGCGGCGCAGCGCTTGGCGGACGCGGGCCGCTACGGCGCCACGATGGCCGCGTTCGGCCGCGAGTTTGCCAGCATGGGAGCCGGTTGGTATCATCCCATCCTGCCTTTGATCGCACTGGCGCTTGCGTTGCGGTTCGACCGCGCGCGCCGGCGCGACGCGGCTTACTGTGGCGCACTGGCCGGACTCATGCTGCTCGGCTATTTTGGGGTTTACATCCTGACCGGCAACGATCTCACATGGCTGTTGCAAACGTCCCTGAATCGCCTCTTGGTGCAGGTGTGGCCGGCGCTGGTTCTGGCTGGATTCGTAGCTTTGCGCGCACCCGAGATTGCGGCGGCCGAGGTGACCGCGCCCGCGCCGGAGAAGGTGCGGGGGAAAGGGCGGGGGAAGAAGTCGGCGCGTGTGAAATGACTTGGTGCAGTCAATGCTTTGGCCTGGGGACTTCCTACGAAATGGTTCGCGTGGTTGTAACGAAACGCTAAACAGCCCCCTCCTTGCGCTACGATGTAGCTCAGCGGGTGAGTGCATGATTTCCGAGAATTCAGTCGTCCGCGCCCGGATCAACGAACAGGTCAAAGACGAAGCCGCCGCTGTGCTTGGGGCGATGGGTCTTACCGTCTCCGATGCCTTCCGCATGATGATGGTGCGGATTGCGACGGAAAAGGCGCTTCCGTTCGCGCCTCTTGTTCCGAACGCCAAGACCGTGTCGGCGATGAAGGCCGCGCGCCGCGGCGAACTCGTTGCCGCGGGAAAGCCAGGCAAGCTGCTCGCAAAGCTGAATGCGGACGATTAGATACACCAGCCGTTTCAAGCGAGACTACAAGCGGGAGAAAGCGGGGCGGCACGGTAAGACC
Source organism: Bryobacteraceae bacterium (assembly GCA_050008575.1). Lineage (GTDB taxonomy): Bacteria > Acidobacteriota > Terriglobia > Bryobacterales > Bryobacteraceae > Bog-159. The sequence continues at coordinate 7,600 of JBEKMJ010000167.1, forward strand.
CTCGATGCGGTGCTAATGGCGGTGATCGATCCGCTCGCCGCCGACGCAACGTTGCCGCACTGCAACTTCGATCATCCGCTTTCAGGCGAGTGGACCGATTTTCGCGATTGCCATCTCAAGCCCGACCTCATTCCGATCTACCGAAAGCCGGATGCCGCCAGTTTGGAACTGGTGCGCGTCGGCTCGCATAGTGAGCTTGGTTTGTAGGGCAGTGATCTGGCCAGACGCTCGTCGCGGGCCGATCGAGGAAGGAGCCAGACTCCGATCCCGCGAACCCCACGGGCGGGAAGCCGGCTAAGGCAACATAAAGGACGTTATGTTGGGCCGAATTGAACAGAATGGGGCGTTCTGTTCAACGTTCGGAGGCTCCATCTGGTTTATCGTATGCGAGGGAAGAGGATAGCTCACGGTAGGCATCGGTTTGCTGCTGAAGGGTTGCAGCCACCTGCTCTGCGGTGCCGACGGCATCCACGCCGGCAATGAAACGGCGAGGCGGCTTTTCCTGACGTGAGATTGTAATCAATGCCTGGGCGAGCTTGGCGGGATCGCCAGACTGCTGACCGTTGTAGCCTTTCCAAAATTCCATTTGCTTCGCCCTGCGCTCGTTGTAATCCTCGATGGTCCGCTCTGCGAAATTTGTCGATTCCTCCGTGAGAAGCTCTGTGCGGAAGAAGCCCGGATTGACAGTAATGGTATCGATCCCAAACGGTTCGACTTCTGCCTGCAGCGACTGCATCCAGCCCTCAAGCCCGAACTTCGACGCCGCGTAGGCGCTACCGAATTCAAAACCGATCAGGCCCGCAGTCGATGAAATGGTGATTATCAGCCCCGAACGCTGCTTACGCATAACCGGCAGGACGGCGCGGGTTACGTTCATCGGGCCGCTAAGGCTGGTCGTCAGTTGCCGCTCCATCTGCTCCGGAGTCAGCTCTTCAAAAAAGCCCGCATAAAAGTTTGCGGCGTTGTTGACCAGCACATCTATGCGGTCAAACTTGTCAACAGATGCCTTAACAGCGGATTCAGCGTCGGCGGGCTTGGTGATGTCCAGCTTCACAATTAGCAGGTTGGCGGATTTTTCCAGAGCCTCGGCCACCTTGTCAGTATTGCGGCCGGTAGCCACTACTTGATGGCCTGCCGCCAGGGCCGCCTTAGCGATATCCACGCCCATGCCGCGCCCGGCGCCAGTGATGATCCAAACTTTGCTCATGTTTCTGTCTCCTGCATAATGATCACCCGACAGCTCCGTCGGTGTGGGATTACCCAGTCACCATATCCCCCAGCGCTGACCATCGGCAAGTTCGGCCTTCTCCTGTCACTTTCGGAATTAAGTGGCGCACTTCCGTCAACATTATTTGGCATGTTTGGCCTTCCTCGCTGACGGCAGCGTCCGGGCAAGAAGCCTGCTGACGGTGGCCGGATGGATCTTGAACAGCCGCGCGGCATCGGCGGCAGTCTTGTCGCCCTTCGATACCATCTTGCGGATTTCAACCTGCTGTTGAGGCGTCAGCTTCGGACGGCGGCCGCCGATTCGCCCCTCTTCGCGGGCGGCATCCAATCCAGCCTTGGTCCTCTCTTTGAGCATCGCCCTTTCGAACTCGGCGAATGCCCCGACCATCTGCATCATCATCCGGCCTGCCGGTGTCGTCGTGTCGATGGCTTCGGTCAAACTGCGGAAGCCCGACCCGGATTCGCCGAGCCGCTCCATGATCATAAGTACATCGCGGAGGGAGCGAGACAGCCGGTCGAGTTTCCAGACTACGAGCACATCACCCTTGCGTAGCTGGTCGAGCAGCCGGTGAAGCTCAGGCCGATCCCAACGGCCACCGGAGGCCTTCTCACGATAGATCCGCTCGCACCCAGCTTTCTTGAGCGCCGCCACTTGGATGGCAGTGTCCTGATCGTCGGTCGAGACTCTGGCGTAGCCGATCTGCATTGCTCAAATGTATCGCCAATCGAATTGGTAACGCAATACCTTTTTGCAACGCAAGAAGCCCCGCAAATCAACTTCCCGAGACTTGTTGCGAAACCGGACGTTTGCGCAATACGGCAAGCGCCAGGAAGTCTCTACGAATCGGCGGGATAGAGGCGGAGCGATTCCGTGGGTTCCGAGCCAACTTCCGGATACGCCGTGATCCAGGACTCAAGTGCCAGCGACGACAGCCCGCGTCGCTTCCCGCACGTTGCCGGTTCTAAAGCGAGGCGCCACCTCAGGTTATTCGTTTCGGCGTAGGTGTCTTTGCCAGAGCCCTCGCCCCGGCCAGAAGCGTCGAACGCATGTCCTCAGATGTCCGGATTTATTGAGGCGAGGATAAAGCGAATCTTACATGCTCCTGCGTACGCCTGTCATGCGTTGGAGGCTGCTAGCTGTCATGGCAGCGAGATCATGAGCGGCGGCATCTGCAGGGCGCGTCCATGCGCAACAGGTCCCGCCGCGCATCTTCGCAAATCGGCCCGAAGTGATGTCACGGAACAGCCAAATGTGGTAAACCATCACAAATGGGTGATTTGCCGGCCATGTCGAAAGGGCCCATTCTCCTGAGCCTGCTGCTGCCGCTGCTCGCAAGCGCCGAACAACTGCCCATACGGATCTATCGCGCCGCCGACGGCTTGGCGCGGGACAGCATCAGCTCGATTGTCGCCGACAAGAACGGCTATCTGTGGTTTGGCACATCTGAGGGTCTCTCGCGGTTCGACGGCTACGAGTTCACCAATTACGGCCTGAACGAGGGGCTTCCGCATGCTGCGGTGAATGCGCTCCTGATCACCCACGACGGCAGCCTCTGGATAGGCACATCCAGGGGTCTTTGCCGCTTCAATCCGGATAGCCGCGCCCCGTCCGCGCATCGGTTCACCGTCTATAAGCCGAATGACGCCGTGGCCGCTCAGTCGATTACGTCATTAGTGGAGGACCGCGACGGCTCAATTTGGTGCAGCACCGGCGCGGGCCCCCTCCGGCTGTGGCGCCTGTCGCTGTTGCGCATGCGCTTCGATCCGGTGGATGTCGGCGAGGCTAATGAAAAGTCAGCGGTTGCTTTGCTAGTGGATAGCCACGGAGCGCTGTGGATTGGAACTCAGCATGGGCTCTACCACAGGGCGCAGGAAGGGCAAGTCCAGCGCTATACAACCTATAACGGACTGCCTGCCGATTCGATTCGCTCGTTGTTCGAAGATCTGCACGGGCGTCTGTGGGTAGGCACGGATCGTGCGCTTTGTCTGCTCGCACCGCATCCCGACCCTCGCGCGCACGCGGTAGCCAACGTCTACCCCTTGAACCGGGCCTGGGTGGACGCAACGCTCGAAACGTCTGATGGGCGGCTCTGGTTCGCGACGGCCAGTGGCTTGTTTGAGTTAATTCCCGGCGGGGCTCCGGAGGCGATCCAAGGCTTCCGGGGCTACGGAGTCGCCAATGGCCTCAGCGACCGCACAATCGGTGCTCTATGTGAAGATCGCGACGGTAACCTATGGTTGGGCAGTAGTGCTGGCGGCGCCATGAGGATCGCCCGCAGCGGGATCCGCACCTATACCGAAACCGACGGGCTACGCGACACGCGTTTCGGCGCGCTCTTCGAGAATCAAGCCGGGAGGCTATTTGCCATCACCGGCTTCGGAGGCGATGGGGGCAGGAAATTTCTGCAAGGCTTCGATGGCAAGACTTTCGCGGCGATCCCACTTTGCCCCAACGGCATTTCCAATCTTGGTTGGGGTTCAAACCAGACCGGGTTCGAGGACCATGCCGGAGAATGGTGGGTGGCCACTGCCTACGGCCTATGCCGCTTTCCGCACGTCGCTCGATTCGAGCAACTGCAGCATACGCGCCCGAAAGTAATCTACAGTGAGCGCGACGGGCTGGCCGGCGGCTTCATTTTCCGCGTCTTCGAAGATCATAGGGGCGACATCTGGATATCGAGCACCGATGGACAGAGTCGAAACGGGCTGAGCCGCTGGCAACGATCCACAGGTTCTCTGCGCCACTTCTCGCGGGAGCCCGGGTTCGGCGATGCCATGCCGCCAACGGCCTTCCGTGAGGATCGCACCGGGGCGCTATGGATCGGCTTCTACGACGGCCGAGTGGCCCGGTACCGGGACAATCATTTCCTATTTCTCGGCACGCATGACGTCGTAAGCGGCTCAGATGACTTTGCAAACGGAGGACTCGTCGGGGACATCTTCGCGGATCACGCGGGCCGGCTCTGGATAGGCACCAGCCGTGGTGGTCTGATACGCATCGACGACCCGGCGCTGGACCACTCCCATGTGATCGCCTATACGACCGCCCAAGGTCTTTCCAGCAACGAGGTTCATTGCATCACTGAGGACCTTTACGGAAGGCTTTACATCGGCACCGGACGCGGGCTGGACCGCCTCAATCCCGGCGGCGTCATCGAGCACTTCACTACCACCG
>JBEKMJ010000168.1:0-11985 GCA_050008575.1 Bryobacteraceae bacterium
GTATTGAACGCCAGTGTGTTGACGGCCTTAGCTTGCCGAATCCAATTCCATCATCGCAAACCTGTCAAGTGGAGCCCGGTTTCTGGCGCCAGAGAGGTTCCCGAAGGGACCGCCAGTGCTCTCTTGCCGACACAGGCGAGCGTAGCTCGCCCCTGGAGATTGGCCTTTTTGGTGGGGCAGGCTCGCAGCCTGCGGCGGCCTCGTAGGCCGCCTGCCTCGAAGCTCTGGCAGGCTTTTTTGCAGGGCTTGGTGGCATAGGCTTTAGCCTGTGGAGGCGAGCGTTGCTCGCCTGTGTCGGCAGGAGTACCGACACGGCACGCTGAGAGCGTGCGCCACGAGGGCTACTCAACTGAAATGGCCAGTCTCCACAGGCGAGCCTAGCTCGCCCAAGCCGGCTTTGGCCGCCCTCCAATCGGGCCCAGAGTGGCATTGGGCGAAACCGCCTGCCTGACCACACTGCGTGCCCCGGCGGTTTTCATCGGTATTGGTGGGCCGAAGGCTCACCCTGACTGGCCGCGAGGCCTGCCCCACGCGCGGCTTTAATTTCGCCCCGCAGCGGCGAGCGTCGCTCGCCGCAGAGCGGGCCTGCGAGGCCCGCGCAGGCTGCGAGCCTGCCCCACTTGCTCGGCACACAACTACCGCGGCCGCTTCAGCCCAATCCCGCCACAAACCGATCCACAAACCGCCCGATATCCTCAACCGTGTTATACATCGGCGCCGGCGCCACCCGCAAAATGTCCGGCTCCCGCCAATCGCACACCACCCCGGCGGCCGCCAGCCGCTCCCATACGGCCCGCACCGAGCCTGGCACCCGAATCGAAAGCTGCGCCCCGCGCCGCTCCGGATCTCTCGGCGTGACAATCGAAAATCCGCGGTCCGCATGCCCATCCAACAACGATTCCAAGGCCCCAGTCAACTCCACGCTCCGCGCCCGCAACCGCTCCATGCCGGCCTCGTCAAACAAATCCATGGACGCCCGTAGCGCCGCCAGCGCCACTACCGGCGGATTGCTCACCTGCCACCCCTCCGCGCCGGGGGTAGCCACGAAATCCGGCCCCATGCGGAAGCGCGTTTGCAACTCATGGCCCCACCACCCTGCAAACCGCGGCAGCCCGTCATCCCGCGCGTGCCGCTCGTGAACGAAGCAACCCGCAATGCTCCCGGGTCCGCCGTTCAGATACTTGTAAGTGCACCAAACCGCGAAGTCCGCATTCCAGTCATGCAGCTTCAGCACCAGGTTCCCCGCCGCGTGTGCCAGGTCAAATCCAACGACGCTTCCAACCGCATGACCCACCCGCGCCACGCGCGCCATATCGAATGACCGGCCCGAAGAGTAGTTGATCCCGCCTATCAGAACCAGTGCGACTGACTCGCCCTCCCGCCCCAGAAACTCCTCTAACTCATCTTCCCCCGCAACAGTCACCACCGACTCGGCCGGATCGAATCCTTGAAACCGCACCTGCGACTTCACCGCATACCGATCCGAAGGAAACGCGTGCTCCTCCATTACGATCCTGTGCCGCCTCGCTGTCGGCCGGTAGAACGAAACCATCATCAGATGCAGATTCACCGTGAGTGCGTTCATGGTCACAACTTCCAGTGGCAAGGCCCCCACCAGCCGCGCCGTCTGCTCGGTCAGCAGCTTGCCGTACTCCACCCAGGGATGCCGCGCCCGAAAATGGCCCTCCACGCCCAGCAATTCCCAGTCCTTCAACTCCCGCTCCACATAGCCGCGCACGCTCTTCGGTTGCAATCCCAATGAATGCCCGCAAAGATACGCGCACTCGCGCCCATCCGCCGCCGGAGGAATATAAAATCGATCCCGGTAGTCCAAGGTCAACCGCGCCCCACAAACGGCATGTTAGTGGCCATTACCGTCATAAACTGAACATTAGCATCCAGCGGCAGACTCGCCATATACAAAACGGCGTCGGCCACATGCCGCACATCCATCACCGGCTCCGCCTTCCTCGACCCGTCCGCCTGCGCCACGCCCTCCGCCATGCGCGCCGTCATGTCGGTGGCCGCATTGCCGATATCGATCTGCCCGCAGGCGATACCGTACTTCCGTCCGTCGAGCGATATGCACTTGGTCAGCCCGGTAATGGCGTGCTTGGTCGCCGTATAGGGCGCGGAGTTGGGCCGCGGCACGTGCGCGGAAATCGAGCCGTTGTTGATAATCCGCCCGCCCCGCGGCGTCTGCGCCTTCATCGTTTTGATAGCCTCCTGCGCGCACAGAAACGCACCCGTCAGATTGACGCTGACCACCGCGCTCCACTGCGCGAAGCTCAGGTCTTCCATCGGGATGCCGGGCGCGCCCACCCCCGCGTTGTTGAACAGCAAATCCAACCGTCCGAAAGCTTTCTTGGCGCTCCCGAACAGCGCGCGCACCGCGTCGGGATCGCCGACGTCCGCCGGTAACGCCAGCATCTTCCCTCCGCCCGCGCGAGCCATACCGGCTGTCCGCTCCAGTTCGGCGGCGCGCCGCCCCACCAGCACCACGGCATATCCCGCGGCCTGCAACGCCACGCTCACCGCACGTCCGATGCCGCTCCCCGCGCCGGTCACCAGCGCGACCCTGCCTTCATTCGCCATATTTATCGCCCTCAGGCGCGGCCGGCGAAACCGCCTGCCCCACCACAACTGCACCCACGGGACTTATTTTTGGTGGCCGGGCAGGAAGGCGCGGGATAAATCCCGCCCCCCAAGCCTTTGGCTTTCCGCCCTTGGTGACGGCCCCCGGCCGTCCGTGCTGGAGTCCCGCCGCACAACTAACGCGGTACGACGGCGCTTTCCTTAGCGCCCCCGCCCACACGATACGGCGTCTTCGCCGCCCCCAGATCGTTACCCATCAACCGAATGCCGCGGCTCTTAGCCCCCGCAATCTCCAGAAACAATGCCGTGCCCGGAAGCGCGTTCGAATTCCGCACCGTCGCGTCTTCTACATTCATAAACCGGATTGCAGGCGCGCCAACCGCGGCCGGCCTCCCCCGGAACCCATCCAGTTCCAAATCCTGCACATCCTCCACCCGCAGCGCACTCTGCCACTTCGCCGACGCCGGCTTGTCCCAGATCACTTCCACGTCCTTCAGCTTCAAATTGCGCGCCCACCGGACTTGCATGGCATCCACCGTCTTCTGCAGCGGCGAATCCGGATCGTTCGACACGAACAGTCTGATGTTGTCCAGGCTAACGCCGTCCAGCCAGCTATCCGGATGCCCGTGGATCGTCGAAGTTCCCTGCCCCCGCGCCACCACGTTCCGGATCAGCACATTGCGAATCGACCCAGCGGGCGGCTGATCGGGGTGCGGCTGGCCATCCACCTCGCTGCGCCGCTTGATTTCGAAATGGAAGGGATCGCCATCGCCCCACCAGAACCAATCGTGGCGGCGGCATTCGATGGTCAGGTTCGAGAGCACCACGTCGCTCACATAGCCGCCGTCGTAGAGCATGAAGGCGACGCCCCGGTTCGAGTCGCGGATGACGGTGTTGTCCACGGTCACGTGCCGGATGCAATTCATATTCCCATCGCAAAACTTCAGCGCGCTGGAAGCCGACGACAACCGGCAGTTCGTCACCGTAATGTTCTCGCACGGCAGTGCCGGTCCGTAGATATTGGAAGACCACAGCACGATGGCGTCGTCGCCCGTCTCGATCGTGCTGTTCGAAATATGTACGTCTTTGCATCCGTCGGGATCGATGCCATCGGCCCACACCGCCTCTTTCAGGCTGGATTGCACGTAAATGCCGTCAATCGTCAGACGCTCGCAGGCGTAGGGGTTGATGGTCCAGCTTCGCGAACGCACGAACGACAACCCGGCAATGCGCACATCTTTACAGCGCAGCAGCAGGACCAGGTGCGGGTACATGGTCTCCGTTGGAAAGCCCGCCGGAAACGACCGCATCAGGGGTTTGCCCAAAGACTTGGCCAGGGCGGAGGCCAGCAGCATGTTCTCGCGGATTAAGGCGTCGTCGAAATCGCCGTTGGGCAGCCACATGTACGACGCCTGGCCGTCCACCGTGCCCCGCCCCTCGATGGTGATGTTATCCACGCCCTCGCCGTAGAGCAGCGCGGCTTTGTCGAAGGCTTTGCTCTCGAGCGAGGCGTAGAGCGTCGCGCCGGAATCGATCAGCAGCCGCACATGGCTGCGCAGATGCAGCGTGCCCGACGTGTATTCGCCGGGAGGCAGATACACAGTGCCGCCGCCCGCTGTGCCGGCTGTGTCGAGAGCCTTCTGAATAGCGGCCCCCGCATCGCCGGATTTGCGCCCGGTGGCGCCGTAATCTTTCACATTGAAGATAGCCTCGGCGGCCGCAGCGGTGGAAACGCCGGCCATCAACATGGCGACCAACAGCGCACGCATTGTTCAAGCCTGTTCTTCGGGTCCGGCAGGTTCGATGGGCGCGCTCCCGACCGGCGCGGCCTCCTGCACAGGTCCGGGCTCGACCACCGGTTCAGGCTCTGGAATTGGCGCAGCCTCGGGAATTGGCGCAGCCTCGGGAACCGGTTCAGGCTCTGGAATTGGCGCAGCCTCGGGAACCGGCGCAGCCTCGACCGCCGGTTCAGCCTCGGGAACCGGCGCGGACTCGTGGACTGCCGGGCCCGCATGCGCCGCCTCATCCAGCGGCACCTCGCACTCGCAACAATCGCTGCATCGCCCGCATTTCGCGCACAAATGGTTCGCGCAGGTGTCCTTCGTGCACCACACGCAAATGCGCGTGGATTCCTCTCCGCAGATCGTGCAATTGAACGGCATGCTACTTCTTCTCCGTCTTCGAAGCGGCGTTGGGCTGCTTGGCCAGGATGCCGCGGCAACGCTGCGCTTCGTGATCCATCACCGCGCATTCCTGTTCGTGCGTGGCCGCCAGGTCTAGGATATAGCGCTGGAAGCGCTCGCGGTTCGCGCCGTTCTCGGCCATCTGGCTGTTCAGCAGGTCCGCCACCGCCGGATTCCAGTATTTGCGAACCCCCTCTTCAATGGAAAACAGCGTTTTTTCAAGCGACAGCAAGCGGAAAAAGGTGGCCAGATCGGCCGAAAGCTTTTCGGGTGAGTTGGCCAATGCCGACGCCTCGGTAGCCAGCGCCTTGGCCTGCACCTTACTCTCATTGAGCTGCGTGATGTATGTGTCCGGCGCGCCATTCTTCGCCATTTCCTTGGCGTCGACCTGTTCCAGCACCGGGACCAGGCGCTGCGCGTGCGCCGCGATTTCTTTCAGCACCGGCCGAATGTCCCAATCCGGCTCGATGCCTTTTTCCTGTGCGCGGAAGTACATCGACAACGCCAGCGCCAACAGCAGTGCCCGAACGCAGCAAGCTCGCATATCTCATTTCAATCTAGCATCGTGAGACTCCACCCTGCCCAAGATGGAGTGGGGGGGCGGGCTTCAGCCCGCGCGGGGCTTGAGCCCCGCTCTTCCTCAAACCAAGTCCGCCTGTCCATTCGGAAAGCTGGAGAGTGCCTGACGCGATACGCCCAGCAGCTTGACGGCGGCGGTCACGGTCCGGTTGTGCGCCTCAGTGATCTCGGGCGTATGATTTCGCCGGAGTGCGGCGGATTAAACATCGGCATCTCTTCATCGTGCGCGTCAGGTGCAGGATTCACTCGTCCCGCCCCCCGGCCCATTGAACCACCTCCTCGATTCGACTGACCATGCCGCCTCGCCTACACTGGAGTTGGGCGGGGGTGGATCCCGCGCCCCCCGCCTCAGGGCGCAAGCCGTACACCCATCATCGAGCCCAGTACTTGTCTGAAGGTCACAGCCTCCGGGGTAGTAGAATCGACGATTCGGTCGAGGAAAAAGAACCGCGTGGTGCTGGGCGATTGCGCTCTCGCCTTGTTCTCTAACGCAGGGACGGTCGTCAGATCCACCCTCGTCACCGTCCAGAGCTCGTTGAAACCTTTCGCTTTGGCCTTGAGGTGGCTCTTCTCCACCTCCCCGAGGCGATTCCAAATATTAGAGGCGTCCGTGCCCCCCTTCAGTTCGATCGCGACCAACTTCCGCTCCTCGGCGTCGAGTTGCTGTGTGATACTCACGTCTGGGTCGGAGGCCACGCGGACCACAACGCGGAGCTTCGAGTCATTCACGAACCCAAGTTGGCGGCCTTTGACTTTGGGATTGTATGGCGAGAGCAGCGATTTCAGCAGCGTGAAGAACGTATCAATCGCGCCCTGCCCGACCTTCACATTGCCGCCGCCTTTGAATTGCGGCCCGAGCGTTAGGAGTTGGAGTTCAAAAACTGTCCCGAGCGACACGCTTTTGATTGCCTCAACGAGCATGCCACCGGTGGCGCGTAGGCTACGGCAAAGCGTAGGAAGGGACGGTTCGGTGCGCGGGTCGACGAGGCCATCGTCCTCCATCCGCTGAAACCGTTTGAAAGGCCCTTGATCGTAGAAAGCCTTGCACGAAAACCCATACAAGAGCCGGTAGTACCCAAGAAGGTGAGCATTACGCTTCAGGAGGTACGGAACCGGGAGGAACGTTTCGCCCCTGAGATGAAATGATGCCAGACGCTTGAGGCTCGTGGCGTCTGCGAACAACGCCAGTTCGCCATCGAGAGTAGGCAGATCAAACGTGGCAGCTTCAATCGTTTCCTTCAACGCATTATGGAGATACCGCTCTTTCACCGCCTGAAGGCGGGCGTAGAAGTCGATCTGGGTGGCAGGCCTAAGAACTGGGATTGGCTCTTGGAGCCGAGCGTCAGCCTCGCCTGATGGGAGCTTCTTCATGAAGCGCTACTCGCACTTTGACGACTTCCGAAATATGAGCCAGTAGCTATGCTGCCTCCGAGTGTGGTGCGCGTTTTTCCATTTCGGATCGATGATCGGACCGTTCCGGATCTTGATAATGCAATCGCACGCGCGGAAGCCGGCCTTTCGCGCAGCTTCGATGAAATCGACGTGCGCCCAATTGTAACGGTGATGATGAATGTAGTCGGTGATTTTGCAGAACAGGATTCCTTCCAGCCTCAGGACGCGGTACGCCTCCCGGACGAACGGCGGGTACGTATGAGTAAAAGTGTACTGGTTCTCTTTCGACGATCGCAGTACAAGCCCGAATCGCACGTTGAAATCTTTCTCATTATCCTTTCCCTGATTCGGAATGTGAGGCGGGTCGTACACGACGACATCCACGGATTCATCCCGGAAAGGCATATTCGTGTTGTCGGCGACCACATCCGGGTGGTGTAGAATCTCGATATCCACACCGAAAACGGGCCTCTTGCTACCTCGCCAGAACCTGCCGCCATTGATGGTGGCATCCAGAATCAGCTTTGGACGCTGGCGCGGATAGAACGCCAGCATGCTTTCCGGCAGTTCTGAATCGTCGCCGTCCCACACGGACCCCAGCGGACTGTAACCGGCTTCCTGGATCCCGGCTTTGGCGCTCTGTTTAGCCATGAATGGCAATTCGATTTGGTTCATTGTATCAGGGCGCTTCCTAAGGAGCTCCACAAATCAAACATCGGCATTGGGCGCGCGGCCGATTAGGCGACCTGGGACGCCGCCGCAGACAGAGCGCCTGCCCTGTAATATGCTATCAATTTGATTCGTGCCCCGACTCGCCATCCCCCTCCTTATCGCCGCCCTGACAGCCCCCGCCGCCGCGCTGGACCTGACCCACGCCACTCTCGTAACTCCCCCCGCACTCACGGCCTCCGAAGCCAAGGCCGTCGAACTCCTGATCGACGAAGTCGACAAGCGCTCCGGAATCCGCTGGGACACCGCCGCGCAACCCACCTCAGCCCCCACAACCATCGAAATCGCCCGCACTACCGGCCCCGCCGAAGGTTACCGCATCCAAACTGCCGCCCACACAGTAACCATCGCCGGCAACGACGCCCGCGGCATCCTGTTCGGCATCGGCCGCCTCCTCCGCGAATTGCGCATCGCGCGCGGCTCCGTCCACCTTCCCGATAATTTCGCCGAACAGAGCGCCCCTCGCTACCCATTACGCGGCCACCAACTTGGCTACCGTCCGAAATCCAATACCTACGACGCCTGGTCCGTCCCCGTCTTCGAGCAATACATCCGCGACCTCGCCGTCTTCGGCTCGAACGCGGTCGAGCTGATCCCGCCGCGCTCCGACGATGCCGCCGACAGCCCGCACTTCCCCCTCCCGCCCATGCGCATGATGATCGAGCTCTCCCGCCTGCTCGACGCCTATGGCCTCGACGTCTGGATCTGGTATCCCGCCATGGACCGCGATTACACCGACCCCGCCACCGTCGAAGCCGCCCTCCACGAATGGGGCGAGGTCTTCCGCCAACTGCCGCGCATCGACGCCGTATTCGTGCCCGGCGGCGATCCCGGCCACACCGCCCCCCAGCCGCTGATGGCGCTGCTCGCCAAAGAGACCGAAGTCCTGCATCGTTACCATCCGCGCGCGCAAATGTGGGTCTCGCCGCAAAGCTTCAACCAGGCCTGGCTGGATGAATTCCTCGCCATCCTGCGCAACCAGCAGCCCGCTTGGCTCTCGGGCGTCGTCTTCGGGCCGCAAAACCGCATGCCCCTGCCCGACCTGCGCGCCGCCGTGCCAGCGCGCTATCCCATCCGCCACTATCCCGACATCACCCATAACATCCAGTGCCAGTTTCCGGTCCCGGATTGGGACCCCGCCTGGGCGCTCACCGAAGGCCGCGAAAGCATCAATCCGCGCCCCCTCGAAGAGGCGCGCATCTTCCGCCTCTTCCAGCCGCTCACCATCGGGTTCATCAGCTACTCCGAAGGCTCCAACGACGATGTGAACAAATTCGTATGGAGCGCGCTGGGCTGGAATCCGGACCAGGATGTCACCGATATTCTGCGCCAGTACAGCCGCTACTTCATCGGCGATGCGTTCCACGAAAGCTTCGCGCAGGGCTTGCTGGCGCTCGAGCGCAATTGGCACGGACAGCTCGCGGCCAACACCGGCGTGGATGGCACGCTCGCTCAATTCCAGGCCATGGAGCAGGCCGCGCCGCCCCCCGTGCTGCGCAACTGGCGCTTCCAGCAGGCGCTCTATCGCGCCTATTACGACGCCTACACCCGCCAGCGTCTGCTCAACGAAACAACATTGGAAGACCAAGCCATGCACAAGTTGCGCCAGTCGCGCGACACCGCCGCCGCAGCAGCCATCTTGGACCGCGCCGTGCAGCAGCCGGTCGCCCCCGCATGGCACGCGCGCATTTTCGAGCTCGCCGAAGCGTTGTTTCAATCCATCGGCATGCAGTTGAGCGTGCCGCGTTACAAAGCCATCGGCGTGGATCGCGGCGCAACCCTCGACACTCTCGACGTCCCCCTCAACAACCGCCTGTGGCTCGAGCGCCAGTTCGCCGACGCCCCCGCCGACCCCGCCACCATCGATCGCATCCTGAACTGGACCGATCCCGGCCCCGGCGGTTTCTACGACGATCTGGGCGACCCCGCGCGCCAGCCCCATCTACTGCGCGGCAGCGTCAGTCTCGAATATCGCCCTCACTGGCCCCGGTCCTGGTGGACCTATGCCGAATCGTTCTACGATGAGCCTTTACAAATGCGCTACTCAGGTCTCGATCCATCGGCGCAGTATCGCATTCGCGTGGTCTACGCAGGCGACAGTCCGGGCCGCAAAATCCGCCTCGTGGGGCAGGCGTCTACGCCTGCGGCGGGTCTCCAGACCCGCCCGTCGGTTTTCGAAATCCATCCCCTCATGCTCAAGCCTCAACCCGTCCGCCCCATCGAATTCGACATCCCCCGCGCCGCCACCGCGCTGGGCACCCTGGACCTCTCCTGGTATCGTGAAGCCGGCCTCGGCGGCAACGGCCGTGGCTGCGAAGTAGCCGAAGTCTGGTTGATCAAAAAATGAATACACCCTGGGAAAACCCCGTCAAAAAACGCCTCCGCGAAGGGCTGCCTGTCGTCGCGGCCACCATCACAGTCGCCAACCCGGACGTCGCCGCCCACGCCGCCGCGCTCGGCTTCGATTTTCTGTGGGTCGAGATGGAACACTCGCCTATCACCCTTGAAACTCTGCGCAACATTGTGCTGGCCACCCGCGGCCTGCCCGCGCTCACCTTCGCGCGCGTGCCGGTGAACGAAATCTGGACCGCCAAGCGCGTGCTGGATGCCGGCGTAACCGGCGTCATGTTCCCCTTCACCAGCACGCCCGAACTGGCCGCGCAAGCCGCCGCCGCCTGCCGCTATCCGCCGGCCGGCCGCCGCGGATCGGGGCCCGTGCTCGCGCGCACCACCTGGCCCGCCGGCGAAGCCAACTATCACGATTCCGCCGACGCCAACGTGATGGTCATCATCATTATTGAAGAAGCGCGCGCCGTCGAGCGTATCGATGAAATCGCCGCCACGCCCGGCGTCGACGCACTCTTCATCGGCACCAGCGATCTGTCATTTTCGCTCGGCCTGCGCGGCAATCAGGACGACCCCAAGCTGCGCGCCGCCATCGCGCGCATCGCCGAAGCCGGCCAGCGCCACGGTAAGTTCCTGGGCCGCCCCGCCGCCAATCCGGAGAGTGCCAAACGCTACATGGAGCAAGGCTTCCTGCTCTTCCAGGGACCCACCGACATGGGCCTCATGGCGTCGGGCGCAAAACGCTATCTTGAGGCGCTTGAAAGAGGGAGAGAAACGCCGCAACCGCAGGCCCTGTATTAACGTCTGTTTCCCACAGTGGCAGTCCGCCTCATGGCCGCAAGCGTCCCGGTTCTCCTGTTCGCCCAAACCTGGAGCGCCCGCCCGCCGCGCGTGATCTTCCGATCCGAGCCGGAGTACAGCGAAGAAGCCCGCCGCGTCGGCGTGAATGCAACGATTAACGTGAGTCTCGTGGTCGGCGAAGACGGCGTTCCGCGTGACATCCGGATCGTCCGCGGCGCCGGCTTCGGCCTCGATGAAGTCGCCGCCCGCACCATCTCATCCTGGCGCTTCGAGCCCGGCACAAAGGAGGGCAAGCCCTTCCCTGCACCCACCCATGTGGACCTCCACTTCTCCGTCCTGGACAAACCCCATCACGGGCAAACCGCGCGTCTCAACTTCAGCCTCCCCGCGGACGTGTCAAGACCCGAGTTGCTCGAGGGCCAAATCCCGTCGAACCCCGAGATTCCCGCCGATTCGTTTCTGCGCGTGCGCCTCACCGTCGGCCCGGTTGGCCAACCCATGCGCTTTCAAACACTCGATACCAATAACCAGGATTGGACCGAGCATGCCTTGCTGGAAATGGCCGGCTGGCGCTTTCGCCCCGCCATGCGCGACGGCAGTCCGGAAGAGGTCACCGGCGTTTTCGAGCTGGCGACTAGCCAGTCTGTGCCGGAGAATCGTCCCACCTTGACCCGCGCCAAGACCATCTCGCCGCCTGAAGCTCAGGACGCTACGCTGCCCGCGCCGCAGCCGATCTCGCCGCCCGATCACGCCATCTTCGATGGCTATTTCGACGGCTATCCCCGCCGCGTAACCTGCAAATGGGAGCCCAGCCCCGGCGCGGTTTCGTACATCTTGGAGTGGGACTACATGGATCGGGAGGCCTGGCACACCGAATCCCAGGGCATCCCGGGCTCCGCGTATCCAGTCGCCGCCACCGAAACTACCTTCGACTTTGTCGGCGCCCAGCCCGGCCGCTGGCGCGTCTGGCCCGTGAACGCACGCGGCCAACGCGGCAATCCCAGCCCGTGGCGCACTTTCCGCTACGTGAATTGATCAATGCGTCAGCGCCGCCACCCAACTCTTCACCATGGTTTGAAACGTCTTCGGCGCAAACGGCTTGGCGATGAACCCGGAGAAGCCTGCCCGCCATGCCGCCCCGGCTCTTTCCGCGCTGGCGGTCAGCGCCACAATCGGAATGTGCGGATAGTCGCACCATCCGCGCACTACTCGCGCTATCTCCAACCCGCAGCGATCCGGCAGGCCCAGATCGACCAACAGCAAGCGTGGCTGCGTGTACCGCAAGGCCAGGATCGCACCCTCGCAACTATCCACGGACAACATATCGATGCCCGCCGATTCCAGTAATATTTGAACCAAA
>JBEKMJ010000169.1:0-11733 GCA_050008575.1 Bryobacteraceae bacterium
CGATACGCAATCCTTTGCGCATCGGTGCTGATCGCAAGTCCCGACGCACTGCTGGTGGCAGGCAAATAACCAGCGAAAGTCCTCCTGCTCGCCTGCTGCACCCAGGAGGGCGTGGGGGCAGCAAACCAAAATCTTTGTGGAACCAGAGGTCAGTATCGCGTTCGGCTTTACGCCCCCGCAAACTACAGTTATGGCCAGTTGCGCATCGCCAAGGAGTTGGCAAGACGGAAACGTTGCTTTCCTCCGCTGGTCCTCCGCTGCTCCAGCGGTGGCCCTCCGCCCGGGATTCCCACTCTGCACGGCCGCGCTTTGCTCGAAACGGATCGGGACGGTACCCCGCTGGTCGCGGTGGTGAACGGCGTATGGCAAACCATTATTGGAAAGGAGACGCGCTCGGCAAATTCGCCGATTTCGATACCCCATGAGGCACGATCACGCTAATCGGTTCGACCACCCCGGTGGTCCAGGAGGAGCTCTTCAATCGCGTGATCGCCGAGTCCGTGACTTCTTGTCCATTGGCCAGCAACAGAAGGCCACTCTTGCTCCGCACATCCACCTTGATGATCATTCCCGTACGAAGATGGGCGAGGTCCACCATTCGCGATTCGCTGCGCAGCGCTTCCACCTGGAACTCCTCCAGCGCCGACAGGAAAGCCGGGTTGTAGTCCTTACTGGTTCGCATCCGTGCGAGTGCCGACTCCGCATCGGCTCCACGGACCAGGAACTCATCAAAGTCCAACGCCACCTTCAACAGCTGAGCTCCGCTGGCCACAGCCTCCGGGCCGGTCCGGTGACGCCACGCAGTATTTTGACCAGCGATCATGGCCGCCACGGCTTCCAGGCGCGGGATTCTCGCGAGCAAATGACAGCCCAGCATGCTCTGCGAGAAGAGCATTCTCTCTTCTGGTGGACTCAGCGGCTCCGCAGCGTAAAACTTATCCAAAACATCCGGTGGGACGGTCACGCAGCCAATCTGCGAGAGCATGGCAGCGAGTTCGAATTGCCACACTTCCGGCAGCTTCAGCTTCTCGGCCATGTGCCGCACGTATCGGGCGATGCGGTTCGCCCGGCCGAACGCGGGAGGATTCACTAAGCTCAGAATCTCGCTCAACACCCCAATAGCGCCATGGAGGGTCTTCTCTAACAGCTCCTGCTCAACCGTAATCAACCGGTGTTGTTCGAGTGCCGCCCCCAGGGTGCGCACCAGTACTTCGGGCGGACACGGCTTGGTCAGGAATCGAAACACCTGCCCTTGGTTGACGGCCGCGATCGCATCCGACAGATCGGCCTGGCCCGTCAGCATCACGCGTACCGGCCTCCTCGCAGAAGCTACCCCGCTCAGGGACCGTGCATCAATACGTCTTCTGGCACGTCTCCAGCGGCCAAGGGTACAAGAAACAGCACTGCCAGCACCCTCGGCACGGCATCGGTGAGTGTAATGCGCCATGCTTGTATATTACAGATTTCCCGGTCAATCAGATGAGAACATCCTGTTTCCATAACTAAAGAGAACGCCGCGCACATCACGGAGAATTTTCTGGCGCGCACGAGCAAGGCAGATACGCGTTTTGCCAAAAACAAAACAGCTTGGCAATAAAACAGCTCTTAGTGCCGGGTAGCTTTCCAAAACCGCCGCACTACACTCGTCACGGAAGTCGCGAGAAGAGGGTTGAGGTGCGTTGATGCCCGTAAGGCGCGGGCATTGGGCGGGCCAGGCCAGTACGGCCCGCGTTTCCGGTGCCTCAAACGGACGCGCAGGGGATGGGCGTCCGGAGAGATTTCTACCTGGAGGCTAACAGCGACGGAGAAGTTCGGAGATCGCGCGTTCGGTGGTGATCGCGAAAGTCGCGAATTGCAGGACCGTGCTGCTGCGGGGGCGAGGGAGAAGCCGGAGGGCGCGGGGCGCGGATTTGGAGGCGGCGGTGCTGCGGCTGTTGCGGCTGGGGGAGACGCTCCAGAAGCCGCTGGCGCTTGACACGGTGCGCGAAGAAGTTTCTACTCAGCCGAAGAATATGCTGAGGCGCAGCAGTCGCGCGGTCGCGCCGAGTTGCGGTACGTGGCGCAGCTTGACGAGGGCCCGAGCGGGCGGCTGTAATTCCTCTGAGTTACTAGATACTTCGTCGGGTCTGAGAGAGACGCTGGTGGAAGGCAACGCCTCCAAAGTCTGTTCCGGCGACTTTGCCCGGCGCGTCGCACCGTCGCCGTCTCTTTTCCGCATGCATCCGCGCGTCCGCGAATCTTAGCAAAGGATCCGGCCGGTCTCCGTTTAGCGGCCCGATACCGATACCGACGCACGCCTCGACCGAAAAGACGCTGTTGGTTCGCGTAGATGGGCTCGCGTAGGGCCTTTGCAATCTTATCCGCAATCTGTTCGGCGTCCTCTATCCGGCCGAGCATCGGCAACAGCACCACAAACTCGTCGCCTCCGATGCGTGCCACCGTATCTCCGCGGCGCACACCCTGGGTCATGCGCTTGGCAGTCTCCCGTAGAACCACATCCCCGGTGGCGTGACCG
Source organism: Bryobacteraceae bacterium (assembly GCA_050008575.1). GTDB lineage: Bacteria > Acidobacteriota > Terriglobia > Bryobacterales > Bryobacteraceae > Bog-159. Next base: position 2,516 of record JBEKMJ010000169.1, read on the forward strand.
TACGTGTCGTTGATTTGTTTGAAGCCGTCGAGGTCTAAATAGAGCACGCCCAGAAGTCCACCGCCATGCGAAGCTCGCTCAATCTCACCTTCCAGCCTTTCGTAGAACAGCGCCCGGTTTGGCAACCCCGTAAGGCCGTTGTGTTGCGCGCGATAAGACAACTGGTCGTGCAGACGCCGCCGCTCCAGGGCGAGCGCGGCGATGTTGCACCAAAAGCCAAGCTGCGGGCCTTGCACATCCCCGAAGCGCGTGTCATTCCTGAAGAATGCGGCGATCACACGGGGCGCTATCCACTGTTATGGGCGCCGCGCAAAACGTCCGGAAACGAGCACAGTTCTGTGAATCGATGAAGGCCGCCCACGCCGGGTCGTCCGAGAACTGTTTGGGGGCGCGGAATCCGGGCGTGAACGAAACCAAACGTACCTCAATCTGGCCCAATACCTCCATCCAGTCGGCAGGCAGGGCTGGCACAGCGCAAACCCGGGGTCCCCCCGGCGCCTCTAAAAGGATCGCACTGACCGCGCCTTCGCAATGTACCACCACGGCTTCGGCGATGTTGTCGACGATCAGATGCACCGCCTCGTCCCGGGCGATGAGTTCGAGAATCCGTTTGCCGTCCAAGTCCAGGGACTCGGCCTCACACGCCTTCTGCAGCGCTTCGCGGGTCCTTTGATGGGCGGTCTGTAACTGAACCGTCTTAGCGTGAAGCGCAAACGTTTGGGCCTGGACGCGTTTGCGAAGGAGGCCCACCCAGGCCAGGGCGGTGAACATTTGCCATTTGGGGGCGAAAACGTGGGGGCGGCCGGGTCCGAGTCTCCGTTTGTCTCTCGACATGTACCGGCGGGCCAGGCGGTGCAGTTCCGCATAAACCGGCGGCATCACTTTGTCGAGGGCCGTGGTTTCCCCGCCGCTCCACGCCAGGAGAAGTTCGGTGACTTCGCCGTGGCCAGCTTCGCCCATGCGGCCTCCTTGGCGCCCAACCGCTGCCGAACCAGTTTGGACCCTTGTACTTGATTTAACGAGAAGATTCTTGACATCCCTTTCAAGTTTTGAGCTTCAGCCATCGCTTATTCCAAGTGAAGGGCCGGACGCACGTTGAATAACGCGGCGTCCGAGAACCAAGGAGAACGAGAATGACAACGTTGCTTGAACCGAGAATCCGATTTCAGTGCACCAGGAGACTGCCTATGAAACGCCGCTGGCTAGTCCTACTCGCCACCTTTTGTTTGTCGCTGGTCCAACCGGCCTTCGCACAGACTTCTACTGAAACTGCTTCCGCCCTGCCGCGGCTGGTCCGCTTCGGCGGTACGGTGAAGGGCCCCGACGGCGCTCCGCTGGCTGGCGTGGCCGGCATTACCTTCGCTCTGTACTCAGGGCAAACCGGCAACGCACCGCTTTGGCAGGAGGTGCAGAACGTCACCGCCGACAGTAGCGGGCGCTACACGGTTCTGCTGGGCTCAACCAAATCCGAGGGGCTGCCAGCCGAGCTTTTTACCAGCGAGCAAGCGCACTGGGTGGGAGTGCGGGTCCAAGGGCAGGCAGAACTGCCGAGGGTCCTGCTGGTCAGCGCCCCGTACGCCTTGAAGGCCGGGGATGCCGAGACTATCGGCGGGCTTCCGCCTTCGGCCTTCGTGCTGGCCGGGCCGGCTACGGGTTCGGCTGCTGCCGCGTCAATCGTCACGCCGGCATCGGTCGCGCCCCCAGCCGACGCCACCGCGGCAGTGGGCGGCTCCGGCGCCGCAGGTTATATCCCGCTCTGGAGCACCGCGACCAGGCTCGGCAGCTCGGTACTGTTCCAGTCCGGGACGGGCGTCACCGCCGAGATCGGCATCAACACGGCGACACCCACCTCCACGCTAGACGTCAACGGCGCCACCACGCTGGGCGGCGCGACGACATTGCCGGCTACTGGCACGGCGACGGCCACCGCAGGCATTAACTCGGAACCCTTGGATCTGGTGGCTTCGGCGTTCAACAGCAGCCTTAGCGCGCCGGTAGCACAGACATTTCAGCTACGGGCTGAAGCGGTAGGCAACGATACCGCGACGGCCAGCGGCGCCTTGAACCTTCTATACGGATCGGGCACCGGCGTGCCCGCCGAGACTGGACTCAAGATCGCCAGCAACGGACAGATCGCCTTTGCCGCCGGGCAGACGTTTCCGGGCACGGGCGGTGGTACTGTCACCAGCGTAGGCAGTGGCGCGGGACTGACGGGCGGACCGATCACTACGAGCGGGGCGCTGAGCATCGCCCCGGGCGGCGTCGGCAACGCCATGCTGGCAAATTCGTCGCTAACAGTGTCGGTGGGCACCGGCTTGACCGGCGGTGGTGCGGTGGCGCTGGGCGCCAGCACGACGCCGCTCTCTGTGGACACGACCAAGGTACCCCTGTTGAGTGCTGCCAATAACTTCACGGGGAATCAGGGCTTGACGGGAAATATCACTGCGAGCGGCCAGGTGCAGGGCAGCGTGGTCAACGCGACCACCGGCTTCGACATAGGGGGTGTTCCGGTAGTTCAGGCCACGGCAAGCAACTTCAGCGCGGGCTTGGGGTCTCTGCCGCCCAGTGCGACCGGAAGCCAAAACACGGCTGTCGGGGTAGTGGCTCAGTTTGAAATGAGCCACTACCGCTGTCGGCGATAATGCGCTTCATGTCAATACAAGCGGCTTCTCAAACACGGCGAGCGGTGCCTACGCGTTGCAAGCCAACACCACCGGAGCCTACAACACGGCTAGCGGTTTCGAGGCCCTGTACGCCAACACCGCCGGGGGCAACAATACAGCCGGCGGCACCTACGCGCTAGGCTCCAACACCACCGGGGGCTACAATACGGCCACCGGTTATGGCGCTCTGTTCGAAAACACCACCGGAGCTGTGAACACGGCTAGCGGCGCGGGCGCGCTATTCTGGAACACCACCGGGTCCAGCAACACGGCCACCGGTCAGAACGCGCTAACCAATAACACCACCGGTTCCAGCAACACGGCTAGCGGTTACCAGGCCCTGAGCACCAACAGCACCGGAGCCAACAGCACAGCCACTGGTTACCAGGCGCTCTACTCCAATACTACCGGGTCCAGCAGTACAGCCACCGGTTACCAGGCGCTCTATGCCAATACTACCGGTGGCGGAAACACAGCTACCGGTTACCAGACGCTGGCCGGCAACACGACCGGGTACAACAACACTGCCGAGGGGTTCGGCGCCCTGCAAGCCAACACCGCTGGGTTCGATAATTCGGCTAGCGGTTACCGGGCGCTCTATGCCAATACTACCGGTATCGAAAACACAGCTACCGGTTACCAGGCGCTGGCCGGCAACACGACAGGGTACAACAACACTGCCGAGGGGTTCGGCGCCCTGGCGGCCAATACCACTGGGTACTTTAATTCGGCTAGCGGTTCCCAGGCCCTGGCGGCCAACACCATCGGCTACAACAACACCGCCGCCGGCAGCTCGGCCCTGGCCTTCAACACCACCGGGGCCTCCAATACAGCCAGCGGCTACAACGTGCTGGAGGGCAACAACGGGTTCGGCAATACGGCCACCGGTGCCCAAGCTATGCAAATCAACACCACTGGGGGCTTCAATACGGCCATCGGTTCCCTCGCGCTGTACGCCAACACCACCGGGAGCTACAACACGGCCATCGGTACTGAGACGCTGAACAACAACACCACCGGGAGCAACAACATAAGCCTCGGGTATGAAGCCGGGGGGTCTATCGCCGCCGGCAGCCATAACATCGAGATCGGCAGCGCAGGTTTTACCGCCGACGCCGGTACAATCCGCATCGGAGAGGCGGGACTCCAGACCTCCGCATTCATCGCGGGCATCTACGGCACCACCACCAGCGCCAACAACGCCGTGCCCGTTATGATCGACTCCAACGGAAACCTGGGCACCATCTCCTCGTCCCGGCGATACAAGGAAGACATCCAGGACATGCGCGACGCCAGCAGCGGGTTGCTTCGTCTGCGGCCGGTAACATTCCGCTACAAGCAGGCGTTCAACGATGGGTCCAAGCCGATGCAATACGGGCTGATCGCCGAGGAGGTGGCGGAGGTTTATCCGGATCTCGTGGCGCGTTCGGCCGGTGGTCAGATCGAGACCGTCAAGTATCAGGTGCTGGACTCCATGCTGCTGAACGAACTGCAGAAGCAGAATGCGACCATCGCAGCGCAGACGGAGCAGATCCGATCGCTTGAAGAGCGTCCGGCGAAAGTAGAGGCCGCGCTCGAGCGGACCGCCGCGACCGCTTCGTCCCGCTAAGTTTGAAACAGGCGAGGTAACCTGGGACCTCTCACCGCCCGTTTGGACGGGGGTGTTCCAAAAACCTCGCCTACCCGTAAAATTCTTTGACCTCCCTTTCAAGTTTTGGGCCCGGGCTATCGCTTATTCCAGATGAAGGGCCAGATGCACAAGAAGAAAACATGGCGCCGGAGAGCAAAAGGAGAAAAACAATGAGAACGAAAAAGACGATGATCCTGGCCGCTGGCGCGGTCGTGCTACTGGGAACCAGCTTTATGCGACCGGCGGCTGCCGCGGTCCCCTTCGAATCCCCCCTACAGAAGACAACGTTGCCGGCCGGCGAACTCAACATGCGCGCGACTTCCACGAATCACGACATGATGTCGATCGGGAGTGTTGAAACCGGCAATACCGGTAACTCCCGCGGCAAAGCGGATCGGGGAAAACCGCCAGTATTGGTGGCGCCGACGTGTGAAACCTGCATATATCACCAACGCCTTTCAAAGTGGGAGCGATTCCGGTTGGCCCTGCGCGCGATCTTAGGGTAGGCCCAACAGCAACCCCGTTCGAGGGGCTGGTACAGGCGACCGCCTACCGGATCAATGTCTTTGGACAGAAGATCTGTGTATCATGTCCACCTGTTAACCAATGGGCGATGATCCAAGATGTACTTGGGGCGCCGCCCGCCCCGGCGCCCGTGCCCCCTTCCACGATGCACCACCGGCCATCCCGCCACTCGACGCGCCCCATCGTGAGCGCCGCGGCCTCGGGACCAGGCGCAGCCTGTAGCCCAGGAGCGTGGCTGGCGTTTCGCGCAGCCTGGTGCCTGAATTCCTGCCGCCGCCCGTTGCCCGTCGCCGCGACCGCCAGCGGGTGGATGGGCGGCACGAGGGGCGACTAGCGCTGGAGGGTGCGAGCGGTAGGCGCGCAGGCGGACGCGTCAAGATCATTTTCCTGTTGCTCGCCCGTGGCATACAAGAGGCTGCGCCCTGCCGCTCACATTCTCTCTCTGTCAATTTCACCTTTTGGTTACCGGATTCACCTGGAGATTGACTCCGGCAGCCAGATGAAGGCGGCGCGGGCTCGGCGTGCGTTCGCAACTGGCTGGGTTAGCAGAGACTTGCGCTAATCCGTCAAGCTGTACCAGCTTTGGCGGTGCGTTTGCTTTGGTATGCGAGCCGCCGAAAAGGAGACGCTATGAAAAAGGGAGTGGAAGTGGCGATCATGCTGGAATCCGCCGTAGCGGCGGCGGCTGTGGGGGTGACGTGCGTGTGCCTATGGATCACGTTCAGCCTGGTGGATTCCATGATCGAGGTTTTGAAGCTTCTATAACATAACACCGCAGCAGAGAAGAACAATGGCTGAGTATCGACACGTAGCTGCACGTCCTGTCCGAGGCCAGGCTTTCATCCGCCGCGAGAGCGCCCGCGCCGGCGGCCGTACGCCCTCCACGCCCCGCCGGCCATCCCGCCGCTCGACGTGACCCATCGTGAGCGCCGCGGCTTCGGACCGGCGCCGCTCGCACCCCGGAAGCACGGCCAGCGCTTCGCGGCAGCCCAACGCCAGCGGCCACATCCGGTGCCCGCGGCCCGTCGCCGCGACCGCCGGCGGGCGGATGGGCGCGCGAACGGAGAGGAGATGGTGTCCAAGACCAGGGCCTCCGTCCGCCCGCGATGGCGCGCGCCGCGCGACGCGATGACCACGCCCGAGCGACTGGCGCTGGAGGCGTAACGAGCCGTAGGTCGCGCGCAATACGCTGCCGCTGCGCCGGCGCGTGAGCAGGGCAGCGGCAGGGGTTTCAGCAAGTTCGGACAAGAATGGCGCGCCGGCGGAGGTTCATGTAGCGTTGCAGCTCCGCTTCCCCATTGCCAGGAGCTACGGCTTGAGCTTGAACACGACGCCCGCATTGTCATTCCTGCCGCCGCTGGAGGCGGCGCCATAAAGGTTGCCCGCCTTATCCCTGATCACGCCGGCAAAGGGATATCGGCCGTCGGCGCAGCTCGCCATCGGGCAGAAGCTGTATAGCACCGTCTCGCTGCCGGAGGTGTCCACTTTGTACACCACTCCATAATAGCCGTGTGCGCCGCCGCTCTCGGTGGTGCCGTATAGGTTGCCCTCCGAATCGCGGATCACACCGGCTGTGGGTCCCTGCCCATCGGCGCAATTCGCCAACGAGCAAAAGTTGTATAGCAGCGTCTCGCTGCCGGAGCTGTCCACTTTGTACACCACTCCATCGCCGCCGTCTACGGCGCTGTTTATGGTGGTGCCGTATAGGTTGCCCTCCGAATCGCGGATCACGCCAGCTAGGGGATATGGGCCGTCGGCGCAATCCGCCAGCGAGCAAAAGCTGTATAGCACCGTCTCGCTGCCGGAGGTGTCCACTTTGTACACCACTCCATCGCCGTTTGCGCCGCCGTAGTCGGTAGTGCCATATAGGTTGCCCTTTGAATCGCGGATCACGCCGGCTACGGGCGCCTGCCCATCGGCGCAGTTCGCCAGCGAGCAAAAGCTGTGTAGCACCGTCTCGCCGGAGGTGTTCACTTTGTACACCGCTCCACCGCCATTTGCACCGCCGGAATAAGTGGTGCCGTATAAGTTGCCGTCCGAATCGCGGATCACACCGGCCATGGGTCGCTCGCCATCGGCGCAGTTCGCCAGCGAGCAAAAGCTGTATAGCACCGTCTCGTTGCCGGAGGTGCCACTTTGTATACCGCTCCAAAGCCGTTTGCGCCGCCGTATTCGGTGGCGCCATATAGGTTGCCCTCCGAATCGCGGATCACGCCGGCACAGGGTTCCTCCCCATCGGCGCAATTCGCCAGCGAGCAAAAGCTGTATAGCACCGTCTCGTGGCGGGAGGTGTCCACTCTGTACACCACTCCACCGCCGTTTGCGCCGCCGTAAACGGTGGTGCCATATAGGTTGCCGTCCGAATCGCGGATGACGCCGGCATAGGGTGTCTCCCCATCGGCGCAATTCGCTAGCGAGCAGAAGTTGTGGAGAACCACCTCCGTCATCTGCGCCGACGCCGCCCCGGTGGCGGCTGCCAGACACGCCAGCCCCAGCAGGCCCCTTCGCAATCCACGCGCCCTCGGGCGACCTCTGGCACCGATTTTCCGTCTTTCGATGGTCATATTCATAAATGCCTCCTCTTCGATGCAAATTCAGGCCGTACCGGTCAGCCAAAGCCAGCCGGCTGCGGTCGTAACTCCGGGCGCCGCCTTGGACTCGTGACGCGCTGCTCCGGCCCTACGACTCTATGTGCAGGACCCCTCCGTCTCCATCCGTGGACCGTTCTTCCCTGGCCGAGACAGCTATATTAACTCAGTGACTGCGGGCGGCGGGCCGGCTCTGCCACCACGCGTTGGCGAGCGTGGCGCATAGGATCAGCGCGCCGCCTGCAGCGAGTCTCTGCTATACAGACGAGCATGGCCGGCGCTTCGCGCAGCCTGATGCCGGCTGCCACGCCCGCCGCCCGTCGCCCGCCGCCGCGACCGCCGGCGGGCGGATGGGCGACGCGATGGGCGCTGGAGGCGTACGATCTGTAGCCGCGCGAATCGGCGGGGGCGCGTCCCATCCGGTCTGCACCAGCGACCTTCCCGCCGCTCGATGTGGAGCGTTGCAGAGTTTCGTAAGTTTTGATACGTTGAGCCTCGCATTAACAATGGCGACCAGCACCGATGCAGTTGACCAACTGACGAGGTCTAACCAATGAAGGCGCCCATCCTAAAGACTCATAAGATCGGCGACCTCCGCGATCCACTTCTGCACGAGCACAAGTTCGCGATTCCGAAACTGCAACGCAACTTTGTATGGGATGCCGGGCGCGCAGCCAAACTGCTCGACAGCATCTATTACCAGATGCCGATCGGCTCCTTGTTCCTCTGGGAGATGGACCACAAGTCGGCAAACCTGATCCAGCAGTCGACCGGTGTCCTGCCACCCTTCAATCCCAAGCACAAAACCATCTTGTTCGTCATCGACGGACAGCAGCGGCTCTCCGTCATCTATCAGGCGTTCAAGGCCGAAAGAAGGGAGAATGACGCCGGGCGGGAGATCGACTTTGGCCGGATCTGCTTCGTTGTCAAGCCCGATGCGGAAACCGGGGACACTCGCCGGATCGTCCATAGGAAGCCTGTCGACAAGGAGTATGTGCCGCTCAGCCACATCCTGGATCCCGCCTGGAAGAGGAAGATGCCGAGCCAAGCCCAGTGGTTCTTGACGCGCACCCCGACTTCCCCGGTGAACGCTTGATCGCTTGCTTCAATCCGCTGCTGGCCGAAGAGCGCGCACGCAAAAGGCCCGATCTGCTGGCTGCCACCGAGAAGCAACTGGAGAAGATCGCCGCGGCCACCCAGGCTGCGCGGCAAACAAAACATCGGATTGCGCGCAGGCAAAATTCTAAACCGTTACAAGATGGGCAAGCACTTTCAGTTACGCATCGAAGAGGACAGTCTTCATTATGAACGCAAAATAGCCAACATCGAGCGTGAAGCAAGCCTGGACGGAATCTATGTCATCCGGACCAGTGTCCAGAAGGAAGCCTTATCCAGCCAGCAGGTCGTAGCAAGTTACAAAAGCTTATCCGGCGTGGAGCGGGCCTTCCGTAGCTTGCTCGGCCTGGAAGACGGCAAGCAGTTGCGCGTCGACACCACGGTGGTGGAAACCGACATTCATTACCCCACCGATGCCACCTTACTGTGGGACACCGTGCGCACCGTCACGCGACTGGTCGACAAGCTCCATCGAGAACTGCCGCGCGGGGTGCAAGGCTTCACCAATCGCACCCGTAGTGCGCGCCGCCGCATGCAAGAACTCGAACGCATGTCGGCCACCCAGCGGCACACACAGCAAGAGCCCAAGTACCGCGAACTGCTCCGCATCACCGGGCAGGTACTGGAAAGCGCGCGCCAAGTCGTCAAGAAGGCCGCCAAGGTCCAAGGCGTCGACGTGCTCGGCCACGTGACGAT